>JBKECN010000057.1:0-141158 GCA_047974565.1 Actinomycetales bacterium
CGCTACCCGAGGCGGCGCAACGTCACCCGGGTGACGTTTGGCAGGCACCAGCAACGATCCAAGGCGGCCAAACGTCACCCCCGTCACATCCGGACGCCCCGGGTCACCTCTACCGCTACCCCACGCCGCACAACGTCACCCGGGTCACATCTGGCAGCCACCAGCAACGATCCAAGGCGGCCAAACGTCACCCCGGTCACATCCGGACGCCCCGGGTCACCTCTATCGCTACCCGAGGCGGCGCAACGTCACCCGGGTGACGTTTGGCAGGCACCAGCAACTACCTCAGACCGCACAACGTCACCCGGGTCACGGTTGGCAGCCACCAGCAACGACCCAAGGCGGCCAAACGTCACTCGGGTCACTTTTGGCAGGCGCACATCGCTACCCGGGTCACATCTGGACGCCCCGGGCCGCCTCTGTCGCCGCCCGAGGCCGCACAACGTCACTCGGGTCGCGGTTGGCAGCCACCAACGACGACCCCGGTCCGCCAAACGTCACCCGGGTTACGTTTGGCACGCACCAGCAACCACCTCAGACCGCACAACGTCACCCGGGTCACGGTTGGCAGCCACCAACGACGACCCCGGTCCGCCAAACGTCACCCGGGTCACATCTGGACGCCCCGGGCCGCCTCTATCGCTACCCGAGGCGGCGCAACGTCACCCGGGTGACGTATGGCAGGCAGCAGCAACCACCTCAGACCGCACAACGTCACCCGGGTCACGTCTGGCAGCCACACATCGCCCTAACCGAGCAGATCGGCAGGCACTAGTGCACGCTTGCGGCCGCACGCGCCGCAGCGGGGAGTGCGTCGACGACCTTCCCCAGCACGACGTCGTCGTGGGCGGCCGACAGGAACCATGCCTCGAAGGCCGAGGGTGGCAGGTAGATCCCGGCGTCCAGCATGGAAGTGAAGAAGGCGGCGAAGGCTTGCACGTCCTGGGTCTGCGCCTCGGCATAGGTACGCACCGGCTGGTCGGTGAAGAAGACCGAGAACATCGAGCCGGCGGTGTTGATCCGGTGCGGCACCCCGGCACCGGACAGGGCGCTACTCACCTCACCCTGCAACTGCCGGGAGGCGGCATCGACGCGGGCGTAGACGGCCTCGTCGGCGGCCCGCAGCGTGGCCAGGCCGGCGGCGGTCGCGACCGGATTCCCGGACAGAGTGCCGGCCTGGTAGACGGGGCCGGCCGGGGCCAGGTGACCCATCACGTCGGCGCGGCCGCCGAAGGCCGCAGCCGGGAATCCGCCGCCCATCACCTTGCCGAAGGTGAACAGGTCGGGCGCGACCCCCTCCAAGCCGAACCAGCCACTGGGGCTGACCCGGAAGCCGGTCATCACCTCGTCACTGATCAGCAGTGCGCCGTGCTCCCTGGTGACCGCACGCAGGTGCTCGGTGAAGCCAGGCTCCGGAGCAACCACGCCCATGTTGCCGGCCGCCGCCTCGGTGATCAGGCAGGCGATCCGATCGCCGTGCTCGGCGAAGGCCGCGGTCACCGCATCGGGGTCGTTGTACGGCAGGACGATGGTGTCCGCCGCGGCTGCACCCGTCACCCCAGGGGTGTCGGGCAGGGCGAGGGTGGCGACGCCCGAGCCGGCCGACACCAGCAGCGCGTCGACGTGGCCGTGGTAGTGCCCGGCAAACTTCACCACCGCCGGGCGCCCGGTGAAGCCACGGGCCAGCCGGATGGCGCTCATCGTGGCCTCGGTGCCGGAGTTCACCAGCCTCAGCTGCTCCACCGGGCCGACCCTATTCAGGATCTCCTCGGCCAGCAGGACCTCGTTCTCGGTTGGAGTGCCGAAGGAGAATCCTTGTGCAGCAGCCACTTCCACTGCTTCCAGGACGGCAGGGTGGGCGTGACCCAGCAGCATCGGCCCCCAAGAGCAGACCAGATCGACGTAGTGGTTTCCATCGACGTCGGTCAGGTACGGCCCGTGGCCGGCGGTCATGAACCGCGGCGTGCCGCCCACCGCTCGAAAGGCACGCACCGGCGAGTTCACCCCGCCCGGAGTCACCTGCTGCGCTCGCTCGAAGAGGGCCTCGGATCGGGTTGTGTAGGACTCACTCACCCATCCATCCTCGCAGGCTCCCGACCATCGTGACCGGGCGACCACGACGACGGTCCGCAGTGTTCACCGACGACGTAACCGACGACGACGGCGAACTGAGCGCGGCCCCGCGCGGCCCGCCGTGAGGGCCCGGCCCCTGGGTCCCACGCCACTGGACGCAGGGATGCGCACCGAGTCGCCGGATGCCACATCGCTGGCCGACCACATCGATGGCCGACCACATGCCAACCACACTTCTCGCGTCAGTCACCCACGCAGGTGAGCCACCACTTTGACCTCAAGGTAGTAGCCAGCCTGACCGCCAAGCATCGCCGCACCGATGGCGGTCCAAGTGGGGTAGGACTCGGCGTTGGTCAGGTACTCGTCCCGCACCTGCATGTACAGGGGCAGATCCCGCATGTCGGTGTGAAAGCTCAACACGTCGACGACGTCGTCGAAGCTCGCCCCGGCCGCCTCGAGCACCTTGCGGAGGTTCTCGAAGACCTGGACGAACTGGGCTCGCTTGTCCTCCACGAGCAGCATGTTCGCGTCCCGGCCGATCTGACCGGAGACATACACCACGTCCCCGACGCGGACGCCGGGGGCGTAGTGGATGTCGTCGTAGACGGCTTGCATGCCGTCGGGAATGATGGGTTGCCGGTCAGTCATGGGGTCAGGCTACGAACCGCCACCGCCCGGCACCGGCGACCTGCCATCCAGGGGAAACCCGTTTCTACACAGTGGACGACGCACTGGACGACGGGCTCAGAGCACGTCGTGACCGGGGTGCGGCTCGCTCGGGATGCTCCCGAGTCGACCCGCCTGGTAGTCCTCGAAGGCCTGGACGAGCTCGGCGCGGGTATTCATCACGAACGGTCCATAGGCCGCGATGGGTTCACGGATCGGCGCCCCGCCCAGGATGTACAGGTCGAGCCCGTCCACCCGTGACTCCTGACTGGTGTCGGCTCCGACCTCGATGACGTCACCGGGCCCGAAGACCGCGAGTTGGCCGGTGCGGATCGCCTGCCGCCCAGGGCCGGCGTCGCCGGAACCGGACAAGGCGTAGACCAGCGCATTGAAGTCCTTGCGCCAGGGCAGCCGCAGCCGCGCCCCTGGCGCCAGGCTGACATGCAGCACGGTGATCGGGGTGTGGGTGATGCCCGGGCCCCGGTGACCGTCCAGGTCGCCGGCGATCAGCCGGATCAACGCCCCGCCGTCCGGGCTGGACAGCAGCCCGACTTGGCCGGCCCGGATGTCCTGGTAGCGCGGGGGTGCCATCTTCAGCGTGCGCGGCAGATTCACCCACAACTGCAGCCCGTGGAAGAGCCCACCGGAGACCACCAGCGACTCCGGTGGCCGCTCGATGTGCAGCAGGCCGGAGCCGGCCGTCATCCACTGGGTATCGCCATTGGTGATCCTGCCTCCCCCACCATGGCTGTCCCGGTGCTCGAAGGTCCCGTCGATGATGTAGGTGACGGTCTCGAAGCCGCGGTGCGGGTGCCAGTCGGTGCCCTTCGGCTCGCCCGGGGCGTACTCCACCTCACCCATCTGGTCCATGTGGATGAAGGGGTCGAGGTCGGCCAGTGAGGCGCCGGCAAAGGCGCGCCGGACGGGGAAGCCCTCTCCCTCATAGCCGCTGGGCGCGGTGGTGAGCGAACGCAGCGGCCGCGCGATCGCAGTGGGCGCAGGCTCGGTGACCCGGGGCAGGGTCAGGATGTTGTCGACGGTGATGGCAGGCATGTCCTCAACTCCTTGGTCGGTAAAGAACCGGACACCCCTGAGAACTTAGGTGACGCGTCAACTATTCCTGGCTGCCCGGCGCGAACGGGGCGTGGTTGGGATCGAGGGCGCGCAGATGCTGGGCCATCTTCGCCAGCACCTCCTCCACCTGCACCAGCGACTCGTTCGGCAGATGCGAGATGAAGTGCTCGCGCACCGACCCCACATGAGACGGGGCGGCCGACTCCAGGAGCGCGAATCCGGCGTCGGTGAGGGTGGCGGTGACGCCCCGCCCGTCGTCGGCGCTCGCCTGCCGCGCCACGTGCCCCGCGGTCTCCATCCGGGCCACGGTGTGCGTGACCCGGCTGCGCGACTGGGTGGTCCGACTGGCCAACTCACTCATCCGCAGGGTGCGGTCGGGAGCCTCGGACAGCTTGACCAATACGTCGTACTCGGCGATCGAGACACCGGTCTCGTCGCCCAGTTCGCGGGTGAGGCGGGACCACAGACGCTGGGAGACCTCCAGGTAGAGACGCCACACAGCCTGCTCCCGGTCGTCCAGCCATTCGACTTGGCTCATGCGTCCTCCCGCCCGAGCGAACCCCCATGCCATTGTTCCCGAAATACCGACACTTCGGCCCCGGTCCTACGCAACTGCGCCCGAACCGGCGTTCCTCGCCACGTCGTGAGTTCCTCCAGCCACTGCACCTGACTCATCCGCCCTCCAAGCGAATCTGCCCCCACAGAATCATGATCAGGATAGGGACTCACTGTCTACTCCAACTCGGCAAGGGTGCGTTTGGCCTCGGTGAGCGCGGCGACCGCCTGCCTCTGAGCCTGGCCGGCCTGGGCGTGGGACTCGGTGCAGGACGCCACCTTGTCCCGGGCCCATTGCTGGGTTCGAGCAGCTTCCTCGAGTGCGGCCTGGCGCTCGGCAAGCACCTGTTCGGCTCGGGCCAGGTCGCGATCCGCGCGCGCTGCGGCATCCTTGGCGGTTGCCAGGGCCCGGTTCGCGGTCACCACCGCCCGGGCCGCCAGGTCCACCTCCGCCTTGGCCTGTTCCCGGGCCCTCTCCCGCGCCCGAGCCTGCTCGTCCTCAACGGGTGCGGACGAGGCGGGCTCGGCCTCGCGCACCAACTGCAGACCGGCCGGGCCGAACCCCGCATAGCTCAGCGGCGCACTCAGTCGACCGGCCCGGACCTGGTCGGCCAGTTCCGGATCCGCCAGCGCGGCCTGCAGAGTGTCGCCCACCTGGTGCAGGGCGTCCCGGCTGGGCTTGGCCCCGAGTTCCCCTGCCAAGGCGTGGGCCTGGCTGGCCAGGGCCCGCACCACCTGCTGACGCTGGGCTCCCAGGCGACGCAGGTCGTCGGCCGAGAGCCGGGTCTGGGCGCGCCGCATGGCGGCTCCCAGATCCACCAGGGCAGCGATCTGCTCGGGCTCCTCACGGACCAGCAGGTTCACCAGAAAGGCCGCCATCACCGGCTTGCGGAGCTGGGCGATCTGCGCGGCCGCTTCCCGATCCCCGTCAGCCTTGGCCTGGGCAGCCAGCGCGTTGCGCCTGGCGGTGAAGTCGCCGGGTGGCAGCCCGTACAGTTCGTCCGCGGCCGCATGAAGGGCATCACCGGCATCAGCGTCGCTCCCGGGCGAGGTCATGGCGCGCTCGGATGCACCGGCGGCGGCTGCCCGGTTTCCTGGACGCTGCCTTGCTCGGCCACATACATGGCGGCCACGATGAGCGCTCCTCCCAGGGCGATCCGCGGGGTCAGCGACTCGCCTCCGAAGAGCATCGCGAACCCGGCGGCGAAGACCGGTTCCATGGTCATGAGGATGGCAGCCCGAGCCGCACTGAGGTGGGCTTGCGCCCAGGTCTGTGCCCACATCGCCGCCGCACCCGCGACCACAGCCATGTACACCACCGATCCCCAGGCCCCTGGCGTCTGCGGCAGCCGCAGCCCGTCCGGCACGGCGACCACCGTGCACACCAGGCTGAGGGCGATCATCTGCACCACGCTCAACCCGGCCGCGGTCGAGGGCGTCGAGTACCGTCCCAGGCCCAGGATGTGCACCGCGTAGAGCACCGAGGAGCCGAGGGTGAGCCACTCCCCGTAGCCGAACGCGAGTCCGCCGCCGGCTCCCGGATGGATCGACAGCACCCCCAGCCCCAGCACGGACAGCAGCACGGCCGCCCAGATCGGCGGACCGACCCGATCACGCAGCACCAAGGCCCCGATCAAGGGGGTGAGCACCACATAGACCCCGGTGATGAAACCCGACAGCGACGCCGAGGTGTATCCCAATCCGACGGTCTGGACGATCTGTGCGGCCGCATAGATGCAGCCCAGGGCCAGCCCGTCCCGCCATTGCCGCCTGTTCAGACGCCGCAGCGGTCCCCGGAAGACGATCACCATCACCACCGCGGCAATGGTGAACCGGACGGCCAGATAGTCGGTGGCCGGCACCTGCTCCAGCAGGTCCTTGGTGAGGAAGAAGGTCGAACCCCAGGCTGCGGTGACCCCGAGCAGGGCGAGGGTGGCGAGTCGGGTCGGTTCCGGCCGGACGGCTACGTGCGCCCGAGCCACTCGGCCGCCTCGACCGCCCAGTACGTCAGGACCGCATCCGCTCCGGCCCGCACGATCGAGGTCAGGGATTCCAGCACCGCGCGCTCACGATCGATCCAGCCATTGGCAGCTGCCGCCTCGATCATCGCGTACTCGCCGCTGACCTGATAGGCCCAGACCGGCACCGGGCTCGCATCCGCGACCCGGGTGAGCACGTCGAGGTAGGGCAGCGCCGGCTTGACCATGACGATGTCGGCGCCTTCGCCCACATCCAGGGCCACCTCGCGCAGCGCCTCGCGGGAGTTGGCCGGATCCTGCTGGTAGGTGCGCCGATCCCCGACCAACTGGGAGTCCACCGCCTCCCGGAAGGGGCCGTAGCAGGCCGAGGCGTACTTGGCGGCATACGCCAGCAGCACCACGTCGGTGAAGCCTTCGGCGTCCAGCGCCGCACGCACCGCACCCACCTGGCCATCCATCATCCCGCTGAGGCCGAGCACGGCAGCGCCAGCCCGGGCCTGGGCCAGCCCCATCGACGCATACCGAGCGAGGGTGGCGTCGTTGTCGACCGCGCCGGCCGGGTCGAGCACCCCACAGTGGCCGTGATCGGTGAACTCGTCCAGGCACAGATCTGCCATCACGACGGTGCGGTCACCGACGGCGGCACTGACCTCGCCGAGAGCGACGTTGAGGATGCCGTCCGGGTCGTCCGCGCCCGAACCGCGCGCATCGCGAGTGGCGGGCACTCCGAAGAGCATCAGGCCCCCGACCCCTGCGGCGACGGCCTCCTCAGCCGCAGACACCAGCGATCCGAGATCGTGCTGGAGCACACCCGGCATGCTCGAGATCGGCTGTGGCCGGTCGATCCCCTCCCGCACGAACATCGGCAGGACGAGCTGGCCGGCGGCAACCCGGTGTTCGCGCGCCAACGCGCGCAGCGGTTCAGTAGCCCGCAGCCGGCGCGGCCGATCGACTGGGTAGGCCATCCAGGTCAGCGCGCCCGACGACGGTTGGAGTGCCCACGCTGTGAGGGACGCAGCACCGGCAGGCCGTCGGAGATGGCCGCCCGGCGAAGTCCGCTGCCGTAATCGGCAAGCGCGTCGACGAGATCGTTCGCGCTCGGATTCGGGGCCAGCACGTCCACCTTGAGCCCGTGCTCCTCGGCGGTCTTGGCGGTGGCCGGCCCGATGCAGGCAACCACCGTCGACGGGTGTGGCTTACCCGCGATGCCGACGAGGTTGCGCACCGTGGAGGAGGAGGTGAAGACGACCGCGTCGAAACGTCCTGCCTTGATCGCCTCGCGCACCGGGGCCGGTGGCGGGGCGGCCCTGACGGTGCGGTACGCGGTGATGTCGTCGACCTCCCAGCCGGATTCCTGAAGACCGGCGACCAGGGTGTCGGTGGCGATGTCGGCGCGCGGCAGGAAGACCCGGTTGATCGGATCCAGCACCCGGTCATACGGCGGCCAGTCGGCCAGCAGTCCCTTGGCCGACTGCTCACCGCTGGGCACCAGGTCCGGCTTGATGCCCCAGTCGCGCAGGGCCGCGGCGGTGACTCCGCCGACGGCGGCGACCTTGAGCCCGGAGAAGGCGCGCGCGTCCAAGCCGTACTCTTCGATCTTCTCGCGGACCGCGCGCACGGCATTGACCGAGGTGAACCCAACCCATTCGTACCGACCGGTGACAAGTCCGGTGACGGCCTTGTCCATCTGGTGCGGGGTGCGCGGGGGCTCCACCGAGATGGTGGGGACGAGATCTGCCACCCCGCCGTACCGGGCCAGCCGGTCGCAGAGTGGGCCGGCCTGCTGCTGGGTGCGCGGGACCAGCACCCGCCAGCCGAACAGCGGCTTGGTCTCGAACCAGGAGATCCGCTCGCGCAGGGAGACGGTCGGGCCGAGCACCGCGACCAGGAAGGCGTCGTCGCCGGGCAGCGGCTCGGTGGAACCTGCGGCCAGTTCGTCCAGGGTGGTCTGGTTGCTGGACTGGGTGGTGGTGGTTCCCCCGGAGGTGACCACGACCTCGCTGCTGCCTGCCCGCCCGGCCTTGACGATGGCGGCGGCGGCACCGATCAGATCGAGGCGGGTTCCCAGCAGCACGACACTGGTCTTGGCGTCGGCGACATCGGCGGGCCGGAACCGGGTCCGAGCGTCGATGAAGTGCACCTGTTGCACCGAGGTGGAGGTGACCGGCACCCCCGCGAAGGCGGGTACGGCGGTGGCCGCCGCGACCCCGGGCACCACGTCGAAGGGGACGCCGGCCTTCTCACACGCCAGCATCTCCTCGGCAAGCCCGCAGAAGAGCGACCCGTCCCCATCCAGCAGACGCACCACCCGGCTCCCGGACTTGGCCGCCTTGGTGATGAGCTTGGCGCGGCCCGCGTGGGTGAGTGGTTGCCCGTCCTCGCCGAAGCCCGCCTCGACAAGTTCGATGTCCGCCGGGCAGTAGCGCTCGATCAGGGCGCTGCGCCGCTCGTCCTGCGGTGGGCGGTCCAGCACAACCACCTGTGCGGTGCCGAGTTCCTCGACCGCTCGCACGGTAAGCAGGCCCGGATCACCCGGGCCGGTACCGACGAACACGACGCGTCCGGGCGTGGATGTCTGCTTCGTGGTCACTTGGCGACTCCTACAACTTCTCGGGCACCGTCATCGAGCAGAACTCGAGCCAGGCGTCGCCCGAGTTCTTCGGGCGTGTGGACGGAGCCGGTCAGGCTCCTTCGCAGATCGTCATGTCCATCCGGGGCAGCGACGACGGCCCGCAGGTACAACTCCGGCCCGTCCAGTCCCTCAGCCCACTCGGCCAGGGCCCCGACGGGGGCCGCACAGCCACCCTCGAACTCAGCCAGCACCGCCCGTTCGGCCAGCACACAGGCCCGGGTGAATGCATCGTCCAGGCCTGCGCAGGCGGCGTGCGTCTGCTCGTCCTCGGCCCGGCACTCCACCGCGAGCGCCCCCTGCCCGGGGGCCGGGAGCATCTGCAACGGGTCGAGCACCTCGCTCACCTCGCTGTCGCGACCGATCCGGATCAGGCCTGCGCGGGCCAGGAGCACCGCGTCCAGTTCCCCGCCGTGGACCCGGGCGATCCGCGAGTCGATATTCCCGCGCACGTCGACGACCTCGAGCCCGAGGCCGAGGGCCCTGAGCTGGGCCGCCCGTCGGGGGGAACCGGTGCCGACCCGGGCGCCCTCCCCCAACTCGCCCAGGGTGCGCGAATCCCGGCTGACCAGGGCGTCTCGCGGATCCTGCCGCGCGGGCACCGCCGCCAGCGACAGCCCCTTCTCCGCCCGGGTGGGCAGGTCCTTGAGTGAGTGCACGGCCAGGTCGATGTCCCCTTTGCGGAGTGCGTGGCGCAGCGCCGAGGCGAAGACCCCCACCCCGCCGAGCGAGGCCAGGGACGCAGTGCTGACATCGCCCTCGGTGACCACCTCTACGAGGTCGACCTGATGTCCCGCTGCTCGCAGCGCATCGGCCACCTGCTCACTCTGGGTGCGGGCCAGCAGGGAACGGCGGGTGCCCAGACGCAGTTTCATCGGCGCACCACCTCCACCGCGAGCACCTGGGTCAGGTCGTGCAGGCTGACACTGTTGTCAAGGGTGAGATCGAAGAGCTCGGCGAGGGTCCTGGCGTAGTGGTCCCCGTCCGCCTCGGCCGCCAGCGCCTTGACCCGGACGGTGGGCCGGTGCAGGAGCTTGTCCACCACCCGGTGCACGGTGCGTTCGACCTCGGCCAGCACGGCGGGGTCGAGGTCGCCGACTTTGCCGCGCAGCCGGGTCAACTCGGCGGCTGCCACCTCCTCGGCGTAGGCCCGCAGGGCAACCACAGCCGGGGTGGCCTGTTCAGCGCGCTGGGAGGCCAGCTGGGCCATCGTCTCGGCCTCGATGATCGCCGAGACGGCGTTGAGATCCTCCCCGACGCCCAGGTCGGCGAGTTCGGCATGCAGGTCGGCCAAGCCGATCACCGTCACACCCGGCAGGCCGCTGACCTCGGGTGCCACATCGTGCGGGAGAGCCAGGTCGACGATGAGCTGGGGTGGTGGCGCGCCACCGGCGGCGACCGCGCGCTCCTGGCGCGCCTCGGCGACCCGCTGCAGGGTCAGGACGACCCCGGTGGCGCCGGTGCAGGTGACGATGATGTCGGCGACGGACAGTGCCTCGACGATGGACTCCCCGAGCAATACCGCCCGGCCCCCGACCTGCTCGGCGAGGCGTTCACCGCGCTCGCGGCTGCGGTTGGCGATGACCAGTTCAGGCACTCCGGCGCGGGCCAGCACGCTGGCCGACAGCGAACTCATCGCACCGGCACCCACCACCAGGGCCCGGGCGGCGCCCAGGTCGAGACCCACGTCGTCGGTGTGGGTGAGCGCCTGCGCGACCAGGGAATGACCGGTGCGGGCCAGGCCGGTCTCGGCGAAGGCGCGCTTGCCCACGTGCAGGGCGCGTTGCAGCAGCGGGACGAGGCTGCGTCCGATGGTGCCCTGGGCCTGGGCGGTGGTGAGCATCTCGCGCACCTGGCCGAGCACCTGGGATTCGCCCAATGCCATCGAGTCCATCCCGCAGACCACGGTGAACAGGTGCCGCACCGCCTCGTCGGCGTGATGGGCGTACAGATGCCCGCCCATGGTCCGCATCGGCACTGCGGTGGTCTCCTCCAGGGCAGCGGCGATGTCGTTCAGTCCGCCGTGGAAGGAGGTGACTTCGGCATAGATCTCGAGCCGGTTGCAGGTGGCCAGCACCGCCGCCTCGCTGACGGCGTCGGCGAGGGTGAGCCGGGCGGCCATCGCGGCGGCCTCGGCAGGCGGCAAGGCGCACCGTTCGAGCAACTCGAAGGGGGCGCTGCGATGCGACACACCTATGACGAGTACGCTCACTGGGAAACCCAGACATGCACCGACGACTGGTTCATCGGCGACCGGCGGGACGTCACGGCAGATCTTTCTACGAGGTCATGATCGATGAACGCGAGCCTATGCGGCTCGTGGGTGCCGGACAAAGTCGAAGTGGACGCCCGCGCCGTACCACGTGACGCTAATCACCGTCGGCGGGTTCTCCACCACCTCTGTCGGCGCGTCGCGCCAGACCCGCGGGCCCGGACCGCGGCGGTAAGCCTGCCTGCGTCCACCCGCCAATGGTCGTGTTCGCGCCCGTCCACCAGCACCACCGGAACCAGTTCGCTGTACCCGGGTGGGCATCGCGGGGCAGGGCTGCGCTGATCCTCGTCCAGGTCCAGCACCTCCACCCGCGCGCCGCACTCACGGGCCACCTGGTGGACCACCGGGGCGGCCTGCTCGCACAGATGGCATCCGGCCCGGGTGACCAGGGTGATCACGACGGGTCCAGGCCGCGGCGGGGAGGGCGGACTCACCGGGGACCCCTGGAACCGGCCATGTTCAGCGAAACCGTGCCCGCTCAGAAGAAGACGCTGCGGCGCTGCATGAGCAGCGAGTAGAGCGTCTGCTGGATGGTCTCGCGGACCCGGTCGGTGACATCGAAGACGAGCATCGGGTCGTCCGCGCCGGTGGCGCCGAGCTCATCGGTGCCGATCGGCTCGCCGAACTCGATCAGCCACTTGCTCGGCAAGGGGATCATCCCGAGCACCCCGAGCAGCGGGAAGGTGGGGGTGATCGGCGCGTAGGGCAGGTTGAGCAACCGGGCGGCGGTGTTGGAGCGGGCGATGATCGGGTAGATCTCCTCGGCGCCGACGATCGAGCAGGGGATGATCGGGGTGCAGGTGCGCAGGGCCGCCGAGACGAAACCGCCGCGACCGAAGCGCTGCAGCTTGTAGCGCTCGGTGAAGGGCTTGCCGATGCCCTTGAAGCCTTCGGGGAAGACCCCGACGATCTCGCCGCTGGTGAGTAGCCGCTCGGCGTCTGCGTTGGTGGCTAGGGTGGCTCCCAGCTTGCGGGCGACGTCGGCCAGCACCGGGGTGTCGAAGACCATGTCGGCACCGAGCAGTCGCAGGTTGCGGTGAGCCTCGTCGTGCACGGCGACCTCGGTCATCAATGCGTCCAGGGCGACCGTGCCGGAGTGGTTGGCGACCAGCAGTGCGCCACCCTCGGTCGGAACGTTCTCCACCCCACGCACCTCGACCCGGAACCAGCGCCGGTACAACGGCCGCAGCAGGGCCAGCAGCACCGTGTCGGTCAGCTCGGGATCGAAGCCGAAGTCGTCCACCTGGTAATCGCCGGTGAGCCGCCGCCGCAGGAACTGCAGAGCCCGGTCCAGGGCTTCGTCCACGTGGCCGGGCTCGGGTCGTTCCGGGAGGTCGGCGGCCAGTTCGGTGCCCAGTTCCTCGGCGATCTGGGCCGCGGGGTGCACCCGTTCGGCGGCCTCGAGCAGGGGGGTGACCTTGCGCCGGCGACGTGCCCGCTCGCCGCTGGCGCGCTCGGCTCCCGCCGACACGGCAGCCCCAGCGTGCCGCGGACGGGTGATCGGCACCACGTTGTCCGGTGCGGAGTCAGCCGCCGTCTGCTGGTCGGGGGCTGGCGAACCGCCCACCTTCGGGTCGTCCACCGAACTCATCGCCTCCCCCCGATCAGGCTCGTTCCGACTCCGGTGACGGCACCCACGGCCGTCTCGATCCGGTCGATGACACTGTCGATGCCGCTGGGATCCACCAGCGGCCGCAGCCCTCGGGTGGCCACCATGTCGGCGAACGCTGCCCGGGTGGTGTAGCGGGGGGTGAAGTCCAGAACGGTATGCATCCGGGTGGTGTCCAAGGCACGTCCGTAGGTGAGCAGGCGCATCAGGTCGGGGCCCAGTTCGACGCCGAAGGCGCGCCCGACCAGTCGGGCCACCTGGGTCAGCCTGCCCCGTGGCACAGGAACCGGCGGTCGACCGGTCAGCCCGAGAGCCTGGCTGAGGGTGAGCACCCCATCACCGGCGACATTGATGGTGCCGGTGGCCGGGCCCAGGGTGGCCTGCACCATGGCCGCGACGAGGTCGTCCTCGTGCACGAACTGCAGCCGGGGGTCGAAGCCGAGAACGGTGGGAGCAACCGGCATCCGGAAATAGTCGGTGAGCTCGGTCTGCAGTCCTGGGCCGACGACATTGGCCAGCCGGAGCACACACACGTCCACGTCTGGGCGACGCCGACTGAAGCCGCGCACATAGCCCTCAACCTCGACCGAGTCGGTGCCCCAACCCGAGCGGGGCATCTTCTTGGCCACGTCGTCCTCAGTGAAACAGGCAGGGTCACGTGGGCTTCCGCCGTAGACCGCTGTGGTCGATTTCACAACCAATCGTCGTACCGTCGTGGACTTTCCGCACGCGGCAAGCAACTGCATGGTGCCGATGACGTTGATCTCCTTCATCGGCACCCGACCGCCCGCCGACATGGGCGTGGCGATGACGCTCATGTGCACCACGGTGTCGACGGCGCTGCGCTCGATGATCTTGGCGATCACCGGGTTGCGGATGTCCGCCCGGATGAACTCGCTCGACCCCAGGTCGTGGGGTGGCGGGATGACGTCCACACCGATGACTTGATCGACACCGGATTCGGCAGACAATCGCCGGGCGACTCGCCCGCCGAGGTAGCGGGACACGCCGGTGACGAGGACGGTTCTGGTCACCGGAGCAGACCCCTACTTGCGGTTACGACGCTGGTGACGGGTCTTGCGCAGCAGCTTGCGGTGCTTCTTCTTGGCCATCCGCTTGCGACGCTTCTTGATGACAGAACCCATGGAACCTCGTTCGTACCGGGCGGCCGGACCGCCATTTCAGATCGACAGCTAGCCAGCCTAATGCACGCTCAGGTGCCGGTGTTCGCCTCATCGACGTAGGCGGTCCGCAGATAGGCGTCAACAGCCGCCTCAGGGACCCGGAAGGAGCGGCCCACCCGGACCGCCGGCAACTCAGCGTTGTGCACGAGCCGGTAGACGGTCATCTTCGACACACGCATGATCTCTGCCACCTCGGCCACGGTGAGGAAGCGCACCTGGCCGAGCCCCTGTTGTGACATGTGTTACCGATCCTTCGTGATTGTCGCGTTTGGACGCGCTCTGCCGGAGCCGCAGTCTACGGGCCCTGGGTAAGAGTATCTGGTCGAGACCGGCTCGTTACAACATTCGCGGCATGTCGCGCACTGTTCGGCAGAAACCGGTCAGCCCACTCACCGGTTCAGACCCACCGGCCGAGCAGCCCGGCGGCCGATCAGTCGAACCAGGGGTCGAGGCCGTGCAGCGGGAAGATCGCCTTGCGGGTCACCATGACGGCCCGGTCCACCATGCTCTCCGGGTCGTGCGAACCCCAGGTCTCGTACTCGCAGGCGTCGCCGTCGCTCATCGTGGCCGGTGCCTGCCGGCCGAATCGCTGCTGGACCTCGTCCAGCCAGGCCTGCGGGACCGCAGTGGCTGGGTCGAGCGGAGCGTGCGCGGCGATCGCCACCAGATGGGTCCAACTCCGCGGGACCACGTCGATGATCTCGTAGCCGCCTCCCCCGGTGGCCAGCCACCGTCCCCCGCAGACCTCATGGGCCAGGTCGTGAAGCATCTCGGCGGCCAGACGCTGGGCGTCCACCGAGACCGACAGGTGTGCCAGCGGGTCGAGCTTGTGGGTATCGCACCCGTGCTGGGTGACCAGCACGTCGGGGTCGAAGGCCCGGACCAGGGCCGGGACGACGGCCTGGATCGAACGCAGCCATTCCCCGCCGCTGACCCAGGGAGGCAGCGGAAGGTTGACCGTGTCGCCGATGGCATTCGGGCCGCCCATGTCATCGGCGAACCCCGACCCGGGAAAAAGCAGCCGTCCGGTCTCGTGCACCGAGATCGTCATCACCCGTGGGTCGTCGACGAAGAAGGACTCGGTGCCATCTCCGTGGTGCACATCGACGTCCACATACACGACCCGTTTGGCGCCCAGCCCCAGCAGGCGATGGATGGCCAGCGCCGCGTCGTTGTAGACGCAGAAGCCGCTGGCCCGCCCGGCCATCGCGTGGTGCATGCCGCCGCAGAAGTTCACCGCGTGCTGCACCTGGCCGCTCCACACCGCCTCGGCGCACTCCAGCGAGGCCTGCACGATGCGGGCACTGGCCTCATGGATGCCGACGAAGGCCGGGTCGTCCTCGGTGCCCAGGCCACGCGAGGTGTCGGCGTTCTCCGGGTCGAGCGAAGCCGCCTTGACCGCGGCGATGTAATCCCGGTCGTGCAGCACGGCCAGCGTGTCGTCGCTGGCCACCTCTGCCCCGGCCAGTTCGACCTGCTCGAGATCGAACAGCCCGAGCTGGCGGCACAGGGCCGCGGTGAGTTCCAGGCGCACCGGGGTCATCGGGTGGGAGGGGCCGAAGTCGTACCTAGTGAAGTCCGACGCCCAGACGACCCGAGTTCCTAAAGCCATGCACTGACGCTAGCGTCACCCGTGCCGGTTCGGTACACCATCCCAGAACCCGAGGTCGCCGCAGGAGCATCGTGTGAGCCAGCCCCAGCCCGAGGTCGCCCCCTCGGTCTTCGTGCATTCACGCCTGGGCCAGATCCGGCAGTGGCTCAACGACGTGGCCCGCAACCAGCCGTCCCGGCTGGCTCTGCTGGTCTTCGCGCTGGTCATCGGGGTGGTCACCGTCCTGCTCTGCCTGCCCTTCGCCACCGCCTCCGGACAGCGGGCGCGCTTCGTCGACGCGCTCTTCACCGCCACCTCGGCGGTGTGCGTGACCGGGCTGACCACGGTGGACACCGGGACCTACTGGTCGTACTTCGGGCAGGGCGTGATCCTGGTGGCGATCAAGGTCGGGGGGCTGGGCGTGATCACCATCGCCGCCCTGCTCAGCCTGGCCGTCTCGCGCCGGCTCGCGCTGACCAGCCGGCTGCTGGCCCAGCAGGAGACCAAGGCCGATCGACTTGGCGAGGTCGGCACGCTGCTGCGCTACGTCTTCGGCATCTCCACCGCCCTGGAGGCGATCCTCTTCCTGGTGCTGCTGCCGCGCTTCCTCACCCACGAGGAGAGCCTGCCGGTGGCCAGCTGGCACGCACTCTTCTACGCGCTCAGCGCGGTGAACAGCGCGGGATTCACCTCGCACCCGGGCGGCATGCCCGGCTATGCCGGCGGGGACTGGTGGTTGAGCCTGCCGATCGCCATCGGGGTCTTCATCGGCGGCATCGGCTTTCCGGTGATGGTCACCGTGGGACGCGGGTGGCGCCGGCCCTCACGGTGGAACCTGCACGCCAAACTCACCCTCACCACGACCTTCATCCTGCTCGGCCTGTCGCTGCTGATGTACGCCACCTTCGAATGGACGAACCCGGCGAGCCTGGCCCCTTTGAGTTTCGGCGACAAGATCCTCAATGTCATCTTCCTGTCGGTGATGCCGCGCTCGGGGGGCTTCTCCATCCTGCCGACGGACTCACTGCACGAGCAGACCTGGCTGATGACGGACCTGCTCATGTTCATCGGCGGGGGCAGCGCCTCGACCGCGGGCGGGATCAAGGTCTCCACCGTGGCGGTGCTCTTCCTGGCCACCGTGGCCGAGGCCCGCGGCGACGCCGATGCCGAGGCCTTCGGCCGGCGGATCCCGGCGGGCACCCTGCGGCTGGCGGTCACCGTGCTGGCAGCCGGGGCGACCATGACCGTGCTGGCCACCACGGCGTTGGTGATGATCACCGGGGAACAACTGGACCGAGTGATGTTCGAGGTACTCTCGGCATTCAGCACCTGCGGGCTCTCCCTGGGCCTGACCCCGGATCTGCCCGACTCGGGCAAGTATCTGCTCGTGGCCCTGATGTTCCTCGGCCGCACCGGCACCATGACCCTGGCTGCGGCCCTCGCCCTGCGCGAGCGGCCGCGGATGTTCCGACTCGCGGAAGAGAGGCCCATCGTTGGCTGACCGTAACCGTCGCGACAACGCAGTGCTGGTGATCGGCCTGGGCCGTTTCGGCGCGGCGATCGCCGATGCCCTGGACCGGCTCGGGCACGACGTGCTGGCCATCGACCGGGACCCGGAGCGGGTGCGGGAGTGGAGCGGGCGACTCACCCACGTCGCGGAGGCGGACGGCACCAACATGGATGCCCTGCGCCAGCTCGGGTGTCAGGAGTTCCCGATCGCGGTGGTGGGCATCGGGGGCTCGATCGAGTCGAGTGTGCTGGCCACCGCCAACCTGGTCGACCTGGGCAACCGGCAGGTGTGGGCCAAGGCGCTGAGTTCACGGCACGGCCGCATCCTGGAGCGGATCGGTGCCCACCGGGTGGTGTACCCCGAGGCCGATGCCGGCGAGCGGGTGGCCCACCTGGTCAGCGGCCGGTTGCTGGACTACATCGAGTTCGAGGACGGCTTCGTGATCGTCTCGATGCGCCCCCCGGAGGAGACCCAGGGGTTCACCCTGGCCCAGTCGAAGATCAGGCAGAAGTACGGGGTGACGGTGATCGGGGTGAAGTCGCCCGGTGAGGATTTCACCTATGCCGTGCCCGAGACGAGGATCTCCAAGCACGACACCCTCATCGTCTCTGGCAACAACCAGTTGATCGAACGGTTCGCCGCCCGGCCCTGAGGATTTCCGGGCGCGCCCCGGTGAGCGGGCGACGAGCCCGTAGGCGGGATCTGGTCAGCGGCGCCAGAAGTCCAGGTGGTCACGGCCTGGACGAAAGCCCACCGATTCCACCAGATCCACGGCGACCTCGAAACGGTCCCCGACACCATAGGGGTGATGGGCGTCGGAGCCGAACGAGACCGCGCCACCGCCCACCTCGTACCACCAGCCCAGCAGTCGTGCCGAGGCCGGCGGCGACTTGGTGTTCACCTCCAGAACCCGGCCCTGACCGGCCAGCTCGGTCAGCACCGCTCGCAGCTCCTCTTCGAAATCGGTTTCCTGGTAAGGGATCTCACGAGGCCAATAGCGACGGGGGAAGTCGATGTGAGCGAGTATCTCGAACACGTCGGACTCTCGGATCATGGTCAGCAACTCGACCAGGTAGCGGCGCATCACCTCATGCGGTCCGAGCGCGTCCATCCCGTGGTGCGCATAGCGCAAAGTCGTGTCGAAGACGATGGCATGCAGCGAACCCAGCACCCGGTCCGGGGTGAAGGTACGCATGAGGTCGGCCAGGCTGGCCCCGAACAGATGGGGCTCACCGGCCTCCATCCCGGTGAGGATCCGCAGGTCCGGAAACAGGTCGCGGCAGCGTTCGAGCTCGTCCAGGTAGGGCTCAGGATCGAAAGGGGCGAAGGACCGGTGTGCCAGTCGATGCTCGGCCAGGTCGCCGATCCTGTCGGCTGGACCCCAACTGACGAAGTCGACGTGCTCGGTGAAGGCGACAGCAGGTAGCCCCAACTGGACGGCCCGGTGGCAACTCTGCTCCATGTCCCCGCGGCCCCAGGCGTCGTAGGAGAACTGGCTGTGCAGGTGACTGTCCGCGGGCAGTACCCGGCCACGTGGCCCAGAAACGATCGGCCCAGGGACCATCGGCCCAGACGACTCAGCCATCGCCTCGGGCCAGCTGTTTGGAGCGGTCCCGGGCAGCCTCGACGGCGTCCATCACAGCGGCTTTGACAGCCCGCTGGTCCAGCACCCGCAGAGCCGCGATGGTGGTGCCGGCCGGGCTGGAGACCTGCTCGCGGGCCAGGCCGGGGTGGTCGCCGCGTTCGCGCAGCATGGTGGCCGCGCCGTACAGGGTCTGCACCGCCAGTTCGGTGGCGGTGGGACGGGGCAGGCCCACCAGGATCCCCGCCTCGATCAGCGCCTCGGCCAGGTAGAAGACATAGGCGGGGCCGGAGCCGGACACCGCGGTCACCGCGTCCTGGGAGTACTCGGGCACCTCCACCACCCGGCCGGTGGCTTCCAGCAGTGCCCGGGTCCGCGCCAGGTGCCCGTCCGTGCAGTGAGAACCGGGCGAGATGGCCGCCATCCCTTGATTCACCAGGGCCGGGGTGTTCGGCATCACCCGCACCACCGGGGTCCCGGGCGGCAACTGGTTCTCCACCCGCTGGGTGCTGACCCCGGCGGCCACCGAGACCACCAAGGTGCCCGGGTCGAGGACGTCGCGCACCTCGGTCAGCACGGCGTCGATGTCCTGGGGCTTGACCACCACCAGCAGGGTCTCGCCCTGCCGGGCGGCCTCCACGTTATCCACCACGCGCACGCCATAGCGTTCGTGCAGTTCGGCCGCGCGGTCCGGACGTCTCTCGGCGATCAGCACCCGCTCGGGAGTCCATCCCGCCCGCAGGACCCCCGCCAGAAGAGTCTCGCCCATCACGCCGGCACCGAGAATGGCCACCGTCTCGCGGAGGCCCGGGTTCGTGTCACTTGCCATGAACCCACGCTAGCGACCGTCGCCGGTCCGGTTGGCCACGCGGGCTTACCTATCGGTTCTGGCCCGGGTCCTATCGGTTCTGGCCCAGGTGGGTGCGGGCGTAGTCGAGGGAGTACGACAGCAGGTCCTCGCGCTGCGCGGGTGTCTTGCAGCGCCGCGTGTTCAGTTCGAGCACGACGTGATGCTCGTAGTCCGCCTCGGCGAGCGCCTGCAGCACCTCGGCGCAGGGCTGGGTGCCCTTGCCGGGCGGCAGGTGCTCGTCCTTCATCGATCCGCTGCCGTCGGCCAGGTGCAGGTGCCGCATCCGGCCCTCGGCGAGCATCCGGCGTACGGCGCCCAGGCTGTCGGCGTGGGCGGTAGCCGCATGGGACAGGTCCCAGGTGATGTGGGCGTAGTCCTCGTCGCTGGGGTCGTGGTCGGGCAGGTAGGCGGGCATCTCCCGTCCGCCGATCCGCCAGGGGTACATGTTCTCCACCGCGATCGCCAGGCCGGAGTCCGCGGCAATCGCGCCCACCCCGGAGACGAACTCCTCGGCATAGCCGCGCTGCCACCGAAAGGGCGGGTGCGCCACGATCGTGTCGACCTCCAGGCGCTGCGCCATGGCCACCGCCCCGGTGATCTTGGCCCACGCCTCCTTCCCCCAGACCCGTTGGGTGACAAGGAGGGTCGGGGAATGGATGGCCAGGATGGGCAACTGGAAGCGTTGCACGAGGTCGGCCAGCGCGTGGGTGTCCTGGCTGATCGGCGAACTCCAGACCAGCACCTCGACGCCGTCGTAGCCGGCCTTGGCTGCCAGCTCGAACCCCGCCTCGACTCCCAGCGGGTACACCGACGACGTGGAGAGCCCGACGGGGATGCGGGGCTCGGGCTCAGGAGTGCTCACCCGTTCACAGTACGACCTCCGTCGCCACGGGACCTCGCGTACACCAGGACGCCCGCCCAGCCGGTCGCCGACCACACCTCGGCCAGCGTGAGACGGCCTCGCCACCGGCAGACCCCCAGTAGGCTGCGCACGTGGCCAAGCCAGTCGAGACACCCCTGGATGTCGCCCGCGCGTGGGTGGAGTTTCCCGACCCGGACACTCCGGACGGGGAACCACCGATCCAGGTCTTCCGGGCCGACCTCACCTGGCTGACCTCCTCGTGGACCTGCATCTTCGGGCGCGGGTGCAAGGGGATCTATGCCGACCGGCCCGACGACGGCTGCTGCACGCTCGGCGCACACTTCTCCGATGCCGATGATGAGACCCGGGTGGCTGGCGCGGTCTCCCGCCTCACCAGGAAACTCTGGCAGCGTCACGACTCGGGCGACCACGGCTGGACGGAGGTCGATGGCGAGGGTTCGCGCAAGACCCGGGTGGTCGACGGTGCCTGCATCTTCCTCAACGATCCCGATCATCCGCGGCCCGGGTGCGCGCTGCACCACCTGGCGGTCAAGGAGCGGGTCTCGTTCGTCACCACCAAGCCGGACGTGTGCTGGCAACTCCCGCTGCGACGCACCTACCGCACGATCGAGCGCCCGGACGGTACCAGCTACCTGGAGGTCACCCTGGCCGAGTACGACCGCCGGGGCTGGGGCGAGGGCGGGCATGACCTGGACTGGTACTGCTCGGGCAATCCGGCGGCGCACATCGCAGATCGTCCGGTCTATCTCAGCAGCGCGGACGAGATCACCGAGTTGATCGGCAAGTCCGCCTACACCGTGTTGGTCGCCCTGTGCGAACAGCACGAGTCGGCCCGCAAGCGGCTCCCGTTGACCGTGCACCCCGCCACCCGGGCGGCCCAGAAGTAGCCGCATGGACCCTGCGGAGTTGCCGGGTACGATCGCCAGCCCGAACATCTGGTCGTCGCCGGACATCTACGAAGTGGAGAACCAGGGCGTCGATCCGGACCGGGTGATCGAAGGCGCGATGCGTTCGATCCACGACTGGGCCGGCCAACGGGTCCTCGACATCGGCTGCGGCACAGGTTTTCATCTTCCCCGGTTCGCCGAGGACGCAGCCCGGGTGTACGGCGTCGAGCCCTATCCACCGCTCGTCGAGCGGGCCGCGGCCAGGCTCGGCCGACTGGACGCCGAAACCGCCTCGCGGATCGAGCTATTGACCGCCTCGGCCCACGAACTGCCACTGCCGCAGCAGAGCGTGGACGTGGCCCATGCCCGCTGGGCGTACTTCTTCGGGCCTGGCTGCGAGCCCGGCCTGGCCGAGCTGGACCGCGTGATGCGCCCAGCCGGAACGGCTTTCGTGATCGACAATGACCCGACCAGATCGACCTTCGGCCGCTGGTTCAGCACTGCGCTGCCCGACTACGACGCCTTGGCAGTGCAACGCTTCTGGGCTCGAAAGGGATGGACCAGAACGCCTTTGACGATCCGTTGGGAGTTCGCGACTCGGGCGGACTTCGAGGCGGTGGTCGGCATCGAGTTCGCTCCGGCGAGGGCAGCGCAGATCCTTGCGAGCCACCCGGGTAGCGAAGTCGACTATGCAGTGAACCTCTGGCACAAGCGTTTCTAGTCGCGCACCGGCTTGCCGCGAACCTCTGGGACAAGCGTTTCCAGCCCTTCCCGCCACCCCCTGCCCACCCTCGCCTACCCGCCCTACCAGCACGTCGCGTTCCTGCCAAGGTCTGGCCAAGTCGATGTAACTATGCATATAGTTATTAAGAATCGACACGGACGTCGACCTGGAGGCCGACCATGACGCACCATCGCAATCGTCCCCGTCTCGGCATCGCCGTGGCGGCAGTGGCCACCATGCTGGCCGTCACCGCCTGCGCCGGGAGCGGAGGGGGTGGTTCATCCGAGGGGACCGCCACCACGCTGAAGTTGCAGGACATCTACGCGCCGGGGAACTCCTTCGCGGACGCCAGTCAGGCGTACGGCGACTACGTCACCGAGGCCACCGACGGTGAGATCACCTTCGAGTACTTCTGGTCCAACTCCGTTGCCCCCACCGACGAGGTGGCGGCTGCCATGAACGACGGACTGCTGGACATGGGACGGGTCCAGCCACCCGCCTCCCCCGCCGACTTCCCCACCATCAACTGGTTGAGCTCGGCGTCCTTCCTCAACTCCGGGGCCTTCCCGGCCGGCCTGCTGCAGAAGATCGGCGCCCATCTGGAGTTCGGCATCGACAACCCCGCCATGAACGGCGATCTCGATGCACTCGGCATCCGGTACATCGCGCCGATGGCCCTGGTGCAGCAGTACGACCTGCTGTGCAAGGACCCGGTCCAGACCGTGGACGACCTGCGCGGCCGCAAGATCCGGGTGGCCGGCGCGGCCTGGGCCAACGAGGTGGAGAACCTCGGCGCCACTCCCGTCTCGCTGTTGCCCGAGGAGATCTACGAGGGCTACCAGCGGGGAATCGTGGACTGCGTCATGACCTACCCCACGCACTATGTGCTCTCCGGCCTCTGGGAGCTCGGAGGTCACTACGTGCCACTGCAATTCAACGGCTGGAACCAGGACGGGCTGACCATCAGCAATACCGCTTGGGAGGACCTGTCGCCGGAGCAGCAGCAGGTGATGTACGAGGGAACTCGGGCCTGGCTGGAGAGTTACACCCAGGACCAGATCGAGTACTACTGGCAGTTCGCCACCCAGGCTCAGGAGCACGGCGTCCAGTTCGACACCCCGGACCCAGCGATCCAGGAGCAGATCGATGCGTACCACCAGACGGTACTGACCACAATGGCGACCACCGCGCCACCGAGCGTGCAGGATCCGCAGGCCTTCCTCACCGAGTACCAGGCCGCGAACGAGAAGTGGCTGGGCATCGTCGAAGAACTCGGCTTTAGCACCGACTACACCGGCCTGGACGGTTTCGTGGCCTCGCTCGACAACCCTGACCAGGCTCCCGAGATCGATCTGGACCCATGGCTGGACCGGGTCATGCTCGAGGCCTACGGCATCGAGCCGGCCTCGAACTGAGATCGTCCGGAACCGGCGACGAGGACGCGACCATGAGCACCGACGAATCCCCCGGCCCGAAGGGAGCCGACCCCCGGTCCGCCGGGGGGCTCTCCCGGGTCACCGGGATCCTGTGGACGGCCTACGCGGTGATCGGCGGAATCGGCGTGCTGGCACTGCTCGGCACGGTCGTCGCCGACGTGTTGCTGCGCTATTTCGCCGGTGCCGGGATCCGGGGCGGCAGCGACCTGGTCTCCTCCTGGTTCATGACCACGATCGCCTTCACCGGCATCGCGCTCATGCAGCGCCGGGGCGGTCTCATCCAGGTGGACTTCATCGCCGATGCGATGCCTGGACGGATCCGCCAGGTGGTGGACGTGCTGGCGCTGCTGGTGACCGCCCTGGTGGCCCTGCTCTTCGCCTGGTTCGGCCTTGAGCAGGCCATCGACCAGATGGAGGCCGGTGAGTACGCGCCGATCGGAAACCGTCCCATCTGGCCGTTCCGGTTCATGGTGCCGTTGGGCTTCGCAGGCTTCGCCCTGGCCTGTCTGCTCTCGGTGGTCGACGTGGTTCGCCGCGGCCCGGTGGAGATCCCGGCAGCCGAGCTCGAACGTGAGATCACCACCAGAGCCGGCGAGCGAGAAGGGAGCCCGACATGAGCGCACCGGTAGAGCCGAGCACCGGCACTGCGGACCAGGTCGAGCGCCCACGGGGACGGAGCCGAAGGGCTGCGGCGATCTTCGCCGCGATCTCGCCACTGGTCCTGGGCTACTTCGGATTCGTACTCTTCAGCGGCGCCACCCCGCTCAACCTCGCCGCAGCCGCCTTCGTGGTGCTGATCTGGCTGATGTTCCTGCGGGTGCCGGTCGGTGTCTCCCTGGCGATCACCGGCCTGGTCGGACTGTGGGCGATGACCGGCAGCACCCGAGGCGCGGTGAACAGCCTGCGTGAGGTGGCCTGGTCCAGCACAAGCAGTTTCACCCTCAGCGTCATCCCGATGTTCGTCCTGATGGGCATCCTGCTGGAGCGAAGTGGCCTGGGGGCCGACATCTTCCGGGCCGTGCGGGCGATGGTAGGGCGGGCTCCCGCAGGGCTGGCGATCAGCACCAACTTCGCCGGCGCGGCGATGGGCGCGGCCAGCGGCTCGACCGTCGGCATCGTCTACTCCCTCGGGCGCACCGGCATCCCCGAGATGGTCAAGGCGGGCTACGACCGCCGGTTCGCCGCCGGATCGGTGCTGATGGCCGGTTCAGGCGGGCAACTCATCCCACCGAGCATCCTGCTGGTCATCTTCGCCGGGCTCGCTCAGGTGCCGGTGGGCCAGCAACTGATGGCCGGGATGGTGCCCGGGCTGTTACTGCACGTCGCCTACGCGGTGGCCATGGTCGCGATGGTGCTGGTGGTGCCTCGGCTTGCTCCGCGCCAGGAAACCGGACGCCAGCCATGGAGTGAGCGACTGCGCGAGAGCGCCGGCATCTGGCCGGTTCTGGTGCTGGTCGCGGTGGTGATGGGCGGGCTCTACCAGGGCGTGTTCACCCCCACCGAGGCGGGCGCCTTCGGTGCCGTGGCCGCCGCGCTCATGGTGCTGGTCACCAAAGGGTTCGGCACGCTGCGTCAAGCTCTGCCCGGCGCACTGGTGGCGACCGTGGTGGCCTGCGGGAACATCTTCCTGATCATCATCGGCGGGCACATCTTCGGCCGGTTCATGGCGGTCAGCGGAGTGCCGCGGCTGTTCACCGAGTTCCTGCACGAGGCCGACACCGGCCCGATCGGCTTCATGCTGCTCGTGCTCGTTCTCTACCTGATCCTGGGCACGTTCATGGATCCGGTGCCGATGATGCTCATCACGGTGCCGATCCTGCTGCCGATCGGGACCTCCCTGGGCGTGGACCCCATCGTCTTCGGAGTCTTCGTCGTGCTGATGGGCGAACTGGCGGTGCTGACCCCGCCGGTGGGCATCCTGGTCTACATCGTGCATCGGATCGCCCTGGACGCCGACATCAAGATGACCCTCGGCGAGGTCATCCAGGGCGTCTCCTGGTTCTACCCGATCGCGATCGCGATGGCCCTGACGATGATCTTCTTCCCGGGCTACCTGCTCTGGTTGCCCGGTCTGATGAGCTGATTCCCGGCGCACGTCAGCCAGGCCGTCTCACCCTTCGTCGCGCTCACCCGGGCGGGATCGCCGGCGGACGGCGACGAGGGCTCCGCCGGCCGCCACCGCGGCCAGGCCACCGGCAGCCAGCACTGCCCCTGCACGGCCCGGGTCCGTCGGCGCGTCGGCCCCCGCGTCCTGGGCTGGTTCGGCCTGGGCAGGTTCGGACTGGGCTGATTCCGGCTGGGCAGACTCGTCCTGGGCTGGTTCGGGCTGGGCCGATTCTGACTGGGCCGATTCTGACTGGGCGGGGTCGCTCGGACCCGGCTGGGGAACGGCCTGTGTGGACGGCGCTGGCGGGGCGTCGCCCGCTTGCGCCTGGCCGGACGCCGAACCGGCCCCGTTCGGGCTCAGATTCTGAGCGGCCAGCAGCAAGGCACCGGACACCAGTGGGTAGCAGGCATCCCCGGGGCAGCTGGTCCGGGACATGTCCCGGTGACCGACGACGGGGTCGGTGACCACGGTCTGACCACCGGGCCAGCGGTTGGAGCCGCGGGAGACGAAGCTGATCGTGTGCCCGGCGCGCAGATCGATGCCGTCCCGGGCGGCCAGCCAGGCGAGCAGCGCGCTCATCGCCTGCTGGGCCGCGGCGGTGGGCGCCGTGCTGGCATGCGAGCCGATGAAGCAACACAACTGGGCGAAACCCTGACTCCCGCCGGTGGCGTCGCCGCGGACCGGGCCGGCGAGGCTGCCGGTCCGTCCCTCCCAGATCGTGCCGTAGGCATCGACCAGGAAGTTGTAGGCGATATCCGGCCACCCCTTCTCGGGGCTCACGTGGTACCGGTACATCCCTGCGAGCAACTCGCCCACCCGCTCGGCCGGGTATCCATTGCCCGTGTCGGAGTGGTGCACGATCAGGAAGCGGGAGTCCTCGGGCTCCAGCGGCCCGGTCGGGCCCAGCCCCTGAGCCCAATCCTGCCGGGGCCGGATCGCGGGGGACGAGGACGCAGGTCCGGCGCCGGTGACACCGGTCAGACCAGCCAGCCCTACGAGCACCGCTCGTCGAGTCGGCCGGGACTGTCTCACAACTGGTCCTCCAGCCACGCCACTGGACGAGGCTTCAGACGAGCCCTGGCCAGATCCCGAGCGGGTTCTGGGCCGATGACGATCGCGCTGTAGGGGTAGCTGACGTAGCCGAAGGCCCAGGCCGGGTTGTCGCTGCCCGGCGGCGACAGCGACTCGCTGGTCCACGTTCCGCGCATTCCGGCCGCGTCAGCGGGCTCGGGGGTGGCAATCGCCGAGCGGGCATATTCACGCGCGCTGGCGGCGTCGTCCCAGCGGCTGACGAAGACGTAGACCTCGGGCAGGTCGTCCCAGTTGCAGACCAGCGACTCCAGCTCTCCGAAGTCCGAGTCCGGTTGGCTCGGCTCGCACAGGTCGAAATCCGGTTCGGCGGGTAGCAGGGTGCGCAGCGCCTGCTCGCCCTCCAAGGCCGGACACTGACCATCCCCGTCCAGCGCAGTCCAGCACGGATTCTGCGCTCCGCCGGTGCTGGTGACCTGCGTGGGCGGGGTGAGCTGGACCGAGACCGCCAGGCCGCCACCGAGCAGGAGCAGTCCGCACAGCCCGGCCAAGGTCGCCACCAAGGCCGCGGAGGGACGCTCGATCGGCTCCGGTTCCAGGCGCGCTCGAGGCGGGATCCGGGTGTTCCCGGAGGGATTGTCGGTGCCCCCTCGTACCGTCACGTTCATGAAGAGTCCATCCGCCGCGCGTTCCTCCGGCTCCCGTTCCTCCAGTTACCGCTGCGTCGAGTGTGGCTGGGCCGGCCCGAAGTGGGTCGGCCGGTGCAGCCAGTGCCAGTCCTGGGGCACCGTCGAGTTGGCGCAGGCTCCCGCCGGTTCCCGCACCACGGTAGCCGCACCCCCGGCACCGGCGACGCCGATCGGGCAGATCGACGCAAGTGTCGTGCGGGGCAGACCCACCGGGCTGGGCGAGTTCGACCGGGTACTCGGCGGCGGCCTGGTGCCCGGGGCGGTTCTTCTGCTCACCGGCGAGCCGGGCGTGGGAAAGTCCACCCTGCTGCTCGAGGTGGCGGCACGGGTGGCACGGTCAGGGCGACGCGTCCTGTACCTGACCGGCGAGGAGTCCGCGGCCCAGGTGCGCCTGCGGGCCGATCGCACCGACTGCCTGCACGAGGAGTTGCTGCTGGCGGCCGAGAACGATCTGTCCCAGGCGCTCGGCCACATCGAGGCGAGCCGGCCGGCGCTGGTGATCCTGGATTCGGTGCAAACGGTCTCCTCCGACGCGGTCGAGGGCGCCGCCGGAAACGTGAGCCAGGTGCGCGAGGTGGCCGGTGCCCTGGTACGGGTGGCCAAGCAGCACCACGTCACGGTGATCCTGGTGGGACACGTCACCAAGGAGGGGTCGCTGGCCGGCCCGCGCACCCTCGAACACGCGGTCGACGTGGTGGCACACGTCGAGGGAGATCGGCATGGCAGGCTCCGGCTGTTGCGCTCGGCCAAGAACCGTTTCGGCCCCACCGACGAGGTGGGGTGCTTCGAGATGGTCTCCGATGGCCTGCGGGAGGTGCGCGACCCGAACACGCTGTTCACCTCCCGTCAAGACCTGCGCGCTCCCGGCTCCTGCGTCACGGTGGCGTTGGAGGGGCGACGGCCGATGCTCGTGGAAGTGCAGTCGCTGGCCGCTCAGGCAGCTGGGGGTGGGCAGCCTCGGCGGGTGATCAATGGCCTCGACTCCACCCGGGCAGCCATCGTCACCGCGGTGTTGAGCAACCGGATGCGGCTTCCGCTGGCGCACCTGGACATCTTCATGGCCACCGTGGGAGGTGCGGTGCTGCGTGAGCCGGCCGCCGACCTGGCGATGGTGCTCTCCCTGGCCTCGGCCGCCACCGAGAACCCCATCCCGGCAGGCCTGGTCGCCTTCGGCGAGTTGGGCCTATCCGGGGAGGTGCGGCCGGTCTCTGGGCTGGCCCGACGGGCAGCCGAGGCCGCCCGGCTGGGCTTCACCAAGGCCGTCGTGCCCCGCGGCTGTCTCGACCCGCACGAGGTGCCGCCGGGGCTGGCGATCGCCGAGGCCGGGCAGATCGGCGAGGTGCTGGCAGCCGGGCTGCCGGCCATAGCCCCCATACACTCTGGGGGTGATGGCCTCGCACACCGAAGAGTTGCTGCGCAACACCCTCGCAACGGTGGCCCCGGGCACCGCCCTGCGTGACGGGCTCGAGCGAATCCTGCGGGGCCGCACCGGGGCACTCATCGTGCTCGGCCACGATCGGGCCGTGTCCAGCCTCTGCACGGGCGGTTTTGCCCTCGATGTTGAGTTCTCCGCGACCGGCTTGCGCGAACTGGCGAAGATGGACGGTGCGATCATCCTGGACCGCGACGCCACCCGCATCCTGCGGGCCAACGCGCACCTGATGCCCGACCCGGCCATCGAGACGATGGAGTCGGGTACCCGTCACCGCACCGCCGAGCGGGTGGCGAAGCAGACCGGCGTCCCAGTGATCTCGGTGAGTCACTCGATGAACACCGTGGCCCTCTACATCGGTGACCGCCGACACGTGCTGGAAGACTCCGACGAGATCCTCGGCCGGGCCAATCAGGCCCTGCAGACACTCGAGCGATACAAGGTGCGCCTGGACCAGGTGGCCGGCACGCTGTCGGCCCTGGAGATCGAGGACCTGGTGACAATCCGGGACGTGTGCGCCGTCGTGCAACGCCTGGAGATGGTGCGCCGGCTCACCGCCGAGATCGACGGCTATGTCACCGAACTCGGCGTGGACGGTCGCCTGCTGTCGCTGCAACTGGACGAGTTGATCGGCGGCATCGGCCCCGACCAGGAGTTGATCGTGCGCGACTACGTGCCCGACGGCGTGGACAGCGACGGGGTCAAGCAGATCCTGGCCCGGGTCACCGGCTTGGACGCCGCCGAACTCGTGGACCTTGGGCACCTGTCGCGGGTCATCGGGCTGACCACCCAGCCGAGCGACTCCCTCGACGCCAACCTGACACCCCGCGGCTTGCGCATGCTCACCAAGGTGCCGCGGCTGCCAGGGGCCATCGTCGAGCGGCTGGTCGAGCAGTTCGGCACCCTGCAGCGGCTTCTCAGCGCCAGCGTCGACGACCTGCAGGTGGTGGACGGGGTCGGAGAGCAGCGAGCCCGCTCCGTGCGTGAGGGCCTGTCCCGGTTGGCGGAGACGTCCATCCTCGAGCGTTACGCCTGAACGTCCGCTCGGGCGAGACTCAGGTGAGGGTGAGGGTGAGCGCCCCGGAGGTGATGTCTCCCACCCGGGCCCGCACCTGGTAGGTACCCGGTTTGAGATCGTTGAGGCCGGTCGGGCACCCCTGGGCGGAACGCACACCATTCCACGGAACGCTCGATTCCAGGGTGTCGCCGGGGTTGACGGTGGTCATCCGGTTCTCGCCCTCGGCCTGGCAGTCGTCCGAGGACCAGACCTGGTCGGACCCGGAGGTGATCTTGATCTCCAGGTTGGCCGAACCAGCGTCGAGCTGACATGGCGTGTCGCCGACGTTCTCGATCGTCATCCCCACGTCGAGGGGGTCGGCCACCGCCGCCTCTCGGGCGCTGGAGGTGGCCGAGACCTTGACCGCGTCGTCCGCACACGCCGCCGGCGAGTCCCCGGCGGCGGTCTCGGTGCCCGTCGCCGTGGCGGTGGCTGCCGTGGTGGGAGCCTCAGCGGTGGCGGTGGCACTCGGAGTCGCCGTGCTGTCGCCCGACATCGCCCCCATCAGTGCCCGGATACCCCACACCAACAAGGCCACGACGAGGACGAGCAACACCAGCGCGACAACCCGGCGCCGCCAGTAGACGTTCGGCGGCCTGGAACCGACGGGGTGCATGAAGGAGCTCATCACGCCGAAGGCTAGGCAGCGCAGAGCCCTCGTGGTCGGAGGCTCGCCGGATTCACCTGCGCGAGAGACGCTTCGCGTTGCCCTCCACCCGGCGCGCGAAGGGTTTGAGCGCCTGGTCCGCAGCCTGCATCGTCCGGGCCAGCGAGCGCTCGGCGGTGACCGGGTTGAGCCAGGTGGCGGGATTGGTCACCATGCCGGTCACCAGGGCCCCGACCACTGCGGTCGATTCGTACACCGCAGAGATCTTCTCGGTGACCATCCGGTCGAGTTCGCGCTGGCTGGCCGCGCTCGCGCCCCCCTGAGCCAGTTGGGAGAGCCGTAGGCCGATCACCACGGGGGCGCTGCCGGCGATCGTCATCAGGCTGGACCAGGCGCCGATCGAGGCTCGGGTCAGGGTTCGGGATGCGCTCATCTCAGGCCTCCTCGGCCACTCTCTCGGCTGATCGAAGTATCAATCGCCCGCTAAGCATACTGTGCAACGGTGCTCATGGGAGGATCTGTGCCGATGAGCGATCCGACACAGCTGCATCCCAGGGTGCTGGCCTGGTATGCCGATGCGGCGCGGGACCTGCCCTGGCGGACCCCCGGCACGAGCCCGTGGGGCGTACTGGTGAGCGAGGTGATGTCGCAGCAGACCCCGGTCGCCAGGGTGGTGCCGTACTGGCAGGAGTGGATGCGGACCTGGCCCACCCCCGCCGACCTGGCGGCCGCCGCACCGGCCGACGTGGTTCGCGCCTGGGGTCGGCTGGGCTACCCGCGGCGGGCCCTGCGGCTCCGCGAGAGCGCCCAGGCGATCCTCGATCGACATGACGGCGACGTGCCGGCCGATGCGCTCGCTCTGCGCGCCCTGCCCGGCATCGGGGAGTACACCGCGGCAGCCGTGGCGGTTTTCGCCTTCGGCCAGCGGCACTCCGTGGTGGACGTCAATGTGCGCCGAGTCCTGGCCCGGGCGCTGGGAGGCACGGCCGAGCCGGCACCGAGCCTGACGGCAAGCGAGCGCGCCCTGGCCGAGGTCGCACTACCGGCGGACCCGCCCACGGCCGCCACGTGGTCGGTGGCCGTGATGGAGTTGGGCGCCCTGGTGTGCACCGCGCGCACCCCGGACTGCCCAGGCTGTCCACTACTCGATGTGTGCGCCTGGCAGAAGAACGGACGACCTGCGCATACCGGCCCGGCCCGGCGCACCCAGGCCTGGGATGGCACCGACCGGCAGGCCCGGGGCCGCATCCTTGCCCTGCTCCGCGAGGCCTCGGTGGCCGACCAGGCGATGCTCACCTCGGCCTGGCCGCACGACGACATTCAGTTGCGCCGGGCGATTGACTCGCTGGTGGCCGACGGGCTCGCCGAATGCGCCCCCGACGGGCTGTGCCTGCCGGGCACGGCGGCCGACGTGCGCCAGATCGGCCCCGACGCCACGACGAGTACCACCCGGCATCCGGTGCGACCATGAGCCTGGCCCATCGAACCCCCTCGGCACATACTCCCCGACGGGCTCAGGCATGAGCGAGTCCTCACTGACCTGGGCGATCAGCACACGGGCCCTGGTCCGAGTGCAGCGCGGCAGCGCGGCGACCGGCTTCGCGCTCGCGCTGTTGACCGTGGTCTTCTTGATGGTGGGTGCGCAGCGACCGGCGACCTGGGTTCCCCAGGTGCTCATTCTCGGAACGGGGTGGCTGACCGCCAACACCGTGGCGATGCGGGCCACGGCCCTGCTGGCGCGGCTGCGGCGCTGCCCTGGGCAGGAGGCCGAGATCTTGGCTTTGGTGAGCCCGCTGCTGCGCCGCGCCACCCGGATCAGCCTCGCTCTGGGCATCCTGGCTGGCTCCGGCTGCTTGATCTGGCTGCGTCCGACCTCCACGACGTTACTGTCGGTGGCCGTATCGATGGCGATCTTGGTGCAACTCGCGGTTGTTTTCACCGCCCTTCGCTCAGCGGTGTCGCGGGTACGCGCCCGACTGGCCGTCAAATAGGCCATTCAAGCCAGCAGGGCAAGGGTGCTCTACCCGCCTCGCGTCCAGCACCGTCCGAGTCGAGGAGCACGATGATCGCCGGTCGGCCCGAGTCGCCAACTCGGGCGAGAGCACAATGCACTCTGGATGATACGCAAGCTCAGTAACATTCTTACGACATCTCGATAACGAGACCTGATGTATTTCCTCGATACTCCGCGCGAAGGCTGCGGACAATGACCTATTGGAAGCTTCTGAAGCGCTTGTTACTGTCGATGAGTCGCGGGTCCGACGCGATCGCGGGGCTCCCATCAGCACCGTTGCCATCCATCGGCGGTCGGCCGGGCCGCCAGAATTGGGGATCCCATGCCATCCATCGCTCGCACCCGCAGTCGGCTTGCCGGCACACTCGCCGCCGCGGTCACCGCCGTCGGTCTGCTCGGCGCACCCGCACACGCGGCCTCTGGCGAACTCACCAGCGACCAGCGCCTGTACGAAGGGCAAGAACTGGTCTCACCCAACGGCCAGCACCATCTCCTGGTGGGCGAGTATGTGATCGGTGGCGCCCTGCAGATCGTCGGCAACTCGTGCATCCCGACCTACCTGGTGGGCCCCGAGACCACCCCGCCCGACCTCGCCCTGGTCATGCAGTCGGACGGCAACCTGGTGCTCTACAACGGCTTCGGCCCGATGTGGAGCACCGGCACCCAAGGCCACCCGGGTGCCTTCGCCAGGCTGCAGGACGACATGAACCTGGTCGTCTACTCCGCTGCCGGGCAGCCGTTGTGGTGGAGCGGATCGGTGTGCGACCAGGACTACAACTCCGACGCCGTCATCGGCGATCAGATGGAGACCGAGTTCGGCGTCGGCCATTTCATGCAAAGCGCCAATGGCAGATACCGGCTGATCGTGCAAGCCGACGGCAACCTCGTCCTGTACTCGCCCAGCAGGGCGATCTGGTGGACCGGAACCTCCGGTGGCGGCGCGCACCTGAACCATCAGACCGACAACAACGTCGTGCTGTACAACGCCTCCGGGCGGGCCCTGTGGAGTACCCGCACCGGATCCACGAACGCTTCCGACAACTGGTACCACCGCAGTGTTCTGGCGCTGCAGGACGACGGCAACCTGGTTCTCTACAAGGAGAGCGACACGACGGCGAGTGGTTACCGCGCGGTCTGGAGCTCGGGCACCGCCGGCCGGTCCTGAGCGGCTGCGCCTGCGGGAACACGCCGTCGACCACGATTCAGCACGGCCCGGCACCCAGACAGGTGCCGGGCCGTGTTAGTTATCCGGGTGTGGCTGTTCGTCATGATCGGGCGGGCGAATCCGGCGACCTGGATCCCCAGGGTGCCGGCAACCCTGCGGCCGGCGAGCACCGCGTAACTTCGGCGTGGTGGTGGGGTTGGCGATTCTCGTCCAGCTCGTAGCCAGTCTCGCCTCGCTACGAGGAGCCGTGTTGCGGGTGGTCGAGCGCCGATGCGAGGCGTCGATACACAGGGAGCGGAGTCCTGCACGCGTTCTCCACAAATGGTGCCGCTTGACTCGAATTCTTGTCATTCTGCTCGTGACTGGCACGCACCAGGGGAAGCGATACTGGGTGAACCGCTTACCAGGTCATCATGATGGTTCGCCCATATCCATTGGACTGCAACACTTTGCGCTCTATGATACATGGGGGTAGTAACTTTTTGTCACAATGAAAAGTGACTTCCTAACACTCTTTCTGTTTCACCGAATATTCACATAGAATCTATTGCTGAACTTCGGCCAGCGCTGCCAATCTTGTTTTGTCGCGCTTCTCGAATAGACGTGACAAGCCATTGCACCTTCGCACAATAGGCCTGTGCGTCCACACAGGTCGACACACCCAAGGGGGAACCCATGTCCACATCCGCAACCCGTCGATGGCTCGGCTGCACACTCGTGGCCGCTACCGCGGCCCTGGGCCTGGTCAGCGCGCCGGCCCAGGCAGCCGGCAACCGGCTATCCAGCGGCCAACAACTCCTCCTCGGCCAGGAACTGGTGTCCAGCAACGGTCAGCACCATCTCAACCTCGGCAACGCCAACGACGAAATCCACCTCCAGATAAGCGGCGACTCGTGCTTGCCAAGCACTCTGTCGTACGGCGCCAACACCTCGGCGGATCTCCGCCTCGTCATGCAGACCGATGGCAACCTGGTGCTGTACTCCGACGACGGCGCGATGTGGAACACCCAAACCCAAGGGCACCCCGGAGCGTTTGTCACGATGCAGGACGACATGAACCTCGTGGTGTACTCCGCCGACGGTCAGCCGCTGTGGGCTACCGGAAGCTTCTGCAGTCTCGACTACCAGTCCGAAGATGACACCAACGATCAGCGTACGACCGAATTCCGGGTCGGTCACTTCATGCAAAGCCCCAACGGCCGCTACCGCCTCATCGTGCAGGCCGATGGCAATCTCGTGCTGTACTCACCGACCAAGGCCGTTTGGTGGACCGGCACATCGGGCAACCAGACGCACCTCAACCACCAGGCAGACAACAACGTTGTGCTCTACGACGATCAGGGAAAGGCGCTGTGGAGCAGCGGAACCGCCTCCACGAACCCGGCCACCACATACCGGACCTACCTCTTCTTGGAGGACGACGGCCACCTTGCCCTCTACAGGGAGGCCACCTCAGGACCTCCCCGGTTGATCTGGAGGTCCTGACAGGCCAGTCCTGAGCCTCAAGGCGTCCTCGAAGCTCCGTAAGCACGGCCAGGGCCCGGCACCATCTAGGTGCCGGGCCCTGTCGCCTACTGCCGGTTGGGCTTTCAGTCGCCCTTGACCATGTCGACGAGCGCCTCGTCGCTGATCCGCGAGCGGGTCGAGCCCAGGAAGGTGAAGTGCCGGTCCCGGCCCTCGCCTTCCACGTCGACCTGGACGATCTCGCCGGCCTTGATGTCGCCGTAGAGGATCTTCTCCGAGAGCGCGTCCTCGATGTCACGCTGGATGGTGCGGCGCAGCGGCCGGGCCCCGAGCACCGGGTCGTACCCCTTCTCGGCCAGCAGGTCCTTGCTGGCCTGGGTGAGCTCGATACCCATGTCCTTGTCGCGCAGCCGGTCGTCCAGCTTGGCGATCATCAGGTCGACGATCTCGATGATCTCCTCGCGAGTCAACTGCGGGAAGACCACCACGTCGTCGACCCGGTTGAGGAACTCCGGCCGGAAGTGCTGCTTGAGCTCTTCGTTGACCTTGATCTTCATCCGGTCGTAGTTCGTCGACAACGCCCCACCGGCCTGGAACCCGGTCTGCACACCCTTGGAGATGTCCCGGGTGCCCAGGTTGGTGGTCATGATGATGACCGTGTTCTTGAAGTCGACCATCCGGCCCTGGGAGTCGGTGAGCCGACCGTCCTCCAGGATCTGCAACAGCGAGTTGAAGATGTCCGCGTGGGCCTTCTCCACCTCGTCGAAGAGCACCACCGAGAACGGCTTACGCCGCACCTTCTCGGTGAGCTGTCCGCCTTCCTCGTAGCCGACGTACCCGGGCGGGGAGCCGAACAGCCGCGACACCGTGTGCTTCTCGGCGAACTCGCTCATGTCCAGTTGGATCAGGCTGTCCTCGTCGCCGAACAGGAACTCGGCCAGAGCCTTGGCCAGCTCGGTCTTACCGACGCCCGTGGGGCCGGCGAAGATGAACGACCCACCGGGACGCTTGGGGTCCTTCAGGCCGGCTCGGGTACGGCGGATGGCCTGCGACAGCGCCTTGATCGCCTCGTCCTGGCCGATCACCCGCTTGTGCAGTTCGTCCTCCATGCGCAGCAGCCGACCCGACTCCTCCTCGGTCAGGCGCACCACCGGGATCCCGGTGGAGGCGGCCAGCACCTCGGCGATGAGCTCTTCGTCGACCTCGGCGACCACGTCCATGTCGCCGGCCTTCCACTGCTTCTCGCGCTCGGACTTGGCCATCAGCAGCTTCTTCTCCGAGTCGCGCAACGAGGCCGCCTTCTCGAAGTCCTGGGCGTCGATCGCCGATTCCTTCTCCCGGCGCACGCCCGCGATCTTCTCGTCGTACTCGCGCAGGTCCGGCGGAGCGGTCATCCGACGGATCCGCAGCCGGGCGCCCGCCTCGTCGATCAGGTCGATCGCCTTGTCCGGCAGGTACCGGTCGTTGATGTACCGGTCGGCCAGGTTGACCGCCGAGACCAGCGCCGCGTCGGTGATCGAGACCCGGTGGTGGGCCTCGTACCGGTCACGCAGACCCTTGACGATCTCGATGGCGTGGGCCAGCGTCGGCTCGGCCACCTGGATGGGCTGGAACCGCCGCTCCAGGGCCGGGTCCTTCTCGATGTACTTGCGGTACTCGTCGAGCGTGGTGGCCCCGATGGTCTGCAGTTCGCCACGGGCCAGCATCGGCTTGAGGATGGAGGCCGCGTCGATGGCACCCTCGGCCGCTCCCGCGCCCACCAGGGTGTGGATCTCGTCGATGAACAGGATGATGTCGCCGCGGGTGCGGATCTCCTTGAGCACCTTCTTCAGGCGCTCCTCGAAGTCACCCCGGTACCGGCTGCCGGCCACCAGGGCACCCAGGTCGAGGGTGTAGATCTGCTTGTCCTTGAGCGTCTCGGGCACCTCGCCCTTGACGATGTTCTGCGCCAGCCCCTCGACCACGGCCGTCTTGCCGACGCCGGGCTCGCCGATCAGGATCGGGTTGTTCTTGGTGCGCCGGGACAGCACCTGCATGACCCGCTCGATCTCCTGGGCGCGGCCGATCACCGGGTCGAGCTTGCCCTCGCGAGCGGCCTGGGTGAGGTTACGACCGAACTGGTCGAGTACCAGGGAGCCGGACGGGGTGCCCTCGGCCGGGCCGGTGGTCGCCGGCTCCTTGCCGCCCTGGTAGCCCGAGAGCAGCTGCAGCACCTGCTGACGCACCCGGTTCAGGTCCGCGCCGAGCTTGATCAGCACCTGGGCGGCCACGCCCTCGCCCTCGCGGATCAGGCCGAGCAGGATGTGCTCGGTGCCGATGTAGTTGTGGCCCAGCTGCAGCGCCTCGCGCAGGCTCAACTCGAGCACCTTCTTGGCGCGCGGGGTGAAGGGGATGTGGCCGTTGGGGGCCTGCTGGCCCTGGCCGATGATCTCCTGAACCTGCTCGCGCACGGACTCGAGCGAGATTCCCAGCGACTCCAGCGCCTTGGCGGCCACGCCCTCACCCTCGTGGATGAGGCCGAGCAGGATGTGCTCGGTGCCGATGTAGTTGTGGTGCAGGAGGCGTGCCTCTTCCTGCGCGAGCACGACGACCCGCCGTGCCCGGTCGGTAAACCGTTCAAACATGTGTGGCTCTCCCTCGCAATGGTTGGCGAGTCCCCGGCGTCAGGTACAGATCGGGTGCAGACCCGCCAAGCGTAGCCCCGGCCCGCTCAGCCGGTACGGCGGACGGCGGCCCACGGGGCTTCATCGGGTAGAACTTCGTCACCCGAGCGCGTGTTCCGGTGTCGTGTTCGCTGCGGGCGTAGCCATCTCGGGGTCTCGGTCGGCCCGCCCAGCAGTCCGGCGGCCACGGCCCCGGTCCAGGGCCCCAGGGGCCGGCGGACCGGCGGACCGCGTCGGGACCCCTCAGTAGGCTGCCCTGGTGGCGGCTGCACACCCCCTGGACGACGATGCCACCGCGATCCGCGCGGCCGGTGGCTGGCTCAACGTCTTCGGCCCGGGTGAGGTGGAGGTGCTGACCACGGGGTCGGCGCCGGCCTGGCACCGGGCCGACGACCTCATCGCCGACCTGTCCGGCTGGCAGCGGACGATCGAGGCCGACCTGCGGCGCCGGTACCCCGGCTCACCACCCCACCCGAGCGTGGCCCCGACCTACCTCATGGGGTTCTACCTCGACGCCGTGGCTCGAACCGGCGCCCTGTGGCTGGGACTGCGCGCCCGGGTACCGGAGCTGAGTGTCGCGGGGCTGTGGCTGGAACTGGCTCCTGGCGGTTGGCCGAACTCCACCGGTGTGGCGGCTCACCCCTTCGCCTGCCTGCCCGACGATCCCGCGGCCACCCACCCGCAGGCCCGGGTGGTGGCGGACCGACCCACCTTGCTGGGCGAGTACCGTCGAGCGGTGGCCCGGTGCGTCGAGCCGTTCCAGGCTGCTTTCGCTCCAGGGGTCAAGATCGGCAGCCGGCAACGCCGGGGGATGCTCGCGGACGTGGTCGAGACGGCGGTCTGGCAGGCCGGTGACCTGCGCGGCACGCCCTCGGCCCGACTCGTCGCGGCCGAGGAGGCCGAGGCCCTGGTCGGGCCCAACCCGAGCCGGCGTCGCTCGTGCTGTTTCGCCTACCGGCTCGAACCGGCCTTGCTGTGCACCCGCTGCCCGCGCCGGGCCCGGCCGATGGTGAGCGCCACCGCTGCGGCGGCCAGGCAGAGCGCCCCGGCGAACAGCCAGGCGAACCGGTAGTCGCCCTGGCTGGTGCGGATCCAGCCGGCGAAGATCGCGGCTATCCCGGCGCCGATCATGTGGGAGGCGAAGACCCAGCCGAAGACGATGCCTGAGCGTTCCAGGCCGAAGTGTTCGCGGCACAGGGCCACCGTGGGTGGCACGGTGGCCACCCAGTCCAGGCCGTAGAAGACGATGAACAGCCACAGGCTGGGATGCACCGCCGGGGCGAGCAGTGCCGGGGCGGCAAGCAGCGACAGCCCTCGCAGGGCGTAGTACACCGCGAGCAGCACCCGCGGATCGAAGCGGTCGGTGAGCCACCCCGAGGCGATGGTTCCGACGATGTCGAAGACCCCGACCACCGCGAGCAGGCCGGCGGCCACCGTGGTGGGCATGCCGTGGTCGTGGGCGGCCGGGACGAAGTGGGTCTGCACCAGGCCGTTGGTGGACCAGCCGCAGACGAAGAAGGTGATCGCCAGAGCCCAGAAGGTCCAGTGGTGTCCGGCGTCGCGCAGCACGCGCAGCGCGAGCCTGGCCGGCCCGGGCGAGCCGGCCTCGTGCGGCGCGGCGATCACCGGAGCGGCAGGCACATCGGTGGTCAGGCCCGCGGGTTGGGCGCCATACGGGGCAAGGCCCACGTCGGCCGGTGAGTCGGTGAGCAACCAGAGCACCAGCGGTACCATCACGTAGGCCAGCACGGCCACGATGCCGGCGGCCCAGCGCCAGCCGACGTTCTCGGCGGTGGCCGCGATGAGCGGGAGGAAGACCAGCTGACCGGCGGCATTGGCGGCCGAGAAGATGCCGGTGACCAGTCCTCGCCGCACCTCGAACCACCGGTTGGCGACGATCGCGCCGAAGACCAAGGCCATCGCACCGGTGCCGATGCCCACGCAGAACCCCCACAGCACCCACAGCTGCCAGGCGCTGGTCATCACGGTGGTCAGCAAGGAGCCGCTGCCGACCACGAGCAGGGCCAACGCCACCACGCGCCGCACGCCGAACCGCTCCATCAGGGCCGCCGCGAAGGGCGCGGTGATCCCGTAGAGCACCAGGTTGAGGCTGACCGCACCCGAGGTCGTCGCCCGGCTCCAGCCGAACTCACGCTCGATCGGCTCCATCAGGACGCCGGTGGAGGATCGAAAGGCGGAGGCTGCCACTAGTGCGCCGAGGGTGACGGCCGCCACGATCCAGGCACGGTGGAAGCGCGGTTGGCGCGGATGCGCCGAGACGCCTGCGCTCACGTCTCGTTGCCGGCGAACTGGGCCCGGTAGAGCTCGGCGTAGGCACCGTCCAGGGCAAGCAACTCGTCGTGGTCGCCCTGCTCCACGATGGCGCCGTCACGCATCACCAGGATGACGTCCGCGTCGCGGATCGTGGAGAGCCGGTGGGCGATGACGAAGCTGGTACGCCCGGACCGCAGCGCATTCATCGCGTGCTGCACCAGCCGCTCGGTGCGGGTGTCCACCGAGGAGGTGGCCTCGTCCAGGATGAGCAGCGCCGGCCGGGCCAGGAAGGCCCGGGCGATGGTGAGCAACTGCTTCTCGCCGGCCGAGATGTTGCCGCCCTCCTCGTCGATGACGGTCTCGTAGCCGTCCGGCAACGAGTGAACGAAACGGTCGACATACGTGGCCTCGGCCGCCGCGACGACTTCCTCGCGGGTGGCGCCGGGGCGCCCGTAGGCGATGTTGTCGGCGATCGTGCCGTGGAACAGCCAGGTGTCTTGCAGCACCATGCCGATCCGGCTGCGCAACTGGTGCCGGGACATCGTCGTGATGTCGACTCCATCAAGGGTGATCCGGCCACCGTCGAGTTCGTAGAAACGCATGATCAGGTTGACCAGGGTGGTCTTGCCGGCACCGGTGGGGCCCACGATCGCCACCGTCTGGCCGGGTTCGACCCGCAGGTCGAGGCCGTGGATGAGCGGACGGTCCGGCAGATAGCTGAACGAGACATCCTCGAAGCAGACCGTGCCCGCCTCCTGGGCCGCGCTCGGCAGGGCGGTGGCGGACACCTCGGGCACCTGCTCGTCCTCGTCGAGCACCTCGAAGATGCGCTCGGCCGAGGCCACTCCCGATTGGACGAGGTTCGCCATCGACGCCACCTGGGTCAGTGGCTGGGTGAACTGGCGGGAGTACTGGATGAACGCGGTGACATCCCCCAGCGTCATGGAACCCGAGGCGACCCGCAGGCCTCCGACCACCGCGATCGCCACGTAGTTGAGGTTCCCGACGAACATCATCGTGGGCATGATCAGTCCGGAGATGAACTGCGCTCCGAAGGAGGCGGCGAAGAGTTCGTCGTTCTTGGCGGCGAAGGTCTCGCGCGACTCGCGCTGCTTGCCGAAGACCTTGACCAGCGAGTGACCGGTGAAGGACTCCTCGACGATCGAGTTGAGTTCGCCGGTGGAGCGCCACTGGGCGATGAACTTGCCCTGCGAGCGCTTGCCGATGAAGGCGGTGACCGCCATGGACACCGGGATGGTCACCAGTGCGATCAGCGCGAGCAGCCAGGAGACGTAGAACATCATCGCCAGCATCGCGATCACCGTGAGCAGGGACGTGACCAGCTGACCGAGGGTCTGCTGCAGCGACTGGGCCAGGTTGTCGATGTCATTGGTGACCCGGCTGAGCAGTTCGCCTCGCGGTTGGGAGTCGAAATAGGGCAGTGGCAACCGGTGGATCTTGGCCTCGACCTGGGACCGCAGCCGGTGCACTGCGGCCTGCACGATGCCGGCGAGAAGCCAGTTCTGAGCGAAGGACAGGAGCGAGGCCACCGCGTACAGCACCATCGCCAGGGTGAGGGTCTGCCCCACCGCGGCCATGCCGATGCCCTGGCCGGGCACCAGGTGCGTCATCCCGGCGACCATGTCTGCCAGGTCGCCCTGACCGGCGGCGCGCAGACCGTCCACGGCCTGCTGCTGGGTGATGCCGGCCGGCAACTGTCGCCCGACCAGCCCGGCGAAGATCTGGTTCATGGCGGTGCCGATGATCTTCGGCCCGATCGCGGTCAGTACCACCGAAACGAAGGCGAAGAGCACAGCGAGCCCCACCAGCCAGCGTTGCGGGCCGAGTTGTCGCAGCACCCGCCTCGCGGTACCGGTGAAGTCTCGCGATTTCTCGGCCGGGGCGCCCATCCCGGCACCCGGGCCGTGCCGTTGGACCTGTGGCCCGCGCCGTTGTTGGGCGGCTTTTTCCTCCTCGGAGAGGATTCGCTCACTCACGCCGGCACCCCCTGCTGAGACTCGACGATCTCGCGGTAGGTCTGGCAACCGGCCAGCAACTCGTCGTGCGTGCCGTTGCCGACGACCAGACCGTCCTCCAGCACGATGATCCGGTCGGCGGCGACGATCGTGGACACCCGCTGGGCGACGATGATCACGCACGCGTCGCCGGTGACCGGGCGCAAGGCGGCTCGTAGCCTGGCGTCGGTGGCCAGGTCGAGTGCGGAGAACGAGTCGTCGAAGAGGTAGATGGCGGGGCGGCGCACCACAGCCCGGGCCATCGCCAGGCGCTGGCGCTGGCCCCCGGACACGTTGGTGCCCCCCTGGGAGATGGGCGCCTGCAGGCCTCCGGGCATCTCGGCGACGAAGTCGGCCGCCTGCGCGATGCGCAGCGCGTCCCACAGTTGGTCGTCGGTGGCGTCGCCGCGCCCATAGCGCAGGTTCGAGGCGACCGTGCCGCTGAACAGGAAGGGCCGTTGGGGAACCAGGCCGAGGGCCGCCCAGAGGGCGTCCGGTTCGGCGTCGCGTACGTCCACGCCGCCCACCCGCACGGCGCCGCCGGTGACGTCGTACAGGCGCGGGATGAGGCTGAGGACGGTGGTCTTGCCCGCGCCGGTGGAGCCGATGATGGCGGTGGTGGCGCCGGCATCGGCGGTGAAGCTCAGGTGTTGCAGCACCGGGACCTGCGCGCCCGGGTAGCAGAAGGTGACGTCGTCGAACTCCACCGACAGGGGCCCGGTGGGCAGCCCGACCGGGGTGGGGCTGGCGACGATGGTGGGCTCGCTGGCCAGTACCTCACCGATCCGGCCGGCCGAGACGGCTGCCCGCGGGATCATCATCGACATGAAGGTGGCCATCATCACCGACATGAGGATCTGCATGAGGTAGGCCATGAAGGCGGTGAGGGCGCCGACCTGCATCTGCCCCGACTCCACCCGGTGGGCGCCGAACCAGACCACCGCGACGGTCGAGCCGTTGAAGATGAGCATGATGACCGGGAAGGCGAAGGCCATCAGCCGCCCGACCCGCAAGGCCGTGGCGGCGTAGTCGTCGTTGGCTGCGCCGAACCGCTCCTGCTCCAGAGGTTCGCGGACGAAGGCGCGCACCACCCGGATGCCGGTGATCTGCTCGCGCAGGATGCGGTTCACCAGGTCGACCAGGGTCTGCATGCGCCGGAACTGCGGGATCATCTGGGAGATGATCAGCCCGACGGTGACCGCCAGGAGCGGCACCGAGACGGCCAGCAGCCAGGCCAGGCCCGAATCCTCGCGCAGGGCCATGACGATGCCGCCGATCATCATGATCGGTGCGGTGATCATCATCGTCAGGGCCATGTTGACCACGGTCTGGACCTGGGTGACGTCGTTGGTGGTGCGGGAGATCAAGGTCGGGGCGCCGAAGGCGGCGAACTCCTGGGCCGAGAAGTCACCGACTCGGGCGAACAGGGCCGAGCGCACGTCGCGTCCCATCGCGGCGGCCGAGCGGGAGCCGAGGTAGACCGCCGCGTAGGTGGTGACGGCCTGCAGCGCCGAGACGACGAGCATCAACGCCCCGACCCGCAGGATGTAGCCGGTGTCGGCCTTGGCCACCCCCTCGTCGATGATGAGCGCGTTGAGGCTGGGCAGGAAGAGCGCGGCGATCACCGACACCAGTTGCAGCACTGCCAACCACCACAACCACGGGCGGTAGGGGCGCAGAAAGGTGGAGGCCAGATTGAGCAGGGGCACGCGTCATACTCTCTCACCGACCGCCGACAGTGGCGCACGACTTCCGGCGCCACCCGGCCGTCGGGCCCTCGGGAACAGAACCCTCGGGAACAGAAGGGGACCGGGCCCGGGATGGGAACGGCCGGAATGAGCGGCCCCCTGCCGACCGGGTGACGCTGGGATGGGACGGACATGACGTCACAACCCGGGCCACAACACCCGCATCGGCACACGGCATGACGCACCGTACGGCACACTTGCCCTCATGGGTCGTCATGCATCCCCGCCCAGTCGGGCGGTCGAGCAGATCAAGAGCGCAGTGGCCACGTCCTGGCCGGACGGGGTGGCTGATGCTCTGCAATCGGCGGGCCTGAGTCCCGAGTGGGCAGGGGCGCTGGTCAGTTACGTCCTGTCCGAGGACCTGGGCGGCAATCCGGGCCGGGACGTCACCACGAACTCGATCATCGGGGTGGGTTCACGCAGTGTGGTCAATGTGGTCTGCCGGGGCGAGGGCGTGCTGGCCGGGGCTCCGTTGATGGCCGTGGTGCTCGCGGAGGTGGCGCTGCGCTTCGGCCAGCCGATGCCCGCGGTAGATCTTCGCCTCAACGATGGCGCCCGGGTCAAGCCCGGCGACATCATCGCGGTCATGTCCGGTTCCACCCGGGTGCTGCTCACCGCAGAACGCACCATGCTGAACCTGGTGTGCCGGGCCAGCGGGGTGGCGACCGCCACCAGCGCCTGGAGCGCGGCGCTGGCAGGAACCAGCGTCAAGGTGCTCGACACCAGGAAGACCACCCCCGGGCTGCGGGCCCTGGAGAAGTACGCGGTCCGGGTCGGCGGCGGGGTGAACAAGCGAATGGGCTTGTACGACGTGGCCATGATCAAGGACAACCACAAGCTGGCCGCAGGTTCGGTGTCGGCGGCCTACGCCAAGGTGAAGGCGCTCTTCCCCAACGTGCCCGTTCAGGTCGAGGTGACCACGGCCGAGGAGGCGGTCGAGGCGGTTCGCGCGGGATCGCGGTATCTCATGCTTGACAACATGCCGGTCAGCGACATGAAGTCGGCGGTGCAGGCGGCCCGCAAGGCAACCGACGAGAACCTCGAGATCGAGGCTACCGGGGGCCTGTCACTGGCCCGGGCCCGCGAGTACGCCTGGACCGGCGTGGACTACCTCTCGGTGGGGGCCCTCACCCATTCCAGCCCGATCCTGGACATCGCCGTCGACCTCGTGCAGTGACGACGCCCGATGCCACAGCCTCGCGGGACCGGACGCGTGGCGGGGTGACAGCCCGCTTGTCCTGCCGAGCAGGGTGATTGCCCGCCCTGGAATGCGCGAGGGGGTAGCCCCCCAGCGACCGCATCTGACGCCGTGACGGGGCGCACCTGGACCCTCGCTCGGCGGCGATGAGCGTCGGGGTCGATCGCGGGGTAGATAATGACTGCCCGTGACCGCTTCATCTCCGCTCGATCCAGGTACCAGTTCCGGTTCTCGTCCCGATGACCGCCAGCATCCGACCCGTGACGGGCATCGGGACCAGAGCACTCCCGACGACCTGCCCGAGCAGATCCAGGTTCGCCGCGGAAAACGGGACCGACTGCTGGAGGCGGGGCGCCAGCCCTACCCGCTGGCCGTCCCCCGCACCACCGGTCTGGCCGAGTTGCGCGGCCGCTACGACCACCTGGAAGCGGGCCAGGAGACCCAGGACGTGGTCTCGGTGGCCGGTCGGGTGGTCTTCCAACGCAATACCGGCAAGCTCTGCTTCGCCACCCTGCAGGACGGTGACGCCGGCGGCACCCGGGTCCAGGTGATGCTCAGCCTCGCCGAGGTCGGAGCGGATTCCCTGGCCGACTGGAAAGCCGACGTGGATCTGGCCGACTATGTCTCGGTCACCGGGCGGGTCATCTCGTCCAAGCGTGGCGAGTTGTCGATCCTGGCCAGTTCCTGGGACTTGGCCGCCAAGGCCATCCGGCCGCTGCCTGTGCTGCACAAGGAGATGAGCGAAGAGGCCAGAGTCCGCCAGCGATATGTCGATCTCATCGTGCGTCCCGGCGCTCGGGAGATGGTGCACGTGCGGGCGGCGGTGATGCGAAGCCTTCGCGAGACCTTCCACCGGCAGGGCTTCGTGGAGGTGGAGACTCCGATGCTGCAGGTCATGCACGGCGGCGCCGCAGCTCGCCCATTCGTCACCCACTCCAATGCCATGGGAATGGATCTGTACCTGCGGATCGCCCCCGAGCTGTTTCTCAAGCGGGCACTGGTCGGGGGTATCGACCGGGTCTTCGAGATCAACCGGAATTTTCGCAACGAAGGCTCGGACTCCTCGCACTCCCCGGAGTTCGCGATGCTGGAGTTCTATCAGGCGTACGGCGACTACGAGTCGGTTGCCGATCTCACCCGCCAACTGGTGCAGAACGCTGCCACCGACGCACTGGGCTCCACGCAGGTGATACTGCGCGATGGCAGCAGCTATGACCTGGGCGGTCAATGGCGCACCATCGAGATGTATCCCGCGGTGAGTTCGGCCCTGGGCCAGGAGATCACCCCGACAACCCCCTTGGCCGACCTGCGCCAGATCGCCGAACGGCTGGAACTGGGAGTGGACCCGGCGATTAGTACCCCGGGCAAGATCGTGGAGGAGATTTTCGAGCACGTGATGGCACAGGACCTGCAGGCGCCCACCTTCGTCCGCGGATTCCCCGTCGACACCTCGCCCCTGGTCAAGGAGGACCCTAACGCTCCTGGCACGGTGCAGAAATGGGATCTGTACGTGCGCGGATTCGAGTTGGCCACCGGTTACTCCGAACTCAACGACCCGGTCGTGCAACGCGAACGGTTCACCGAGCAGGCGGCGCTGGCGGCCCGCGGGGACGAAGAGGCGATGCGGGTGGACGAAGACTTCCTGGCCGCCATGGAGCATGGCATGCCCCCCGCCGGCGGACAGGGAATGGGTATCGACCGATTGCTGATGGCGCTCACCGGAGCGGGGATCCGGGAGACGATCATGTTCCCGTTGGTGCGCCCCCTGGCCTGAGAGAGGGCGCGCCGAGCGCTGTTTCCCCGCGAGTACACTGGCCGGGTGTTCTGGTCTGCTGTCGCGGCTCTGATTCCAACTGTTTTCGTCGCGCTGCTCTTTTGGTTCGTCATGCGTGCCGTCGTCAACGCGGACCGGCGCGAGCGCGCGGCACTGGCCGAGTTCGAGGACGAACAGAGTCGTCTGAGCCAGGACGAGACGCCCGGCCCGCCCCCCGAATCGTGACAGTTCCGCCCAGCGGTACCCAATCGCACGGAATCTCTGCCCTTTTAGGTTTCCGGCGCGCCCGAACGTAGATTGCGCAAAGTGCCATTGAACCGGCAGAATCGCATCGCAGCCTTTCCCACCGGCTGCCCTTGGCGAGATCGTTGACGAAGCAACCTCAACTTTTCGTCAGCGACCAAGGCTTTAGCGATTGGAGAAAGATGGCCAAGCAGACCATTTTGGTCGACGACATCGACGGCGGCGAGGCGGACGAGACCGTTGTCTTCGCCCTGGATGGCGTCAGCTACGAGATCGACCTGAACTCCGAGAATGCCGGCCGCCTGCGCGATGAGCTCGCCGAATGGGTGAGCCACGCACGCAACGTGCGTTCCGGCAGCTCCCGGGGCCGGGCCGCCAAATCCCCTGCGGCGCGCAAGTCGGCGGACAACGCCACCATCCGCTCCTGGGCCCAGGAGGAAGGCTTCAACGTCAAGGACCGCGGCCGCATCCCGGCCGAGGTCGTCGAGGCGTACCACGCCGCGCACTGACCGTCGCCTACGGCCGCACGACCACAGGCGAGGTAGACCAGCGCGCTGTATGTGCTGAATCGGTATCGAATTCTGCCGCCCGCAGATCGGGCGTCATTATTCTCCCGGTTCGCCTCGGCGCGCCGCAGACTTCGGTGGGCCGGCGTCGGGCTCAGTCGCCAACCGATTCACGGCTCACCTCGAGTGCACCATCGGGTGTGAGACTGGTCACCAGTCGCACCCGCCAGTGTTCGTCGTCGCGTTCGGGAAAGTCCTCTCGATAGTGGCCGCCCCGGGTTTCCTCCCGTAGGGCGGCCACTGCCGTCAGCGCGGTCGAGACCTGGTGCAGGTTCGTCGTCTCCCACTCCCAGGTGGCCGGCTCCTTACGTGAGCTCTGGGAGATCCGTTCCAGGTCATCTGCCGCCCGAGCCAGGCCGTCCGCGGTGCGGATCACGCCGGGGCCGGCAGTGCCGATCTCCTGGATGTGCCCGCGCCGCGAGCCGTTGACCAGCCCCGGCGGGCCCGACCGGGCCACCGGTTCGTGCGGCACGAGCTCGCCCGCGCTGAGCCGGGCGGGGATGTCGTCGGCGATCCGACGCGCGAAGACGAGCCCCTCCAGAAGGGAGTTCGACGCCAGCCGGTTGGCGCCGTGCACTCCGGTGCAGGAGGTCTCCCCCACCGCATACAGCCCCGGCAAGGAACTGCGCCCGAGCAGATCGACCCGCACGCCGCCCGAGTGATAGTGCTGGGCGGGTGCCACCGGCACCAGATCCTCGGCCAGGCTGTAGCCGTGCAACGCCAGCGCGCCCTGAATGGTGGGGAATCTGCGGTTGATGAAGGCGGTGCCCAGATGCCGGGCGTCGAGGAAGACATGCTCGTCCCCGGTGAGCGCCATCTGCCGCACGATCGCCTTGGACACCACGTCACGTGGGGCGAGCTCGGCGAGTTCGTGTTGACCGAGCATGAATCTGGTCCCGGAGGTGTCGACCAGGTGTGCGCCTTCGCCGCGAACCGCCTCCGAGATCAGCGGCAACTGGCCACGGGCACCGGCACCCAGGTAGAGCACGGTGGGGTGGAACTGCACGAACTCCAGGTCGGCCAGGGCTGCACCGGCCCGCAACGCTGCCGCCGACCCGTCGCCGGTCGCCTCCTTGGGGTTGGTGGTAGCGCTGAAGACCTGCCCGATCCCTCCGGTGGCCAGCACCACCGCCGGGGCCAGGGCCGCGCCGACCCCGTCGATGCTGCCCTCTCCAATCACATGCAGGCTCACCCCGCAGACCGGCCCGGGACGACCGTCCTGGTCGGGTGCGGCAGTGAGCAGATCGAGGACGAGCGCGTGCTCGATGACCTCGATGCCCCGGTCGTTGCGTACTTCCTCCAGCGCGGCGATGAGCGCCCGGGACACCTCGGCCCCGGTGGCGTCGCCCCCGGCGTGCACGATCCGGTCTGCGTGGTGTCCGCCCTCGCGGGTGAGTTTGACCTCGCCGACCTCGTCGGTGTCGAAATGTGCACCGAGGTCGATGAGGTCGTGGATCCGTGCGGGTCCCTCGGTGACCAGGGCCCGGACCGCGGCCTCATCGCACAGGCCCACCCCGGCCACCAATGTGTCGCTCAGGTGCGCCTGTGGGGAGTCGGTGTCGGCGAGGGCCGCGGCGATACCGCCTTGCGCCCACAACGTCGAGCCCGAGGACAGCACGGTCTTGGTGACCAGCAGCACCTTGGGCACCTTGCGGCGCAGTCGCAGGGCCGCGGTGAGCCCGGCGATCCCCGAGCCCACGACCACCACGTCCGCACTCGTGGTCCAGCCCGGCTCCGGAGCGCTCAGGTGCCGCACCAGGGTGGTCACCCGCGCGCCCCGATCACCAAGGGAACGTTGTCGATGAGCCGGGTGGAGCCCACCCAGGCCGCGACGGCGAGCAGCGCCTCACCGCGATGCAGTTCGGGTACGTCGGCCAGGGTGCGTGGATCGACGAGCGCCAGATAGTCGACCCGGCAGAGTGGTTCGGCAACCAGCACGTCGCGGGCAGCCCTGCGGATCCGGCTGGCCCCCTCGTCCGCCTTGGCTTGGCCGGCACGCAGGGCCCGGGACAGCACCAGGGCCACCTCCCGGTCGAGCGCGGACAGGTAGGCGTTGCGGCTCGACATGGCCAGACCGTCGGCCTCGCGGACGGTGGGGGTGGCCACCACCTCCACCGGGAAGTCCAGATCGTGCGCCATCCGCCGGATCAACAGCAGCTGCTGGGCGTCCTTCTGCCCGAAGAAGGCCAGGTCGGGGCGGGTCATGTGCAGGAGCTTGGAGACCACCGTGAGCACCCCGTCGAAATGCCCGGGGCGCGAGGCGCCTTCCAGCACGGTGCCCAGCCGCCCCGCCGACACGGTGATCCCGGGCGGCCCGTCGGGATAGACCACGTCCGGGGCGGGCGCGAAGACCACGTCGACGCCCTCGGCGGAGAGCAGTTCCAGGTCGCGGTCCAGGGTCCGGGGATACTTGGCCAGGTCCTCATTCGCGCCGAACTGCAGCGGGTTGAGGAAGATGGTGGCGATCACCGAGGCAGCCTTGGTGCGGGCATCGCGCACCAGTTGCACGTGTCCGTCATGCAAGGCCCCCATCGTCATGACCACGGCGACCGGCCCTTCCAACTGCGCCCGGGCCCGGGAGAGCTCTTCGCGATTGCGGATCAGACGAGGCAACTGGGTGCTCACGAGGGGCCAACCTAGCGCGAAGTATCCGCCAATGCGTCGAGCAGGAGCTGGGCCACCTCGGGCTTGAGCCGGCCCTGGGCCAGGGCCCGGTCGGCGGTGGCCCGGGCCAGCGCGAGATAACTAGCCAGAATGTCCGGGGAGTCCGATGTGTGATGGCGGATCACCTGGACGTGACTGGCCACCGTCCCCGCGTCACCGCGCGCCACCGGGCCGGTGAGGGCTTCGTCACCTCGGCCCAGCGAGTTCTCCAGGGACGCCCCGAGCAGCGGGCCGAGCAGGCGGCCCGGGTCCTCCACACCGGCCCGGCCGAGCAGATCCCGGGCCTGGGCGACGAGCGTGACCAAGTGGTTCGAGCCGTGCGAGAGCGCCGCGTGGTAGAGCCCGCGATCCTGTTCGGCGATCACCACCGGCTCGGCACCCAGTTCGACCACCAGCGCCTGGGCCACCGGCAGCACCGGACCGGGCGCGGTGACCCCGAAGCAGCAGTCCAGCAGGCGCACGGTGTCGAGGCTGGTACCGGTGAAGGTCATCGCCGGGTGGATCGCCAGCGGGATGGCTCCGCTGCGCAGCGCCGGTTCGAGCACGTCGACGCCGTAGCGGCCGGAGGTGTGCACGACGAGTTGCCCTGGTCGCCAGGTCCGGGTGCTGGCCAGGCCCTCGACCAGCCCGGGCAGGGCGTCGTCCGGCACGGTGAGCAGCACCAGTTCGCTGCGCTCGACCACGGTGGCCACGTCCAGCACCGGCACGCCCGGCAGCAGGGCCTCGGCCCGGTCCAGGCTGGCCTCGGAGACCGCGCTCACCCCGACCACGGCATGGCCTGCGGCGCGCAGGGCGTTGCCCAGCACCGCCCCGACCCGGCCCGCACCGACCACCCCGACGCCGAGTCGTCCCGGCTTGCGCGACGCCGCTGCATCGGCTGGAGCCGGCCGGTCTTGCGAGGATTGCGCGCCGGACCGTCCCGGCTCTTGCGCCGGGGTCGACGGGCCACCCGATGACACGCTCACACGCCAGAGCCTAGGGCCTGCCCTCAGATCAGCGCCTGGGCACGCGGAACCCCGGGCGGGCCCGAGGCTCGCGCCGGCTCGAGGTGTCCTAGGGTGGCGGGCGATCCGAGGGAGAGTGATGGGACGCTTCCAGCAGGCGGTGCAACTGGCCGGGATCGACCGGTCCGGCCTGGAGGTCGCCGACCTCGGCTGTGGTTCCGGGCGGCTCCTGGACGCCCTGTTCGAGGGCGCTCTGGCACCCTCGCGGGTGCACGCCATCGACCACGCCTCCGGGCTGGACGATCATCTGCTCACCGATCCACGGGTCCGCAGCGTCACCGCCGACCTGGACGAGCCGCTTGGCCTGCCGACCGCCGGCCTGGACCGGGTGTTCAGTGTCAACGCACTGGAGCATCTCGTCGATCCGGTGGCGCATGTGCGGGAGATCCACCGCGTGTTGCGTCCGGGAGGGCTCGCGGTGATCGTGCACAGCGACTGGGACACCGCGCTGTTCGCCGGCGCCGACGACACCCTGACCCGTCGGCTGGTGGACAACTTCGTCGCCGCGATGCCGACCTGGGTGCGTCGTGCCGACGGCTTCATGGGGCGCCGGCTGCTCCGGCTGCCACGCCTCGCCGCCGCCCAGGGCGCGCCGTTCGCGCAGGTCGAGGTGAGCACGTGGGCCGATACCCACCGACGCTTCGACGACGACTCCCTCGCTCACAAGGTGGCGATGGGGATGGCGATGGCCGGTGCCGCCGAGCCCGGACTCTGCGGATCCGTGGCGGGTTGGCTGGACGCCCTCGAGCAGGCCTGCGAGGCCGGGGAGTTCCTGTTCAGCGTCACCGACGTGGCCCTGGTGCTGCGCCGATGAGCACGTCGGGCAATGCGGAGGGCAAGGCGGTGACCAGCGTGAGTTGGCGGACGGCCTGGCAACAGGCACTGTACGGGCCGGACGGCTTCTACCGTCGTCACCTTCCGGCCAACCACTTCCGCACGTCGAGCATCGCCGCCGCCGACGTGCTGGCCGAGGCGCTGGATGCCCTCACCGAGCGCTTCGGACTGCGCCGAGTGGTGGAGGTGGGTGCCGGTGGCGGCGAGTTGCTGACCGCTCTGCGGCACAACGGCTCTGACCTGCAGCTGACCGGAGTGGAGATGCGCCCGCGCCCGGAGGGCCTCGACCCCGAGATCGGCTGGCAGGAGTCCCTGCCGACCTTGGACGACACCCCGACCCTGCTGGTCGCCATCGAGGTGCTGGACGTCATCCCGGTGACGATCGCGGAGCAGGACGCCTCCGGTGCGATGCGCGAGGTGCTGGTGACCCCCGATGGGAGCGAGGATCTGGGGCCGGGAGTGGACGAGGCCGATGGGGCCTGGTACCGGCGCTGGCACCACCAGCGGTATCGCCGGGCCGAGATCGGGCGGACCCGCGATGATTTCGCTGCGTTGCTGGCGCAGTCGCTGCCGCAGGGCACCCTGTTGCTGGTCGACTACGGTCACCTCGGCCCGTCACCGACGCCCACCCTGACCGGCTTTCGCGCCGGACGCGCGGTGCCCGCCGTCCCGGACGGGTCGTGCGATCTGACCGCGCACGTGCGCTGGGACTCCCTCGTCGAACGGGTGCGGACGCTGCCGGGGATGAGCGATCCGTGGTTGCAGACCCAGCGTGAGGCCTTGCGTGAACTGTGTGGGGTGCCCGGCCTCAGGCACCCCACCCAGGTGATCGGCAGGCCACCGAGCGCCGTGGACCCGCTCTCGCCGTCGACGCCCTCGACGGGGCCGGGTCCCGACCATCCCAGCCCCGCCGTCGGCGACCCGTCCGCCTACCTGACCGAACTCAACCGGCGTTCGCTGTTCGCCGAACTCACCGACCCGGACGGCCTGGGGGCCCAGCACTGGCTGATCAGCCACGCCGGTGCCAGTGCGCACTCGCCGGGCTCGTGACCTGGCCCGTTCGCTGGTGGCGCGTCTCAGGCCAGCGTGAACACGAGCCAACTCAACACGAAACCGACTGCCGCGCAGGCTGTGGTGAGCACCGTCCAGGTCTTGAGCCCATCGGCGATCGACAGGCCCAGATACTTGGTGACGATCCAGAAGCCGGAATCGTTGATGTGCGAAAGGCCGAGCGCACCGAAACCGATGGCCAAGGTGATCGCCACCACCTGGACGGTGGAGTAATCCCCGGCCTGGATGCCCGGTGAGAGCAGGCCGCCGGTGGTCAGGATCGCCACCGTGGCCGAGCCCTGCGCCGCCCGCAGGGCCAGTGAGATGACCCAGGCGGCCACGATCAGCGGCAGTCCCACCGCGGTCAGCGACGTCGACAGGGCGTCACCGATTCCGGATTCCACCAGCACATTGCCGAACACTCCCCCGGCGCCGGTGACGAAGATGATCACCGCGACGGTGGGCAACGCCGAGTCGCTGACCAGACTGCGCCGCTGCGCGCTCCAGCCCGCCCGGTTGCCGATCAGCACGTAGGCCACCAGCAGGCCGACCAGCAGAGCGGTCGTCGGTGCGCCGACGAACTGGGCAAGCGGGCGCAGTGCGGAGTCCTCGCCGAGCACCGTCTGCAAGGTCGAGCCGATCATGATCATCGAGATGGGCAGGACGATGAGGAAGATGACCATCGCCGTGGACGGCACGGTTCGCCGTTCGGTGGCCGTCACCGTCCCACCGCCACCGCTCGCGCCGGTGGTGCGGACTGGGGCGGATCCACCCGTGCCCGGCTCGTGCTCGAGACGGGCGGTCCGGGTACTCGAGCCGGCGGCCGGGTCGGTGTCGGCGGAGGTGTCGGTGAGGGTGTCGGTGGAGGCGTCGGTGGCGGGCGAGGGGAGCAGGGTGATGGCGTCGAGCCGGAAGACCCGGGCCAGCAGGTAGCCGGCCAAGGCCACCGGAATACACAGGGCGATGCCCACCAGGGTCAGCAACCCCACGTCTGTGCCGATCTGGGCCGCCGAGGCCACCGGGCCCGGGTGCGGTGGCAGCGCGACGTGCACGGTGAGCAGCGTGATCGCCACCGGCAGACCGATCTTCAACGGATTGATCCCGGTGACGTGGGCGAAGCCGAAGATGATCGGCGCCAGAATGATGAAGCCCACGTCGAAGAACACCGGGATGCCGAGGATGAAAGCGGCGCAGGTCAGCGCGGCCACCACTCGCTTCTCGCCGAGCCGCTCGGTGAAGGTCCGGGCCAGATGGTCGGCACCCCCGGAAACCTCGATCAGCCGACCGAGCATGGACCCGAGCCCGACGATGATGGCCACCGAGCCGAGCACCTTTCCCATCCCGGCGACCATCACCGGCACCACCTCCTCCAGGGGGATGGCGTCGGTGACCAGGGCGGTGCCCATGCTCACCAGAAGCAGCGCGACGAAGGCCGGGAGCTTGACCTTGATCACCAGGACCAGCAGGACGATGACGGCACCGATCGCGATGCCCAGCAGAGCAGCGGTTCCCATGGCTCACACCGCCTTTCGCTGCGGGGCGATGACCTTGATGACGCTGGAGTCGTCGTCGGCTCCCTGGCCCGCGGCCTGGCCGATCAGGTAGAGACCCTCCGCGGCAGCGGCCAGCGGCGTGGCCAGCCCCGCGGCCCGCGCCGCGGCATTGACGATGCCGAGGTCCTTGACGAAGATGTCGACGCGGCTTCGCACCTGGGCACCCTCGTCGTCGTAGGCCTGCAACATCCGCGGGCCCCGATCGGCGAGCATGAAGGACGCTGCGGCTCCCTCGCCCAGGGTCCGCAGGGCCGTCTCCGGGTCCAGCCCGAGTGCGTCCGCGAGCGCGAGGGCCTCGGCTGCGGCTGCGATGTGCACCCCGCACAGCAACTGGTTCACGGTCTTCATGGCCTGGCCGTCCCCTGGCCGGGAGCCGATCCGCACCAGCGTCGAGGCCAGCCGGGCGAGCACCGGCTCTGCGGTGGCAAATGCCTCGTCGGTAGCCCCCACCGTGATGAGCAGGTCGCCGGTGCCCGCCCTGGCGGGTCCACCCGAGATCGGGGCGTCCACCAGTTGCCGGCCCTCGGCGAGCAGGCGGTCGGCGACCTCGCGGACCGGGTCGATGCCCACGGTGGAGGTCAGCAGCACGCAGGCGCCCGCGCCGAGAACCTCAACCACCCCCCGCGCGCCGTAGAGGGCGTCCAGGAGCTGAGCCTGGCTGCGCACGGCGAGCAGCAGGATGTCGGCTCCCGCGGCGGCCTGGCGGGCATCTGTTGCAGGCGTGACACCTGCGGCGGCGGCCAGTTCCCGGCGCGCCTGGTCGGGGTCATAGCCCCGGACCTGATGGGTCTGGGCCAGGCGGGTGGCCATCGGCAGGCCCATGGCCCCCAGGCCGAGGACGGCGATCGTTGGATCCTTCATCGTAATCCCTTTCTTTGCAGTACTTTTCATGGATCTGGTGGCCTCAGGCGGCCCGGAGGATGTCGACGACGTCGGCGAGGGACTCCTCGTCTCCGACGTTGCCGGCGAAGACGATGTACGGGATTCCCCGCGCGGGCCCGGTCATCGGCTCCCAGAGAGAGACCAGACCGGGCAGCATCGGGCCGCGCACCATGGCTCGGCCGATGCCCAGCCCGCGGGAGGCCACGTCGCTGGAGGTGATGCCTCCCTTGGCGACGACGAACCGGGGTGGGGTGCGCTGCAGGACGCTGCGGACGACCTGCACGACCGCGTCGGAGACCTCGCGGGCGATCCGCAGGGAGTCGTCGCCGTCACTGCCGCGAACCAGCGTGCGGGAGGTGCGCAGCACCACCTCACCGGTCGCCAACGCTCTGCACACGTCGCTGACGACCTGATCCACGTGCTGGGCCCGGCCTTGGGTGAGCACCGTGGCAACGTCGATCTCGACCTCGACGAGGCCTCGGCGGCTACCGAGTGCGGCAAGTTGGCGTGTGGTCAGGTCGACGTGGCTGCCGATGACGATGAGGCCGTGGTTGGCGCGGGCGTCGCGCTGAGCCGGGTCGGCATCGCGGTTGACTGCGACGATCTCGCCCACCTCGGCGGCGGTCAGCGGTGAGCGCACGTCCTGCCCGAGGATGGCTCGCCCGAAGGGCGGCCCGACCCGGAAGACGAATCGCCGGCCGGCGCGCTCGGCGGCGCGCACCGCCAGGGCCAGCGCGAGCAGGTCCTGCTCGTCAGCGCAGTCGACCACCACGACGCGCGAGTCACCCATCCCGGCGAGCACGTCGCCGGCGCCTGCGCTGCGCAGCACCGCGAGGGTCAGCGGGACGATCTGATCGGCCGGAATCAGACCGGCCGACTTCTCCACCACCCAGTCACGCAGGTCGGAACTGCGGTATCCGAAGGTGGCGTCCCGGGCGAACTCGCTCTCGCCGACCGGGATGTACCCGTCGGTCTCGTTGCCCGCGTAGTGGACGCTGTTCACGGTGATCCGGCCCGCCTCGGGGAAGGCGGGCACCAGGATGACGCCGTCGACTCGGTGGCCGGCGGCGGCGAGTTCCTCGACGATGCTGTCCGGCTCCAGGGGGAAATGGCCGCGCAGGGTGGAGTCGCCGCGGCTGACGAAGTCGACCTCGCGGCCGAGGCTGGCCGACGCCTGCAAGGCCGCGCGCACCACCTCCCGGTTGCGTTCGGCGGCCGAGGTGGGGTCGAGCGACCGGGAGTTCGTCATCACGTAGACAGCCGGGGCGCCCGAGTCCAGGGCCCAGACCAGGTCATCCACGGACCAGGCGGTGAGCACCGGCAGGTCGGCCACGGACTGGGTCCCGGTCGGGTCGTCGTCCAGGACGACGAGCTGGCGGGCGCCCTGGAGGGCGGCGCGGACCTGGGCCGGGTCGACCGGCAGGGGCGGGGGGATGGCGGCGAGAAGTTCTTCGCGAGCGAGTGGCATCATTACCTCAATTCATCTGACCTCTGATGATTTGATGACGGTAGCGAGTGCCCGAGGAGGCGTCAAGAAGTCATCAGATGATTTTCGTCGATCAGGCGGAGGCACTCGGCTGCGGGGGCGAGCCGGGGTGAGCACGGGCTGGCACGGAACTGGGGTGGGCATCCAGCTGAGGGTGAGCACGGGGCTGGCACGGACTGGGGGCGGGCATCCAGCTGGGGGTGAGCACAGCCGGCACCGCGGGCCGTTCGAGTGGGTCGGCACGCCTGGGGCGCCGGGTCGACCGGCGCCCAGGGTCACAGCGACAGGTCGTGGTCCACGGCGTCCTGACGGGTCTGGCGCATGTGCTGGCGCATCGCGCGGCGGACTGCGGACCGTTGCCCCGTCCGCAGGGCAGCGATGATCCGAGCGTGCTCGTCGATCGCATGGGTGCGGATCTGGGGCACGGTCGAGGTGGTCTGCCGGGCGTCCACCAGGGCACGTGACAAAGGCTCGAGCGTTGCGGAGATGAACGGGTTGGCACAGCCGTCCAGAATCACCTGGTGAAAGGCCAGATCTGCCTCGGCCATCGCGAGCAGGTCTTCGGCGGCGTCCGCGTCGCGCATCCGCTCCAACAGCCGGTCCAACTCGTCCAACTCGGCTTCGGTGACCCGATCGGCGAACAGTTCGGCCGCCCCTACCTCGATGAAGCCGCGCACCGCAAGCAACTGGGCCAGGAGCTGGCGTCCGTCGGCGCGTTGCACGTGCAGCACGGCTTCGACCGAGGTCCACGCGCTGATCGGCTGCACGTAGGTGCCGCTGCCCTGCCGGGTGACCAGGACGTTCTCGGCGGCCAAGCCCCGCACGGCCTCGCGCACCGTGAGGCGGCTGGACCCGGCCAGTTCGGCGAGCCGCTCCTCGGCCGGCAGCCGCTGACCGGGCGCAAAGCTCCCGGCACGGATCTCGTCCAGGATGACGGTGCGCGCGTCGTGAACCCGGCTGTGTCTGGCCACCCGTCCCCCTAAGAGATCAGACCTCTGATATATGCCCCCTACCCTAGGGCACCATCCTGGGCCTTCTGCTTCTCCCAGCGGCGCAGCGCGCGGATCCGCTTCAACCGGGGAACTCGATCCAGGTAGACCAGCCCGCGCAGATGATCGGTCTCATGCTGCAGGCAGCGGCCCAGCAGTGCGGAGCCGATCACCTGCACCGGCTCGCCCTCGACGTCGACCCCGGATACGGCGGCGCAATCGGCGCGGTTGGTGGGCTCCAGCAGGCCCAGCACGGACAGGCATCCCTCATCCCAGTCCAGGGTCTCGCCCCAGGTCCGGTCGAGCCGGCTGTTCACCAGGTATCCGACCCCACTCGCCGGGGGCATCGCGCGCTGACCATGTGCCTGGTCGTGCGAGGCCCTGGCGTCGCCATCCGGGCAGTCGTAGACGAAGACGTCCAGGTCGCTGCCGATCTGATTGGCAGCCAGGCCGACGCCGTCGGCGGCGTACATCGAGGCGAACATGTCATCCACCAGTCGGCGCAGCCTCTCGTCGAACGAGGTCACCGGGGTGGCCGCGGTACGCAGCACCGGGTCGCCCAACTGGCGGATCGCCCGTGCGGTGCCGCGATCGGGATCGGGGGTCCAGGTCATGGGGTCAGTCTGCCAAGCATCGCCGGTCCGGACCGCAGAGGTGTCGGTGACGAGCCTGGGGCCGGACGCAGGTGGCTTGCCCCACCGGCAGCCGGGTCACCCCGTGGGAGTGATCCGGCTGCCGGCCGGACCTGAGGCAAGCGGTCCAGGGGTCAGGCGGCGGTGGGCAGCAAGGCGGGTACCACCCGCAGCTCCTGCGTGCAGCACTTCACCGACCCGCCGCCCTTGAGCAGTTCGGCCAGGTCGATTCCGACCGGGGTGTACCCGCGGCGGCTGAGCTGCTCGGCGAAACCGGTGGCGGCCGAGGGCAGCATGACGTGCAGGCCGTCGCTGACGGCGTTGAGGCCAAGCACGAGAGCGTCACGCTCGTCGACCTCGATCGCGTGTGGGAACAGCCGGCGTACCGTTGCCTGGCTGCCGGCGGAGAAAGCGCCCGGGTACCAAGCGATCTCGGCCGCTCCCGGGGTGTCGTCCAAGACCGTCAGGGCCACGTCGAGGTGGTAGAAGCGCGGGTCGATCAGGCGCAGCCCGATCACCGGCAGATCGATCAGGTCGGCCAGTTCGCGGTGCCCGCGGGGGTCGGTGCGAAAGCCGTGGCCGGCCAGCACCACGTCACCGGCGACGGCGAAGTCACCCTCGGCCTCATTGATGTAGGTCGGCCGGGCGATCCGGCGCCAGCCCAGTTCGGTGGAGTGGCTCTGGTGCCAGTTGTGGTGATGGTCGGCCTCAGCGGCCCGCTCGGGGTTGGCGAAGCGAGCCGTCAGGACGGTGCCGTCCACCACCGTGGAACCGTTGGCCGCGAAGACCATGTCCGGCAGGCCCGGCTGGGGGTCCAGGACGTCCACCTGGTGACCCAGGCTGCGGTAGGTCTCGACCAGCCGCTCCCATTGCGCCAGGGCCCGATCACGCTGCACCGGCACCGAGGCGTCCATCCACGGATTGATCTCGTAGACGACGTCGAAGTGCTCCGGCGGACACATCAGGTACCGCCGGTGTGACGGTTCGCGACGAACGGTAGGCATCCAAGAACGGTAAGGTCGCCTCGATGTACCGATCAATGTCGAAACCATGCAAAGGAGCGGTGAATCGTTGCTTATCGAGGGAACGGACCAGCGAATCATTGCAATCCTGACCGATGATGCTCGGCGCAGCTTCCACGACATCGGCCGACAGGTGGGATTGAGCGCTCCCGCAGTCAAGCGTCGAGTCGACCGGCTGCGGCAGCGGGGGGTGATCAAAGGCTGGACGACGGTGGTGGACTCCGCCGCGATGGGCTGGGCGATCGAGGCCTTCGTGGAGGTGTTCTGCGAGGGGCGAGTGGCACCGTCGCGGATCCGGGCCATGGTGGCGGACCTGCCGGAGGTGCTCGAGGCGTTCACCGTGACCGGCGACGCCGACGCCCTGCTGCACGTTCGCGCGGTGGACATGGGCGACTTCGAGCGGGTGCTGGAACTGGTGCGCGATCACGACGGGATCGCCAAGACCCGCTCCACCATGGTGCTCACCCGGCTGTGAACTGCTCGTGCAAGCCTGCCGTACGCACCCGGGCAGAGCGTGTGAAGCCGCCGTTCGGCTCCCAGCCTGAGTGTGCTCCGATCCGCGGATCGGCGGTCAGGCGGGGTCGTCCACGTCGACCCCGTGGAGCCGCGCCAAGCCCGCCAGGCCCATCTCGTGGCCTTGCCCGACGACCCTGAGCCGCCACCGACCACCGCGGCGGTAGATGGTCGCCAGGTGCAGGCTCTGCTCGGTCGTGGCGGCGTCCAGAGTGGCTCGGGCGAAGATCGCTCCGGCAGCGTCGCTGACAGAAAGTTCGACAGCACCCACATCGGCAAAGGTGTGTCCGTCCGGCAGACAGGCCCAGACCAGGAGCCGGTCGTCGGTGTCATCCAGGCAATCCATCTCGATGGACAACATCGCCTCTGCCTGAGTGCTGGAATCGAGGAAGAGCGCCCCGTCGTCGGTGCCGGGCTGGTTGTAGAAGACGAAATCCTCGTCCACCCGGACCTTCTCATCCGAACCGCATCGGAAGGCAACCACGTCCACGTCGCGCTGCGCGGTCTGCTGGCTCTGCAGCCAGGAGGTCACCAACTGCCAGGAGGCCACCTCCTCCGGCAGATCGACCACCTGCCCGCGAACCAGTGTCGTGTGGTCGGCCACAGCCGAGCCGAGGACAGCCGCCACGGCGCCGGCCGGAGCGGCGAGCGATTCCAGCGTGGTCGGGTCCAGCCAGGTGAGCCCGGCTTCGAGTACCCGCGGCCAGCGCGCATCGCGATCCGCTCCGTGCAGGGCCACGACGTCGGTAACGGTCTGGGTGAGCATGACGCGTGGAGCGCCGCCGCGCTCGCCTATCCGCTCACGCACCTGGGCCGCCTCACCGTGCAGACCACCGAGAACGAGCACGCGACGGCCGGCCATCGGGCCCGTGCGCCGCGCGACCGGCTTGGCGGCGACGGCCGGTCCAGTGCTGCTCTGCTCCTGCCTCGTCCCGGGCAGAATCGATCCGAGCAGAGCCAGAAACTCCTCCTCATCGACCACGGGTGTGCCGTGCTTGTCAGCTGCCCGCAACTTCCCGCTACCTGAGTCGGGGTCATTGGACACGAGCAGACTCGTCCTGCCCGAAACGCTGTTCATCGCGGACAGACCGGCGGCATAGCCTCGATCGAGGATGGTGTGGCGTGGCAACTCGGTCTCACCTGTGACCACGAAAGCCATGCCCTGAACCAGATTCGTGCCTGACCGCCAACGGCCTGGGTTGGCATACGGCGAAACTTGGGAGCGACGAGTATGCCGCGGCCGCCCCGCCAGAGCGCAGGTCGCCAACGGAAGCGTGATCGCGAAGGTGTACGAATCGCTCAGCAGATGCCGCAGCACCTCCACCAGGGCGTCGGCATCCCCTTCGGCGTCGTGGTACCGCCACTGGGCAACCCCGAAGAAGCCGGCCACAGTAGCCAACCCGTAATCCTCGAGCGGAAGGTCCAGACGGCGGGCCAGGTCCCGGGTGCACAGCCGGTTGTTGACCGGGACCCGTTGACCCAGCCGGTCGAACTCCGCCTCCAGCATCTCGAAGTCGAAGCGTGCGTTGTGAGCCACGAGAACCCGGTCGCTGAGCAGTTCACCGATCTGCTGGGCAACATCGACGAACGTCGGTGCGCCCACCAGCCGATCCGGGGTAATGCCGTGGATCTCGACGGGCCCCGGATGACACTGCGGGTCCACCAGGGTGGACCACCGGTCGGTGACGGTGCCATCGGCCGTCATCCGCCTGATCGCTACTTGGACCACCCGATCGCGACCTGGCACCAGGCCGGTGGTCTCACAGTCGACGACCGCATAGTCCAGCGGAAACGCCGTCGCGACCGGCACACCAAGTGGGCCCCCATGCGTGAAAAGCACAACCATCCCCCCTCGACCCGAGCCTGCCACCCCCCTGCGGGAAGCGACCCAGCACAGCGCAGCCTACGGGCCGGATGGCCGCCCATAGGGGAGAACCAGAACTTTCGTGACTTACGGCTAGCGCGCTCCGCGCGCCGACCCAGGCCAGTGAACACTTCTAAGTCCCACAGACCCAAAAGTGTTCAGTGGAGCCGGAGAGGGAGTGACACCCCGGGCCGATCACCTCGCAGCCAGGCTCAGCCGCGTTTGATCAGGTCCACCGGGCGAGGGGCCTGGGCACGCATCCACTGCTCCGGGCCTGTGGCGGACCGGGCCAGGCGGGCGCGGTTCGCCTGGTCCATCAGCAGCCGGCCGGCGATCTCCTGGTCCAGGTGCGCAGCGACCGGGCGCACCGGGCCGGGGGTGGAGTGCACCACCATGCTCGCCAGCTTGAGCCTGCGCTGCACCGGCCCCTGGGTCAGGCCCAGGCTCTGGGTACGCGCGTGTGGCACGATCGCCAACCGCCGGGTGAGCCGTCCCGAGCGCAATAGCAATGCGGTGGTGGTGACCGCGAAGCCGTTGCGCCGCCAACTGATCGGGTCCAACCACACCGAGCGTGGTGGCGCCCCGACGAAGGACGGCCCAGCGTCGGAGGCGACCGGCCAGGCCGGCCCGTCCCAGCCGATGCCCTGGTCGAGCAGGGCGACCGGGTGCCGCGTGCCCAGATCGGGTAGCACTTGGGCCAGCAGCAGATAGGCCTCGTCCCGGGTCGCGGCCGGCATCAGCACCGTCGACTCGTTTCCGGGGCCACCACCGCCGACGCCGTAGCCGGCGACATTGACCCGAACCAGCCACCAGCCCCTTGCCCGCCAGAGCAGCGGCTGCCTCAGTTGCACGGCCTGCACCCGGCCGGGCGGGACGGTCTGGGTGCGGGTCTCGAGCAGTCCGTGACGCAGCCGCAGACCGTCCGGGGACACCGCCACGGTGAAGTTGAAACCACGCGAGAAGCGCGCCCACACCGTGGACGCCGAGGCCAGCACGATCGGGATCGCGGTGAAGATCGCCCCGGGAGCGAAGACCACGGCCACCGCGACACCGACGAGCATCAGCACCGCGATGATCGTGTCCGAGTTCAGGAGCAGCGAGCCGATCAATCGGCCCGGGCTCAGAGCCATCAGTTGCCGCTCGGGCGCCGCCGGCGCCTCAGACCCGGTGTAGTCCACCCCGGCGGCCTGGGCCAGCAGCACATTGCGCAGCCTCTCGGCGTCGACGTCCTTGAGGTACTGCAGCCGGATGTCCGAGCCCGCGCCCCCGGCGACCTCGAGGCGCAACTCGCTGAGCCCGAAGATCCGGCCCAGCAGAGGCTGGACGACGTCCACCGCCTGCAGCCGATCGAGCCGGGCATGTCGTTGCTGGCGGAACAGGATGCCGACCTCGTGCTCGAGCGAGCCGTTGCGCACCCGGTACCTGGTCTTGCGCCAGGACAAGGTGGCCCAGCCGCCGATCGCCGTGAGGACGATGAGGACCCCGATCGCGAGGACGATGATGTTGTTGAAAGTGCCCAGGCTTGGGAAGATCTCGACCCAGACCTGACCCGAGCGCATCGCCTCGGCCATGGCGCGCAACTGGGAGTAGTTCTGTTGGGTGAAGATGGCCAGCGCGGCGACGATGATCTTCCAGGAGCGCAGGAAGGGCGTGACCCGGTGCAGCCGGTGCCAGCCCTCGGCGTCGGTGACGCCGGGCAGGTTGCTGGTATCGGGATCTGCGGGTGGCTCGGGGTTCTGGCCGGCTGGCTCGCCGAGCGCGGGGTGCCTGACGAGCGCGGTGGATGACGAACGATCAGGCCCCTGGGATCCGTGCTCGGTTGCTGGGTTCGGAGTAGGTGGCGCCCATCCGGGCTGACTCGACGGGCCGGGTGATGACAGCAGGCCGGGAGATTGCGGTGGGCCGGGATCAGGCCGGTGGGCCGCTGGAGGAGGTGCCTGCTCGGGAGAGGTTTGGCGAGCAGGCTGGTGCGCGGGCGGCGACCCGCCCGGGTTGCCGGCGGGATCTGGCATCGAATCGGGTGTCACGGGGCCGACGCTCACAGCCCGGCCAGCTGGGACTCCCCGCGGGAGGCGAGCCGGTCGCGGAGTCGGGCGGCCTCGGCCTGCGGTAGCCCGGGAATGTATGCATCCGACCCGGCCGATGCGGTGTGCAACTGCACCTGCGCCAACCCGATGGCCCGGTCCAGCGGCCCGGCCTTGACGTCCACATACTGCATTCGGCCGTAGGGAACCACCACCATGGAACGGAACAGCAGGCCGTGCTTGATGAGCAGGTCGTCGTCGCGCTCGGCGTAGCCCCAGGCGCGCACGCGGCGCGCGATCAGCGCCAGATTGACCAGGCCGAGGACGAGCCAGGCGGCGGCCCCGGCCCAGACCCATCCCCACTCCCCCAGCCAGGCCACCACACACCAGATAGTCGTGGTGATCGCCAGGGCGATGCCACTGCCGGTCATCCGCACGATTGCCAGGCGTGGGGAGACTGCGCTCCAGACCACCCCGTCGGGTTGGAACGGGTCGCTCGACCCTGCCGATGCGTGCGTACTCACCCTTCGATAGTGCCATTGATCCAGGCGAGCGATGGCCCAGGTCGGCCAGTCGCCGCCGGAGCCACCGAGCGGGCGGACGCTGCCTGCGGGGAGCCCGGCACGTGAAAGCCCCTCCGGGAGCCTGCCCAGCAGCGGACGCTGTGACTCGGCCTGACCCGGCCACGATCCGGGATCGGCCAGAGGGACGTGGCAGACTCGTCCGGGTGAGCGACGACACCCTCATGGTCGGTCTCGGGGCCGGGGCGCTGGCGTCCGACCGGGACCTGCCCACCACCGAGATGGTGCTCAACATCGGTCCCCAGCACCCGGCCACGCACGGGGTTTTGAGGTTGCGGCTGCGCCTGGACGGCGAACGCATCGTCGCCGCAGAGCCGGTGGTTGGGTACATGCACCGGGGCGCGGAGAAGCTCTTCGAGGCCCGCGACTACCGGCAGATCATCGTGCTGGCCAATCGACACGACTGGCTGTCTGCCTTCTCCAACGAACTCGGCGTGGTGCTCGGAGCAGAGCACCTGCTGGCGATGGAGGTGCCCGAACGGGCCACCTGGGCGCGCACCTTGCTCGCCGAGCTCAACCGGGTGCTCTCGCACCTGATGTTCCTGGGCTCGTACCCCCTCGAACTCGGCGGGATCACCCCGATCTTCTACGCCTTCACCGGCCGCGAGCAGTTGCAGGCGGTGATGGAGGAGATCTCCGGTGGACGGATGCACTTCATGTTCAACCGAGTCGGCGGCCTCAAGGACGACCTGCCACTGGGCTGGCTGGACCGGGTGGATGCCGCGGTGGCCCAGGTCCGTATCCAGCTCGACCGCCTCGACGAGTTGGTGATGGGCAACGAGATCGTCCATGCCCGCACCCGCGGGGTCGGCGTCCTGAGCCCGGAACAGGTCTCGGCCTTCGGTGTGTCCGGGCCGATCGCGCGGGCCAGCGGGGTCGATTTCGACCTGCGCCGCGACGAGCCCTACCTGGCGTACGGGGAGTTGTTCGGTCCGGACGGCCCCGGACGGGTGGCGATCCGCACCGAGGGCGACTGCCTGGCCCGGCTGCAGGTGCTGGCCGAACAGGCCAGGGTGAGCCTGGACCTAGCCCTGGCCTGCACGGCGCGATTGCGTGCGCTGCCGCCCGGACCGGTGAACGTGCGACTTCCCAAGGTGCTCAAACTCCCTGAGGGACACCGCTACACGTGGACCGAGAATCCGCTGGGGATCAACGGCTATTACCTGGTCTCGCGTGGGGAGAAGACGCCGTGGCGGCTCAAACTCCGTTCGGCCAGCTTCAACAACGTGCAGGTGCTCTCCGAACTGTTACCGGGGACCTTGGTGGCGGACATGGTCGCCATCCTGGGCTCGATGTTCTTCGTCGTCGGGGACGTGGACAAGTAGCCCGTCTGACCTGCCGGGTCCCTCGGCCCGGGCTACAGCGAGGCCGTCGGCCAGGTGGTGCGATGGTCGGCATGCAGCAGGATGAGATCCGGGTCGTCGACGGTGGGATAGATCCACTCCGAATTGATCGACGACTTGAGCTTCTTGGCCTCGTCCCCGGTCTGGGAGACCGTCCGGTCCCAGCCGAGGGTGAGCACAGCGCCCGCCTCGCCCAGATCCAGGCACGTGACATACGGGTCCGGCGCGAACGGCACCAACGGGTGACCCAGCAGGTCGGAGGCGACGTTGACGCCGACGAACTTTCCCTGCGGCACCGCGTGCTGGCAACTCTGGGTCACTGTGTGGCCGGGCTCGGCCACAGCAGCGGCAGTGTCGCCGGCAGCGTAGACGCCTGGCACTTGGGGCACCCGGAGGAACTCGTCCACGACCAAGCGACCGAGCCGATCCCGCTCGGCCGGGATCTGCTCGGTCAGGTGATTCGCCCGCATCCCCGCCGTCCAGATGACGGTGGCCGCGTCGACTTCGGTGCCATCGCTGAAGATCGTGCGCGTGGGCTCGACCCGGTCGATGGTGGTGTTCAGCACCACCTCGACACCGGTCTCTGCGAGCGCCTTGAGAATCTCCGGCCGCGGCCCGTCGCCCAGCTCCGGGCCGACCTCCGCGGCCAGGTCGACGAGCAGCACCCGCACCGGATGCCCCGCCGAGAGTTCTGCGAGCCTGCCGGTCAACTCGGTCGCCACCTCGATGCCGGTGAAGCCTGCGCCGACCACGACGGCCGTCCAGGCACCCGGCTTGTCCGGGTCGTCGGCCAATCGCTGCAGGTGGGAATGCAGGGCAGCCGCGGCGGGCAGGGTATCGACATCGAAGAGATGTTCCGCGCCCGGCAGCGTCGGCCGGATCAGCCTGCTTCCGGTTGCCAGGGCGAGCCGGTCGTAGTGCAGCGTGCGGGCCGCACCGTCCCGTTCCACCACGTCCACGGTGCCGGCGGCGGTGTCGATGCCCAGCGCCGTCGCGGCCACCCGGCGGACTCCGATCGGCCCCAGCACCCGGTCCAGGCTGACGCGCATGCGTGCCGGGTCCGATTCGTACAGCCGTGGTCGGATCACCATGTCGTCTGCGGGGGCGACCAGGGTGACCCGAAAGGCATCGTCGGGCGCGCCGAGGATCTTTCGGGTTCGCACCGCACCGGCCGCCGCCCAGACGCCGGCGAATCCGCCGCCAAGGACCAGGACTTCTTTCATGATGCTCCCTCGGATCGTTGACCAGCCGCGGCCCGCGGTTGCGGACCGGAACTCGTGGAGGTGGGCTCACCTGGACCTGGACCTGGACGCGGACCCGGGATCGCGGTCGAACAGTCGACGGGCCACACCTGCCGCCTCCGGGGCGTGCTCATCGACGGTGCCGCGGATATCGGCGATGCTGTGCCGGGCCAGCACCTCGCGCCAGGCGGCGTCCGCCGACTGCATGACAGCGTTGATCGCACACGGCCCTTCGAAACACCGCGCAGGCAGGCTTTCGCCCATGCCGCGTCGCCGGATCTCGGAACACCTGAACGCGCCTTGAGATCCATCAATGGCCTCCGCGACGTCCAAGAGCGAGATCTGCTCGGGTGGGCGCGCCAAGGTGAAGCCACCGCGAGGGCCGGGCTGGGAGGTGAGTAGACCGGCCCGGCTCAGCGCCTGCAGGTGCTTGTTGAGATACGCGGCAGGCAGATCATGACTGGCGGCCAACTTGGCTGCGGGGACGGGCTCCTGATCGCCGAGCCAGGCGAGAGTCAGCAGGATGTGCAGGCCCCACTCGACGCCCTCGCTCAACTTCATTGGGTTATCCTGGCTAATCAGGATAGTTACTGTCAAGGATTAGATGGCTGGTTCCCAGGGTGCGGTTGGTGGGGTCCTCGGCGCCTGCGAAACGTCACCCGGGTCGCGAAGAGCAGCCTTGGGTAACGCTAGAAGCCACCCGAGGCGGCACAACGTCACCCGGGTCACGAAAGCAGGCCCAAACGTCACCCGGGTCACCAAGTGCGGCCTTGGGTCACGCTAGATGCCACCCGAGGCGGCACAACGTCACCCGGGTCACGAAGTGCAGGCCCAAACGTCACCCGGGTCACGAAGAGCAGCCTTGGGCAACGCTAGAAGTCACCCGAGGCGGAACAACGTCACCCAGGTCACGAACTGCAGGCCCAAACGCCACCCGGGTCACGAACTGCGGCCCTGGGTCACGCTAGAAGTCACCCGAGGCGGCACAACGTCACCCGGGTCACGACGGGCAGGCCCCAAACGTCACCCGGGTTGCGAAAGGGCGGGGCCCCAAACGTCACCGGGGTCACGAAACACGCTCTCGGGAGACGGTTGTCGGCGTCGTCAGGCAGCGCCTGAGGGGACAGCGTGCCCGGAGCGGTCAGCGGGAGCGGCCCCATGCGGCGTACCACTGCCACCACGGATTCAGCGCCATGAAGGAGCCGGCGTCGCCATACCCCGCGAAGACGAAGCCATACTGGCGGTACTTCACCGTCCACAGATCCTCAGCGGGAGTCTCCACCCGCACCCCGCAACCGTCCACGCAGGTGCGGACATCGTCGTAACGGGCCCGCACTGCCGGCTCGCCCAGCACCCGGTACGCCTCGGTCGCTCGACGGAACGCCTCGGGTGACGGGCTGGTCGCGGTATCCGGATGATGCTGGCGAGCCTGTCGCCGGTAGGCGCGGGTGATGTCCAGTTGGGTGGCGTGCGGGGGAAGTTGAAGGACTGCGTAGTAGTCGTTGTCGATCCACTGGGCCAGGGTGGAGTGATCCATGGCGTTCCTCGCGCAGAAGTGGGCTTGCGTGTGCTGGTCGCGACGCTGCGCCAGCATCACGGTAACCGGTCCAGGTGCCGGTCCGTAACCCCGGGTCGAGGCCCCGGCTAGGGTTTGAGGGCCCGTCCCCGCACGTCATCGCTAGCAGAGGTCGCCATGTACCGCACGATGCTCAAGAGCAAGATCCATCGAGCCACCGTCACCCACGCGGATCTGCACTACGTCGGCTCCCTCACGGTCAGCGCCGACCTGATGGCGGCAGCAGATCTGCTGCCCGGCGAGAAGGTGGACGTGGTGGACGTCACCAACGGCGCCAGGCTTTCCACCTATGTCATCGAGGGCCCGGCAGGCGAGGGCGTGATCGGTATCAACGGCGCCGCCGCCCGATTGGTGCACGTCGGCGACATCGTCATCATCATCGGCTACGCCCAGGTGGCAGACGCCGAGGCCCGGGCTTTGGAGCCAGCCATCGTCTTCGTCGACGCCGAGAACCGCTTCGACCACACCGGCCACGACCCGGCGGAGGCGCTGGAGGGGCTCAGCCGAGGTGACCTGGCCGAGCCGATCTGAGCCTCGCCCAAGGTCGGCTACTTCCGGGCCCAATGCCGTTCACCCGAAGCCACATTTCGCGACCAGGGTGACGTTTGGCCGCCGAACCTCGCGGCCCGGGTGACGTTTGGCGCCCGCACTTCGCGACCCGGGTGACATTTGGGCGCCTCGGGCAACCTCTACCGCCACCCCAGACCGCACTTCGTTACCCGGGTGACCTTTGGCCGCCGCTTTCGCGACCCGGGTGACGTTTGGCGCCTGCACTTCGCGACCCGGGTGACATTTGGCCACCTCCGGCAACCTCTACCGCCACCCCAGACCGCACTTCGCAACCAGGGTGACGATTGGCCACTGCACTTCGCGGCCCGGGTGACGTTTGGCCACCTCGGGCAACCTCTACCGCCACCCCAGGCCGCACTTCGCTACCAGGGTGACGTTTGGCGTCCAGCGCGTGAGGACCGACTCAACCGAACCGACTCAACCGAACCGAACAGGCGGCGCCGGTGCCTCAATCAACCGGACCGTGCGGGCTCAGGTGGACGGACCCGCGAAACGGTGGTCGCGCTCGCAGACCCACAGGAGCTTGGTCTCACCATCACTCGTGTGGGACTCCGTGCGCACGCCGCTACCGCCGCACTGGGGGCATGAAGGTGCAGTACTCATGGTCTTGAGGGTGCCACCCGCGGGCGGGGTGCGCTAGTAGTCGGACACGGGTTCTCTGGGCAGCTTCTTCCGTTGTGAAATCAGGCGTCGTCGTCCTCATCCGGCGAGGGTGGGCGACGACACCACCGCTCGACCACCAGACCGGCCGAACACAATGCCAGGGACGCCAGGGTGGCCGCCATCGCCTGCTCGAATCGGGCCAGCCTGGGCTCGATCTCCAGGTCGGTGACCAGGCCCACCCCGAGCCCGAAGTACCACCCGGTGAAGATGGCCCCGGCATAGCCGGCAGCCTTGGCCAAGGCCACGGTCCGGGTGGCCCGCAGCGGGTCGAGTCGTTTCGTCGTGGGGGTCCGCTCACCACGGGTCCAGCGTCGCACCGGTAGCCCGAGCACGACGAGGACGACGGCCATCGTCAGCAGTACCACCGGGGTGGACCACGGGATCGGCAAGGCGTCCAGACCCGCGGAGGTCATCCACCAGGCCACCAGAGCGCCCAGCAGCGCCCCGGCCACCGCCAGGGCGGCCAGCGACCTCGCCCGGATCACGACATTCGACGGCGGCGCGGGCGGCGGTGCGGACGCACCCCGAGCCGGTCGTTGGCGGCCGCTGCCAGCGTGGCCACGGAGCCACCCTGCGGCCCCGGCAGGTGCGCGTCGGGGTCCAGTTGCGCCCAGGGCACGAGCACGAAGGCCCGCTCATGGGCGCGTGGGTGCGGCACGGTGAGCCGCTCGTCGTCGTCGACGAGTTCGCCGTAGGTGATGATGTCGATGTCGAGAGTGCGCGGCCCCCAACGCACCACGCGTGACCGGTCGAACTGGGCCTCGATCTCCTGGCAGGCCCACAGGAGTTCCATCGCGCTGAGTTCACACGCGCACTGCAGCACCGCGTTGAGGTAGGTGGGTTGGCCGGCCGGGCCGCCGACCGGATCGGTCTCCACCACTTGAGATCGGCCCAGCACCTGCAGCCCGGGGACGGCGTTGAGTGCGGCCACCGCCCCGGTCAGGTTGGCGTCCCGGTCACCGAGGTTGGAGCCGATCGCCAGCACCACCGGGACCGGGCCGGTGGGCTCTCGGGAGGGAGTCATGATCTGCTCCGACGGATTCGTAGGACAACGTCGTCGAAAGGCACCGGAATCGGTGCCGCGGGCTTGTGCACCGCCACCTCGACCGCTCGCACCCCGGCGAAACCGAGGCACGTGGTCGCGATGCGGTCGGCGAGCGTCTCGATGAGGTTGACCGGTGAGCCTGCGACCTGTTCGTGTACCGCCACCGCGACCGCGCCGTAGTCGACGGTATCGGCCAGGTCATCCGAGCGGGCGGCCGGGTCGGTGTCCACGTCCAGTCGCAGGTCCACGACGAACTCCTGACCGTCGCGCCGTTCGTCCTCGAAGACCCCGTGTCGCCCGAATGCTCGCAGGCCACGCAGTTCGATCCGGTCGGACCCGCCCCGCTCGTTCATCGCCTCACTCGTCTCATCGCCAGGCCGGTCATCGACCGGCTCGCCAGGCCTGGGCCACGGCGACGGCCGCGACGTTCGCGGGCACCTCGTGCACGCGTACCCCCCAGGCCCCGGCCTGCGCGGCCAGCGCCGTGGTGGCGGCGGTGGCGTGGTCCCGCTCACCCGGGGCGACCGGAGCCGCGTCCGGGTCCCCCAGCTGCCCCAGGAAGCGCTTGCGGGAGGTCCCCACCAGCAACGGCAAGCCGAGCGTGATCAGCAGGTCGAGGTGGGCCAGCACGGCCCAGTTGTGGGCGGCGGTCTTGGCGAAGCCGATGCCTGGGTCCAGCACCAGCAACTCCGGGCTGAGCCCGGTGCGCACGAGTTCGTCCACCCGGGAACTGAGTTCGGCCAGGACGGCCGCCGGGGCACCGCCCGGTCCGTCGTACCGGGCGAGGGAGTCCATCGTCGCCGAGTGACCGCGCCAGTGCATGGCCACATAGGTCACGTCGGCGTCCGCGGCCACCCGGGGCAGCGCTGGGTCGGCGAGGCCGCCACTGACGTCGTTGACCATCACCGCACCGGCCTGCACGGCGGCGACCGCCGTAGCGGCCCGCATGGTGTCCACACTCACCCGGACTCCGCCGGCGACCAGCCCTTCGATCACCGGCAGCACCCGCCGGATCTCCTCCTGCGGGGATACCCGGGCAGCCCCGGGCCGGGTCGACTCTCCACCCACGTCGAGCAGATCAGCCCCTTGAGCGACGAGTTCCAGACCGTGCTCGATCGCGACATCGGGATCGAACCACGCCCCACCGTCGGAGAACGAATCCGGAGTGACGTTGACGACGCCCATCACCAGGCACCGTCCACCCACCCCGCGAGTCAGCTCGGCGGGGGTGATCCGGCCGGGCGTGAGCCCCATCAGCCCCGGCCAAGGATGAGACTGAGCGCCTCGGCGCGGGTGGCGGCGTCCCGCATCGAACCGCGCATCGCCGAGGTAACCGTCTTGGCTCCCGGCTTGCGCACACCTCGCATCGACATGCACAGATGCTCGCACTCGATGACGACGATCGCGCCGCGCGGTTGCAGCGCGGTCATGATCGCGTCGGCGACCTGGCTGGTCAGGCGCTCCTGCACCTGTGGCCGGCGGGCGTAGCCGTCGACCAGCCGGGCGAACTTGCTCAGCCCGGCGATCCGGCCGGCCTTGTTCGGCACGTAGCCCACGTGGGCCGTGCCGTGGAAGGGCACCAGGTGATGCTCACAGGTGGAGTAGACCTCGATGTCCTTGATCAGGACCATCTCGTCATGCCCGAGGTCGAAAGTGGTGGAGAGGTGGTCGAGCGGGTCCAGATGCAAGCCACCGAAGATCTCCGCGTACGAGCGGGCCACCCGGCCGGGGGTGTCCAGCAGCCCGTCCCGGTCCGGGTCCTCGCCGATCCCGATGAGGATCTCCCGCACGGCGCGCTCGATCCGGGGCAGGTCGATCGGGCCGCGGGCCACCGGCTCGCTCACTCGTCCCCGGTCTCCTCGCGCGGGGTGTCACCGGTACCGGGAGCCTGCTCGCGCAGGGTCTTGCCGGCGTCGGGCCAGGATGGCGGGAGCGACTCACCGACCGCGGCGATCTGATCCTGCGGGGCCTGCGCCCCGTTGAGCCGCTTGCGCTCCGAGGGAGACGGGACCGGCGGGATGCTCGACACCTTGCGCTCGGTCGAGGAATGCCAGACCGGCCGCAGGGGGCGCTTCTTCACCGGGGCGAAGATCTTCGCCAGCTCATCCTTGTCCAGGCTCTCGTGCTCCAGCAGGGCCAAGACGAGTTCGTCCAGCACCTGGCGGTACTCCACCAGCACTTCCCAGGCCTCGTCGTGGGCGGACTCGACCAGTCGGCGCACCTCTTCGTCGACGATCCGGGCGGTGCCCTCGGAGTAGTCGCGCTGGTGCCCCATGTCCCGGCCGAGGAAGGGCTCACTCGAGGACTCCCCGAGCTTGATCGCCCCAATCCGCTCGCTCATGCCGTACTGGGTGACCATTCGACGCGCCAGGCTGGTGGCCTTGTCGATGTCCGAGCCGGCTCCGGAGGTGGGGTCGTGGAAGATGAACTCCTCCGCCACGAAGCCGCCGAGGGCGTAGGCGAGCGTGTCGAGCATCTCGTTGCGGGTGGTGGAGTGCTTGTCCTCCAGCGGGGCCACCGTGGTGACGCCCAGCGCCCGCCCGCGCGGCAGGATGGTGACTTTGGTGACCGGGTCGGTGTGCCGCATCGCGGTGGCCACCAGGGCGTGTCCGCCCTCGTGGTACGCGGTGACCTTCTTCTCGTGATCGCTCATCACCCGGGTACGACGTTGCGGGCCCATGATCACCCGCTCGATCGCCTCGTCCAGCGCGGCATTGTCGATGACCGCGGCGTTGGTGCGGGCGGTCAGCAGGGCGGCCTCGTTGAGCACGTTGGCCAGGTCGGCGCCGGTGAACCCGGGGGTGCGGCGAGCGATGGTGAGCAGGTCGATGTCCGGGGCCATCGGCTTGCCCTTGGCGTGCACCTTGAGGATGGCGTGCCGGCCCGCGAGGTTGGGGGCGTCGACGGCCACCTGCCGGTCGAAGCGCCCGGGACGCAGCAAGGCAGGGTCGAGGATGTCCGGCCGGTTGGTGGCGGCGATCATGATGACGTTGGTCTTGACGTCGAAGCCGTCCATCTCGACCAGGAGCTGGTTGAGGGTCTGCTCGCGTTCGTCGTGACCGCCGCCCATGCCGGCGCCACGGTGCCGGCCGACGGCGTCGATCTCGTCGACGAAGATAATCGCCGGCGCATTCGCCTTGGCCTGCTCGAACAGGTCTCGCACCCGGGAGGCGCCGACCCCGACGAACATCTCGACGAAGTCCGAGCCGGAAATCGTGTAGAAGGGAACGCCCGCCTCACCGGCGACCGCCCGAGCGAGCAGCGTCTTACCGGTACCCGGCGGGCCGTACAGCAGCACGCCCTTGGGGATCTTGGCCCCGACGGCGGCGAACTTGGCCGGCTCGGCGAGGAACTCCTTGATCTCGTGCAGTTCCTCCACGGCCTCCTCGGCCCCGGCCACGTCGGCGAAGGTCACCTGCGGGGTGTCCTTGGAGACGAGCTTGGCCTTGGACTTGCCGAAGTTCATCACCCGCGAGCCGCCGCCCTGCATCTGGGAGAGCATGAACCAGAAGAGCCCGACGATGATGAGGATCGGCAGCAGCGAGATCAGCAGGGAACTCCACCAGGAGTCCTGAGGCACCTCGTCGTTGAAGGGCTGGCCCAGTTCGGCGGCATCGATGGCGTCGACGACGTCCGGCCCGCGTGGAGCCACGTAGAAGAACTGGACGTCGGTGCCAAGGTCCTTGTACGGCTCCTTGAGGGTCAGGTCGACCCGCTGCTCGCCGTCCACCATCTTGACCTGCTCCACCTTGCCCTCGCTGAGCAGCGAGAGGCCGGTCTCGGTGTCAATACGCCGGAAGCCGCCGCCGGAGAAGACCTGGCTGACGATGATGAGCAACAGCAGGGCTCCGACGATGAAGAACGCCGGACCCCGCAGGATTTTCTTGAAGTCCATCTATGGCAGGGACAGGCCCTGTCCTTTCCGTGGTCGTCCTGGTGCTGTCGTGCCGTTCCCATGCAAGGGTGCAGTAGGCGTGCACGAAACGGTACACCGCGAGGGTGCACTACATCCCGCGGTTGGCAACGCCTCAACCCACCCGGACGTTCCCGAGTGGCTCACCCGCCGTACACGTGTGGGGCCAGGGTCGCGACGAAGCGCAGGTTGCGGTACCGCTCGGCGAAGTCCAGTCCGTAGCCGACAACAAACTCGTTGGGGATATCGAAGCCGCAGTAGAGGGGAGTGACCTCCACTTTGGCGGCGTCCGGTTTGCGGAGCAGGGTGCACACCTCCACCGAGGCCGGACCGCGCGAGGCGAGGTTCTGGATCAGCCAGGAGAGGGTCAACCCGGAGTCGATGATGTCCTCGACGATAAGCACGTGCCGGTTGGAGATGTCGGTGTCCAGGTCCTTGATGATCCGCACCACCCCGGACGATTTGGTGCCGGCACCGTAACTCGACACGGCCATCCAATCCATTTCGACCGGAATGTGCAGATGGCGGGCCAAGTCTGCCATCACCATCACCGCGCCCTTGAGCACTCCCACGATGAGCACGTCCCGACCGGCGTAGTCGGCGTCGATCTGGGCGGCCAATTCGGCCAGCCTCGCCTGCAACCGATCCTCGCTGATCAAGATCCCCGCGAGATCGGTGCCAACATCCTCAGCGTCCACGCGCACCCTCCTGTCGGTTCGTCCGCGGCCCGGACGGGAACAGCCTGCCAGACCGACGGGTCACACTCACCCCACCGGGCAGTGCCACCGTGCCCTGTCCGTGCCAGTCAACGACCAGAGCGTCCACCGCGAGTACATGAGTGCGGGCCAGCGACCCCGCCGGGCAGCCCAGATCGGCCAGCCAGGCCCGCAGAGCCCGGCGCCGGATCGCCGTCGGAGCCAGAACCAGGGCCTCGGCCTCCAGGGTGTCCGCTCCGGTCGGCCCGCACACCCGCGCGCTCGCCTTCGCCTGCGGCCGGTCCGGACCCACCCGCCCGTCCGACCCGGCGGAACCGTCGATCTCCAAGGAACTGTCGATCTCCACCGAACTGACCGCAGGAACAGGTCCTGGCCGTTGCCGGCGGTGATCCTCCATGGAACTGTCGATCTCTATGGAACTGTCCGCCCTCGCGGAATCGCTGAGGGGCGCCGCACCCCGACCAGCGAACGCGTCCCGTTCAGCCCTCCACTCCCCCACCCGCGCGGTGCCCAGCAGATCCGCGGCGAGTTCATCCAGGGCGGCGGTGTCCTCGGCGAGTTGGGCGGCGGTTCGGGCCAGCGCCGCGGCAACGCCCGGTCCGAGCTCATCCTCCAGGACCGGCAGCACTCGGTGCCGTACTCGGTTGCGGGCGAATCGCGGATCCCGGTTTGCGGGATCGTGCCAGGCTTGCAGTCCGAGGTCGGCGCACGCCTGGTGCACGAGCGCCCGCGGCACCTCCAGCAGTGGACGGACGTACTGGCCCCGGCGGGCCGGCATCCCGGCCAGCGAGCGCGCCCCGGATCCGCGGGCCAGGCCTAGCAGCACCTGCTCGGCTTGGTCGTCCAGCGTGTGACCGAGCAGCATCAGCCGGGCGCTCGAGGCCGCGATCGCCCGCTCGAATGCCCGATACCGAGCGGTGCGGGCGGCAGCTTCAGGTCCCTCACCGGTCGGGGCCACCTGCGCCGCGATCACCAGGACGTGACCCGCGCCGGCCTGGCGGCAGGCCTGATCGGCCTGTGCGGCGATCTGGGCGGAGTCGGGTTGCAGGCCGTGATCGACGACGACCGCATCGACCCTCAGGCCGAGCCGGGGGCCTTCGAAAGCGGCTGCGGCGAGCAGCGCGAGGGAGTCGGGGCCGCCGCTACAGCCGACCAGGACGCGGTCGGCCGACTCCAGGGCGGGGCCCCCGGATTCCAGGTCGGCCAGCACCCGCCGGACGGCGTGACGAACGATGGCCACCGCCGGCGACGGCCCCGGCATCAGTCCAGGACTCGCTGCACCCAGGCCCGCGGCTGGAGGATCTCCTCGGGCCGGGGCAGGGCGTCCGGGCTCGTCCAGACCTGGTTGAAGCCGTCCATTCCAGCCTCCGCCACCACACCCCGCACGAAGATGGCACCGTCCCGGTACTGACGCATCTTGGCCTCCAGCCCCAGCAGCCGACGCAGCAGACGGTCCAGTGCGCCAGCCCCTTGGCGACGTACGGTGAAGCGATCCCGGATCTGCTTCACCGAGCCGATCACCTCGGGGCCGGCCTCGTCCATCACCACATCGGCGTGACCCTCCAGCAGGCTCATGGTCGCGGTCAGCTGGGCCAGGTGACGGCGCTGCTCGGGTGTCTGGATGAGGTCCAGCAGGCTGGTGTTGCCGTCGCTACGGACCAGGTCTGGCAGTGCTCGAGCCGCGTTGGACACCCGCTCGACGACCTCGCCCGGTCGCCCGAGCAGGTCACTGACCAGGGCGCTGCTGGACTCGAGCAGATGGCCACGCAGCCAGTCGCAGGCGGCGAACTGCACTCGGTGGGTCTCCTCGTGCAGGCAGACCCACAGCCGGAAATCACTCGGGTCCACATCGAGGTCGCGTTCGACCTGGACGATATTGGGGGCCACCAGCAACAATCGGCCACCCGCTCCGGTGACGCTTGACGGGCCGGCGATGTCGTACTGGCCGAGGACCCGGCTGCCTAGGAAGGCCAGTAACGCCCCGACTTCGCTGCCGGTGGCCTTGCGGCCGACCGCGAGCACCCCGGGGTTGGTGCCCGGACGCGCCTTCATCGCCTGGTCTACCGCCGGGGCGAGGATGGCACGGAAGGCGTCGGCGTTGGCTTGAACCCAACCGCGGCGGTCGACCACGAGCACCCCGTCGCCGGGCTTGGCCCGCAGGCCTGTGACGGCTTGGACATGCCCGGTCGAGGCGACGGCGTCGGCGCGCAGTTCGTCGACCACCTCGCGGGCCTGGCGGGCGTCCACCTTGGGCCCGGGGCGCAGCAACCCGCGAGCCACGGTGACCGCCAGCGGGAAGTCGATGAGGGAGTCGACCGCGGTGTGGTCGATCGGCTGCGTCGTCATCGAGCCACCGTAGCCCGCGCCGCCGGTTCCGGGCCGGTATCTGGGCCGTGCACGCCCATCCCCGTACTTCCCGCTATGCACACACCCACGAGGCTATCCACACACACACGCGGCGACCCCGGCGGCTAGCCGGTCCAGTGCCTGGCGAGCGGGTTCGGTGGCTGGCACCTGGTCGGCGAGGAAGGCGAAGGTGACCAACCGTCCGTCGGCGGTGGTGGTCTGCCCCGCCAGCGCCGAGACCCGGCTCAGCGAACCGGTTTTGGCGCGCACCAGGCCGGTGGCCGCAGCTGCGCCGGTGGACTCGCCGAAGCGGTCGGACAGCGATCCGGTCAGGCCTGCCACCGGCAGACCACGCACCAGCGGACGCAGTTGCGGTGCATCTGAGGAGCCAGCCATCGCCAGGGTCTGAGCCAGCACCGAGGCGGTGAGCGCCGAGCCGTCGGACATGCCCGAGCCGTCCGCCAGGGTGCAGCCCGTGACGTCTACTCCCAGGCTCGCCACCGACGTGAGTACGGCCTGCCCTCCGGACGCGAAGCCGGGTGGCTGGCCGGCGGAAATGGCGACCAGCCGGGACAATGCCTCGGCGGCGTTGTTGTCGCTGGCCGCGAGCAGGTATCCGACGAGTTGCGAGACGGGGGCGGAGCTGATCCGGGCGAGTTCGTCGGCCTCGGCGGGGGCCGCTCGTCGGGTGGTGGCGCCGTCCACGACCACACCGTGCTCGCCCAAGGCCGCCGCGAAGCGCACCGCAGCCGCCAGCCCCGGGTCGGCGACCCGGGGTGAGTAGTTCTCGTCGCCGGTACGCCCGGCATTGATCGCCAGGCCCGTCACAGGTGCCACGAAGCCGTTGCTGAGATCGGCGTTGGCCCAGCCTGGGCCCATCGACTCGCTGGGACCTGGAGCCCCCTGTGACGGCGCGTCCCAGCCCAGGCCGCCGAGGATGGAGTCGTCGAGGTAGACCCGTACGCTCGGGTGGTTCTGGGCCTGTAGAGCGGCGGCGGTCTGGGCAGCCAGATCGTCCAGACCGGCTCGTCCGTTCACCGCGTCCGGGTCGGACTCACCGGCGGCGAGCAGCACGTCCCCGCCGGCGACCAGGGTGATCTGATCCGAACCGGGCGATCCGACCACCGTGGTGTCCAAGGTGGTGTCAGGCCCCAGGACGGTCAGCGCAGCCGCCGAGGTGAGCACCTTGGTGACGGAGGCGGGTTCGTGGGGAGCAGCGGCGGAGGAGTCGAGGAGGACCTGGCCGGTGTCAGCATCCACCACCGTGGCACCTACCGAGGGCCCGAGCGCCGGGTCGGCAAGCAGTGGAGCCAATGCGGCTGAAGCAGCCGCGGGATCGGGTGGTCCAGCCGAGACGGGCAGTGCCGCCAATGCAGGAGCACCAAGGTCGACAGGGGTGGCGGCGGGAGCGGGCTCGATCGTCGGGTACGGCTGGGGCGCAGGGTCGGTGGTGAGCCATCCCGGCACCTCACCGCGCAGGTCGGCCTGCACATACCAGCCCAGGCCGCCGAGCAGGGCGATCACGAGGAAGGCGACGAGGAAGGTCCGGGTGACGGCGCCCTGGTCGTCAGTCATGCTCTGGCCCTCCTTTCGCTCTCCGTCACTGTGCCCGCTCTTGGTCCCCGTGCCCACTCTTCGTCACCGTGCCGGCGCGACAACCCGGCACGGGCCTGGCGTCCGGCCCCATCCCAGGAAGGCCTCATCCCTGAAACCTCACATCACAAGCTTGTCCGACCTAACCGACTTCACCAGGCCTGAGCCTCGTCTCGCCCGGTCAGGTCACTACGACCAAGCGATACCGACTCACTCAGACCAACCAGGACGACAAATCGGTAGCGATCTCACCCGGGGGTAGGCGTCGACGCGCCCGAACGGATAGCGTCTGGGAATGCTGGCGTAGGGGAGACTAACCGCAGACTGCTGCGTGTCGGTCTCCCAACCCCTCCTGTCCCCTGATGGAAGGCACCCGATGCTTGAGTTCAACGTGACGATCGAGATTCCCCGTGGCACCCGAAACAAGTACGAGGTCGACCACGAGTCGGGCCGAATCATGCTCGACCGCACGTTGTTCACAGCCACCAGATACCCCTCGGACTACGGCTTCATCGACGACACCCTCGGCGAGGATGGCGATCCGCTGGATGCCCTCGTGCTCATCGACGAGCCCACGTTCCCCGGGTGCCTGATCAAGTGCCGGGCGATCGGCATGTTCCACATGCGCGACGAGGCGGGCGGCGACGACAAGGTGCTCTGCGTACCGGCGGGAGACCCTCGGCTGGACCCCATTCAGGACCTGGAGGACATCTCCGAGTTCCACCGCCTGGAGATCCAGCACTTCTTCGAGATCTACAAGGACCTTGAGCCGGGCAAGTCGGTTGAAGGGGCACATTGGGCCGGACGGCTCGAGGCCGAGGAAGAGATCCACGCGTCATTCCAGCGACTGAAGGATCAGGGGCACTGATGGCTGACATCGAGATTCGCGCGCTGACCGAGGACGACTGGGGGGTCTTCCGCGAGGTAAGGCTCATGGCACTGCGAGACTCGCCCGAGGCCTTCGTGGCCACCGCCGCGGAAGAGGAGTCCTTCCCGGAGTCCGAGTGGCGCGACCGAATGACCCGCTCCTCCCGGTTCGTCGCCGAGGACGGGCAGGACGTGATCGGCGTGGTGAGCCTGCGTACGTCCCAGATCACCACCCAGGACACTGAACTGGACGATCTCAACGCGGCCGAGGTCTTCGGGCTCTGGGTTGAGCCGGGCCACCGCGGCGCAGGCACGCCGGCGCAGTTGATCGATGCCGCCGCCAACCGGGCCCGCGCCTATGGCATCAGCCACCTCGTCTACTGGGTGGGGGTGGACAACGCCCGAGCCGTGGCCTTCGCCAGCGGCTACGGCTTCCGCCCCACCGACTCCAGACGTGAGGCGCGCACCGCGGGCGTCGAGGGCGGCACCGAGGCCGCCATGGTGTTTCCGCTGGCGCGCTGAATCGCCGACGCGAGTCGGCTCACGGACGACCTGCGTACTTCATCGCCCCGCGCATCCGCAACGGCACCTCCCGCACGTTGAGCCCGGTGCGCGGGGCCTCGATCATCCGCCCGTTGCCCGAGTACATCGCCACGTGGTGAATGGATGAGGCGTTCGTCCCGTCGCCGTAGAACACCAGATCGCCAGGTCGCAGGTCGGAGTAGGAGATCTTGGTGGCGGCGCGGTACTGGTCCCGCGAGACCCGCGGCAGGCTCACTCCGGCACGCCGCCAGGCCGCGCCGGTGAGCCCCGAGCAGTCATAGCTGTTCGGGCCGGTCGCGCCCCACTGGTACGGCTTGCCGATCTGGGTGCGGGCCCAGTCGACCGCAGCCTGACCCGCCGAGGCCGACCCCTTCGACGAGCCCGACTTCTGATCCGCCGCGGCCTTGGCGGCCGCTTCGGCGGCAGCCCGGTCGGCAGCGGCCTTGTCGGCGGCGGCTTTCTCCGCTGCCGCCTGAGCGGCGGCGACCTCCGCCTGGATGCGGGCAACCTCGTCGGTGCCGGTGAGGTCCTTGGGGCCGTCCTGCGCTCGCCCGGCGGCCCGATCGGCTGCTTGCTGGGCGGCAGCAGCTTCGGCAGCCGCCGCTTCTGCGGCCGTCTGTTCGGCCTTGGCCTGCTCCAGGGCGGCATTCCGTTCGGCGGCCACCCGGGCCGCCTCGGCCTTTGCAGCGGCAGCCTGCTGGGCGGCGGCCTGGTCAGCGGCGGCCTGGTCGGCGGCGGCCCGAGCCGCGGCTGCCTCGCGGGCGGCGACTGCGCGCCGGGCGGCCTCCTCCGCTGCCGCCTGGCGCTGGGCTTCCAGGCCGTCCTGGCGACGTCGCTCCAGGTCGGCGCTGGTCGAGTTGAGCACGGCGAGTTGGGCGATCAGGCTGTCACGGCGGGTCTGTGTGTCCGAAAGCACCTGCTGGGCGCGGGCCTGCTCGGCAATTGCGCGGCGGCGGGCCTCGTCGGCCGCGGCTGCAGCCTCTGCGCGGTCCGCCTCTGCGGCGGCCGCCTGCGCCCGGGTGGCGGCTGCGGTGTTGGCCGCCTGGTCGGCGGCGGCGAACACGGCCTGGTTGCGAGTGGTCAGCAGGTCCAGGGCATCGGCGCGATCGATGAGGTCCTGCGGCCCGCCCGGAGTGAGCATCGCCTCCAGGCCTGGGCCGATGGCGCCTCCATGCCGATAGGTGCGGGCGGCGAGCGCGCCCAGTTGATCCTGGGCGGCTGCCCGGTCCTGATCAGCGGCGGCGGCGGCGGTGGTGGCGGCGTCCGCGGCGGCACTGGCCTGCTCGAGTTTGACCTGAGCCTCGTTGTAGTCCTCGACCGCCATCGCCGCGGCGACCTGGGTGCGTTCGAGGTTGTCCGAGGCGTCCTGCAACTGGCCTTCCAGCGAGGAAACCTGGGAGGCCGCGGTCGAGGCTGCCTCGCGGGCTGCGTCCACCTGCTCCTGAGACGGGATCGGTTCGGCACTGGCGGCGGTGGCGACCAGGGTGGTGGCCAGCACGAGCACCGAGCCGGTCAGTGCCGGCGAGACTCCTCGCGCGGCCCCGCGGTCCCGGGTGAACGGCGAGGCGAGCCTCGGCCGTCGCGGCGCTCGGTGTCGTGCGTGTGAACCCACCGTTCCTCCAGGAAATGACACGGGTGTGGTTTCGACCCTTGACAGCAGCGAGGCGTGTCCATGTGACACGCCGCAATGGAATGTAGCGGATCTGTGTCACTTTCGAAACACCAATCACATGATTCCCAGCGGCAACAGTTGTAACACTGGTCCACGCGGGTGAACGCGATGTGTCGATGTTCACCGAATCGTGACCAGGGCGTCCTGGGTGGGTGCATCACCGTTCGACCGCCCGAGGAAGCCGTCGATCGCCGGTCAAGGCATGGGCGGGGGCAGGCCGCACGGGCTGGGCAGGCCCGGCGTGGGCCGGGGCAGGGAGCACGGGCCGGGGCAGGGCGCACCCAGCTGGACGGCAGCCGAGCATGCCCAGCCAGGTGGCGGTCGGGGGCCGCGGGCATGGTGCCGGTGAGGGCAGGTCGCCGACCACCCGGCGGCTGGGCACTCGGGAGCGACCCTGGCCACGGCAATCCGTCCCTGAGGACCCTGAGTGACCCCGTATGATGGGCGAGGTTTTCGCGCCCACCGCGAAGACGCCGCCTTAGCTCAGTCGGCCAGAGCAACGCACTCGTAATGCGTAGGTCGAGGGTTCGATTCCCTCAGGCGGCTCCGACACGCTCCACCCAGTTCAGACAGCCTCGCGCGGAGTCGCCGAGGTCACCTCGAGTCGCCGAACCCGACAAGCGGCAGACCGAACACTCATCCGGCCGCCCACGGGCCCTTGCCGAACGTCTGCGGCGCCAGGACGCCGCAGCGCGCGCGGTAGGTGACCGCGGAGCACGGAACCTGCCCGAAGCCGCCCAGCGCAGCGACGACCTCGAGTGGGATCGCACCCGTGGACACAGACCGCGGTCGAGACAGACTCCGGTCGAGACAGACTGCGTCGACTCAAATTTCCCTGTCTCACAACAGATTTCAGCACCGGAGCGCATTTCCTGCGCCAATCGGATCGATCTTGCGTCCTATGGATCGCAGCGCGATGTCCGGGCACCTAGAGTTCGGCATCGAATGATGGTCAGCACCGCCCAAAACGTGACCACGTCTGCGGCGGTGAGCCGTTCACGCGCCTGGCCGCGAGCGACTCGGCACCGCATGCCGGCGCACACCGCTGCCTGGCTGCTCACAGGAGATCCACTTCTCACAGGAGATCGTCATGCCCTCTCCCACGATGTGCCCACGTCCGGAACCCCCGCAGCAGGTAGCCGATCGGGCGCCGGGGTCGCCCGCCAGGGGCGGGGGTCGCCGCCCGTGGAACGGGGTGGAGGAGATTCCCCCCGCCTGGGGACCCAGCGCGATCACCATCGGTGTCTTCGATGGAGTGCACCGCGGCCACACACGGTTGATCGAGCGCACCATCCAGGCCGCTCAGCGGCACCGGGTTCCCTCGGTACTGGTCACCTTCGACCCCCATCCGGCTCGCGTCATCGGGCCGCCGAGGGATACCGCGACACTGTCCACCCCGGCCCGTCGTGCCGAACTCGCCGGCCGGCTCGGCGTGGACGCCGTCCTCGTCCTGCCCTTTACCCCCGCCCTGGCCAGGACCCCGGCGGACGCGTTCGCCACCAGGGTGCTGGTTGACAATCTGCATGCGGTTGCAGTGGTCGTTGGTCGCAACTTCCGTTTCGGCGCAGGAGGCAAGGGTGATCTGGCGACTCTGCGGCACCTTGGGCATCGGCATGGATTCACCGTCGAGGGCGTGCCGCTGCTACACACCGCGCAGTCGCGGTGTTCGTCCACCTATGTCCGGCACTGCCTGTCCAGCGGAGACCTGGCAGCAGCGACCAGAGCACTGGGCCGCCCCCACCGGGTTGAAGGGCGGCTGAGCGAGGGGACGCTCACGGTGCCGGCATACACGGCCCTACCTCCCCAGAACCGCCGATTCCCAGGTCTACTCACCCTCGAGTCCGGCATCACGCACCCGGTCAGCGCGCTGGTGGCCGCCCCGGACACGATTCGCCTTCTCGGGGGTCCGCACTGCCCGGAACACTCCTGGGCGGCCCTGGACCTGCTGGCGGCTGACCAGCTGCGCCGCGACGATTACCCGAACTCCCCGCCCTGAACGATCTCCCTGCGCAGACCGGATGGCGGATTCGCTCACCGGATCGCCTGAAGCCATCGGCCGCAATAAGTTCATCATCACGGAAATAACCCGGAAATGACGGGCCGGTTTCCGTACCGCGACACCAGTGACGACACATTCCCACTCCGCCGACTCCCGTCAACGCATCCGACACCGCCGGGCTTTGACGACGCATTCCAACACCGCCGACTCCAGTCGGCACATTCCAACACCGCCGACCCCAGTCGGCACATTCCAACACCGCCGATTTTCGGCATCGACCCAGGAGGCTGACGACCGTGCCATCCACGCTGGATTCCCGAGCATTCCGCATGTGTCTGGGCCAATACGCCACCGGCGTCGCGGTCGTCACCTACGAAGGTGAGGAGGGCCCGCGCGGCGCCACGATCAACTCCTTCACGTCCGTATCGATGGATCCGCCGTTGGTGCTGGTGTCGTTCGCCAGATCCACCACGACGGCCCGACTCCTGGTCGACCGGCCGTTCACCGTGAACATCCTGTCTTCCACCCAACTCGACGTCGCGCTGCAGTTCGCCGGACGCCCGCAGGAGGGACTCACCGTGCCGTGGTCGCCGACCGCGCCGGTACCCCGGCTGCTCGGTGGCGTGGCATGGATGCAGTGCCGGCCGTGGGCCACCTACGACGGCGGCGACCATGTGCTGTTCGTCGGTCAGGTCGAGCATCACGACTCCCGCCATGGGGAGCCATTGGTCTTCCACCGCGGCCAGTTCCGGATGGTCGGCGTTGGCGTGTACGACCTGCCCCGCATCGTCCAACTCGACGGCCGGCCGATCGCCCCCTGGGTGGGGCACGCCCACCGGCTGCATGAGATCAGCGACGCCGGACTCCTCGAACCCTGAACACCCATCCCACACCCATCACCAGGAGGAACCCCCGATGAAAGTCACCTATTTCCAACAGGTCCCGTACCGGCACCTTCCCGACGACTTCGAGAAGCGCTACGAGTCGGTAGTCACCACCCCGTACTCGCTGACCGAGCCGGACAAGGTGCACAGCGCCTTTCGGGACTCACTCGACGAGATCATGCACGCGGCCCGGGCCGGCTTCGACGCCATCACCATCACCGAGCACAGCCAGAGCGCCTACGACATGCTGCCGAATCCCAGCCTGATGGAATCTGCCGTGGCCTACGCCACCGAGGTCGAGGGTCTCAAGACCGGCATCTTCCCGGTCGGGCGCTCGCTCGGCAAGAGCCGTGAGCCCCTGCGGGTGGCCGAGGAGATGGCCATGCTGGACGCCATCTCCAATGGCCGGCTGATCGCCGGCTTCCCGGTGGGATTGGCCTATGACGCCAACGTCAACAACGGGGTGTCCCCGGCCGAGACCCGACTCCGGTTCGACGAGAACCTCGACCTGGTGCTACGGGCCTGGCACGAACGCGAGCCGTTCGCGTGGAATGGACGGTTCCACCAGCACGCGTCCGTCAACATCTGGCCGCGACCGATCCAGAAGAGCCCGCCGGTGTTCATCACCGGCATCGGCAATCCACGGACGATGGAGTTCTGCCTGCAGAACGGCTTCGGCTTCAACTACTTCGGCTGGTTCGGCGCCAAGGCCGCCGGAAAGCGGATCTTCGACCGTTTCTGGGACACCGCACAGCGCCTCGGCAAAGACGACAACCCCTATCAGATGGGCTTCATGCAGACCGTCTGTGTGGCCGAGACCGATGCACAGGCAGAGAAACTCTTCGCCGAGCACGCTGAGTACTTCTTCCGCAAGGGGCTGGGATCGATTCCGATGCATCGACTCTCGCTGCCCGGAGGGATCGACATCAAGGGCTTGGAGTTCATCTTCCGCGACCCGGGAGACTTCGGCATCTACGCCAAGATGCGCGAGGCGAGCTTCGCCGAGTTGGTCGACGCGGGAGCGGTGATCTGCGGAAGTCCGGCGACCGTGCGCGAGCAGATCACGACCTTCGCCCGCGACTTCCGGATCGGCAACCTGCATGCCATGTTGCAGTTCGGTTCCATGCCGCACGAACTGGCCAAGGACAACATCAACCTCTTCGCCGAAGAGGTCATGCCCCACCTGCGTGACATCTGGACCGACGAAGGCTGGCAGCACCACTGGTGGCCCGAGGCTCTGGGTGGGGTCCCCGCAGCTACGACCACCGAGGCGGTGTCCGCATGAGTACCACCCTGACCACCCGAACCGTGTCCACCTGGAACGATCAGGTCACCCTGCGGGTGACGATCGGCGGCGAAGGCCCGCCCCTGGTGTACCTGCACCCCTCATCCGGCCTGACCTGGGACCCGTTCCTGGACAAACTCGCCGAGCGGTACACGATCTACGCTCCGGAGTTTCCGGGCACCACCCCCGGAGATCCGTACGCCATCCACCGGATCGACGATCTGTGGGATGCGGTGCTCATCTACGAGCAGGCCCTGCGCGAACTGGGGGTGACGGGTGCACCGGTGATCGGGCAGTCCTTCGGTGGGATGCTCACCGCCGAGTTGGCCGCGGCCTACCCGGAGCTGTTCTCCCAGGTCGTCCTGCTCGACCCGGTCGGGCTGTGGCGCGACGACGCCCCGGTGGCCAACTGGATCGCCGCCCCCATGTCCGAGTTGCCGGCCATGCTCTTCGCCGACCCGGAGGCGGAGGCGGCCCAGGCCATGCTGGCGATGCCCGAGGACGACGGCGCCCGCGCCGACGCGCAAGCCCAACTGGTATGGAACCTCGGCTCCACCGGCAAGCTGTGCTGGCCCATCCCCGATCGCGGCCTGCACAAGCGCCTGCACCGGATCACCGCGCCGACCCTCATCGTGTGGGGCGAGCAGGACGCGCTGATCTCCTCGGTCTACGCCGACGAGTTCGCCAGCCGGATCGCGGACAGCCGGATCGAGATCATCCCCAAGTCGGGCCACATCCCGCAGGTGGAACAGACCGACACAACCCTGGCAGCCGTCAACGACTTCCTCACCTGACGGCGGCCCCGGCCGGGCTGCCGAGGGTCTGGGCGCAGCCGATCCCAGACCCTCAGCAGTCGATCCCATCCGCCGGCGCCTCGCCGTCCACCAGATAGTCCTCGACCAGTTCGTCCACGCACGAGTTGCCTCGCCCGTACGCCAGGTGCTGGGTTCCGGCCACGCTCACCAGCACCCCTGACTCCAACTGGTCGGCCAGCGATCTCGCCCACAGGTACGGGGTGGCCGGGTCATGGGTGGTGCCGATGACCACGATCGGGGGTGCCCCGGCCGCTTGGACGGCCACCGCCCCGGTACCCGGCGACGCGGGGGCCGGCCAGGCCGCGCACATCGACTCCTGCCCCACCAGGCTCGGGCCGAGGATCGGCGCCTGCGCGGTGATGCTCGCCGGGTCGGGGACGTCCTCCTCCTGGTCCGGTGCGGCTCGTACGTCCGCACAGATGGTGGCCCAGTACGCCTCGGTGAGGTTGGACCCGTAGGAACCGTCCGAGCGCCGGTCGTTGTACCCGTCCGCGAGCGCGAGAAGCCCGGTGCCGTCCCCGTTCTCCGCCTGATCCAGGGCCGCACTCAGTTCGGGCCAGCGCTGCTGGGAGTACAGCGCGGCGATGATGCCGGTGACCGCAAGCTGCTGGGTCAGCTGCCGGCTGGTGGAGGTGGGCAGGGGGCGGGCCGAGATCCGGGCCAACAAGTCGGTGACCTCTTCTCCGGCCGCGGCCTGATCCCCCTCATAGGGACAGTCACCGGCCTGCCCGGCCACGCAGGCCCGCAGGTACGCGGTGAAGACGTCCTCCATCCCGATCGCTTGGGCGAAGGCCACCTGCGACGGCGGGACCGACGGGTCCATCGCCCCGTCCAGGACGAATCTGCCCACCTGCGGGGTGAACTGGTCGGCGTACCGGGCCCCGACGAGGGTGCCGTAGGAGTAGCCGAGGTAGTTCAGGGCCGGTTGATCGAGCACGGATCGGATCAGATCGAGGTCGCGCACGGTGGAGCCGGTGTCCAGGTGCGCCACCAGGTCGGGAGCCGCTGCCGCACACCCCCGGGCCAGGACGGTGCCGGCCTGCGGACCCAGGTCACCGGCCACCAGGTCGTCCATCTCGCTGTCGGTCAGGCAGTCCACCGGTGCGGAGTCACCGGTCCCGCGCGGGTCGAAGGCGACCAGATTCATCCGTTGACGCAGTCGGGCGGTGCCGACATCGGGGTTGTCCCGCAGCCTGGCTGCTCCAGCCACCCCCGGGCCGCCGAAGTCGAGCACCACCACACCACGGGACCGCCGGTCCGCCGGGCGGCGGGCCAGCGCCAGGTCGATGCTCGCCCCGGTCGGGTCGTCCCAGTCCAGGGGGGTGGCGATCGTGGCGCACTCGACTCCCTTGCCGCATTCGCTCCACTCCGGCTGCTGGTTGTACAGGCCGTTGAGTTCCGGCGACGGGGCCGGCAGGTCGACGGGGGTGGCCGGCTGCTGCTGGGCGCACCCGAGCAGGAGACCGGCTGCGGCCACCAGCACACCTATCCGCGAGAGGGCACCCCTCACCGGGAGTGCTTCTCGACGAAGGACGCCCGCGAGCCACACGAGTCGGCCTGCGAGCAGCCACCGTCGGCCCCTTGGTGCGGTGCACGGGCGGTGAAGTCGGCATACGCCGGGTGCTCGTACCGTAGGCAGCACATCAACCGTCCGCACGCCCCGGCGATCCGCAGGGGGTCGGTGCCCAGGTGCTGGTCGCGGGCCATCTGCAGGCTCACTGGCTCGAAGGTGTCCAGGAAGGTGGCGCAGCACAGTTCTCGTCCGCACACTCCGACCCCACCGACCACCTTGGCCCGCTCGCGTTCGCTGACCTGGCGCAGCAGTACCCGCATCCCGATCTCAGCGGTCAGGGATCGCAACAGTTCCCGGAAGTCGATCCGACGGGGTGCGCTGAACCAGATGGTCACCCGCTGGTCACCGGGCACCCATTCACTGCCGAGCACCTGCATGGGCAGGGCCCGCTTGCGGATTGCTCGTTTGGCTGCGGTGCGCGCCTTGACCGCACGTCGCTCCGCGTCCTGGGCGGCCTCGATGTCCTCGGGTGTGGCTACCCGCAGAACCTGCGGGAGTTCGGCCAGCGGCTCGTCGGCGAAGGTGGGCCCCCAGAGCACCGTGCCCACTCGATCGACTCCGGCAACCGGCACGACGACCTTGTCGCCGACAGCCAGCTGATGAGTGCCGGGACTGGCGTAATGCAGTCGCCCGTGCTTGACATAGGCGACCGCCACGATCGAGGTCACCCTGCCAGCCTAGGGCCTTGCCCGCCGAAACCCCTGCGCTCGAAGCCGCTCGAACCTGTCGCTAGGAGGCGACGGCGATCTGCACGAGCATCGCCTCCACGACCATGAGGGGGTTGGCGCTGGTGCCCAGGCGTGAGCGGGCCTCGGCAATGGCGTCCATCCGCCGCAGCGTCATCGTCGGCGTGCTGTCGCGGACCAGGCGGGCGAGCCGGTCTCGTTCGGAGCCGTTGACCAGTTCGGCGTCCGCTCCCAGTTGGAGCATGAGCACGTCCCGGTAGACCGACACCAGATCGAGCAGGGCCCGGTCGATGACGTCGCGTTTGAACCTGGTGGCGCGCTTCTTCTGTTCCGCCTCCAGGGCCTTGACCTGGCTGCGCACCGGTGGCGGCAGCCGGCTCTCGTTCTCATAGCCCAAGGCGCGAAGCAGTTCTGAGCGCTCGGTGGCGTCGCGGTCCGCGATCGATGCGGCGGCCTCCTCGTTGGCCACCTCGATCAGCCGACCGGCTTGCAGCACGGCCCCTCCCACGCCGCGCAGGCCGAACGCCAGATCGAGCACCTCGTGACGCCGCAGCCGGGCATCCTCGTCCCGGGCCAGCCGCCAGGCCCGCCCGATGTGGCTCTGGGCCGCCTTGGCGGCGAAGGAGGCCATCGCCGGGTCGGCACCGCGACGGACCAGCAGTTCCGCGACGTCCGTGGTGGACGGAACCCGGAGCCGAACCGGGCGACAGCGCGACCGGATGGTGACCGCGACGTCGTGAGGCCCGGGCGCGCACAGCATCCAGACCGTGCGCTCGGGTGGCTCCTCGATCGCTTTGAGCAGTGCGTTGTAGGCGTGCTCGTTGAGCCGGTCGGCATCTTCGATGAGCAACACACGCCAACGCCCCTGCGAGGGCGCCCGCGCAGCCACCTGGATCAGCTCGCGGGCCTCCTTCACGGCGATGATGCTGCCCTCGGTGGCCACCACGTGCACATCCGGGTGAGTCCCGGCCTGGACGGTGTGACAGGAATGGCAGTGGCCGCAGCCCCCGGTCTCACACTGCAGTGCAGCGGCGAACGCCCGCGCGGCCGTGGAGCGCCCCGCCCCGGGAGGCCCGGTGAACAGCCATGCGTGGGTCAGCCCGGGAACCTGCTCCCCGCCCACTGCGCGGGCGAAGCCGGCCACCGCGCCACGAAGCTCGGCCACGGGTTCGTTCTGCCCGACGAGTTCGCTCCACACGTCGGTGCCCACGCTCACTCCGGCTCCCACGGGTCGCGTCCGGTGTGCGGCTGGGCGACGCCGCGGTCCGTTGGGTGGGTGTCGATCGCCTCGGTGGCCGGTTGCGAGGTGGGCTTGGGCGAACGGCCGGACGACCGTTGCCTGGGCCGGTGCCCCGCGGGAGGCTCGAGCGCACCCTCGTCGACACCCAGGGCCGGGCGCAGGCGCGCGGTGATCTGCTCGTTGATGTCGAGGGGATCGGCGGTGGCGTCGATGACGAGGTAACGACGTGGATGTCGCTTGGCCCGGTGCAGGAACCCTTGCCGGACCCGTTCATGGAACTCCAGACCCTCCGCCTCGACCCGGTCGAGGCTGCCTCCTGCGGCCGCCAGGCGCCGCCGGGCGACCGCCGGGTCGATATCGAGGATGACTGTCAGATCGGGCAGGAGACCGGAAGTGGCCCAGGTGGAGATCCGCAGGATGCCTTCCGGGTCGAAGCCCCGGCCCGAGCCCTGGTAGGCGATCGAGGAGTCGAGGTACCGGTCGGTGATGACCACCTCGCCACGTTCGAGGGCCGGCAGCACCACCGTGTGGACGTGCTGTGCGCGGTCGGCCGCGAAGATGAGCGCCTCGGCGTGCGGGTTGAGCTGACCGCCGTGCAGCACGATCTGGCGCAGAGTGAGCCCCAACTCGGTGGCACCGGGCTCGCGGGTGGTGAGTACGGTACGGCCCAGATCGGTGCTCAGCCAGGAGGACAGCAACCGGATCTGACTGGTCTTGCCGGCGCCGTCGCCGCCCTCGAAGGCGATGAAGTAGCCGGAGTACTGGGGCTGGGTGTCCGCCCCCCGGGTCGGCCGGTTCTGCCAGGCCTGGGAGAGATCCTCGCTCAGACTCAGCGACGAGTGCTCGTTCATCGTGTGGTAACTCACCAGGCCGAGCACGATGGCGATGAGCCCGGCCACCCCGAGGGTGATGGAGGCACCGTTGTAGTTGAGTTCCACCGCGCTGATCCGCACCTGCCGTTCGCCGAACAGCGCTGCCAGGCCAGGGGCCACCGCCATCACCGCGATGAGCACGATCCGCGCGCCGTTCTGGACGAAGGCGAAGGTACGCCCGCGCACGTCGTCGGCCACCTCGGTACCGAGCATCGTGTAGCCGGTGACCCAGGCGACTCCGGCTGCGGTGCCCAGCAGCAGGGTGAAGATGACGGCCAGCACACTGTTGGGGACCAGCGCCATCAAGCACAGCCAGAACCCCGCCAGCAGCAGCGAGAGCGCGAACATCCGCCAGCGGGACAGATCCGGAAGGAGCCTGGGACCTGCCCACATGCCCACGGCCAGCCCGGTGAAGACGGCGGCGAAGAGCATGCCATAGGCCGGAGCGCCGGCACCGAGATCGAGGGCGTAGGTGGGCGCGACCCCGATCACGAAGCCCCCGGCCCCGAAGGCCCCGAGCATGCCCACCACGAGGCCCCGGATGGTGCGGTTGCGACCCACGAACGACCAGCCGTCCACGATGGACCGCCACATGCCCGGCTCCCGGGCCGACGGATCGGGCCGCGACGCCGGACCCGGCGGAATCTTCAGCCGCCAGATCACCAGGGCCGCGACCAGGTTGGTCACCGCGTTGGCATACATCGCCATGTCTGGCGCACTACCGACCCACGGGGCGACATTGTCGATGACCCCGGTGAGCAGCGAGATACCGGTGAACGCCAGGGCAGCCACCGGGGCCGAGCCGTACGTGGTGGCCAGGCTCAACTGGTTGGCTGCCTCGAGCCGCTCCTTGGGGACCAGGTTGGGCACGGTGGCGTCCTTGGCGGGCATCCAGAACAGGCCGACGATCTCGGCCAGGACGGTGGCCACCATGAGCCACCACAGGGTGCCGACGATCGGGATGGAGAAGTACAGCCCGAAACGCACCAGGTCGCCGACCACCATCGTGGTCTTGCGGTCGAACCGGTCGGCGAAGGCACCGGCCAGCGGGCCCAGCAGCACTGCGGGGGCGAGCCGGAGGATGAGCACCCCGGAGACGGCGAGGTTGGCGGCCGCGTAGGAACTCTGGGCCCCCAGCCCGGCCGCCATCGCGGTGGCCGCCAACAGCCCGAGCCAGTCCCCGAAGGAGGACAGGCCCAGGGACAACCACAGCCGCCGGAAATCACGCAGGCGCAGCACTCCGCGCACGGCGTGGTCGGGGGTTTGGCTCACCCGCTCAGGGTAACGACCAGCACCGACAGCCACGCCGAAGACCGACCCGGGAGGCCCCTGACTGTCCCCCGATCACCGTCCCGCGCCGCACCTGTCAGCGTGGCATCGCGGGCAGGCCGAGTTCGTACAGCCACGAGCGCCACAGCCCACGGGTGGAGGAGTCATGGCGGCTGGCCAGATCGATGAAGTCCTGCGTGGTGACCACCCCGTACTGGTTCCGGGCGCACCAGTCCCGCAGCAGTGAGAAGAAGACGCTGTCGCCCACATGCAAGCGCAGCGCGTGCAGGGTCAGGGCGCCGCGCTTGTAGACCCGGTCGTCGAACATCAGATCGGGGCCGGGGTCGGCAAGCCGCAGATCCTGCGGCGCCTGGGACAGCGCCGTCCAGTACTGCTGGGCCAACTCGCCTGCGCTGGGGCCTCCCGCTGACTGCGACCACAGCCATTCGGCGTAGCAGGCGAAGCCCTCGTGCAGCCAGATGTGTTCCCAGGCGGCGACGGTGACGCTGTTGCCGAACCACTGGTGAGCCAACTCGTGGGCGATGAGCCGCTCGTGCGTGCCGTCGAGATGATTGGCGCCGAAGACCGACAGCGACTGGGCCTCCAGCGGGATCTCCAGAGGGTCGTCGGTGACGACCACGCTGTACCGCGCGAAGGGATAGGGCCCGAACATCTCGGTGAATGCCTGCATCATCTGGGCCTGGCGGGCGAAGGCGACGTCGAAGTCACCGTGCAGGCGTGCAGGCAGGTAGGCGCGCAGTGGCACGCCGCTGGCCACTCCCAGGTCACGCTCGTCGTACCGGCCGATCTGCAAGGTGGCCAGGTAGGTGGCCATCGGCTCGGCGCTCTCATACTCCCAGCGCACCCGGCTGGCCTGCTGTCGCTGGGCTAGCGGCACCCCGTTGGCCACCACCCGGTAGCCGGACTCGGTGGTGATGGCGATCGCGAACCTCGCCTTGTTGCGCGGATGGTCATTGCACGGGAACCAGGACGGGGCACCGTTCGGCTGCCCGGCCACCAGGGCCCCGTCGGAGAGTTCCTCGAAGCCGACGTCGTCCCAGCGTCCGTGGATCGGCCGCGGTGAGCCGGAGTAGCCGACCTCCACGGTGATCGCCGAGCCCGCGCGCAACTGCTCGCGCAGTTGCACCCGCAGCCGTCCACTGCGATGGCTGTACCGGGCCGGGCTCTCCCCGTTCACCCGGATCTTCGAGACCCGCAGGGTGCCGGCCAGGTCAAGGTCGAGCCTGGAGAAGTCGACCTGGGCGCTGGCATGCAGCCGAGCCTTGCCCTCGAGCCGGTTGGTGCCCACCTTGTAGTCGAGATCGAGTTCGTAGCGGGACACCGCGTAGTCGTCGCTGCCGTGCTCGGGTAGATACGGATCGACCAGGGAATGGGACCGGGGCCGGGACTCGGTGTCTCGGCGCCGTCTCACCCGGCAACCCTAGGGCACGCGGGTGCGGGGGTGGATGTGAGGGACACCGACAGCGTCGCCACCGGCCGCGCAGCCGGAACCGGGAAGAAAGGGCACGCCCCAAACGTCACCAGGGTCACGTCTGGCAGCCTGAGGTGACCTCTAGCGTCGCCATCGGCCGCACTTCGTCACCAGGGTCACGTCTGGCCGCGCACAACGTCACCCGGGTCACGTCCGGCAGCCACCGGTGACCACAACATGGCCATCTCCAGCCATCGGCCGCACAGCCGGAACCGGGAAGAAAGGGGCACGCCCCAAAACGTCACCGGGGTCGCATCTGGCAGCCGCAGGTAACCTCTAGCGTCGCCATCGGCCGCACTTCGTCACCCGGGTCACATCTGGTCGACGCACAACGTCACCCGAGTCACGTCTGGCAGCCACAGGTGACCTCAACTTGGCCATCGACAGCCATCGGCCGCACAGCCGGAGCCGGGAAGAAGGAGGCACGCCCCAAACGTCACCCGGGTCACATCTGGCAGCCAAGGGTGACCTCTAGCGTCGCCATCGGCCGCACTTCGTCACCCGGGTCACGTCTGGGCGACGCACAGCGTCACCCGGGTCACGTCTGGCAGCCACAGGTGACATCTAGCGTCGCGACCGACCGCACTTTCGTCACCCGGGTCACGTCCGGCAGCCCCGATTCGTCGCAATGGTCGCCTGTAGCCACCGCGCCAAGGCCCCGCAGCGGCCTGAGGTCGCACCCTGGGTTCACGCCCCAGTCCGGCCGCCCTAGTCCGCCCACGGTGCGACGGGGTTCCCCGTCCAGCGGGTCCCGTCGGGCAAGGTGTCCCCGCGCAGCACCAGACTGGACGGACCGGCGGTGGTCCCCTCCCCGAGTCTGGCGGCGGGCAGCACCACCGAGTGCGAGCCCAGGGTGGCCCCGGGCGCCAGGCGCACCTCGTCCAGACTCATCACGCGATCGTGGAACAGGTGGGTCTGCACCACGCACCCGACGTTGACACAGGAGCCGTCCTCCAGGTGGACCAGATCTGCTTCGGGCAGCCAGTACGTCTCGCACCACACGCCGCGCCCGATGTGGGCGCCCATCGCCCGCAGCCACCAGTTGAGCACCGGGGCGCCGTAGGCACCGCGGGCGAACCACGGCACGGCCATCATCTCCACGAACGTGTCGGCCAACTCGTTGCGCCAGATGAAACTGCTCCACAAGGGGTGCTCACCGGTCCGGATCCGCCCGACCAGCAGCCACTTGGCCGCCACCGCCACTGCACACGAGACCAGCGCCGCCATCGCCATCACCGGTGCCGCTGCCAGCACCGTGGCCGCCAACCCCCAGCGGATGAGGATCGCCTCCAAACCGAGCAGGACGCCGACCGCGACCGCGACCGTGCCGATCACCGAGAACACCCGCAGCACCTCCACCCCGGCCCGGGCGAAGCGCAGCCGGGTCGGTGGCGCGAAGGTGAGCGAGTCGTCGCCCGCATCGGTGTCCCGGCGCAGCAACTGGGGTGGCGAGCCCACCCAGGAGGTGCCCTTCTTCGCCTTGGGCGGGGCACTGGAGAGCACGGCGACCAGCCCGTGTTTGGGCACGCGACGACCGGGAGCGGTCATCCCCGAGTTCCCGAGGAAGGCCCGCTTGCCCACCTTGGCGCGTTCGATCCGAAGCCAGCCGTGACTGAGCTCGTACGAGGCGATCATCGTGTCGTCGGCCAGGAAGGCACCCTCGCCCACGCTCGTCATGCTGGGCAGCATGAGCACCGTCGAGGCCTCCACGTTCGGGGCGATCTTGGCCCCCAGGGCCCGCAGCCACACCGGGGTGAACATGCTGGCGTAGAGCGGGAAGAGCAGGCCCCGGGCGTCGTCCATCAGCCGTTCGGTGGCCCACACCTGCCAGCCCACCCGGCTGCGGATCGGGTGATGCCCCTCGACCAGGCCCCACCCGAGCAGCCGGACGCACGCCCAGGTGATGAAGGCTTGGACGACGAACATCACCACCGCCCCCAGCGGCACCCACACCCACACCCGGCGAGCCACCTGCCCGATCGAATCGACCTCCCCCATCCCCCAGGCCATGACGGCCAGGCCGACCAGCGCGGCGACCAATGGCAAGGCCGCCAACCCGGCCGCGGTGGCCGCGTACACCCCCACCCACACCCGACTCTTCGGCAGTCGCCGCTCCGGGAGGTCGAGCCGGGCCCGACCGATGAACTCGGCAGGGCTGCCCGCCCACAGCTCACCCGGCGGGACGGTCGACAGGACGGCCGAGCCCGGGGCGACCACCGCCTCCTGGCCCACCCGGGTGCCGCCCAACAGCACGCTGCGCGAACCGACGGTGGCGCCGGCGTCTACCCGGATCCGCCCCACATGGACCACGTCGCCGTCCACCCAGTGCCCGGAAAGGTCCACCTCCGGCTCGATGGACGCGCCCCGCTTGAGGGTGAGCATGCCGGTGACCGGCGGCAACGAGTGCAGATCGACGTTGCGTCCGATCCGAGCGCCGAGAGCCCGGGCGTAGTGGGTGAGCCAGGGGGCGGCAGCCAGGTGTCCCACCCCGGCAGCGGAGGCGAAGGCCTCGGTGAACCACAACCGCAGATGCATGCTGCCACCGCGCGGATACCGTCCGGGCGTCAACCCGCGCAGCAGCACCCGGGCGAGCGCGACCGTCAGGCCCATCCGGCCCAGCGGTGTGATGAGTACCAGCCAGCCCAGCAGGATCCACCACCACGAGACATGCGGGATCCACCGCGCGTGCCCGATCGCCGCGGCGAGGTTGCCCAGCAGGGCCAGCCAGGTCAGCCAGCGCAAACCGACGACCCCGAGCAGCGGCAGGCCGAGCACGGTCTGGAGCCACTGGGCGCCCAATGGAACCGGGCGCACGTGGCGTCCGGTGGTCGTCACCGGCGGGTCGAACTCCTCCACCCGGTTCAGCAGGTCGCCGAAGCCGGGCGTGTCGTAGATGTCGGCGACGGTGATGGTCGGTACCCGGGTCCGCAGCGCCGAGACGAGTTGGGCCGCCGCGAGGCTGCCGCCGCCGGCATCGAAGAAGTCGTCGGCCAGGCTCGTCACGGACGTGCCGAGCACCCGCGCCCACGCCTGGGCCAGCCATTCCCCGGTCTCGCCCAACCCGCTGATCTGGGGGGCGGACGGGCCGCCGGCATCGCTGAGTTCGACGGGCCAGGGCAAGGCGTCGCGGTCGACCTTGCCGCTGACCTTGGTGGGGATGGTGTCCACGACGACGAGTTTGGGCACGAGGGCGGCCGGGAGCCGGTCCCGGAGTTGGCCACGAGCCTGGGCGAGGTCGGGGCTCGCGTCCGCGTGCGGGGCGAGGTAGCCGACGAGCAGTTGGCTGCCGCCGTCGGTTCGGCGTACGGCGGCTGCGGCGGCCGCGACGCCGGGCAGGTCTTGCAGGGCGGCGTCCACCTCGCCGAGTTCGATCCGCCGTCCACCGAGTTTGACCTGATCGTCGGCGCGCCCCATGAAGACCAGCCCGGCGGACTCCAGCCGCACCAGATCGCCGCTGCGGTAAGCCCTTTCCCAGCCGAGTGCCGGGGCCGGGGCGTACTTCTCGGCGTCCTTGGCCGGGTCGAGGTAGCGGGCCAGCCCGACGCCGCCGATGACCAACTCGCCGACCTCACCGTCGCCGACCCGGCGCCCGTCGCCGTCCACGACGGCCAGATCCCATCCGTCCAGCGGGAAGCCGATTCGGACCGGGCCGGTGCCGTCCATGAGTGCCGCGCAGGCGACCACCGTGGCCTCGGTGGGTCCGTAGGTGTTCCACACCTGCCGGTCGTTGGTGGCGAGTCTGGCCGCGAGCTCGGGTGGGCAGGCTTCGCCGCCGAAGATGAGCATCCGGACGCCGGCCAGTTCCTCGGGCTGCCACAGGCCGGCCAGGGTGGGGACGGTGGAGATGATGCTCACCTGCTGCTCGACCAGCCACGGCCCCAGATCCATACCGGTGCGCACCAGCGCGCGCGGGGCCGGCACCAGGCAGGCGCCATTGCGCCAGGCGAGCCACATCTCCTCACACGAAGCGTCGAAGGCCACCGACAGGCCCGCAAGCACCCGGTCCCCCGGGCCGAGGGGATCGTCCTGCAGGAAGAGGCGGGCCTCGGCGTCGACGAAGGCGGCCGCGTTGCGGTGCCGCACGGCCACTCCCTTGGGGGTGCCGGTGGAGCCGGAGGTGAAGATGATCCAGGCGTCGTCCTCGGGATCCGGACGCCCCGCTACCAGGCCATCCGGCGACATGTCCGGCTGAGCCGACTCGGACCCATCACGGCCGGACGCCGACCGGGTGCCGTGCGCGGTGAACTCGAAGTCGTCGGACAGCACCCCCGCGACTGCGGCCTCGCCGAAGACGGTCCGGGCCCGCTCAGCAGGGTCGTCGATGTCCACCGGCACGTAGGCCGCCCCGGCCCGCAGCACGGCGAGGATCGCGAGGTAGAGGTCGGCGCTGCCGGAGGACATCCGGACGCCGACACGGTCCCCGGGGCGCACGCCCAGCCGGTAGAGGGTTCGCGCCCGAGTGGTGATCTCGTCCCACAGGTCGCGGTAGGAGATCCTGCGGTCGCCGTCATCGATGGCCGGCGCGTCGGCGTGGGCGCGCACGGTGTCGGCCAGCACGTCCATCAGCGTGCGGGTGGGGGGCGCCAACGGCGAACGGTCGTAGCGGCCCTGGCCGCGATCGACGGCCTCCGGCTCCGATGAACCGACCCCGGGCAACGCCGAATCGGACAGCGAGGCATCCACACGAACAGGCTAGCGGCCCACCCGGGCCATTCTCGTCAGGCGGTCATCAACCCGACAGGACGATGATGTCGAGCCCGTCCGGGGTCGCCAGGCTCGCGTGGTGACCAGGTGCAGTGGCGAGATCGCGCAGGCGCCATCGCGACGGTCCTGGAGCCACCTCACTCATCGTCGAGCCCGCCGCGTGGGCTAGCGATGACGCGGCATCCGCCCTCGATCGGGCGCCGTCCACGTCGGAAACTGTGCCGGGATAGGCGGTGGGACCGTCTTCCACCTCGGGAACGGTGAGCACCTCGAAGCGAGCATCAAGGCGACTCGGTGACACAGCCATGCCGATCCCGGCGGCTTTGAGGGCTGCCTCCTTGGCTGTCCACCACCGGGCAGCCACCTGGGTCGCCGCCGGAGCCTCGAGTCGAGCCAGCTCGGCGAGTTCGTTGGGGTGGAAGGCCACCTCACTGGCGGTCATCGGGGCCAGGCTGCGCACCTCCTCCACGTCCACCCCGCAGGGCTGGTGGCACACGGCGACCACCACCACGTCCCCGGCATGGGAGATCGACACCCACGCCGCCGGGACCCCATCGAGGGCGATGAGCGGCCGGCCCCACGGGCCCAGGGCGACTCCGATCCGGTCGGGCGCCACATCCAGACACGCTGCGGCGGTCTGGCGGGCCAATGTCCTGCCGGTCGCGTGCCGGGCAGCGTCCAGTGGCGACCGGAAGGCCGCACACCGAGCACGCTCGTGCGGTGTCAGCAACGGGTTCGCGATCTCCTGCGGGCCGGGCGGCGACTGCCGCACATGCACAGGAGTGACCATGGCCCCAGCATGCACGGGGCTCTGCCGACGTGGATACCGAGGTGACGCAGAGCGCTGGCGTCGCAAGCCGCTGCCGCAGCGCAGCGTCGCAAACCGCTGGTGCAACGCAGGGGGCAACCGCCATGGCCCATTCAGGCAACTTTCTATCTTTTCGGTCATATCCGGTATCACCGCAAAGGCGCGTGGACTCTTTTGTCGCACGTTGCGCCACACGGGCGTGGCGACCACGACACGGAAGGGAAGATGATGAAAGTCACTGGCAGATCCGCCCAACGAGCGAGCCTGATCGGCCTTGCGGCGACGCTACTCTGCGTCCCGGCGCTGGTCGGCGCGAGCACCGGCGCGCAAGCCACTCCAATCCAAAAGCATTTCGAGACAGCGATTTCCAGTGTCCCTCAGTTGAGCGAGGAAGCATGGCGGGCAGGCAAGGCCGAGCACGGTGCGTCGACCACCGCGCAGCAGGCGGTGGAGTCCTACTGGACGGTCAGCCGAATGAAGGCCGCCAAGGACATTGCGGACTCCCCCGAGCTTCGTACGGCCGAGAAGCGATTCGACGAAGAGTTGGCCGCGCAACAGCGCCAGGCGAAGCAGGGCAACGGCCCCGCGCGCGAGACGCAAGGGCCTGAGCAGACGTTCGCACCCGCCTCGTCGACAGTCGCCGCGATGCCGGAGGCGGCGGCCGGTACCGAGTCCGCTTCGGGTCTCCTACCCATGTCGAACCCCGACCTCGCATACTGGCACCCGACGGCGCGGACGAACGGCAAGGTCTTCTTCACGATGGACGGGCAGAACTATGCTTGCTCTGCCTCTGTAGTGAACTCCGCGGGAAAGAACACCGTCTGGACGGCGGGACATTGCGTTCATGGCGGGCGGGGTGGAAGTTGGGCTACCAACTGGAGTTTCGTACCTGCCTACGATGACGACCTGGCCAATCCCCGGCCCTACGGAACCTGGACCGCTCGACAATTGTGGGCACTGACCAGTTGGACCGGGAGTTCTGATTTCACCTCCGACATGGCGGTGGCCGTGATGAACCCCCGAAACGGTCACCACATCGTCAATTACCTCGGCGGACACGGTCTACGAATCAACGCCAGCAAGTCGACTTCCATGAACATCTTCGGCTATTCCGCGGTCGCGCCCTTGGATGGCGGGAACCTGCGCAAATGCCAGGGAACTTCGTCACCTGAAGTTTCTTTCCTGTGGTGGTCTTCGGACACGCTCAAAGTCTCGTGTTCCGACATGAACCGAGGGGCAAGCGGTGGGCCATGGCTGGCGAATTACGGCGGCGGTTACGGCTATCTGAACGGGATCAACAGCAGGGTCGACAGCTACACGAATCCCAGGCTCGTGATGTCAGCCTACTTCGACGACAGCGCACTCACGCTGTACAACGCAACCACAGGCCTGTGACTGCACGATGACGCACCCGTTCGTCATGAGGGTGTGTCTCGTAATGCAAGCCCGTCGCGAGCAGCTCTGACGGAATGTGCGGCACGGCGGACGAGCGAGGGCGTGGCAGAGCCACGTCGAGTCGAGGACAACGCCGCCGGACGCCCGTCAGGGTCCTGCGCAGCAGGGCGGGGATTACGAGACACGCCCTAGCCACTGACGAGATGCTCAGCGAACAACTTTCACCTTCGGGTGCGGCCGGATCATTTCTCCGGTCGCACCCGCAGGAATCTCGCACACACCTCCATCAGAATCAGGATCAGACAACCCGCAGAGTTGGCGTCACACCTGAGGAATGGCCGTGAGGAAACCCAGCACGCACCGCCCGCAGCACCGGAGGGGCACCGACCCCCGTGCCCGCCGAGTGCGGCGGTGGTGCGCGATAGCAGTGCTCTGCCTCATCGGCTGCGGCTGCGCCACACCGGGCAACTCGGACCCGAAGGAGACCATGACCTCGCCGAGCAACGAGCCCACCGCTCCGAGCACTCCGGACAACCCTGAGGTGCCACCGCCTCCCATGCCCGACGAATCCCCGAGCGGGTCGACACCTAGCATTCCGCCCAATGCCCCGTCAGTGGTCACCCCGGTAGCCGGCGAGAACCGACGTAACGCCGACTGGCACCTGGCTGAACTGAGGGACGAGGGGCGCACTGTGCTTTTGGACGTGCAGATCGCGGGGCCGCCCTGCGATGTCGTGACCGGACTCCGGGTCGACCAGGGCAGTGACGCCGTCCGGGTCGCCGTCCTGGCGGGTCCGCAGGAGGGAGCCCAGTGCCCACCCGGCCTCATCGCCCGAGCCGGCGTCGTGCGGGTCGAGGTGCGGCTCACTGAGCCGCTCGGCGATCGCACTCTTGCGCAGCTGGGCGGCTGAGGGCCCACCCCGGGTGGTCCCGGCGAGCGTGGACTGCATCAGTGCTGCCCTGCGACGCCGAGGGCCGGATGGGCCCCTACACACGCCAAGCCTTGGACCCGGGATCGAAGGCACCACGCCGACTCCCGCCCGGCTCGCCACCGGATGAGCCCGCCGGTCCCGAGATGTCGCGACCGCACCCCAGCCAGTACGGTGATAATCATGAGCGAGCAGACGAGTCCAACGGCAACGGCGCAGATCCTCGTCGGTGAGAACGGGCCCTATGAGGTGCGTGGCGTGCGGGTCGAGCGCACTCGGGTGATCAACGACGAGCACGGCCATGCCCGCGAGTATGAGACCTACGCGCAGGTGCACGACGGCGCCGAGCCGACCTGGTTGTGCCGCTGCGGGCATTCGAAGAACAAGCCGTTCTGCGACGGCTCACATCACACCGCCGGGCCGGACGGCGGGCCGTTCGACGGAACCGAGAACGCCCCGACGAACACCTACCGGGAGCGCGCGGAGGTGCTGGGCGGCGACGGCGTGCAGGTCAGCGACGATCGGGGCATCTGCGTGCACGCCGGTTTCTGCGCCACGCATGGGGCGAACGTGTGGCGTGAGGTGAAGCAGTCGCAAGATCCGCAGGTCCGGGACGATATGACCACCCGGATCGACAAGTGCCCCTCGGGTGCCCTCACCCGACGGCCAGAGGCCGATGCACCGGACGACGAGCCCGACTATCCCCGCGCGGTGCATGTGGTGGCGGACGGGCCGTTGCACGTCACCGGCCGAGTGCAGGTGACCCGCGCGGACGGGGAGACCTTCGAGACCCGCAACCGGATGACCCTGTGCCGGTGCGGGGCCTCGGCGATCAAGCCGTTGTGCGACGGCAGCCACGCCGAGACCGGTTTCACCGACTCCTGACTCTTCCCGCCCGCCTGCCTCAGGGAGCCTGCGGGGGCAGGGTGGTGGTGCCTGCCGTGGCCTGTTCGGCCGCCGACGCCTTGGCCGTCCGCTTCGCGCTGGTCGCCGTCTTGGCTGTGGCCTTCTTCGCCGGCGCCTTCTTGGCGGTGGTCTTCGTCGCCGCAGCCTTCTTAGCCGGCGCCTTCTTGGCCGTGGTCTTCTTCGCGGTGGTCTTCTTGGCCGTGGTCTTCTTGGCAGCCCGCTTGCGAGTGGAGGGCCCCTTGGCCCGCTTCTCGGCCAGCAACTCGGCGGCACGCTCCAGGGTGATGGCCTCCACCGAATCGTCGCGACGGAGGGTGGCGTTGGTCTCCCCATCGGTGACGTAGGGGCCGAACCGCCCGTCCTTCACCACCACCGGCTTCTCGCTGGCCGGGTCGGTGCCGAGTTCGCGCAGCGGCGGCGCCACCGCCTGCCCACGCCTGGTCTTGGGCTGGGCGTAGATCTTCAGCGCCTCGTCCAGCGTGATGTCGAAGATCTGATCCTCACTGGTCAAAGAACGAGAGTCCTTGTCCCGCTTGAGATATGGCCCGTACCTGCCGTTCTGCGCGGTGATCTCCACGCCCGTCTCGGGGTCCAGGCCCACCACCCGCGGCAACGAGAGCAACCGCAACGCCTGCTCATGGGTGACCGTCTCGGGTTGCATGGACTTGAACAGCGACCCGGTCCGGGGCTTAGCCGACTTGGGGGCGTCCTCCGGTAGAACCTCGGTCACGTACGGCCCATACCGACCGTTCTTCACCACGATCGAGTAGCCCGTGTCGGGATTCACGCCGAGTTCGCGGTCCCCCTCGGCCTGGGCGTCGAGCAACTCTCGGGCCTTGGCCACGGTGAGTTCGTCAGGGGCCACGTCGTCGGGTACCGACGCCCGGCGCGGCTCCTGACCGTCCGCCCCCTCGGTCTGCAGGTAGGGCCCGTAGCGGCCAACCCGCAGGGTGATGCCGTCGCCGATGTCGATGGAGTTCACCGCGCGGGCGTCGATCTCGCCGAGATCCTCCACCAGTGCCTTGAGGCCGTGGCTGGTCTCGGTGCGGTCCAGCGGCACCGTGGGGTCCCCGAAGTAGAAGTGGGTGAGCCAGTCCACCCGATCCTGGGCGCCGGAGGCGATCCGGTCCAGGTCCTCCTCCATGGACGCGGTGAAGTCGTAGTCGACGAGTCCGCCGAAGTTCTCCTCCAGCAGCCGCACCACCGAGAAGGCCAGCCAGCTGGGCACCAGCGCCGAGCCCCGGTGCGCGACATACCCGCGGTCGATGATCACCGAGATGGTCGCCGCATAGGTGGACGGTCGCCCGATCCCTTTCTCTTCCAGCGCCTTGACCAGGCTGGCCTCGGTGTAGCGGGGCGGTGGCGAGGTGACGTGGTCGTCGACGGACAGCTCGAGGGCGTCGAGGCGCTGACCCTCGACGAGGTCCGGCAAGCGCTTGTCCCCGCCCTCGTCGCGGTTACGCTCCTCGTCCCGGCCCTCCTCGTAGGCGGCCAGGAAGCCGCGGAAGGTGATCACGGTGCCGGACGCGGAGAACTCGGCTCTCCGGCCGTCCGCGGAGGTGGCGGCCAGCCGCACGGTCGCGGTGGACCCGCGCGCATCGGCCATCTGGGAGGCCACGGTGCGCTGCCAGATCAACTCGTAGAGCCGGAACTCGTCCCCGCGCAGGGCACCGGCGACCTGGCCAGGGGTGCGGAAGGTGTCGCCGGAGGGACGGATCGCCTCGTGCGCCTCCTGGGCGTTCTTGGACTTGTTCGCGTACACCCGGGGCTGGGCCGGGACGTGATCGGCTCCGTACATCTGCGCGGCCTGGGCTCGGGCGGCGTTGACCGCCTGCGAGGACAGCGCCGTGGAGTCGGTACGCATGTACGTGATGTAGCCGTTCTCGTACAGCGCCTGGGCCACCCGCATGGTCTGACGAGCCGACAACCTCAGCTTGCGCGAGGCCTCCTGCTGCAGGGTGGAGGTGGTGAACGGTGCCGAGGGGCGGCGGGTGTAGGGCTTGGTCTCCATCGAGGAGACGGTGACCGGAGCCGATTCCAGGCCCGCCGCGAGCGAGCGCACCGCGGTCTCGTCCAGGGCGACCGCCTTGCCGGTCAGGTTGCCGCGGTCGTCGAAGTCACGGCCGGTGGCCACTCGCTGCCCGTCCAGGCCGACCAGCCGGGCGGTGAAGGATTGCCGGCGGGCGTCCTGCTGCTCGTCGCGGGTGGCGAAGGTACCCAGGATGTCCCAGTAGTGGGCGGCGCGGAAGGCCATCCGCTCGCGCTCGCGGGCGACCACCATCCGGGTGGCCACCGACTGCACGCGCCCGGCCGAGAGCCCGGCCCGCACCTTGCGCCAGAGCACCGGGGAGATCTCGTACCCGTAGAGGCGGTCGAGGATCCGCCGGGTCTCCTGGGCGTCGACGAGACGCTCGTCGATGGAGCGAGTCGCGCCCAACGCACGCTGAATCGCTTCACGGGTGATCTCGTGGAAGACCATCCGCTTGACCGGCACCGTCGGCTTGAGGGTCTGCAACAAGTGCCAGGCGATGGCCTCGCCCTCGCGGTCCTCATCTGTGGCCAGGTAGAGCTCGTCCGCATCCTTGAGCAGGCGTTTGAGCTCGGAGACCTTCTTGCGCTTGTCCGGGTCGACGACGTAGTACGGGTCGAAGCCGTTGTCGACGTCGACGGCGAACTTGCCGTACGGGCCCTTCTTCATGTCCTCGGGCAACTCGGAGGGGGTGGGCAGGTCCCGAATGTGCCCCACCGACGCCTCCACGTCGTACCCGGGCCCGAGATATCCGGCGATCGTCTTCGCCTTGGCCGGCGATTCGACGATGACGAGACGTCGCGTCGTGTCCGTGCTTGCCACTAGTTCCTCACGCTTCCACTTCTGTGTCCCCCGGAGTGTTCACGATGACGCGGATCGCCTGGTGACGACGTCACTTTCGCCGAACCGCTCGCGGGAGCACCGTAACGCTTCTGCTCCCGTTCGCCATCCGCGGTGGGTCTGATACCTCGCCCCCTCGGCAGAGAAAACCATCCCGGCCGGTGGTCGGGGAACCCTGGATCGCGCAGCCAACCTACCCGGCGGGGCCGCTGGTGACGGTAGCCCACACGAACCCCTCCAGCACAAGCCGCCGGATGGTGCGAACTGCGCGCGCGGCCAGCGGGTCGATGTCGGTCTCGAGCAGATCCGCGATGGCGGCGACGATCTGGCCGACCGTGAGGGATCCGTCACAGGCGCCCACCAGGGCGGCCATCGCCGTGTCCAGGTGTAGCCGACGGGCGTAGCCGTCCGATTGGACCAGCGTGATCCGGGTCGGATCCTCGGCGCCGGGCACGTACGTCCGCTCTTCGCTGACCTCGGGGCGCACACTCAGCCTCAGCCCGAGCACGTCGCGATCCGCGGCGGGCAGGGTGTCGTGCGCGCCGAGGCAGGCGTCCAGGTGCGGGCCGAGGGGGCCCGTGCCGCGGGCGGCGGCCTCCTCGAGTCGGCGCAGCGGGCGGGTGCCCGGCCCGGGACGGCGCAGCGTGATCAGGCCCAGGCCGATGGCGTCGACTCCGCGACGAGCGAAGTCGTCCAGCCAGGCGCGGATGTACGTCTCGGTCTGCGCACGGTCCGCGGCGGCGTCGCGAGCCCACATCGCGGCGTACTCGGCCGGGTCGAGCACCTCGCGTTGGACGATCCAGGCGTCGACGGGGACTCCGTCAGGGTCGACGGCCTGGTCCAGCCACTGGGTGGGCCGCCGCCGCCAGTCGGATCCGTGGATCTCCCAGTTGCCCAAGGCCTGCAGGATGCCGCCGGGCGTCAGGTGCCGGGCCCCCTGCCGCACCACAGTGGCGACGATGTCGTCGCCGGAGCGGCCGCCGTCCCGGTAGGTGTACGTGGGCAGGCCGGCCGACCGGGGAGTGATGACGAAGGGCGGGTTGGAGACGATGAGATCGAACAGGGCGGCATCACCGGGTTCTCGGGTGCCGGGTTCGCGGGTGCCGGGTTCGCGGGTGCCGGCACCGGCGTAGTTCACGTCGGCTCCGGTGGAACTCAACGCGCCGCCGGCGAGGGCGTCGAAAAGGTCACCGGATCGCAGGTCCACCGAGACCTCGCTCAGCGCGAGGCCGAGCCGGGCAAGGTGTAGCGCGCGCTCACTCACGTCACTTCCGACGACGTGCCGGGCGTGTCTGCTCAGGTGCAGGCTCTGGACACCGCAGCCGATGCCAAGATCGAGGGCCCGCCGCGCCGGGCGGCGAATGGTGGCGTCGGCGAGGGTGAGGCTGGCCTGGCCGATGCCGAGCACGTGGTCGGCAGGCAGCGGGCCCGAGACGATGGGTTCGCCGTGGTCGCTGACCACCCACCAGTGCGGCCCGCCCTCCTCGGCGTAAGGACGGATCTCGACGCCCGCTCGTAGAAGGCTGTCGTCGCGCCCGGCCAAGAGTCCCGATTCGGCCAAGGCGTGGGTTCCTGTTGAGGGCAGGGCTCGCTCGAGAGCGGTCGACTCGGCGGGTTCGCCCAGCAGAAAGAAGCGCACCAAGGTCGCCAGGGGTGATCCCGGCTGCCGATCGAGGTGCCAACGCACCGGGATGAGCTGGTCACGGTGCAGTGCCGCGCTCGCTTGTTCCCCGAGCAGTTCCGCCACACCGTCCACGGTGAAGCCGGCGCGCAGCAGATCCTGGCGCAGGGCTCGGACGGTCACGGCATCCACAAGCAGGCATCGTAGGTCGCGTCGACGGGGCGACTCGATGGACACTCCCCGCCCAGGGGATCCGTGGCCGGCTCACCCGGCTGCTTCCCGATCAGGGCCGGTCACGCTGGCGCACAGTCCGAGCAAGCCGAGCTGACACGAGCGGGGCGTAGATGACAGTTGTCATCACGCATCGGCGACACCGGACACTGGGCGCGGCCGGCCAGAACTGGCAAAGTGGCTGGGGTGTTTCTCGTAATGCAAGCCCGTCGCGAGCAGGCTCTGGCGGAGTGTGCGGCACGGCGGACGAGCGAGGGCGTGGCATAGCCACGTCGAATCGGGGACAACGCCGCCGGACGCCCATCAGGGTCCTGCGCAGCGGGGCGGGGATGACGAGACACGCCTAGGACAACCGAGCAGAACGGGGCCCAAGCATGCACGATCAACGCGCGGACAGCACCTCAGTCCCGTCGGCGACAGACCAACGCCGACGCGGCCTGTCCACGCTGGGCCACCCTTACGTGACCGGGACGGTGATCGGCGCGATCGGCGCGTCGGTCTTCGTGTTGAGCAATCTGGGTCTCTTGGCCCCGCCTTGGCCCTCGATTGCGCTGGGCGGTTACCTGGCCGCCCTCGGCTGGTATCTGTGGACGGTCTTCATGCGACCGAGGGTCTTGCCCGTGCCGCAATTTCGGCGGGGCGCGGGGTGGATCTATCTCGCCTCGGTGATCGCCATGATCGTGGGCATCCTGCTGGGCAGGACGGGCCTGGAGGGCATCGGACGGCTTGACCTGGCAGCGGCCTTCATCGCTGCTCTTGTCGGCCTGCATTTCATTCCGTTCGGGTACGCCTTCCGCGCTCCGGTCTTCTACCTACTCGGATCAAGCCTGGCCGTCCTGGGCGTCGTCGGAGTGCTCCTGGGGGCTCTGGTCGGCGGCTCCGTCGCCGCCGGCAGCGCCGTACTCTGCGGGATCGTGATGTTGGCCCTGATGGGGTGGGACGCTTGGCGTCCGGTTGGGGCCGCGCCCACCACGGAAAGGGGTGGGGTTCGAATGGAGAACCATCGGCCGCACGGCCGCCCTGCCTGAGTCGGTTGTCCCACCGCGCAATACCTGCCAGACACTGCCAGACAAAGGTGACGGATGCTCGCTGACCCAGGTCCGTGACGGCCAAACCCGTCTACAGCCAACCCCGCCTACAGCCAACCCCGTCGCTCTGCCTTGGCGAAAGCCTCGGCGCGGCTTTGCGCATCGAGCTTGTCCATGGCGTTCGATAGATAATTGCGAACCGTCCCGCGGGACAGGGAGAGCCGGGTCGCGATGTTCTCGGTACTCAGCCCCTTGCCGACACACCGCAGCACGTCGACCTCGCGGGCGGTCAGCGACGAGTGCCCCATCCGCAATGCCTCGGCAGCCAGGTCCGGGTCGATTGCGGTGCCGCCGGCCACCACCGCGCGGATCGCGTCCACCAACCGTGCCCCCGTCGTGGACTTCAGGATGTAACCGCTGGCACCGGCAGCCAGCGCCTTGTGCAGGTGCCCTGGTGCCTCCAAGGCGGTGAGCAGCAGCACCTTGCAACCCGGGACCTGGGCCGCGGCCTCAATGCCGCTCATGCCGGGCATGTCGACGTCCAGCACGGCAATGTCGGGGCTCAACCGTTCGACGGCCGCGGCCACCTCATCACCCCGGGACACCCGGCCGACAACCTCGAAACCGGGTTCGGTGCCCAGCAGAGCCTCAAACGCCTCGGCGACCAGATCGGTGTCCTCCGCGATGAGGATGCGCAGCTGAGCGGAATCGTTCATCACGCCTGGCTTGCTACCGGCGTGGGGTGAGTAGTCGCCGGCGCATCCTCGCGAGGAAGTCTGGCGACGACCCGAAACTGACCGCCGCCGACGAGCCCGGCCTGCAGCGAGCCGCCGGTCGCCTCGAGCCGGCGCGCCAGATCCCTCAGGCCGGTTCCGTTCCCAGCCCGAGGGTGTACCTGGGCGCCGTCATTGGAGATGGTCACGACGGTGTGCGCGGGCTCATCTCGCAGCGAGATGCTCACCTGGACCGGCCGTGAGTGCTTGAGCAGGTTGGTCACGCACTCCCGCACGATGCGGGCACCGAGACCGTCGAGGAGTTCCCGCTCTCGGGCGCCGTTATCCACTGTGCACTGCACCCCGAGGCGGGAGAACACTGCGCCCGCCGAGTCGAGTTCGACGGCCATGCTCACCACGGATTCACCCCGCGTCAGGCCGCGCAGTTGGGCTTGCCCCTCGGCAAGCATCTGAGCCACCTCATCCAACTGCTGTCCACACTTGACCGGGTCCCTGTCGAGGAGCCGGATCGCGGTCTGCACCCGCAGCGAGACCGCCACCAAACTGCGCCCCAGGATGTCGTGCAGGTCGCGGGAGATCCGGTGCCGCTCGTCATCCACCTGCATGCGCGCCAACCGCTCTCGCGCGGTGGCCAACTCACGCAACACCATGCACAGCCGGGTGAGGACGTAGAGCACGCCGCCGCCCAGCCAGGCCATCGCCAGCGTTATCGCCACAGTGGCCCAATACTCACTCAGCACGCTCACCAACATGACGGTGGGCAGCACACTGATCGCCAGCGCCCACTGCCACCGGACCGTCATGAGAGCAAGACCGATCGACACGCAGGTCATGCTCCAGACGTCGCAGAGCAGCAGGCCGATCGGCAGCAGGATGCACAGCCAACGCAGCGCGTTGTATGCGGTGCCGCGGTGGCCCGAGATCAACCACTTCTGCACGATCAAGAAACTCACCGACACGATCACCGTGCCGATGACTCCGATCACCCGCATGACCAGCGTCAGTGTCTCGTCTATCTGCAGTGACATCGACAGGATCGCCTGCACCGCCAGGACGAGCAGGACGCACCTCGACATGCCCAGGGCTAGTTGAGACTCACCCCTATGGCGGTGCTCGTACGGCATATCCATCCCGAGATCAGTGTCCAACCACCCACACCCCGGGGATGCTACCCCAAGGCGATATGTCCTAACCCGGGCCAGACTCGCACGAGACTCACGCTCGGTCGGTCGGGCGCTGAAGTCGTCTCTGGTGGCCGGCCTCGCCGTCACCGCAGGACAAGGGGGTCGCCGTCCGGCCCGGTTCGCAGGCACCCTGTGCCACGGCGATCAGCGGCCGTCAGCGGACTCTGACACACCTCTCCCAGATGCCCATGCGAACCCTCGGCTCCTGGCCAGGCCAGGAGCCGAGGGAGTCGCCTGGCGTGAGCGTGACGTCGAAGGTGCCGACCGATCAGCGGGGCTGCTCCGTCTTGGCGGGGCTGCTGCCCATGTAGCGGAGTCCGACGCGCTGATCCTTGGGCACCTCGACGATCTCGCCTTCGTGCAGCTGGCGCCAGTACTCGGTGAACTCCCGTCGCACCACCCCGGCCAGGAAGTACAGGCCCAGGACGTTCGCCAAAGCCAGCAGGAAGAACACCGAGTCGGTGAAGAGCACCACCGGGCCCAGGGCCGAGGCGGCCCCGATCACCGTGAAGCACAGGAAGATGCCCTTGTACACGACTTCCGCGGTGCGGTTGTCGCCCAGGAGATAACCGAAACCCTTCATGCCGTAATAGGAGTTGCTCAGGATCGTTGAGAAGGCGAAGAGCAGGACGGCGACGGTCAGCACATAGGGGAACCAGCCGGCTACCGTCTCGAATGACCTGGAGGTGAGCGTCACCCCGCTGATCTCCTGGCCGGTGGTGCGCCAGGTGCCGGTGACGACGATGGTGATGGCCGTCATCGAGCACACGATGATCGTGTCCACGAACGGCTCCAGTGAGGCCACGAAACCCTCGGTCGGCGGACGGTTCGTCTTGACCACCGAGTGCGCGATCGGAGCGTCCCCGATACCGGCGGAGTTCGAGTATGTGGCGCGCTGAAAGCCGACGATGAGGGACCCGATCACTCCGCCCGCCACGCCTTCCGGAGCAAAGGCTCCGACGAAGATCTCGCGGAAGGCTTCGGGCACCGCCGTGATGTTGACGGCGATGACGATCAGGCACCCGGTGATGTAGAGGATCGCCATGAAGGGGACCATCACGCTGGTGACCCGGGCGATCGACCGGATGCCGCCGATGATCACCAGCGCCACGATGGCGCCCATGATCACGCCGACCATCCAACGGTTCTCGCCGAGCCACGAGCCTTCCCCGACGACATTGATCACCTGCTGTGTCGACTGGTTGGACTGGAAGGTGTTGGTGCCTATCGCCGCCACCATCATGAAGGCCGCCCAGGTGGCTGCCAATACGCGTCCCAATCGCGCCTGGCCGATCTCGGCGAGCCCATCCCGAAGGTAGTACATCGGTCCGCCGGAAATGGTCCCGTCCTCATGTACCTTGCGATACTTCACCGCAAGCATGCACTCGGCCATCTTGGTGGACATTCCCAGGAAGCCGGCGATCACCATCCAGAAGGCGGCTCCCGGCCCGCCGATGGAGATGGCCACTGCCACCCCGGCGATGTTTCCCAGACCGACTGTGCTGGACAGAGCGGTGGCGAGTGCCATGAAGTGGGTGACCTCGCCGGTGGCGTCGGCCGGCGTGTATTTACCGCGCACCAGGTCGAATGCGTGCTTCATCCCACGCACATTCAAGAACTTCAACCAGATCGTGAAGAAAGCGCCGGCGACCACCAGCCACCCGACGATGAGCGGGACATCGGTCCCGAAGATCGGCACGGTGACGAAGACGATAGACGAAAGCCACTCGGCGAGCGGCAGGAAGTACCGCTCCAGGGTCTGGTCCACGCTCAACAGAAGAACGAACATGGCCGGTACCAGCGCGCTCACGGGATCACCACCACACCCACCGGGGCGTGCTGCACCAGGCGACTGGCCGTGCTCCCGAAGATCGCGGTGCGCAGGTTCGACTCGCCAGTGCGGCCTACCACGATGAGGTCGACGTCCTCCTCGCCGGCCAGATCGGCCAGCACCTCCGAGGGCCGGCCGTGGCGAATGCTCGTGGTCACCTCCAGGCCGTCCAGCAGGTTCTCGGCTTCGGCCCACTCGAGGACCGGATCGAGGACGGTCGCTTGGGCGTGCTTGATCTCGGCCTCTCGCTGCACCGGGCGCTGCTCGTTCTCCTCCGGCGGGTTGAAGGCGTACGGCGTCCAGTTGATGACGTGTGCGATCGCCACCCGCCACTGGTTCACCTGGGCCCGCTCCAGGGCGAATCTGACGGCTCTGCGCGAACTCTCGCTGTGGTCGACCCCGACCAATACCGAATCCATCGGCCCATCTCCCTTGATGTGGGACGTTCGAGACCCCGACTCTCGATGCTTATCGTCTGACAACCGACAATCTGCATGTCAGAACTTAGGGTGAATCGCCGGAGGCGTCAAGACCATGGACGGCACAAGCTGGGTGGCAGTCGATCCGGATCCCGGGCGGGCCTGGCTGCCACCCGAGGGGGCGGCCGGTGGGGCCGATAGGTTGACCGAGCCGGCTTCACCACGCCGGCGGGCCGCTGCCAGGCCTCGGTCGATCATGCGCAAGGAGAGTCGTGACACGCTTCGGTTTCATCGGCGTCGGGTCGATCGCCTCGTCGATCGTCGCCGGCCTGTGCGAGGGGGTCGACGATCCTCCCGACGTGCTGCTGTCACCGCGGAACGCGCGGCGTTCGGCCGAGTTGGCCGAGCGATTGCCCAGCGTGCGGGTCGCCGTCGACAATCAAGCGGTGGTCGACGGCAGCGACATCGTCGTTCTCTGCGTCCTGCCCCACCTTGCGAGACAAGTGCTGGCACCCTTGAACTTTCGCCCCGACCACCAGGTGGTGAGCGCCTTGGCAGGGGTGCACCTGGAGGTGGTGCGCGCCCTGGTGGCCCCGGCCGATGACGTGGCCCGCAGCATTCCCGTGCCCGCGGTGGCCACGCGCGCCAGCCTCACCCCGGTCCACCCGCCTTCTCGCGGCGCTCAGGAGCTCTACGGACGACTCGGTGGACTGATGCCGATCGACGACGAGCTGGCGTACGAATCGGTGGCGGCCGCCTCGGCGACCGTTGCCGCGCACTACCGCTACCTGGCCACGATCGCCGAATGGCTTGCCGAACACGGCATCGGCCCGGGCCCGGCGCGCGCCTACGTGGCCGCGACCTTCGCCGACCTGGGCCGCGAGCTGACCACCGAAGACGTCGATTTCGATCGGCTTGCCGCAGCGCACACCACACCCGGTGGACTGAACGAGCAATTCGCGACGCACCTGGCGAACACGGGCACCTATGCGCAAGTGAGGTCCGGGCTCGACGGGGTGCTCGGCCGGATCGCGCCCGCGCAGCCGTCACCCGATCCGGATGCGTAGCCGAGTGGCCACGGACTTTTAATCCGGAGCAGCCTCACCCCGCCGGATGGGGAAGCGCCGCTGGGCCTGACACGTCCGCCCCGGGCCCGGAAACCGGTCCGCATCCCTGCACGCTGATGCCCAGTCACAGGGCGCAGACTCCCCGACGACGTAGCCCGATTGCCACCTCGGCGCCAAGGTGACAACCCAGCCGTCCTCACTGACCGGGGAGCGCACCGGCCACGCCGCGACCGGCGGGACACCGATCGGTCAGGCGATCACACCCGGGTTCACACGAAGGCGGACAGGCCGGTGATCGCCCGCCCGACAATGAGCGACTGCACCGAGTCGGTGCCCTCGTAGGTGTACACCGCCTCGATATCGGCGTGGTGCCGGGCGACGTGGTGATCGAGCAGAATCCCGTTCCCGCCCAGGATGTCTCGGGCCATCGCACACACCCGCCGGGCGCCCGCCGCGGTGTTCAGCTTGGCCAGTGCCGCATGCTCCAGGCCACACCGGCCCTCGGCTTGCAGCTGCGACATCCGCACACACGTCAGCTGCATGCCGGTGATGTCGGCGAGCATGTGCGAGAGCTTGTCCTGGACGAGTTGGAACTTGGCCAGCGGCCGCCCGAACTGTTCCCGGCGCAGCGCGTAGGTCACCGCGGCGTCATAGGCCCCGACCGCGTGCCCCAAGGCCTCCCAGGCCACGGTCTGGCGGGACTTGGCCAGCACCACGTTGGTGTCGGCGAAACTGCGGGACAGTGCCAACCGGTTCGCGGCCGGTACCCGGACCCGGTCCATCGAGATCTGCGCCTGCCAGACCGCCCGGTTCACCGCCTTGCCGCGGATCACCTCGGCCTGGTAACCGGGCGAGTACTCGCCCCGGGCCGGCTGTTCGACGACGAAGGCACCCACGTCCCCGTTGTCGTCGCGGGCCCAGACCACGACCAGGTCGGCCACCGAACCGAAACCGATCCACCGCTTCTGCCCGGTGAGCAGGTAGTGGTCGCCGTCGCGTTGGGCCCGGGTCTCCAGTCGCACCACATCCGAACCGTGGGTCGGCTCGGTGAGCGCGAAGGCTCCGATCAGGTCGAGCCGGGCCATCGCCGGAAGCCACCGCTGCTTCTGCTCCTCGTCCCCGAGCAGCCCGATGGCGGCCATCGCGAGGCCGGAGTGCACGGCGTTGATGGTGGACATGGACCCGTCCGCGCGAGCGAGCTCGGCCACGATCATCCCCTCGGCCAGGTAGGACAGGCCGGGGCAGTCATAGCCGTTCAGCGAGCCGCCGGCGATCCCGAGCCGGCCGTAGCCCTCGACCAGATGCCAGGCGATCTCACCCCGCTCCCAGTACGCGTTGATCGAGGTGACCACCTCGGCGTCGCACCACTGGCGAACGGCGTCCCGCAGCCCTCGTTCGCGGTCGTCCAGCAGGTCGTCGATGCCGAAGAAGTCGGTGCCTCGGGCCAGGCCCAGGTCGCTGCCGTCGGGTAGTTCGATGGACGTACTCATCGTCATCTCCTCAGCCCTGGATCTTGCTGGCCCGACCGGCCCAGGCTTGCTCGCGTAGCTCGTGCTTGCGGATCTTCCCGGTGGCCGTCTTCGGCAAGTCTGCGACGAATTCCACCGACTTGGGGGCCTTGTACGAGGCGATCTGCGTCTTCACATGCGCGATCAGTTCCGCACCCTCCAGTGCCGCACCAGGTGTCAGCACCACGATGGCGCGTGGCACCTCACCCCATCGGTCGTCCGGTACGCCGATCACCGCGACGTCGGCGACCGACGCGTGCCGCAGCACGGCCTGTTCCACCTCGACGGTCGAGATGTTCTCGCCTCCGGAGACGATGACGTCCTTGGCGCGGTCCAGCAGTTGGATGTATCCGTCGGGGTGGATCACCCCGAGGTCACCGGAGTGGAACCAGCCTCCGTGGAAAGCCTCGGCGGTGGCCGCCTCGTCGGCGTAGTAACCCTTCATCGTCGTGTTGCCGCGCATGACGATCTCGCCCATGGTGCGTCCGTCCGCTGCGACGTCCAGCAGTTCCCCGTCCGGCCCCGCCTGGGCGGTGTCGATCACCCGCACCTCGGCGGCGCAGATCATCCCCACCCCTTGGCGAGACATCCGCACCGCCAGATCGTGCGCGTCCAGGCCCGCCCAGTCCGGCTGAGGAGCGCAGACCGTGTACGGCCCGTAGGTCTCGGTGAGCCCATACACGTGGACGATCGTGGCGTTGAGCGCGTTGAACTTCTCGATGATGGTCGGCGACGGCGCGGCGCCGGCGGTGGTGACGGTGAGCGGTTGGGTCAGGGCGTGGGCGCGCTCGTCCGCGGCCATGATCGACAGGACGGTCGGGGCGCCGCACAGGTGGGTGATCTCCTCCCCGTCGATGAGGCCCCACACCTCCGGCCCACGGACGGCCCGCAGGCACACCTGGGTGCCACCGGCCGCGACCACCGCCCAGGCGCAGCACCAGCCATTGCAGTGGAACATCGGCAAGGTCCACAGGTACCGGGTCTGGGGGGAGAATCCTTGGTGGACAACCTGATTCATCGCGTTCAGGTAGGCCCCACGGTGGGTGTACATCACTCCCTTGGGCCGGCCGGTAGTGCCGGAGGTGTAGTTGATCGTGACGGTGGCGTCCTCGTCGTCGACCTGCCAGGCCAGCGGCTCGCTGGAGGCGCCGTCGACCAGCGCCGTATAGTCCAGGGCCCCCTCCATCGGCACCGCCGCGCCGTCCGCATCGGGCAGGATGACGTACTCGCGAGCGGGCAAGGTGTCCCGGATCGAGTCGACCACCGACCAGAACTGGGGGTCGACCATCACCACGGTGGCCTGGCAGTGCTGCAGGATGTAGCGCACCTCCTCGGCGGCGAGCCGGGTGTTGATGGTGACCAGCACACCGCGGGCCAGCGGCACCGCGAAGTGCGACCACAACACCTCCATCGAGTTCGGAGCCAGGTAGGCGACCCGGTCGCCGTCGCGTACGCCGAGTTCACCCAGGGCGTGCGCCACCCGGGTGACGTGGTCGGCGGCCTCCCGGTAGGTCATCCGGCGGTCGCCGTCCACGGCGGCGACGTGATCGGGGTGGACGAGGGCGGAGCGTGCCAGGAAGGCGAGCGGGGTCAGGGGCAGATCGGTGGGGTTCACGGGGTTCTCCTTTGGACCGCGATGTGTGGGTTGTCGACACCGGTGGGGTCACCGACGCCGTGTTGTGGGCGGTGATCCGAACGTTAGGGAGGGCACGACGCCAGGTCCCAGTGCCGAAGTCACAGCGCCGGTTGTGGTCAGCCCACAATCTGTGGACGACTCCACCGGGCTGCACCGGCGATCTGGGACGGCTCGGGGATGAATGACCGAGGTGGCCGGCCAGGCCTTTCGGGTCGTCCCGTTCGCCGAGCCGGCCGGCGGTGACCGGGCGGCTGCGCGCAGTGACCGCGGGCCCCCGATCGTGGGTTACCGTGCCTGCGGGGAGGTGCGATGGGCAACGAAGCCGCGGAGCCGGAGCAGATCCGGTTCCTCGTCGCCGACGTCGTGGAGTCCGTCGTCGCGCGTGCTGCGGTGTCCGCGGTGGAGACGATCTTCGCCCAGGTCAGCGCCTATCGGGACAATCCCGATCGGGGGCTGCGCCAGGACCTGGACGCCCACTGCCGGAACATCTTCAGCGTGCTGGCCTTGTCTCTGCGGGAACAGCGCCCGGCCGAGCCGCAGGACTTCCCGTTCACCGCCCAGATCGCCGTCCGCCGGCTCGAGCAGGGCATCGGCCTGACCGACTTCATGCGGGCCTACCGGTTGGCTCAGGCCAGCCTGTGGGAGGAGCTGCGGGCCCGCCTGGGTGCCGATGCACAGTTGCGCGAGGTGGCTCTGGACATGGTCGGCATCGTGATGCAGGTGATCGAGGCCGGCAGCCAGGCCGCGGCCAGCGCCTACCTGGAAGCCGAACAGCACCGGGTGGCCGACCACGACCGGGTCCGACGTGACCTGATCGAGGATCTGCTCGCCGGGCGTCAGCCGGTGATCGCCTCTCGTCTGGCGCTGGTACGCGGCCTGGGGCTGGCCGGGCAGGTGCGGTTCCAACTGGTCAGTGCCGCCCCTGAGCAGCGCCGGGACTCCGGCGACGCCCTGCGAACTGCGGCGGCAGGCATCCGACGCGAGTTGGGCCGGCCCGCACGCGGGCTCATCGCGTTGCGCCAGGGCGAGGTGGTCGCGGTGATCCCCAGCCGGGTGGAGGATGACCTGGCCGCCGCGATGCGACGGGCCACGACGGCGCTGGCGCCCGCGGGAGTCGAGTTGCGGATCGGGATCAGCACCGCGCACACCGGCTTGCGGGCCGGCCCGGTCGCCTACTCAGAGGCGGGGATCGCACGGCGGGCGAGCACCGCCGCCACCCCGGTGGTGAGCCTGGACGCGCTGACGCCCGGCGGTTACCTCGCCCTACGCGAGGACCCCACCGCCCGCCGGCTGATCCGGCCGCCGGTGCGTCGCTTCGTCGAGCAGGACGTGCGCGGCGGCAGCGAACTGATCGGAACCGTCCTGGAGTACATCCGAGCCGATCTCAACGCGACCCAGGCCGCAGCCCGGCTCGGAGTGCACGTCAACACCGTGTACCACCGTCTGGACCGGATCAGCGAACGCACCGGGTGCGATCTGCGCCGATTCGGCGATGTCGAGGAGTTGCTCACCGCGATCCGGCTGTTGGTGCCCGGTGTCGCTCAGGCCGGACTCGAACGTCCCTGATTCCACCGGCGCGCTCGTCGGCGCCTGCCACCCGCGCGGCGTGGACCACGATGTCGCCCGGGCGTCCGGAGCGGAGGTCCGTCCCGGCACGGCCGATGACGCGCGGGCGGCCCGCTCGGGCGCTCGTCGGGCAGGTCGCAGGTCCGGCGTGTACCGTCGGGGCGAGTTGAGGAGTCCGGGCCCCGAACTGGTGAGGTAGTCGTGCCGGCAATGCCACAGGCGATCCCCGCCCGAACCTTCGGCCGGCCCCGGCGTGCTTGCGTGTGCCGGTCCGGCATTCCCGGGGCCACGCCACCCAGGTCCGGGCGATGACGGCGCCCGCGGTCCTGGTCGACTCCCTGCGGATGGCCTTCGGTCAGCGCACGGTGATCGACGACCTGTCCTTCGAGGTCCGACGGGGTGAGACCTTCGGACTGCTGGGCTCCAATGGTTGCGGCAAGACCACCACGATCCGTGCGCTGCTGGGCATCTACCAGCCCAGTGCGGGGCGGGCGCTGATCGATGGGCGACGGTTCGGCCCGCGGGACGGGCACTCGCTGGGCTATCTGCCCGAGGAGCGGGGGCTGTACCGCAAGGAGAAGGTTCTGTCGGTGATGACCTACTTCGGCCGGCTCAAGGGGATGTCCACCCCGCAGGCACGGGCCGCGGCCATGACCTTCCTGGACCGCGTCGGGTTGGCCGGCCTGGCCGCCAGCAGACTCGACAAACTCTCCGGCGGCCAGCAGCAGAAGGTGCAACTCGGCGTCACCCTGATGAACAATCCACCCCTGCTCATCCTGGACGAGCCGACCAAGGGCTTCGACCCGGTGAATCGTCGACTGCTCATGGACCTGGTGGACGAACGTCGGCGGGCGGGGGCAACGGTGCTGGTGGTTACCCATCAGATGGACGAGGTCGAGCGACTCTGCGATCGGGTGCTGCTGCTCAAGGACGGTCACGCCCGCGCCTACGGCACCATCGCCGAGGTCACCGAGGAGTTCAGCGGCGCCCGGCTCAAGGTGCGATTCACCGGGACGCTGCCCGACTCCGCGCGTTTCGACGTGCGGGTAGCCGAGACCAACTACGCCGAGCTGCAGCCCCGTCCGGGAGTGGACCCCTCAGCGGTGATCAGCGAACTGGCCGCATCCCCCCTGGAACTGCACTCGATCGAGACCGCGCGAGCGAGCATGGAAGAGGTCTTCCTGCGGGTCTACGGCGACCAGGAGGAGGACCACCACGGGGCCGGCAGGAAACAAATCGCCGAGGCCGTGCGATGAGCCGGGTCGACCTGGCGCACCGCCGACCGTCAATCACCGCGCCGGGAGCGGCCCGATGAGCGGGCACAACCTGCGCACGGTGATCTCCTTCGAGGTGATCCGGACCTTGCGCAAACCGGTGTTCTGGTTCGTCACCCTGGCGGTGCCGGTGCTGATCGCCGCGCTCGCCGGCCTGAGCGTGTTCAGTTCGTTCTCGGCGGAGGGCCAGGCCGCCGAGCAGTCCAAGAAGATCACCGACTGGCTGTATACCGACGACTCGGGCCTGATCTCCCCCGACCTGGCCGCCGAGCGGGGAGGCACCGCAACCGGTGACCCCCAGCAGGGAATCGAAGCGGTGCAGACCGGGCAGGCCCAGATGTACGCCCACTTTCCCGCCGACCCGGCCAAGGACACCATCGAGGTGTGGGGTCAAGACCAGGGAGTGCTCAACAACGGCGCCTACTCGGAGTTCGCCACCTCGGTGCTGCACGATTCGGTCACCCAACTGGTCGACTCCAGGGTGGGCGGCGACGAACTGACCACCCTGCTCGAACAGGATCCGCAGATCTCCCTGACCGCGTTCGCCGACGGGGTGGAGTCGGCCGGGTTTCAGGGATTCGTCCCGCCGCTGATGTTCCTCGTGCTGTTCTTCATGGCGGTGACGATGGTGGGCAACCAGATGCTCAACATCACGGTGGAGGAGAAGGAGAACCGAGTCACCGAGATGATCCTGACCACGGTGGGTTCGACCACCCTGATCGTCGGCAAGGTCATCGCCGTGTACATCATCGGGCTGATCCAGGCCGGGGTGTTCCTGCTGCCGGGCGCGGTGGTCGCGGGGGTGGCGATCGCCACCCTGCCCCCCGACCAGGCCCCGGTGCTGGACCCGGTCCGCCTCGGCATCGGATTCGCCTTGTTCATTGCGGGTTTCGCGATGTTCACTGGCATGCTCATCTGCCTCGGGTCGATCCTGCCGAATGCGAAGGAGGCGGGCGGTGCCTTCGCCGCAGTGGTCATCCTGCTGTTCCTGCCGCTGTACACCCTGACGTTGGTGCTCGCCGATCCCGAGGGCATCGCGAGCCGTGTCCTGACGTATTTCCCGCTGACGGCGCCGATGACCGCGATGCTGCGCAACGCCGCCGGCTCACTGCCGGTGGGGCAGGCGCTGGCCGTACTGGCGATCCTGACGGTGTGCGCGGTGGGCTTCCTCTGGCTCGGGTCGCGATTGTTCGCCACCGGCTCGCTCTCCTACGACCAGCGTTTGAAGCTCGACACTCTCCGCAATGCGGTAACGCGGCATCCGGCCGGCGATCAGAGTTGAGGGCGGCCACACCGGGCACCGTCCGCGGGGACACCCGGACATAACGCCGCGGGAAGTGCGGGACGCGTTTGCGTACACCGGACCACCGCCAACCGTCAGCGCGGCGACCGGGACCAGCCCAGTGAACACTTCTGCGTCTGTGGGACGCGTTTCCGTACACCGGACACCGTTGGCAATCACTTGCGCAACTCAGGCGGCTCTTCGCAACTTTGGTGACGTCCGGCGCGGCCCTGGCGCTGTCACCTCGCGGCCACGGGAGCCCGGTCGTGACCAGGGTGACGTTTGGCCACCAGCCACACCGCCACTGCCCGCGACCAAGTCCGCAACTCGTGGCCGAGACGCGGCCCGGGACCATCCGAGTGAACCCTCTTGCGTCTGCGGGACGCGTTTGCGTACACCGGACCACCGCCAACCATCAGCCCGGCGACCGGGACCAACTCAGTGAACACTTCTGCGTCTGTGGGACCCGTTTCCGTACACCGGACCCCGTCGGCAATCACTTGCGCAACTCAGGCGGCTCTTCGCAACTTTGGTGACGTCCGGCGCGGCCGTGGCGATGACACCTCGCGGCCACGGGAGCACGATCGTGACCAGGGTGACGGCTGGCCACCAGCGACACCGCCACCCCGCGACCAAGTCGGCACTTCGTGGCCGAGACGCCGCCCGGGACCAACCCAGTGAACACTTTTGCGTCTGTGGGACGCGTTTGCGTACACCGGACCATCCAGTTCCCCCGCGAGTGCGTGCAGGTTGCCACAAGATTCGGGGATCGTGCGCGATGGGTGAGCCAGGTTCGACTCGAGGTGGTCGCCGTCTGTCCATGCAGCGGGGACCTGAGCATGGCCATTGACACCGTCGAACAGGCTGGGCTCCCGTCAGGCGGAAGACCTCTGGTCCGGGTTGTCGCGTCCGCGTAGCGTCCACCGCGAGCGGGCCAACGACGGCACGCCAGAGGAGGAGACGAACGTGGAGACGACAACAAAGACTCAGGTGGGGATTGTCGGGGCCGGCCCTGCCGGGCTCATGCTGGCGCACCTCCTCTCGCGGGCCGGGATCGACTCGGTCGCCATCGACACCCGATCCCGCCGGGAGATCGAGACCACGCACCGGGCCGGGATCCTGGAGGCGGGCGTGGTCAAGACGCTGGTCGAGACCGGCGTCAGCGACCGCGTGCTCACCGATGGCTACGAACACGAGGGAATCGACCTGCGCTTCGCCGGTGAATCCCACCCGATCAACTTCAAGAAGCTGATCGACGCCACCTGCTGGCTGTACCCGCAGACGGACGTCTTCATCGACCTAGCCAACGCCCGCGACCGGGATGGCGGCGACGTGCGCTTCGGTGTCCGGGACACCGTGGTCTCCGACGTCGAGGGGTCGCCGACGATCTCGTTCACCGACGCCGAGGGCAACGATCACATCATCGAATGCGCGGTTGTCGCGGGTTGCGACGGCTCCCGATCCGTATGCCGCTACCTCATCCCCGAGGAACGCCGCGTGCACCACTTCAAGGAGTACCCCTTCGCCTGGTTCGGCGTGCTCACCGAATCGCCTTTCAACGCAGACGAATTGATCTACGCCCACTCCGAGCGGGGGTTCGCGCTCATCTCCCAGCGCACGCCCGAGATTCAGCGGCTGTACTTCCAGTGCGGCGTGGACGAGGACGTCGAGGTCTGGTCCGAACGCCAGATCTGGGACGAGTTGCAAGCCCGGGTTGCGGGCAACGACGGCTTCCAACTCATTGAGGGGCCGGTCTTCGAACGCACCCTGTTGCGCTTCCGGTCTTTCGTGGCCGAGCCGATGCGCTGGGCCAACCTCGTGCTGGCCGGGGATGCGGCACACACCGTCCCGCCCACCGGCGCCAAGGGGCTTAATCTCGCGATCAATGACGTGCGCGTCCTCGCCGAGCCCCTCATCGAGCATCTCAGCGGGGCCAGCGAGACGGCGCTGGACGACTACTCTCCTACCGTCCTGGAGCGGATCTGGAAGTCCGAGAACTTCTCCTACTGGATGACCCAGATGCTGCACACTCCCGACACGAACAACACCTTCGACCTCAAGCGTCAACTGGGCGAACTCACCGCGATCACAAGTTCGGAAGCGGGGCAGACGTACCTGGCGGAGAGTTACACCGGTTGGCCGAACCAGACACTAAGGTAGCCCGAGCGCGATCGCTCAGGCGGGTGACATCGTGGCCATCGATCAGGAGCATCCCGTCGTCGGCGGAATCAAGCGTGCCCACGATCTGCAGGAAAGTCGATTTTCCAGAGCCAGAAGGGCCCATGATTGCCACGAGCTCCCCAGCCTGGACGACAAGATCCAGGCCCGCGACGGCACATATTCGCTGCGAGCCGTCAACGAACTCCTTACGAACTCCGACCGCCTCGATTCGAGGATTGCTTAACTTCCTCATGAGGCTAGGTCAGGACAGTCCGGCTTCATGCAATCAAAGTCAATGCACATCTCCCAGTTGCCCTCGAGAAAGAGCGAGCATCTGCTGATTCGCCGTCCGCTGCGGCCGCCCGGACGGGCCCGCGAGTGTTGTCGCCCCGTCTCGCAGCGTCAGGTAGCATTCTCAACCTGCATCCCTTATGGCCTATTTGGACATCCTTTTGAGGATCTCAGACTGACGGCAGCTGCGCGACTAACCTTTGGCCACTGACCGGCCGCGGCCACTTCCCAGCTCGCTTCTCGGCGGGCACCGGAGACCTCCTCCTGGCTGGCTGCGCATAGAGCGCCGACACGTCACGCTCCCTGATACTTGGGAGCTCCCGGAGGCAGCCAGGCAAATCAGAGTTGCGTGTGACGCCGACGGGCGACCGACCTGACGCCAGCTCTGGTCGGCGGCTGGGCGGCTGCTGGCAGCGCCGTCCTCGGCGGGATCGTCATCGAGTTTGTCCTTGGCGTTGGACAGGTAGTTGCGCACGGTCCCGTGGGACATATGATCGACGTCCTCACGCAGCTCCAGCAAGCACTGACTCCGCCGCCGACGACAGGCGACTAACGCCATCAGGCATGCACTGGAAGCCGGTTTCGGTGCCGGGGGCTCCGAGTTGCTCACGAATCGCGTTGTACGCGGTGCCGCGTCGGCCCGAGATCACCACTTCTGCACGATCAAGAAACTCACCGACACGATCACCGTGCCGATCACTCCGATCGTCCGCATGACGGGCGTCAGCGTCACGCGTATCTGCAGGGACATCGACAGGATCGCCTGCACCGCCAAGACGCGCAGGACCCACCTCGACATCCCCGGGGCTAGCTTGGTGGACCTTGCGGATGGAACTGGAGATGAAGTTTGGACTGACACGTCGTGTACGCTGTGTACACAGCGCCACGATTGCATCGGAGATGCACACCATGACCACCGCAAGCGTCAACTTTGGCAGCGTCCGCGAGGCGCGCGAGCACTTCAAGGACCTGCTTGACGCCGCCGACGAAGGCCGCCCCGCCACTGTCACTCGTGATACGCGTCGTGTAGCTGCCGTCGACGCCGACCGCTTGGTGCACTTCCTGACCCGACTGCATCCCTCAGGGGCACGCGCCCAAGCAGACGGCGCTGGCTGGTCCATACACTTGCCGGGAACTCCGGTCGCGGCCGACGGGGCCACGGTCGAGGAGGCTGTCGAGGAGATGATCGACGCACTGCGTGACTACGCTGAGGCCTGGACCGAACGCCTGCGGCTGGCACCGAACCACACCGACAACTGGGGCCTGGTGCAGATCATCACGCTGGCCTCGGATGACCAGTTGCGCAACTGGCTCCTCTCCTAACCTCCTCGTGCCTGAGAAGCGACCGCCCGGGACCCGGGTCGACCACGAGACCTTTTGCACCACCGAAGGGTGGACCGAACGCAAGCGCGCCACGGGCAAACGTGGCTCCCACCACGTGAACTACGAACTGGCGCTGCCTGACGGTTCCGTCCTCTACACGCGCATCAGCCACCCCGTCGACCGGACCGACTACGGCCCCAGCATCTGGTCTCACATCTTGCGCGACCAATTGCACGTAACGGCCGATCAGTTCTGGGATTGCGTCGAGCACCAAAAGGCGCCCGATCGCGGCCAGACTCCTGATGTCCCAGAGGCCATCCCGCTGGGAGTGGTCCGGGCACTGACGATGCAGGCGTGCATCCCGGAATCCGAAGTGCGCACCATGACCAAGGCCGAGGCCATCGCGCGACTCAGCGAGTTCTACACCACAGGACTCTGAGGAGGTCCGCCCCAGCAATCGGCTCTATGGCTGACCGGGAGAAAGGGGCGTTCTTCAGCCTTGATAAGTGTTGAGAAGTGATTTATCAATTCTCCATGTTGCGGGCGAATCATCATCGTGAATCGGTGCAACCAGACAGAGGCTGTGCGGCCAACGGTGTAGCGGGCCGTGCGTTCTTCGAGATTACCTTCCGCCCACCATTCCCAGCAGCGCCGCTCCACCACATTTCTTTTGACTTGCATAGACCAAGCATAGGCCTCTCCGCACCCCTCAACCACCAGCCTCGGCACACCCAAAATGAGCCTTATGTGACGCCTGGTAAGGCAAGAACACATAATGGATACGCCAGCCAAAGAAACAGCAGCAAGAACAGCCCCCGATCAAAACATCCCAACCAGCCCACCCGGTCAGACTCATCCGCTTCTAGGTCAGCACTCAATTCCAAGATCGACTCCAGGTCCCATTCCTTGCCACGTAGGTCATCCAAGACAGACAACTCCAAGCCAATCACATAGGCGCGACCACCATCGCTGGACTCCAGTCTCGGGTATAAAGAGCCACGATGCAGTTCGAAAGTCGTACCGGGCGAGCGAATAAGAACTTTCTGAGCGAAAGGATTCCGCACGACGATTCTCGATGGCATCACGAGGAGGCACGGTCGAGCGAGCCAGAGGTACGAAAAGATCGCGAACATCGAGAAGCACACGTAGTACCAGGCCATCCCCAAACCCTGGCCACCATCAGACCACGTTGAGTACAACTGGAAGGGGTCCCAGGCTACTACGATCACGTACGCGCCCATAGATACGAGCCAGCCACAGACTCGGTTCACCTTATTTACTAGGCGAACAGGAAACTTGACACTCGAACGCGCCATCGCTATTTCACTCCAGAGGATGCGCAACTACTATAGCCTGTGTCGGCCGCCCAAGACCGGCATGACCCCTTATAGTACGTCCAGTGATAGGAAGTTCTCCTATGCTTCCCACCGTAAACGACCCGGTTCCACGTTCTCCGCAAACGCGTCCCACTCTTTCCGGGATAATCCTGCCTCCCGCACGGACCCCGCCGTACCGGCGAAAGGCGAAGCCAAGCGCCTTACCTGCGCTCGCGCCAGCAACTGCAGATACACCATTAATGAGCGCATGCTTCCAAACTTCCAGCACTTGAAGCAGCCAGCGGAGGACCTCGCCGAGACAACTCCCGCAGCAGCCCCTGCGACCAGGCATGCGCCAGCTGAAGGAAAGACGCACGCCCCGAACGCGGCAACACCACCAACACGAGCGGCATTCGTCCACGTCAGCCATTTGGGCCGCGTGAGTCGCTTTCGACGGCCGTCGAGGTCGGTGGTGTTGGTGGGGTAGGTGTAGGTGGTGTCGTTGCCGCCGTATGCGGGTCTTTCACCTCACCCATGCGCGGAACTCAACTCAAGCCCACGCCCAGAACTCGCCCAGATCGGTCGAAAGCCTGCATGGGACAGCGGTTCGGGCGACCGTCGAATGGAAGGCTCAGGCCGCGAGACCACTCCTCACATAGACCTCGCCGCTCGGATCAGCAGTGCGAACGAGAAAATCCCCGATCGCAAGAAGTACTCCGGGGCAGTTCATCGGCTGAGTCACATGACAGGGCTCGCATTCCTCATCATCGGGAGGCCGCAGACCGAGCGACCGACCGACTCCTCTAGCCGACCGTCCCCTCCTCACGAACCCATGCCGTGAAAGGGTGAGCCCATGAGGGTGGCGCTCATGGTGACCTGCATCAACGACACGATGTTCCCCGAGGTCGGGCAGGCGGTGGTCAGTGTGCTGGAACGCCTCGGCGTGCACGTGGACTTCCCCTCGGCCCAGACCTGCTGCGGGCAACCGATGGTCAACACCGGCTACCTCGACGAGGCGGTCCCGCCGCTGCGCTCGTTCGTCACGGCCTTCGAGGGATACGACGCGATCGTCGTGCCGTCCGGATCATGCGCCGGGTCGGTGCGGCACCAGCACGAGATCGTCGCTCGCCGGGCCGGCGATCCGGACTTGCTGAGCGCGGTCGAGCACCTCACCCCGCGCACCTTCGAGTTCACCGAGTTCCTCGTCGACGTGCTCGGCATCACCGACGTCGGGGCATACTTCCCGCACTCGGTGACCTACCACCCCACCTGCCATTCGATGCGCATGCTCGGGGTGGGCGATCGTCCGCTCCAACTCCTGCAGGCAGTACGGGGCCTGCGATTGCACGAACTCTCCGCGGCAGAGGAGTGTTGCGGCTTCGGCGGAACCTTCGCGATCAAGAACGCGGACACCTCCGTGGCGATGGGTTCGGACAAGGCCCGGCACGTGCGGGACACCGGCGCAGAGGTGCTCGTGATGTCCGACTCCTCGTGCCTCCTGCACGTCGGGGGGATCCTGTCCCGCCAGCGCAGCGGGGTGCGCACGATGCACCTCGCGCAGGTGCTGGCCCACACCGAGGACGGGCCACCGCCCACGACGCAGCACCGGGTCGTCTCCCTGGACGCCACCGCTGAAACCGCCGCCGTCCCAGGAGCCGACCGATGAGCGGCACGTTCGTGGGAATGCCCACCTTCCCGGTCGCGGCCCGAACAGCCCTGAACGACAGCCAGTTACGCGCAAACCTCGCCTTCGCGACCTCCTCCATCCGCGCGAAGCGCGCCGAGGTCGTCTCCGAAGTCGACAACTGGGAAGAACTCCGGCTCGCCGGTGCGGCGATCAAGGACAACACCCTCGCCCACCTGGACGACTACCTGGTCCAACTCGAAGAATCCCTCACTCGCGCCGGCACCCACGTGCACTGGGCCCGCGACGCCGCCGAGGCCTGCGCGATCGTCGCCGAGATCGCCCGTGGGCACGGCGTCGACGAGGTGGTCAAGGTCAAGTCGATGGCCACCCAGGAGATCGACCTCAACACCGCGCTTGAACAGCAGGGCATCGCCGCCTGGGAGACCGACCTCGCCGAACTCATCGTCCAACTGGGCCAGGACCTGCCGAGCCACATCCTCGTCCCGGCGATCCACCGGGGCCGGGCGGAGGTCCGCGAGATCTTCCTGCGCCGGATGGGCGAGGTGGGACGCCCCGCCCCGGCCGACCTCACCGACGAACCGGCCGTCCTTGCCGCAGCCGCTCGCGAGCACCTGCGGGAGAAGTTCCTACGCGCCAAGATGGCGGTCAGCGGCGCGAACTTCGCGGTCGCCGAGACCGGCACCCTCGTCGTCGTGGAATCCGAAGGCAACGGCCGGATGTGCCTGACCCTGCCAGAGGTGCTGGTCAGCGTCGTCGGCATCGAGAAGGTCGTACCCGCCTGGGCCGACCTGGACGTCTTCCTGCAGTTGTTGCCGCGCTCGTCCACCGGCGAGCGGATGAACCCGTACACCTCCACCTGGTGTGGGCCGGCCGAGGGCGACGGACCTCAGGAGATGCACGTCGTGCTGCTCGACAACGGCCGCACCAACGCCCTCGGCCAGGATCCGGGCCGTCAAGCCTTACGCTGCATCCGCTGCTCGGCCTGCCTCAACGTCTGCCCGGTGTACGAGCGGGTCGGCGGGCACGCCTACGGCTCGGTGTATCCCGGCCCGATCGGGGCGATCCTCAATCCGCTGCTCAAGGGGGTCGGCGACCCGCAGACGGACTCGCTGCCGTACGCCTCGACGCTGTGCGGGCGCTGCTTCGAGGTGTGCCCGGTGCGCATCGACATCCCCTCGATCCTGGTGGACCTGCGCGCCCAGGTGGTTGACGCCCATCGTGACGAGGGCTCCGACGACGGCACCTGGACGAACGTGCCTCCCGATGGCCAGGCCCCGGCCGACAGTCCGGCCACCGTTGGCGCTGCGGCCTCGCCCGGCGGTCGGGTCAGGCGCGCCACCGCGCGCATCCTCCCCAGCGTGCCCAAGCCTGAGGCGCTTGCGATGAAGGCCGCCGCCTGGGCGTTCGGGGATGCGCGGCGCCTGGACGCTGTCGAGAAGGGTTCAAGCGCGACCGGTGGCCTGCTCAATCGGGTGCTGCGCCATGCCGCGCCCGGCGGTCGCCGGGTGCTGGAGTCGTTGCCCTTCCCGGGCTCGATGTGGACCGCTGCGCGCGACCTGCCGGCACCTGCGGACGAGTCCTTCCGAACGTGGTGGCGCAACCGGGGAAAGGACCGTCGATGACAGCGCGCGAAGAGGTGCTGGCCCGGGTGCGACGGGCCGCCGCCGCAGTCCCCAGTCAACCGGTCGAGGTGCCGCGCGGCTACCGGGACGAGGTGCCGCCACCCGATCTGCTGACCCTCTTCATCGAGCGCGTCGAGGACTATCGGGCGATCGTGACACGTTGCACCGCAGCGGATCTCCCGAGCGAGGTGGCCCGCGCTGTGATCGGCTGCGGCAGTGTCGTCACCCCGCCCGGGCTCGACGTCCCGGTGCCGGGGGCAGTCGCGGACCGGGGGCCGGGCAGCGGGCCGCTCACCGCCGCCGAGCTGGACCGCATCGACGCGGTGGTGACGACGGCCTCGGTGGGCATCGCCGCCACCGGCACCATCGTGCTCGAGCACGGCCTGCCGGGTCAGGGGCGCCGCGCACTGTCGCTGGTGCCGGACCGGCACGTGTGCATCGTCGCCGCCGACCAGGTGGTGCTCGACGTGCCGCAAGCGGTCGCCCGGCTCAACCCAGCCCGTCCGCAGACCTGGATCAGCGGGCCGAGCGCCACCAGCGACATCGAGCTGAACCGGGTCGAAGGCGTGCACGGCCCACGCACCCTGCACGTGCTGGTGGTGGCCCACCGCTAGAACCCCGACCTTCCCGCAAGGCATGCAGCCGCCTGGCCCTGGCCGTGCGGACCGGGGTCACACCTGCACCATGAGCGCCGACAGCAGCCCGACCAGTCGGCGGATCAGATCTGCGGTGACATCGTCGCGCACGGCGTGAGTGCCAGGCCCCTGGCCGTCGGCCGAGGCCAGCCAATACTGCTCGAACATCGCCTCGAGCAGTTGCACCACGTCGTCCACCGGGAGCACGAAGCGGTACCCGAAGCGCGCCATCGAGTCGGTGATCACGGCGGCGAACTGCTGCCGGATGACCGCGTCCAGCGCCCGAAAGCCCGGCGCTAGGCGTGGGTTGCGCGCCACGTACAGGCGTAGCTCGGCCATCGCCAGCGCCGTCTCCAGGTCGTACCCCTGAATCTCCAGGAAGCCCGTGACCGCCTGCTCCAGCAACTGCCTGAGCTCCACCTGGCCTGCACCGGCCACCTCGTCCAGCACCACGTCCACCCGACCGACCTGCACCTGACACTGCCGCTCGATCAGCGCGATGCACAGGTCGTCCTTGGTGGCGAAGTTGGAGTAGAAGGCTCCGCGGGTGAAGCCGGCGCGCTCGCACAACTCCTCCACGCTGGAACCCAGCACACCCCGCTCGGCGAATGCCGAGATCGCCGCGTCCAGCAGCCGGTCCCGCGTGCGCGCCCGCCGGACGCTCACGTGCGCCATCGCCCACCCCATCTCGCGTCACGATCAGGTCATCACGTTGGCCGTTCCGGGTGATCCGGAGTGATCTGACCGTCATCATTTTCAGTCGTGAGTGTTCGCTCGCCCGGGAACGGATCGCCACAGCGATCCTAGCGGATACGATCTTGTATCGAGTACGGAACTGTATGCACTGGTCCAACAGTCCGCGGCCCGTCGAGCCGAAGACGTCAACGGGTCGCCCGACCCGCCACACATGCCGAAGGGTTCCCAGATGTCGTCCTTCCTGTATCGCCTCGGGTCGGCGTGCTATCGCCACCGATGGCGCACGGTGGCCGCCTGGCTGGTCACCCTCGTCGTGCTCGGCGCCCTGGCGGCCGGCCTGCGGGGCGCGTTCCAGGACAACTTCACCATCCCGGGCGCGCAGTCCCAGGAGGCCATGGAACAGCTGCAGATGAACTTCACCCAGGTCTCGGGCACCAGCGCCACCCTGCTCGTGGTGGCACCCGAGGGCGACACGGTCAACGACCCCGCGGTACGGACAGTGATCGAGGGCCGGCGCGCCGAACTCGAAGGCCTGGACTCGGTGGAGTCGGTCACCCTGCCCTGGGACGAGCACGTCAACGGGCTCATCTCCCAGGACGAGGCGGCGGCGATCGTCACCCTCCGGCTGCCGGGCGCTGCGCCCGAGATCACCGACGCCGAACGCGAGGAGGTGCTCGGCGGCGCCGAAGCGCTCCAGGCCGCACTGCCCACCGGCGCGCAGGTGCACGCCGGCGGCGAGGCCTTCTCGGCCGGTCCCCCGCACCTGTCCATCATCGAGGCGGTCGGCGTGGGGCTGGCCTTCGTGGTGCTGCTCATCACCCTGGGCTCCTTCGTGGCGGCCGGGATGCCGCTGATCACCGCCGTGCTCGGGGTGGCTGTGACGATGTGCCTGCTGCTGATCAGCACCGGGGTCACCGAGATCAACTCCACCACTCCGATGCTCGCGGTGATGCTCGGGCTGGCCGTCGGCATCGATTACGCCCTGTTCATCCTCAGCCGGCACCGAGAACTGCTGCGGGACGGACTGCCCGTGGCCGAATCGGCCGGCCGCGCGGTAGCCACCGCCGGGTCCGCTGTGGTGTTCGCCGGAGCGACAGTGGTGATCGCCCTGCTGGGATTGTTCGTCGCCAACATCCCCTTCCTCACCGTGATGGGCGTGTTCGCAGCCGTCGGGGTGGCCATCGCCGTCGTGATCGCGCTGACCCTGCTGCCCGCCCTGATGGGCTTGGCCGGCGAGCGGATGCGCCCCCGGCGACGCCGCAGCAGTGGGCAGCGACTCGACGGGGACGGCGACCGCCCCGAGGACGACACCGCGGCAGACCCCGGCGAGCCGACCCCGGCCATCCCCTCGCATTCCAGCCTCGCCACCCGCATCGCCCGAGGCTGGGTCCGGCTGGCCACCCGGCTCCCGGTGGTGACGATCCTGGGGGTCCTGGTGATCGCCGGCGCCCTGGCCTACCCGGCCAAGGACCTCACCCTCGCCCTGCCCAACGCGGGCTCGGAGGCGCCCGGCACCCCCGCGCGCACCTCCTACGACCTGACCGCCGAGTACTTCGGCCCCGGCTACAACGGGCCCCTCATCGTCACCGCCGACATCGTCGGATCGGACGACCCGCTCGGCGTGATGGACGGCCTCAAGGCCGACATCGAGACCATGGACGGGGTGGCCAGCGTCCCGGTGTCCACCCCCAACCGCAACGCCGACACCGGCTTCGTCCAGGTGGTCCCCACCACCGGACCGGACGATCCGCAGACCAAGGACCTGGTCCAGCGGCTACGCGACAAGGCCGACGGGTGGCAGCAGGAGTACCAGGTGGCCACCGCGGTGACCGGGAACACCGCCGTCCAGATCGACGTGTCGGACCGGCTGGCCCGGGCTCTGGTGCCCTTCGGGCTGTTGGTGGTCGGGCTGTCCCTGGTGCTGTTGACCATGGTCTTCCGCTCGATCGCGGTGCCGATCAAGGCCAGCCTCGGCTTCCTGCTCAGTACCGGCGTGGCCTTCGGCACCACCACCTGGGTATTCAACGAAGGCCACCTGGCCGGGCTGATCAACCTGGCCGAGCCGGGCCCGGTGATCAGCTTCCTGCCGATCATGCTGATGGGGATCCTGTTCGGTCTGGCCATGGACTACGAGGTCTTCCTGGTCTCGCGGATGCGAGAGGACTATGTGCACGGGCGCAGCGCCCGCGAGGCGATCACCTCCGGTTTCATCGGCTCGTCGTCAGTGGTGACGGCCGCCGCCCTGATCATGTTCGCCGTCTTCGCCTTCTTCGTCCCCGAAGGCGAGGGGCCGATCAAGTCCATCGCCTTCGCGCTCGCCGTCGGCGTGGCCTTCGACGCCTTCGTCGTGCGGATGACCTTCGTCCCCGCGGTGATGGCCCTGCTCGGTGACCGCGCCTGGTGGCTACCGGGATGGCTCGACCGCCGGCTGCCCACCTTGGACGTGGAGGGCGAGACCCTCTACCGGCAACTGGCCCAGTCGTCCTGGCCGCCGGGCGAGCAGACCTGGCTGATCTACGCCGAGGACCTCGCGGTGCACGATCTCGTCGACCCGGCCGGGGCCGCCGTGGGACCGGGGCAGGTGCTCGTGGTGGAGGGGACACCCGCGACCCGGGCGGCCTGGATGCTGGCCCTGGCCGGTCGGCTGCGTCCCGACTCCGGCCGGGCCAGGGTGGCCGGTCACCTGGTCGGCGAGCAGGCCGGGCAGGTCCGACGCGACACCGCCTACCTGGACGTCCCCGCCAGTCATGACGCGGCGGCCGATCTGTCCCGGCTGATCCGGCGCACCGAGCCGGTGCTCTTCATCGACGGTGCGGACGCGCTCGCCTCGACCCGAGACCACGAACGCCTGGAAGCCCTGCTGCGATCGTTGCCGGTCAGCGGCCGGGCTGCGGTGCTGGGCGTTGCCCAGCTCGACGTGCTGCACGAACGTGGCCTGCTGCACGACCCGGTCGTCCTGCGGGTGAGCGCGCCCGGAACCGCCGACCCGATGGACCAACCGTCCGGCCCACATCCGACCACCACGGGCAGGAGCATATGAATCTCGAGCGCGCCGACCACGAACGGCGAGTCACCTGGGTCTCCCTGCTCGGCCTGGTCCTGGTGCCGGTGATGTTGGCCGGCGGTTTCCTCTGGGCGACCTGGGACGCCAGCTCTCGCCTGGACCGAGTGCAGGCGGCCGTGGTCAACAACGATGAGGCGGTCACCATCGAAGGCCAGATCGTCCCGTTGGGACGACAGCTCTCCGGCGGCCTGATCGACACCGAGGACGACAACTTCCGCTGGCGGCTGGTCGACACCGAGGAGGCCGATAGCGGCTTGGCGTCCGGCCGGTACGTGGCCGTGGTGACCATCCCGAAGAACTTCTCCGCCGCCGCCACCTCCTATGCGGGCCCCGCCGAGGACGCCGAACAGGCCACCATCTCGGTGCAGACCAGTGAGCAGTCCGCGATCGTCGACGCCGCGGTCAGCGCCCAGATCACCGCAGTCGCCCGCAGCACCCTCAATACGACGTTGACCGAGACCTACCTGGATAACGTGTACCTGGGCTTCAACGAGACCAAGGAGCAGTTCGCCCAGGTCGCCGACGGCGCCGAGCAACTGGCCGACGGCACCTCGCAACTGGCCGACGGGGTTGGGCAGGCCAGCGACGGCACCGCCCAGCTCGCCGACGGGATGTCGCAACTGTCCGATGGTGGGTCGGCCCTGAACGGCGGGACCGGCGAGCTCGGCTCGGGTGCCGATCAGCTCGCCGACGGCGCCGGGCAACTGGCCGACGGGGTGGGCCAGTACACCGCGGGGGTACACCAGGTCAGCGTCGGGGCGCAGGGCCTGGCGGACGGTATCAACCAGCTCGAAGCCTCCCTCCCGGCGGGAGCCGACCCCGCCGAACTGGCCCAGCTCACTCAGCTGCGCACCGCGATGACCGACCTGAACACCGGCGCCGCCGGCCTGAGCCAGGGACTCCAGCAGTACGACGCGGCCCTGCCCGCCATCGCCGGCCAAGTAGGCCCCGGGGTCGGGGCCCAGGGCTGCGCCCAGTTCGCGGGCGCCCCCAACGAGCAGGAGCTGTGTGCGGTCTTCACGGCCGGCGCGCAGGCGGGCGCGGACGCTACGGCGGCCGCGGCCAGCCAGGCGCTCAACACCCCCGACCCGGCAACCGGCTACAGCCTGCTGACCGGTGCCCAGGCCCAGGCCAGCGCCATGGCGCAGGTGACCCCGGGCGTACAAGGGCTCATCGACCAGACCTTGGCACTGCCCGAGCAACTGAACCAGCTGGCAGACGGGGTGGGCCAACTGTCCGCGGGCGCGGACCAGTTGGCCGCCGGAGCCGGCCAGCTCGACGCCGGCGGAGTCCCGCTCGCGTCAGGTGCCGACCAACTGGCCAGTGGTAGCCGGGCGCTGGCCACCGGAGTGGGTCAGTACGCCGGCGGGGTCCGCCAGTTCACCGGTGGGGTGAGCCAGGCCGCCGCCGGAACCACCGCCCTTGCCGATGGATTGAGCCAGCTCGACGACGGCACCGCCGAACTCGCCGGAGGCACCCGCACCTTCGCCGACGAACTGCGCAACGGCGCGGGGCAGATTCCCACCTATGACGCCACCCAGCGCGAACGCCTCACCACGGTGGTGGCCAATCCGGTCGCAGGCCCGGACGACGGCAACGACATGCTGGCCTACATTCCGGCCACGTCCCTGCTGATGATCCTGGCGCTCTGGCTCGGTGGACTGGCGACCTATCTGGTGGTGGCGGCGGTGCCCGCCAGCACACTGTGGTCGTCGCGGCCCTCATGGCAACTGGTGCTGCGCGCGATGGCGCCCGGTCTGGCGATCGTCTCGCTGCAGGCGCTCGCCCTCACCACAGTGGCCCAGTTGGTATTGCACCTGTCCACAGGCAGGGTGTTCGGCCTGCTGGCGCTGCTGCTGTTCGGTGGCGCGGTCTTCGTCGGAGCGAACCACGCCCTGGTTGCCTGGTTCGGTGGGATCGGGCGGATGGTGTCGATCGCCGTCCTGATCCTCATGGCGGCCGGCCAGATCAGTTCGGCAGTGCCCGCCTTCTTCGACCAGGTGCTGCCGCTGACCCCGCTGGCACCGCTGCTGGACGGGGTGCGCACGGTGATCTGGGGCGAAGGCTCGCTTGCCGGGCCGTTGGCCTTGTTGACCTGCTGGCTGATCGCCTCGCTGGTCGCGTCCACCACTGCCGTGTTGCGGGGCCGGACGATCTCCGCGGGCCAGCTTCAACTGCGCTACGCCTGAGCCCGACCCGCCCCATCCAACCTGCCTGGCATGCCGCCCGCGCGCAGCGGGCGTCCGGTTCATGGTCCGGGGCGTGCTTGGTCCGGGCCGAGCGCGCTGGCCTTCCGGACGCCTCCCGTATCCGCTAGTTTGTCCTGACAACAGGGTGGGCTGCCGTTCACCCCTTCGCGCTGAACCGACAAGGACGACGATGACCCAGCCAGCCTTCCCACTCGCCGCCTGCGCGGAGATGATCTTTCTGGACCGGCCCTTCACCGAGCGAGTTCGGATCATTCACGACGCCGGCTTCCTCGTCGAGATCTGGGATTGGACCGCGCATGACATCGACGGGCTCGCCACGCTGCGCGAAGAGGGCGTGGTCTTCAACTCGATGACCGGGTACATCCGTGGCAGCCTCACCGCGGACGGCTCGCGCGATCTGCTGGACACTGCCGAAGAATCCATCGCGGTGGCCAAGCGGCTGGGCATCGGAACCCTCAATCTGCACGGGACAGGGCTGGGTGAGGGTGGCCTGCCGGTACGTCCGGTCGAGCGTGCCACCGGTCCGATGTGGGTAGAGGCGGTGGACACGCTCCGCCGAATCGCCGATCTCGGCGCCCGGCACGATGTGCGTTTCGTGCTGGAGAACCTCAACACCGCGGTGGATCACCCCGGGGTGCCCTTCGCGACGGCTGCCGACTGCCTCGCCCTGGTTGCCGCGGTGGACAGCCCCCACCTCAAGCTCATGCTCGACCTGTACCACGTCCAGATCGGCGAGGGTCAGCTGATCGAGACCTGCCGCACGGCGCTGCCGCACATCGGTGAGATCCAGGTCGCCGACGTGCCCGGCCGCTGCGAGCCGGGCACCGGGGAGATCAACTACGCCGGCGTCGCGCGGGCCTTGAGTGACCTCGGCTACTCCGGGGTGGTGGGGATGGAGGCCTTCGCCGCCGGCGACAGCCACGCCGCGCTCGACCGGTTCCGGGACGCGTTCTCGCTGTAAGGGCTTACCAGCACAACGCCCCACCACACGTGGTGATGGGGCGCTGCGAGGGCTGCCGGCGGGTCAGTCGGTGGAATCGGGCTTGCGCCGCCGGAACGGATTGCGGTTACCGGGCAGCGGGGGCAGTTGCGCGGGATTGGCCTGCAGGATGCCCGAGCTGATCAGTCCCTCTTCGATCTCCTGCTGCAGCTCCCTGGCCAGGGCCCGACGCTCCAACCGGCGGATCTCCTTGAGCTGTTCGCGGGCGACCTTCAACGTCGCCACCATCATGAGGATCATCACGATGGTGAAGGGCGCCGCCACCAGGATGGCCATCGTCTGCAGGGCGCTGAGCGCGGCTGCGCCACCGGACAGCAGCAGCACGAAGGTGATCGCCCCCTCCATCACGGCCCAGAAGATCCGGCTCCACAGCGGCGGATTCGGGTCACCGCCGGAGGTCATCATGTCCACCACATACGAGCCGGAGTCCGAGCTCGTGACGAAGAAGACGATGACCAGCAGCACGAACAGACCGGAGAGCACCGCAGCCCCTGGCAGCGCGTCGAGCAGGTGGAACAACGAGGTGTTGGTGTCCACCGTGCCGTCCGCAGCAACCATCTCGCCGTCGCCGAACATCTGGCGGTACAACGCCGAGCCGCCCAGCACGGAGAACCAGATCGTGGTCACCAGGGTCGGCACCAGCAGCACGCCGAAGATGAACTCACGGATGGTGCGTCCCCGCGAGATGCGGGCGATGAAGATCCCGACGAAGGGCGACCAGCTGATCCACCAGCCCCAGTAGTAGGTGGTCCAGCCGCTCAACCAGGCCGCGCCCTCCTCGTCCCGGAAAGCGAACGTGCGGAACGACAGATCCAGGTAGTGCTGGAGGTAGGAGCCGATGTTCTGGACGAGTTCGCGCAGCACGAAGATGGTCGGCCCCAGCAGCAAGAGGGCGACGAGGAGCACGCCCGCGAGCACGAGGTTGATGTTCGAGAGCCATTTGATGCCCGCGCCGATGCCGGTGGCCACCGAGATGGTCGCCGCTGCGGTGATGGCCACCACGAGGATCCGCTGCAGGCCGGCGGTGTCGTCGGCCACGCCGAGGTAGTCCAGGCCCGCACCGACCTGCGCGACGCCGAAGCCGAGCGAGGTGGCCACGCCGAACAAGGTGCCGACCACGGCGACGATGTCGATCAGGTTGCCCCAGAAGCCCCGAACCCGGTCGCCCAAGAGCGGCTCCAAGGCCCAGCGGATGGAGACCGGCCGGCCGCGGCGATGCACGGCGTAGGCAACACCGAGCCCGACGACGATGTAGATGGCCCAGGCGTGCAGGCCCCAGTGTAGGAAGGTCACGTCCATCGCCTGCTGCGCGATGGCCTGTTCGTCTCCGGCAGCCCCGGGTGGGGGCGAGGCGAAGTGATTGAGCGGCTCGGCCACGCCCCAGAAGACCAGCCCGATCCCCATGCCCGCCGCGAAGAGCATCGCGAACCACGGCATCAGGCCGAACTCGGGCTCGTCGTCGTCCTTACCCAGGACGATGTCGCCGTACCGGGAGATGCCCATGAACAGAGCGAAGACCACGAACACGAAGACGAGCAGGACGTAGTACCAGCCGAGCGAGTCGACCACGGCGGAGTTGGCGGCCGAGATCGCGCTCGACATACCTTCAGGGAAGAGCGCCGCGATCCCGACGAAGACGCCGATGATGATGGCCGCGGGCCAGAAGACGTAGGGGGCGACCCCGCCCTTGGAGACGACCTTGGCGACCTCCTGTTGGAGGCTGGTCTCGTCGTCGTCCGGTGTGTCGGTGTCAGGTTCTGTCAGTTCCGAGGTTGCCATCGGTCAACTCTGTTAGACCTCAGCACCGCGTTTCAACGCGAGAGCCTGGTACAGATTTTACGATTAGGTTACAAATTCCATGAACGCCCCTGATTGCGCCGAGGTGTCCGGCCCGGTGTGACAACCACCAGACCGGCGGCCGAGGCCGGGGCGTGGGCTGGCCGACGAGTTTGGCAGGATCTGGTTCGTGCCCGCCGAACCCTTGCCCACACCCTTCGTCGCCGTCGACCGAGCCGTCCTGGTGGACAACATCGCCACGATGGCTGCCCGGGCCGAGGACCTCGGCGTCGCCTTGCGTCCCCACGCCAAGACGCACAAATCACCGGCGATCGCCCGCCGGCAGGTGCAGGCAGGTGCCGCGGGCCTGACTGTGGCGACGATGGCCGAGGCGGAGGTCTTCGCCCGGTACGGCGTGGACGACCTCTTCATCGCCTATCCGCTATGGCTCAGTCACGAATCAGCCCACCGGCTGGAACATCTGTTGGCGGACGGGGTGCGGCTGCGGGTCGGGGTCGACTCCGCCGAGGGAGCCCGGATGCTGGGGGCGGTGGCCCCGCACGACCTGCTGTCGGTGGCGGTCGAGGTCGACTCCGGCCAGCACCGCAGCGGGGTGAGCGCCGGCGACGCCGCACGGGTGGCCGTCGCCGCCGCCGAGGCCGGACTCACCGTCGACGGGGTGTTCACCTTTCCCGGGCATTCCTACGCTCCGGGGGCCGCGCGCAGCGCAGCGGCGGACGAGGCCCGGGCACTGGCCGAGGCGAGCGAAGGCCTACGCGCGGCGGGACTGGATCCGTGGTTGCGTAGCGGGGGCTCGACTCCCAGCGCAGCAGCGGTGGAGGCCGGCGCGCTCACCGAACTGCGGCCGGGGGTGTACGTCTTCGGCGACGCCCAGCAGTGGGAGTTGGGAACCTGCACACCAGAGCAGATCTCGCTGACCGTGCACTCCACCGTGGTCTCGCACGCCGGAGGTCGGCTGATCCTGGACGCGGGCAGCAAGAGCATCGGCGCGGACCGGCCTGCCTGGGCATCCGGCCATGGCCGATTGCTCGACCACCCGGACGCCCGGATCGTCCAGATCTCCGAGCATCACGCGGTGGTTGAGGGGGTCACCCCGCTGCCACCCTTGGGTTCACGGGTCCGAGTGGTGCCCAATCACGTCTGCATGTGCGTCAACAACGTCGACACCCTGTTCGTCCTGGACGAGGGGGTACCCGGGGACAACTGGCCGGTAGCGGCGCGAGGCGCGAACACCTGAGCCGGGGTCCGTTGCGTCGCGGGGTAGCCGCGCAGTCGGGGTAGACGCGCAGTCGGGGTAGTCGAGTTGTCGGGCAGTCTCAGCCGAGCAGTTCCGGGCGCGACCAGTCCTGGTCGAGGACGTGAGTCGCGAGGAAGGCCAGCACCGTCTCGTACCAGACCTTGGCGTTGCCCGGGCTGAGGATCCAGTGGTTCTCGCTCGGGAAGTACAAGAACTTGTGCGGGCCGCCACCTGGCTGGTCGCGGGCAGCCAGCAGTTCGTACCAGAAGCGCAACGCCTCGCCGATCGGGACCCGGTAGTCGAGGTCGCCGTGGATGA
>JBKECN010000099.1:0-19562 GCA_047974565.1 Actinomycetales bacterium
GGCGTGCTCGTCGATACCCGTGCCGATCGCGAAGATGTTGGGGTCGATGATGATGTCCTCGGCCGGGAAACCGACCTCGTCGACCAGAATCCGGTACGCCTGCTCGCCGATGCGGATCCGGCGGGTGAAGGTGTCCGCCTGGCCGTCCTCGTCGAAGGCCATCACCACCACCGCGGCGCCGTACCGGCGGGCCAGGCGAGCCTGCCGGACGAAGGCCTCGACCCCCTCCTTCATGGAGATGGAGTTGATGATCGGCTTGCCCTGGATGGTCTTCAGACCGGCCTCGATGACCTCCCATTTGGAGGAGTCCACCATGATCGGCACCCGGCAGATGTCCGGCTCACCGGCCACCAGCTTGCAGAAGCGATCCATCGCCGCGACACCGTCGATCATCCCCTCGTCCATGTTGACGTCGATGATCTGCGCCCCGGCTGCCACCTGCTGGGCGGCCACCGCCAACCCTTCGGCGTACTTGCCCTCCTTGATGAGGCGCTTGAAGACCGCTGAGCCGGTGATGTTGGTGCGCTCGCCGACGTTGACGAAGAGCGACTCCGGCCCGATGGTCAGCGGCTCCAGGCCACTGAGCCGGCAGACCTTCTCGACCACCGGCGGGATCCGGGCAGCGCCGCCCTGCACGGCCGCGGCCAGCCGGGTGATGTGTTCGGGGGTGGTGCCGCAACACCCACCGACGATGTTCACGAACCCTTCCTCAGCGAAACCCCCGACGGCAGAAGCGAAAAGCTCAGGGGTCTCGTCGTACACGCCAAAGGCGTTCGGCAGGCCCGCATTCGGGTGGCAGGAGACGAAACAGTCCGCCACCCGGGACAGTTCGTCGAGGTAGGGGCGGATCTCCTCGGCCCCCAGGGCACAGTTCAGGCCGACCGCGAGCGGACGGGCGTGCCGGATGGAGTTCCAGAAGGCCTCGGTGGTCTGCCCGGACAGGGTGCGCCCGGAGGCGTCGGTGATCGTGCCGGAGATGAGCACCGGCCAGCGGCGGCCACGCTCGTCGAACAACGACTCCAGGGCGAAGATCGCGGCCTTGGCGTTGAGGGTGTCGAAGATCGTCTCCACCAGCAGCAGATCCGCTCCGCCGTCGACCAGGCCGGCGGCCTGCTGGAAGTAGGCGGCCACGAGTTCGTCGAAGGTGATGTTGCGGGCGGCCGGATCGTTGACGTCCGGAGAGATCGACGCGGTCCGGTTGGTGGGCCCGATCGCGCCGACCACGAACCGCGGCCGATCGGGGGTGCTCACCTGGTCCGCGGCCTCACGGGCGAGCCGGGCCGCGGCCACGTTGAGCTCGTAGGCCAGCTCGGACATGCCGTAGTCGGCCAGCGAGATGGCCTGGGCGTTGAAGGTGTTCGTCTCGATCAGGTCTGCCCCGGCAGCCAGGTAGGCGCGATGGATGCCGCCGATCAGGTCGGGCCGGGTGAGGGTGAGCAGGTCGTTGTTGCCCTGCACGTCACTGGGCCAGTCCGCGAAGCGCTCCCCCCGGTAGTCGGCCTCACTGAGCCCGTGCTGCTGGATCATCGTGCCCATGGCTCCGTCGAGCACCAGGATGCGCTCGCGCAGCATCGCGGCAAGGTGCTCGCTCTGATCGGGACGGATGATCGGTCGGCTGGCCGAGTCGGTCATGGGATCCTCTCGCGGGGTCGGGTCGCGACCATTGTTCCCTACCGCGCGCAGAGTGGTCCGCGCCGTAGTCCCGCCCGCCTGTCACCCGCCGACGATCGCCGTCCCGCACCACGTCCAGAACGGGGCTGTCGGGTCGAGTCCCTCCGCCGGCCCAGGCTCCCCCGCCGGCATCTCCTGACGCATCGCCCCTACCGCATCGCCCCTACCGCATCGGCCAGGTGACCTGTGCCTGCTGCAGCGCGGTGACATACCCGGTGCGGTCGTAGTCCGAGCGGTCCACCCGATCCCCCACCGCCAACCGGCCTCGGATCTCGTCCACCCGGGTGACGCCCTTGCGCCGCATCCACGCCCGCAATCCGTTGAGCAGTTCACCGGCATAGCCGGGCCCGTGCCGCAGCAAGGCCGAGGCCGACATCACCACGTCGGCACCGGCGAGCAGGTACCGGACCATGTCCTCGGACCTTTCCACCCCGCTGGTGGCTGCCAGCGAGGCCCGGATCTCCCCGCGTAGCAGGGCGATCCAGGTCTGCGGGAGCAGACGGTCTCGCGAGCGGGACAGGAACGCTCCCGGGCTGACCGTCATCCGCTCGATATCGATGTCCGGCTGCTGGAACCGGTTGAACAGCACGAGCCCGTCGGCCCCGGCCTCGTCCAGACTCATCGCCATGGCACCGGTGGAGGAGAAGAAGGGCGAGAGCTTGACCGCCACCGGCACGTCCACGGTGTGCTTGACCAGAGTGAGGATGTCGAGGTGGTACTCCTCCACGGCAGAGCCCTTGATGTGCAGGTCGGGGACCGAGTAGATGTTGAGTTCGATCGCCGAGACCCCCGCGTCCACCATCTGGCGGGCGGCGTCCACCCAGAAGCCCGGAGTGGCCCCGTTGATGCTGCCGATCACCGGCATGTCGCTGGCCTGGACGGCCCGTTCCAACTGGCGCATGTAGCGGGCCACGGCACTGCCGCCGGTCTCGGCGGCGGGCAGGTACGAGGTGGCCTCGCCGAAGATGTCCGAGCCGGCCTCGGCCAGCACCGAGTCGACCAGCTCTTCGCGGCGAATGATCTCCTCGAACAGGGAGTTCATCACCAGGGCGCCGACCCCTTGGTCGGCCAGGGCCTCGACGGTGTCGCTGTCCTGCCCCAGCGGCGAGGCCGAGGCGACCAGGGGCGAGACCAGATCGAGTCCGAGGTAACGGGTCGCAAGGTCCATTCAGCTGTCCTTTCGTGCATCCGGGTGGAAGGCGTCCGGCCCCCAGGAGGCCATCTCCTCGTAGCGTTCCCAGCGTAGATCCGCCGCCCGCTGGGCCATGGCCGCAAGTCGCTCGGCTTCCTCCGGATGGGCCTGGGCGAGCATCCGGAAGCGCAGTTCGCCCTTGCGGTAATCCCGCAGCGGGATCCGGGGCCGGGTCGAGTCGAGCAGGAAGGGGTTGCGTCCACCCTCGCGCAGTGCGGGGTTGAAGCGCATCAGCGGCCAGTGCCCGGACGCCACCGCCTTGTACTGCTGGTCCAGTCCCTTGCTCATGTCGATGCCGTGGGCGATGCAGTGGCTGTAGGCCAGGATGATGCTCGGGCCGTTGTGTGCCTCGGCCTCGCGGAAGGCCCGCAGGGTCTGCTGCGGGTCTGCTCCCATCGCCACCCTCGCCACGTAGACGTTGCCGTAGGCCACCGCCTGCAGGGCCAGGTCCTTCTTCGCCGAGGTCTTGCCGGCTGCGGCGAACTTGGCCACTGCGGCCAGCGGCGTCGACTTGGACGACTGCCCACCGGTGTTGGAGTAGACCTCGGTGTCCAGGACGAGGACGTTGACATCGCGTCCGCTGGCCAGGACGTGGTCGAGGCCGCCGTAGCCGATGTCATAGGCCCAGCCGTCCCCGCCGACCAGCCACACCGACCGGCGCAGCAGATGGTCGCTGACGCTGCGCAGATCCTGCAGCGCCGCGACCGTCCCCGGGGGCAGGTCGCCGGCACCAGCTTCCAGCTCGGCCACCCTGGCCTTGAGTTCGGCCAGCCGCTCGCGTTGGTCGGCCAGCTCGGACTCGGTCAGTTGCGGGCTGGACAGCAATGCGTCCACCAGGGACTCGCCGAGTTCGGTGCGTAACTGGACGACCCGGTCCCGGGCCAGGTCCGCATGCAGGTCGGCCGCCAGACGCAGCCCGAGACCGAACTCGGCGTTGTCCTCGAAGAGTGAGTTCGACCAGGCCGGGCCGCGCCCGGTGGCATCGGTGGTCCATGGGGTGGTGGGCAGATTGCCGCCGTAGATCGAGGAGCATCCGGTGGCATTGGCCACGGTCAGCCGGTCGCCGAAGAGCTGGCTGAGCAGTTTGAGGTATGGCGTCTCCCCGCATCCCGTGCAGGCCCCGGAGAACTCGAACAGCGGGGTGAGGAACTGGGTGCCGCGTACCGTGCCGAAGTCCAGGCGGGTGCGCGGCGGGGTGGGGATGGACTCGAAGAAGGCCACCTGTCGCTTGACCTCGCTCGGCGGTGCCGGGGTGTCGGTGAGGTTGATGGCCTTGTGCTCGGGGTCGAGGGGCTCGTGGGCCGGGCAGGCCTGTACGCACAGCCCGCAGCCGGTGCAGTCCTCGGCATACACCTGCAACGTGTACCGGGTGTCGGGCAGGCCGGCCGCGTTCAGCGGGGCGGTGGGGAAACCGGCCGGTGCCTCCTCCAGCGCCGACTCGGGGTAGAAGGTGGCGCGGATCACTCCGTGCGGGCAGACGAAGGCACAGTTCCCGCATTGGATGCACAACTCGGGATCCCACGCGGCCACCCGGTCGGAGATGTTCCGCTTCTCGTACTTGGTGGTACCCGAGGGGAAGGTGCCGTCCACCGGCAGGGCCGATACCGGCAGGTCGTCCCCGTGCCCGGCGAGCATCCGCCCGGTCACCTCACGCACGAAGGCCGGGGCGTCGGCCGGCACCGGGTCGGCGAGTTGCCGGCGGGACGTGATCCCGCCCGGGACCTCGATCTCGTGCAGCGCGTCCACCGCGGCGTCGACGGCCGCCTCGTTGCGGGCCACCACCTGCGCGCCGCGTTTGGCATAGGTCTTGTGGATGCTCGCCTTGACCCGCTCGATGGCCTCCTCACGATCCAGCACCCCGGAGATCGCGAAGAAGCAGGTCTGCAAGACCGTGTTGGTGCGCCCGGCCAGGCCGGCCTCGCGTGCCACCCGGTCGGCGTCGACCGCGAACACCCGCAGGTTCTTGTCCAGGATCTGCTGCTGGACCGGCCGTGGCAAGGCGTCCCAGACCTGCATCGGCGGCTCGGCGCAGTTGAGCAGCAGGGTGCCTTCGGGCGCGGCCCGGGCCAGCACGTCCACCTTCTCCAACAGCGAGAACTGGTGGCAGCCGACGAACTCCGCCTCATCCACCAGATAGGGGGCGTTGATCGGGACGGAGCCGAAGCGCAGGTGGGAGACGGTCTGCGAGCCGGACTTCTTGGAGTCGTAGACGAAGTAGCCCTGGGCATGGCGACCCGGATCCGAGCCGAGGATCTTGATGGTGTTCTTGTTCGCGCCGACGGTGCCGTCCGAGCCGAGACCGAAGAAGACCGCGCGCACAGTGTCCGGGTGCTCGATGTCCAGGCGCTGCCACGGCAGGGAGAGCCCGGTGACATCGTCCGTGATGCCCACGGTGAACCGGGGCCGCGGCTCGTCCGCCTCCAGTTCGGCGAACACCGCCGCCGCCATGCCGGGGGTGAACTCCTTGGACGAGAGCCCGTATCGACCGCCGATCACTCGCGGCAGGCCGGCGCGGCCTCCCCCGGCCGCGGCCTCGGCCAGCGTGCCGAGCACGTCCAGGAAGAGTGGCTCGCCGAGCGAACCCGGCTCCTTGGTGCGGTCCAGGACGGCGATCGAGCGGGCCGAGTCGGGCAGTGCGGCCAGCAGCGCCTCAGCGGGGAACGGACGGTAAAGCCGAACCTGGACGCAGCCGACCTTCTCTCCCCGTTCGATCAGATGGTCCACGGTGGCGCGTACGGTCTGGGCGGCCGACCCCATCACCACGATCACCCGCTCGGCGTCGGGGGCGCCGTGGTACTCCACCAGCTGGTAGCTGCGCCCGGTGCGCGCGGCGAACTCGGCCATCATGTCCGCGACGATGCCGGGGGTCTGCAGGTACAACGGGTTTGCCGTCTCGCGGGCCTGGAAGTGCACGTCCGGGTTGTGGGCGGTGCCCCGCACCACCGGGTGTTCGGGGGTCAGGCCCCGGTCGCGGTGCGCGGTCACCAGCTCGTGCGGGACGAGGGCGCGCAGGACGTCGTCGTCGAGCATCTCGATGGTGTTCACCTCGTGGGAGGTGCGGAAGCCGTCGAAGAAATGCAGGAAGGGCACCCGGGCTCGCAGGGTCGCGGCATGCGCGATGAGCGCGGTGTCGTGCGCCTCCTGCACCGACGCCGAGGCGAGCATGGCGAAACCGGTCTGGCGTACCGCCATCACGTCCTGGTGATCGCCGAAGATCGACAGCGCCTGGGTGGCCAGGGATCGGGCCGCGACGTGGAAGACGGTCGGCGTCAACTCCCCCGCGATCTTGTACATGTTCGGGATCATCAGCAGCAGGCCCTGGGAGGCGGTGAAGGTGGTCGACAGCGAACCACCCTGCAAGGCACCGTGGATGGCGCCGGCGGCACCGCCCTCGGACTGCATCTCAACCACCGTGGGCACGGTGCCCCAGACGTTCGCCCGCCCCCGCGAGGACCATTCGTCGGCCAGTTCGGCCATCGTCGAGGACGGCGTGATCGGGTAGATCGAGCACACCTCGCTCAGCCGGTAGGCGACCGAGGCGGCCGCTTCGTTGCCGTCGATGGTGGCGCGTTCGGTGCTCGTGCGGATCGTGACCTCAGGTGTGCTGGTCAGACTGGCCGTGGGATTCATCGAGCGTCTCCCTCCTGACGCTGCAGCAACGCCCAGTCCAAGGGGCGGGCCCGCCCGTCCCCGGTCTCGGCTTGGGGCACCATCTCGATCGCGTGCACCGGGCACTGGTCGTGGCAACTGCCGCATCCGGTGCACCGTTCATAGTCGAACTCGTACCGGTTACCCGGCCCCAGCGGCAGGACCGCCGACTCCGGGCAGGAGCCGACGCACCCGTCGCATTCGAAGCAGTTTCCGCAGGACAGGCACCGGGTCGCCTCGAAACGGGCCTGCTCGGGGGTGTATCCGCCGACCACCTCACCGAAGCTGCTCACCCGCTCCCGTTCGGTGAGTTCGCTGTGCGCCCGCCTCGAGTGCTGGGGGCCGAAGTACCAGAGGTTGAGTTCGTTGAAACCGACTGGCTCGCGGTGGTTCCCGGGTGCTGCGGAGTGCTTCCCCGCAGCGGCGGCCGGACCCGGTGCCGGGGTGTCGTCGCCCACAGTGGCCCGCAGGTAGGCGTCGATGGCTCGGGCGGCTCGTTTGCCGTGGCCGGTGCCGACCGTCACCGTGCGTTCGCTGGGTACCGCGTCGCCGCCCGCGAAAACCCCTGGGGCACCGGTCATCAGGGTGCGGGGGTCCACTTGCACCACGCCATCGGCGGAGAACTCGATGCCCGGCACAGTGCTGAGCAGGGAGGTGTCGGTGGTCTGGCCGAGCGCCAGGATCACGGTGTCCGCCTCGAGTTCCTCGAAGCGGCCGGTGCCCACCGGCCAGCCGTTCTCGTCCAGCTCCATCACCTCGACGGTGACCTTCTCCCCCACATCGTGAATGGTGCGCAGCCAGTTCATCCGCACACCTTCGGCTTCGGCGTCGGTGGCCTCCTCCTCGTGAGCGGGCATCTGGGCACGGGTGCGGCGGTAGATGATGGTCGCCGACTCCGCGCCCAACCGACGCGCAGTGCGGGCGGCGTCCATCGCGGTGTTGCCGCCGCCGTAGACGGCCACCCGCCGGCCCAGCAGCGGCCGGGCCTCGTCGGTGGTGTCCTGGGGTGTCCGCTCGCCGCCGGCGGGCTCCTGGCCGGAGGCGGCCCCACGCAGGAAACTCACCGCGTCGATGAGGGAGGCCGAGTCCTGCGCCGGGATGTCGGTGCGCCGGGACAGATGGGCGCCCACGGCCACGAAGACCGCATCGAACCCCTCGCGCTCGGCCTGCAGGTCGGTGACGGTGTGGTCGCAGACGATCCGCACGCCGGAGTCCACCAGGCGGGCGATCTCGGCGTCGAGCACGTCCCGCGGCAGACGGTAGGCGGGGATGCCGTAGCGCATCATCCCGCCGGGCTCGGCTGAGTTGTCGCGGATCTCCACGTCGTGCCCGAGTTGTCGCAGGTGGAAGGCGGCCGAGAGCCCGGACGGCCCGGCACCCACTACGAGCACCCGTCGCCCAGACTCGGCCAGAGGTGTCGGATATCGCCAGCCGCCGGCGATGGCCGCATCGCCCAGATGCCGCTCCACCCCATGGATGCCGACCGTCTCGTCGAGATCGGCTCGGTTACAAGATGTTTCGCAGGGGTGGTAGCAGACCCGGCCGTGGATCGCCGGGAACGGATTGTCCTGAGTGAGCTGGCGCCACGCGGTCTCGTCGTCGCCACGCCGGACATAACTGAGCCAGGCCTGAATGTTCTCACCCGCCGGGCAGGCGTTGTTGCAGGGCGGGAGCAGGTCGGTATATCGAGGCCTTCGCTCCTGCATCGGGCCGGCCCGATACTGCGACTCGGCAAGATCCAATGCGCCTGTGATGTCCCGAGAACGTGTTGACACCTGTGACCACCTCGTCTTTGATCCCTCGCTCACGCTATCCCGATCCGGACCATCAGGCCGAGTTGGGTCACCACAGACTCGTCACATCCGCGCCGCTCGCCGTTCACCAAGGCGACCCTGTCCCCCGGCGGGCCTGGACGCCGGCACGGGCGAGCGGCGGCCCCACGACCACGGGCGGCGGCCGCGGACAGGACGCCTGGCCGCCCCGGCCCGCCGCACGTGCCGAGACGTCAGCGGGATGGTTAGGCTGGCCTGTCAGGCTGCCCGAGCGGCCTTCGAGGCGCCGATCGACGGCTCGCAGGCTGATCTGGGCCGCTGCGGCTCGGGCCGGGCGAGTCGCCGTCGGGTGCGAGCCCGACGGACGTCGGCTCAGTCGGCACTGCGTGCCGGGCGGTGTCCCGGCATGGCAGGTGAAGGGCACGAGAAGGGAAGGAGGCGGGATGAGTCAGGAACCGCAAACGCGGCCACCGATCGCGCTGGCCGCGTTCGAAGGCTGGAACGACGCGGGCGACGCAGCCACCGGCGTCATCACGCATCTGTGCGAGCTGTGGGGGGCGGAGCCGCTCGTCGCGCTCGACCCGGAGGAGTACCACGACTTCCAGGTGAACCGTCCCCAGGTGAGCATCACCGACGACGGCACCCGACGCATCACCTGGCCCACGACGCGACTGTTTCGCACCCGCCCGCAGGGTTACGACCGGGATGTGCTGCTGGTGCACGGCATCGAGCCCTCGATGCGCTGGCGCCGGTACACCGACGAGGTGCTGGGCCACCTCGCCGAACAGAACGTGGAGACGCTCATCACGCTCGGCGCGTTGCTCGCCGACGTGCCACACACCCGACCCATCCCGGTGACCTCCACGTCGGACAATCCCGAACTGCTCGATCGTCTGGCCCTGCAGAAGTCCACCTACGAAGGGCCGACCGGCATCGTCGGAGTGCTCGGTGATGTCGCCACGCGCCGGGGCCTGCCGGTGCTGAGCCTGTGGGCGGCGGTCCCGCACTATGTCGGTCAGCCGCCCTCACCCAAGGCGCAACTCGCCCTGCTCTCGCGCATCGAGGAACTGCTCGGGCTGCCGGTGGAGTTGGCCGAACTCGCCGAGGACGCTCAGGCCTGGGAGCACGGGGTGGACGAACTCGCCGGTCAGGACGAGGAGATCGCCGCGTACGTCAAGCAACTCGAGGAGGCCAAGGACACCGCCGACCTGCCCGAGGCGTCGGGAGAGGCGATCGCCCGCGAGTTCGAGCGGTATCTGCGCCGCCGCGGTGATCAGGGCAAACCCGGGTCCACCTGATCTGCCTGGCCACCCTCAGGGCGCCCAGTCACAGCCGGACGCCCAGGCATGTCGGACGCCCAGTCAGCGCCGGACGCACAGGGTCAGAGCCGGACGCCGAGGATCGAGTTCACCGCCCGCGACAGCACCCCGGGGGCGCCGCTGACGAAGTCCGAACCGTCGTCCTCGAGTGCGCGCTTGCACCACTCGTCCACGGCGTTGAGAGCGCACGGGGCATCCAGGTCGTCGGCCATCGCGGTGCGGATCCCCTCCACCACGGCGGTGGCGTCCGGACCCCCCTCCCGGGACATCGCCGAGCGCCATTCCTCCAGGCGCTCACCGGCCCGGGAGAGCACGGCATCGGTCCACATCCAGTCGGTGCGGTAGTGGTGTGCCAGCAGCGCGAGCCGGATGGCCATCGGGTCCACTCCCTCGCGGCGTAGCACCGACACCTTGACGAGGTTGCCCTTGGACTTGCTCATCTTCTCCCCGTCCAGACCCACCATGCCAGCGTGCGCATACGCCTGGGCGTAGGGGGCGCCGACCAGGACGTTGGCGTGCGAGACACCCATCTCATGGTGCGGGAAGACCAGGTCGGTGCCGCCCGCATTGACCGAGAACGGGTGGGTGAGGTTCTCCAGGGCGATGGCCACGCATTCGATGTGCCAGCCAGGCCGGCCAGCGCCGAGTTCCCCACCGTCCCAGGACGGCTCACCGGGCCGCCGGCCCCGCCACAGGAGAGGATCGAGCGAGTGCCGCTTGCCCGCCCGGCCCGGGTCTCCACCGCGTTCGGCGAAGAGTTCGAGCATCGTCTCGGGCGAGTACCCCGAGAGCTCGCCGAAGTGCGGGTCGGCGGTGATGTCGAAGTACACGTCCTCGACGGTCTCCCCCTCGCCGACCTCCTCGGCGGGCACCGGCACCCGGTAGGCCGCGCCACGGGCGGCCAGGTCCTGCACCGCGCGGACCACCAGCGGGACGGTCTCGACCGCTCCGAGGTAGACCTGGGGAGGCAGCACCCCCAGGGCGGTCATGTCCTCTCCGAACAGGGCGATCTCGCGGGCGGCCAACTCCTGCCAGGCGATGCCGTCGCGCTCGGCCCGCTCCAGCAGCGGATCGTCGACGTCGGTGATGTTCTGGACGTAGGTGACGGACTTTCCCGCGTCCCGCCAGGCCCGGTTCAGCAGATCGAAGGCCACGTAGGTGGCAGCGTGCCCCATGTGCGTCGCGTCGTAGGGGGTGATGCCGCACACGTACAGCGATGCGTCCGGGCCGGGCGCCGGATCGACCAGTTCGCCGGACGCGGTGTCGTACACGCGAATCGGCCCCCCGGTACCGGGGATGAGGGGAAGCTGCGGGCTCGGCCAGGAGATCACCGGCACAGACTACCCAGCGGCGACACCGACTCCTGCCGCCACCAGGCCAGGCCCCCGAGGATACCCCCGAACGAATCACCGCGAGCCGCAGCGGAGCCGGTCAGAAAGCAGGCCAGGGGATCGCCGGCGCCCGTCCCTGCGGCCCGGGGAACACCCCGGTACGGACCAGGTCGACCGCACGCTCGTGCAGCGCCTCCAGTTCGTCACCGTCCAGGAGGGGACCGAGTTGCTCGCCGAGCTCGCCGGCCAGTCCCTGGCATACCCGATCGGCGGCCTGGACGAGCTCGGACGGGACGGGCTGGCCCGCCCAGCCCCACAACACCGTGCGGAGTTTGTGCTCGACGTTGAAGGTGAGCCCGTGATCCACCCCCGCCAGCCGGCCGTCGCCGCGGTCGATGACGTGACCGCCCTTGCGGTCCGCATTGTTCGCCAGCACATCCAGCAGGGCCATCTGCTGCAGCCGTGGGTCGTCGGCGTGGCACAGCACCACCGACGAGCGGCGGTCCCGAGCGCGCAGCACCACCTTCCAGCCGGGCGGCACCTCCTCGGGTGGGCAGACGTCGACCACGCCTCCGCCTTGTTCGCGGGCCTGCTCGGGGGGCGGTCCCACCCACAACTGGACGCTGCCCGGCCCGAACGGCCCCTCCCGCAGCACCGTGGGTGGCACCACGTCCAGCCCGGCGAAGCGGGCCAACCGGTACGTGGCCACCTCCCGCAGGTGCAGGGTGTGCGGGGGGAAGTCCCACAGCGGCTGCTCACCCGTCACCGGCTTGTAGATCGCTGCCCCGCAAGCCTTTCCAGCCACCGTGAGCCTGGTGTAGAGGGTCGCGTTCGAGGCGTCCGCCATCGCGCCCACCACGTCCAGTTCGGCCGTGGCGACGAGCCGCTCGGCCTCCTCGTCGGTCAACAAACCGCCAGCCGGGTCAGCGTCGGTAGCCATTCGCCCTCGGGCAGATGTGCCCGTCCGGGTCCAACGGCTCGCTGCAGAACGGGCAGGGTGGGCGTCCGGCCTCCACCAAGGCCAGGGCCCGCTTGGCGAAGGCCCGGGCCACCGACGCGCTGAGGCTGACCCGCAGCAACTGCCGGTCGCCGCCGGTGCCGCTGGGCACCTCGTCGTCGTCGTCGGGCTCGGTGGCGTCCTGCTCGAGGACCTCGAAGCATTCGATGACCACCCGGGCGCGGTCGCCGTCCCAGTGCAGGCTCATCGTGCCGACCCGGAACTCCTCCTCGATCGGGGTGTCCAGGGGAGCCAGATCCTCCAGCGCCGTGGGGGCCAGCGCCGGTGCCTGCGCGCCGCCGGAGCGCCGCATCACCTCGTCGAGCAGTTCGTCCACCCGCTCGGCCAGGGCCTGGACCTGCTGCTTCTCCAGCACGACCGAGGTGAGCGTGCCGGCATCGGTGGCCCGGCGCCTCGGCTGCTCGCCCAGCGTTCCCTTGGCTTGCAGGAAGAAGGTGCGACTGCCGGGTTGGCCGACGGTACCGGCGACGAAGCGCTCCGGCGGGTCGTAGTCGAAGAGTCGTGCGGGCATTGTCCGACCCTACCCAGCCCCGCCGCCGACCACGGCGTCAGAGGAGGGTTTGGAGCGTCGCCGGGTGGTCGGCGCCAGCCAGCCCAGGTCGTGGCCGGTGCAGTTCATCCCCGCGACGAAGGGCCGCACGTCGGTGTACCGGACCACCGAGACCGAGCACGGATCGACGACGATCCGCTGGAACTGGTCCAGGTGCATGCCCAGGGCATCGGCCAGGATCGACTTGAGCACGTCTCCATGGCTCACCAGCGCCCAGGTCGCCTGGGGGCCGTGGGCTTCGGCCACCAGCCGGTCATGCTCGCGGACCGCCTGGACCGCCCGGTGCTGTACCGCGAGCAGCGACTCCCCCTGCGGGAACTGTGCGGCACTGGGATGGGCCTGGACCACCTTCCACATCGGCTCCTTGGCCAGGGCGGAGATCTTCTCGTTGGTCCACGTGCCGTAGTCGCATTCCAGCACCCGCTCGTCGGGGGTCACCGCCGGGCGTGGATAGCGTGGTGGGCCGCCTGCGCTGACGATCGCCTCCGCGGTGGCCATGGTCCGCTCCAGGGGGCTGGCCACGATCCGGCGCAACGGGACGGGCCGCAACCGCTCGCCCAGTGTGGCGGCCTGCTCCTGCCCGCGCTCGTCCAGGAGCACCCCGGGGGAACGTCCGGCCAGGATTCCGCCGGCATTGGCGCCGGTGCGGCCATGGCGGATGAGGAGCACAGTCGGCACCGGGCCAGCCTACGGCCACCTCACGGGTGGCAAACGCACCAGCGGGCGGGGTCGGCCTGCGGCGGCCGGGGCGCCGGTTACCGGGCAGCGCACCCTCGGGCCCCCCACCCACCCAGCCCGACGCCGTCGCCGCTGTCGGAGCGCCGATGTCGCTCGAGGCCCCTGTCAAGCGTCACGGTTTGTCACAATCCCCCCATGATCGTCGACGTTGCCACGTATGTGGACGGGGTCCGGGACGAGTGCAAGGACTTCGCCTGGTCGCTGGCGCAGCTGCGGGCCAATGAGAAGGGCTTCCTGTGGATCGGCCTCAAGGACCCCAAACCAGCCGAGTTCACCCAGGTCGCCGAGGAACTGGGCCTGCACTCGCTGGCCGTGGAGGACGCCGTCCATGGGCATCAGCGTCCCAAGCTGGAGACCTACCAGCACTCGACCTTCCTGGTTCTGAAGACCCTGCAGTACGTGGAGAACACCTCCGACGTCGAGACCGGCGAGATCATGATCTTCGTCGGGGACCGGTTCATCGTCACCGTGCGGCGCGGGGACGGCATGCCCCTGTGGAAGGTGCGCCAAGCCTTGGAGGCGGACCCCGACCTGCTGGCCCGGGGGCCCTCGGTGGTGCTGTACACGACCCTGGACCGGATCGTGGACACGTACCTGCAGATCGAGTCCGAGCTGCAGCAGGATCTGGACCGGATCGAACGCCAGGTCTTCGCCGAGACCCGGGCCGGGGACGCGGCCATCATCTACGCCCTCAAGCGCGAGGTGCTGGAGTTCCGGCGTTCGGCGATGCCCCTGGTGGAGCCGGTGCGCCGACTGGCCGAGGCCAGGGTGCCCTACGTGGAGGAGCAGGCCCAGCCGTACTTCCGGGACGTGCTCGACCACCTGCTCATGGTGACCGACCACGTGGAGAGCCAGGACCGGCTGCTCTCGGACGTGCTCAACGCACACCTGGCCCAGGTGTCCCTGCAGCAGAACACCGACATGCGCAAGATCTCGGCCTGGGTGGCGATCGCCGCCTTCCCGACCATGGTCGCCGGCATCTACGGGATGAACTTCGAGCACATGCCCGAGCTGCGATCCGAGTTGGGCTATCCCATCGTCCTCATCGTCATGGTCGTGGTGTCGGTGCTGTTGTATCGCGTCTTCAAACGGGCCGAATGGCTCTAGCGGACGCGGCTACACTCTCTCCTGGACACCGCTGCTGACCGACCCGCTCCCAGGGACCACGGATCCCAAGCCCGCCCAGGGTTTTACAGGCCCGGTTCACCGCAGGCGAGGTCCACCAGTGGCGCGCCTTCCGCGCGCCCCCGTCGATGGCCCGGTGCGCCGCCAAGCACCCACACCATGCAACCCACCGCCCACCTCAGGCGCCCACCCGCAGGGACGGCCATCCTCGCCGGATGAGCGGCCAGATCCATGTGCGTAGCCGGCAGGAGATCCATCGGCAACGCCGGCGTCGTCCCCACTCGTGCTGGAATCATCTGCTGGCCGCCCCGCTGTGGCCGCTGCACGGAGCCAACCTCGGCACGCTGCTGCGAACCTGCGACGCCGTGGGTGCCTGCCTGGTCGTACCCCGCTTCCCGTGGGTGCCGGAGGCGCTGGCCCGGGGCAACACGCTGCGCCGTCCGAGTTGCGTGCACTGGACCGGGGACCCGCTCGGCTGGCTGGAACGCCAGCGTGCGAGCGCCACCATCGTCGGGGTCGAACTCGCGGACGAAGCGGTGCGGCTGGCCGACCTGCCGGCCGCCAGGACGCGCACCGTCATGGTCTTGGGGCACGAGCAGACCGGGATCGCGCCGCAGGCACTGGATCTGCTTGACATCGTGGTGGAGATTCCCATGATCGGCACCGGGGCCAGCCTGAACGTGGCGGTGGCCGGCTCCCTCGTGCTGTACCGGCTGGCCGGTCTGCTCTAGGTCCGGCGAATCCAGAGCCCTCCACACGGATCGCACGAGCGCTCAGGCCCCGGACGCCGCAGGACATCCACCCGGGCTATTCAGCCGGGGCCACCGGCAGCCGACGACACAGTGTGCGGATTCTGCTGCCCGGGCCGGGTCGACCGGCACCGTGCCCCTAAAGGCCTGCCATGCGTGCGGACCTCACTGCTCCGTTGGGCCGGGTCGAGTTGTGGGTCGTCCAGAAGGCCGCCGGCCAGCGGCTGCTGTTTGTCGCCGGCGTCACCACCGCGATCATGGTGGTCGCATCCGTCATCACCATCGCGGTGATGGACGCCGCGGATTTCCTGAACGAGTCCGACGACATCCCACAGGGCATCTTCGTGGCCACCACGGTCTCCGCGCTGGTGGCTCCCCCGGTGCTGTGGTCGATCATCGGCCTGGTCACCTCCCTTTTCCGGCGCTCACGCAGGCTGGCCCGGGCGGCGGTCACCGACCCGCTCACCGGCGTGGCGAACCGGGTGGGCTTCTTCGACGCGGTGGGCACCATCGAGCCCGGCTCCGGTCTGTGGACGCTCGCGATGGTGGACCTCGACGACTTCAAGGTGCTCAACGACACCTTCGGACACGATTTCGGTGACCAGGTGCTCATCACGGTGACTCGATGGCTGCAGGAGCAGGTAGGTGAGAACGGCATCGTCGGCCGGCTGGGGGGAGACGAGTTCGGGGTCGCGATGACCGACGACTCACCACTGGTCGGCACGCACCGGCGACACCACTTGCGGGTCGGCGAGGTCCACTTCTCCATCTCCATCGGGCAGGCGCGCTATCTGTCTGCCGAGACCCCGCAGCAGACCTTGGTGCGCGCCGACGCCGAGCTCTACCAGAGCAAGGCCGGGCGTTCGGTGGTGCGATCGGCGCGCCGGAGCCTGCAACTGGCCACCGGCGACGAGGTGGCGACTCGGATGCGGCAGCGCGCAACCCGCACTCCAGCGCCGACCGTCGACGGCCCCGAAGGCACCGGCCCCGACCGCACTGACAGCCCTGATAGCCCTGATAGCCCTGACAGCCCTGACAGCCCTGAGAACACTGTCAGCGCCGGCAACACTGACAACCCCGTGACCAACGACAATCCCGAGCGCACCGACTCCCAGGACCTGGGCCGCTTCCACCGATGGGTGGTCTCCACGGCGCTGCGCTGCCCACGCCGATTCACCGCGCTGGTCAGCACCGTCCTGGTCGCCATCGCCGTGGTCCTGTCCGTCATCGCACTCGACGCTGTGGATCTGGCTCAGGCACCCGGCAAGATGCGCACGGCCGCCATCATCGCCGGCATCGTCGCCGCACTCGTGGCACCTCCGGTGATCTGGTACCTGATCAACCTCACGATCCGCCTGGAGTCGGTCTCAGCCGCGCTGCGGCACGCCGCGATCACCGATGCGCTCACCGACCTGCTGAGCCGGCGAGGATTCTTCGAGTCGATTCCCGCGCTCGCGGACGACGTCGAGTGGCAGGTGATCATGATCGACCTCAACGACTTCAAGGACATCAACGACACCTACGGGCACCATGTCGGCGACCGGGCGCTGCGCAGAGCCGGCGACTGGCTGAGCGAGCAGGTGGGCCCGTTCGGGCTGGCCGCTCGGATGGGGGGTGATGAATTCGCCTGCGTGGTGCCACTGGATAGTGCACTGGCGGGGTGCCGTCCGGTTCGCGAACTCGAGGTGGACGGCGTGGACTTCAGCATCTCGATGGGGCGGGCGCCCTATCACCGGGACCAAGGCGTGGACGCGGCGCTCTTCGTCGCCGATGCCGACCTATACGGGGTCAAGGCGGAGCGTCGCCGGGCCAGGTCCGGCCAAGGACCGCGCGAGCACTTCTAGGCTTGCACGCGCCCGGGCAGGGGGCCGCCTGGGACCGGGCGCCGGCTACCGCTGCGCCAGTGGCCCGCGGGCTCAGGCATGCATGGTCGGCTGGAGGACGCCGGTCAGCAGCAGCACGACGATGACGCCGGCCAGGCCGATCCGGTAGAGCACGAACGGCCGGAAACTGTGGGTGGACACGTACCGCAGCAGCCACGCGATGACCGCGTATCCGACCACGAAGGCGACGGCGGTGGCCGCCGCGATCGGGCCCCACGCCGGGGGCACCGGGTCGCCGGCGATGTCGAAGAGTTGGAAGAACCCCGAGCCGAGCACGGCGGGGATCGCCAGCAGGAACGAGTATCGAGCCGCGGCTTCGCGGGTGTAGCCCATCGCCAGGCCGGCGGTGATCGTCCCGCCCGACCGGGACACGCCGGGGATGAGCGCGCAGGCCTGAGCCAGTCCGAAGATGAGCCCGTCCCGCCAGCTCAACTTGTCCAGGGTCTTCTCGTGTTTGGCGTGCGCGTCGAACCAGCCCATGATGAGCGCCACTCCGGCGAGCATCGCCACGGTGATCCACAGGTTCCGCAAGGTCGTCTCGATGGCGTCCTTGAACACGAGTCCCAGCACGACGATGGGGATCGACCCGAGGATCACCAGCCATCCCATCCGGGCGTCCGGATCGTCCCGGGGAATCCGCCCGACCAGTGCCAGACACCAGTGCTTGACGATGCGCACGATGTCCTTGAAGAAGTACACGAGCACCGCCGTTTCGGTGCCGAGTTGGGTGATCGCAGTGAACGCGGCGCCGGGGTCGTCGCGTCCGAGCAGTTGCCCGACGATGAAGACGTGGGCGCTGGAGGAGATGGGCAGGAACTCGGTGAGCCCCTGGACCAGTCCCAGCAAGATGGCCTCAAACCAGCCCATCGGCGATGTGCTCCCATTCTGTTTCGTACCTGTCTCGTGCCGCCCGCATGGTGTGAACGGTCATCCTGCACCCCGGCCCACATCGCCGCGGCGAACCCCGCCGTCCTTGCGCGGGTAACGCGTCCCTGCTCAGCCCCGGCGCCGCCGGGGCAGAAGTTCAGCTGCGCGGGCACGTTCGACGGCGCGGGCATCGGTGCACCGACCTTCGTGAACGGACGTCGTTGCCCGGCCTGCGTCAAGCCCCCCGCGACGCGGCCACTCACCGCCACGACCTCGGCAGGCTGGGCGCGCCGACTCCGGCTACTCAGGTGCCCGGCATCCGGATCAACTCTCTGCCAGCCCCGCCTCTGAACTGGCCGCGATGGCGGCGCTCAGGGCTGCGGCCTTGCCCTCCTCATTGCTGGCGAAGGGCGACATCGTCAGGCTGGTCACTCCGGCCTCGGCGTACCGATGCAGGCGGGAGGCGATCCGGACGCGGTCGCCCAGCAGCGCCGTGGCATCAATGAGCTCGAAGGGAACCGCGGCGGCCGCCTCCCGGTGCCGTCCGGCCAGGAAGTGGTCCTGGATCTCGTCCGCGGCCTGGCCGAATCCCAGCCGGGTTGCGGTGGCGTGGTAGAAGTTCTTCTCCCGGCTGCCCATCCCCCCGATGTAGAGGGCGTAGTAGCCGCGGACCAGGTCTGCGGCCGCCAGCGGATCGTCGTCCACGGCGAGAGGCACGGTGGTGGACACGTCGAACCCGTCCATGGGGCTGTCGTTGTGCCCGGCTGATTCACGCCCGATGCGCAGGTGATCGAGGGTTTCGGCGCCCAACTCGGGCGCGAAGAACAGCCCCAACCAGCCCTGGGCCACCCGGCCCGTCAGTTCGAGGTTCTTGGGCCCGACCGCGGCGAGGTAGATCGGCACGTCCGTGCGCTCCGGCCGGATCATCAGCTTGAGTGTCTTGCCCGGGCCGTCGGGCAAAGGCAGTTGCAGGTGGCGGCCGTCGTACCGGACGGGCTCACGGGCCAGGGCCAGGCGCACCACGTCCACGTACTCACGGGTACGAGCCAGCGGCGCGGCAAAGCGAACCCCATGCCAGCCCTCGGAGACCTGTGGGCCACTCACGCCCAGGCCGAGCCGGAACCGCCCACCTGACATCGCGTCCAGGGTGGCGGTGGTCATCGCCGTCATCGCAGCGCTCCGGGCGGGCAGTTGGAAGACCGCCGAGCCCAGACCGATGGTGGAGGTGCGGGCGGCCAGGCCACCCAGGATCGTCGCCGCGTCCGATCCGTAGGACTCGGCCACCCAGACCATGTCGTAGCCCACTCGTTCGGCGTGCTGCGCGAGAGCGACCTGCTGTTCGAAGGAATCCCCCGAACCCCAGTAGCCAAGATTGAGTCCCAGACGCATGCGGGCATGCTAACCGCGCCATGTGTGGGACGGGTGAAGGCTAGGCTCGCATCATGGAGGAACGTCGGGTCGGCCGCAGCGGCCTCACTGTCTCAGCGGTCGGTCTGGGCACGATGATGTGGGGTCGCGACACCGACGAGCACGAGGCTCGCGAGCAGCTTGCGCTCTACCTGGAGGCCGGTGGCCGGTACCTGGACACCGCCTCGTCCTTCGGCGGCGGCGCGTCGGAGGAGATGATCGGCAAACTCCTCATCGAGATGGTGGACCGGCGGGACATGGTGATCGTCACCAAGGCGGGGGTGCGGCGCGG
>JBKECN010000030.1:0-160819 GCA_047974565.1 Actinomycetales bacterium
TCGCCGGCAATCTGGCAGCAGCGCGGCTCACGCTCGGGGCTGAGGAGCTCGCGCGGTTGGATCAGGTGTCGGCGTACCAGTTGCCCTACCCGTTCTGGCACCACCTCAACGCCGCCGACCGCCTGAGCCCGGCGGACCTCACGCTGCTGTCTCGCTACCTTCCCAACTGAGCCCGAGCAGGGCCACGACCCAGCCGCGAACGGATGTTCGGAGGTGGTCCGCTCTTAGGTACCGCGCCTCTTGCGCCCCCCGGACCCTGCCGCGTGGAAGTCGAGCGCGGCGTCCATCCAGAACCGGAGTTCCTCGTCGGACTCCAGTACGGCGTCGTCGACGGCGATCCACCCCGCCCCCATCGTGCGTCCCTTGCCCATCTGCGCTCGCCGGGCGCCGGGCCGGGTAACGAGTTCGGCGTCCCGTTCGGGGGCGACCCGCACCAGCAGGTCACCGCCCCCGCCGGACACGCAGACCACCATCCGCTGGTCGAGCATGAAGGCCAGCCCACCGAACATTGCCACCTCACGCACCTCGCGCCCGGACAACGTGCTGCGGACCAGGTGCGCTACGTCGGAGTTGTACGCCATGGGCGCTCACTCTAGGGAGTCCGTGAGCCGGCGCGGCTCAGCAGCCCGACCGCCCCGGCACCCGTTCGGCGACCTTGGTCAGCGCCCGTCGCAGCGCGGCGGCGTCCCGTTGGCCGATCAGCCCGGCCCAGTCCTGCTCGATCTCGGCGAAGGTGGCGATGACGAACTGCTGTGCCTGGCGTCCCTTGTCGGTGAGGGTGAGCATCCGCGCCCGCTGGTCGGACGGGTCGGGGGCCGAGGTGAGATACCCGTTGGCCTCCAACTGCACGATCTGCTGGCTCACGGCCTGCTTGCTCACCCCGCATCGGCTGACGATCTGACTCGCCCGGCAGGGCCCGTCACCCAGGTAGCGCAGCACATTGCGTGAGTGCGCCAGCGACAGGGCGCAGAACTGCGACTCGGCCAGCCGGGCGTCGAAGGCCGCGTTGAAGCGGTCCTTGGCCACGTTCAGCAGGGCGACCAGGGGCGCCTGATCGGGGTCCGGGCCGCACGAGGACGGGATCTGCGGCACGTCCTGACCGCCGACCGTCATCGGCGGTAGGTCACTGGACTCATTCATCGATGCCTCCCTGGCAGTCCCCAAGCCTAACACTTCGTCAACGTGATTGACCAAATATTGGTCAACGACTTGACATCTACCAGCCCGGAATAGCAGGGTTGGTCAGGTGCTTGACAGTCAAGTGCATTGACTAGCTACCAAGGACGCTCGGCCAGCTCGAAACCCGAGCCCAGCCCCGTAAGCGGGCTCAACGTGCCACTGCGCTCATCAACTCAAACCCGCACCAGCTCAACTCGTATCAGCTCAACCCAGACCCCAGTTCAGAGGAGATAGCAATGAACGTTCTGGTTCTCGTCGGCAGTCTGCGCGCCGGCTCGGTCAACGCCCAGTTGGCGTCCGAGGCCCTGGCCGTGCTTCCCGAGGGAGTCTCGGCCACCGTCTACGACGGCCTCGGTGACCTGCCGCACTACAGCGAAGACCTGGACAGCCCCGAGCCCGGCCAGGCCCCCGCCTCCGTGCAGCGGTTCCGGGCCGCGGTGGCCGCCGCCGACGCCCTGGTCGTGGTCACCCCCGAGTACAACGGCTCCATGCCCGGGGTGATCAAGAGCGCCATCGACTGGGCCTCCCGCCCACGCGGTACTGCGGCGATCGCCGGCAAGCCGGTCGCCGTGTTGTCGGCGAGCATGTCGCCCCGCGCCGGCGCCTGGGCGCGGGAGAACGCGGTCCGGGTACTCACCGTCGCCGGCGCCAAGCCACTGGAGCACACCGTCGGCGTCGGCAGCGCCTTCCAGACCTTCTCCGAAGGCCGGCTGGTGGATGAGCAGGTCCGTGCCGAGGTCGTCGACCTGATGACTCAGCTGCTCGAGGCCGAACTCGTCGCCGCCTGACCTGTCGGCACCCGCCCCGCGCTGAGCGGCAGCCGATCAGCGCGGGGTGAACGGGTACCCGGTCTGGGTCGTACGCTGGGAAGGTTCGCCTTGCTTCTAGGAGCCCTTCCCATGCCGCAGCTTCGTTCCCGCACCTCCACCCACGGTCGCAACATGGCCGGCGCCCGCTCGTTGTGGCGGGCCACCGGGATGACCGACGACGACTTCGGTAAGCCGATCGTCGCGATCGCCAACTCCTACACCCAGTTCGTGCCCGGTCACGTCCACCTCAAGGACATGGGTGTCCTGGTCGCGGGCGCGGTGAAGCAGGCCGGTGCCGTCGCCAAGGAGTTCAACACCATCGCCGTCGACGACGGCATCGCCATGGGCCACGGCGGGATGCTCTACTCCCTGCCGAGTCGCGAACTGATCGCGGACTCGGTGGAGTACATGGTCAACGCCCACACCGCCGACGCACTCGTCTGCATCTCCAACTGCGACAAGATCACCCCGGGCATGCTGATGGCCGCACTCCGCCTGAACATCCCGGCGGTCTTCGTCAGCGGCGGCCCGATGGAGGCCGGCAAGGCGGTCATCGTGGACGGGGTCGCGTCCACTCCGCTCAACCTCATCGACTCCATCAACGCCTCGGCGAACCCCAACGTCTCGGACGAGGGCCTGACCGCCCTGGAACGCTCGGCCTGCCCGACCTGCGGGTCGTGCTCGGGGATGTTCACCGCCAACTCGATGAACTGCCTCACCGAGGCTCTCGGGCTGTCGTTGCCGGGCAACGGCTCGACGCTGGCCACCCATGTCGCCCGCAAGCAACTCTTCCTGCGTGCGGGTGAGCTGATCGTCGAGCTGGCCAACCGCTACTACGAGGGCGACGACGAGTCGGTGCTGCCACGCTCGATCGCCACCCCGCAGGCCTTCGGCAATGCGATGGCCCTGGACGTGGCGATGGGCGGCTCGACCAACACCGTCCTGCACATCCTGGCCGCCGCGCAGGAGGCCGAGGTCGACTTCACCCTCTCCGACATCGACGCCATCTCCCGGCGGGTGCCATGCCTGAGCAAGGTGGCCCCCAACCACCCGAGCTTCCACATGGAAGACGTGCACCGGGCCGGGGGCATCCCCGCGCTGCTGGGTGAACTCGACCGGGCCGGTCTACTCAACCGGGACGTGCACTCGGTCCACTCGCCCGACCTGACCGGCTGGCTGGCCGAGTGGGACGTGCGCGGCGGCTCGGCCAGCGCCGCAGCCACTGAGCTCTTCCACGCCGCCCCCGGCGGGGTGCGCACCACCCAGGCCTTCTCCACCCAGAACCGGTGGGACGCCCTGGACACCGACGCAGCGCAGGGCTGCATCCATGACGTCGCGCACGCCTACACCGTGGACGGCGGGCTGGCCGTGCTCTTCGGCAACCTGGCCACCGAGGGAGCGGTGATCAAGACCGCGGGCATCGACGAGGAACTGTTCCGGTTCGTCGGCACCGCCATCGTCGTGGAGTCCCAGGAGGAGGCCGTGGAGAAGATCCTCGGCAAGATCGTCCAGCCCGGGCACATCGTCGTGGTGCGCTATGAGGGCCCGGCCGGCGGCCCCGGCATGCAGGAGATGCTCTACCCGACGTCCTTCATCAAGGGCATCGGCCTGGGCAAGGTCTGCGCGCTGATCACCGACGGGCGCTTCTCCGGGGGGTCGTCCGGCATCTCCGTGGGGCACGTGTCGCCCGAAGCGGCCTCCGGCGGGCTGATTGCCCTGGTCGAGGACGGGGACGAGATCGAGATCGACGTTCACCAGCGGCTGATCCAGCTCAACGTTGCCGAGGACGTGCTGGCTGAGCGGCAGGCGAAGATGGAGGCCTCGGAGAACCCCTGGCAACCCGGGGAGCGGGACCGTCAGGTCAGCAAGGCGCTGCGGGCCTACGCGTCGATGGCCACGTCCGCCTCCACCGGGGCCGTGCGACGCGTGCCCTGACCAGCCCCCGGCGATCCGACGCCGACAAACGGGGACCCGAGCCGATCGCCGGGATCGTGCCGGGCATCGCATCGAGCGGGACGGCTGGCGCGTGCATGCCCGGTGAAGGCCCGGTGCGGTTCGGGTGCAGGCGGTCGCCGGTGATGTGAGACTGCCCTCGTCGGGGCGAGGGTTGCGTGCTGGCGCGCCGCTCGGCCAGCCGGGTGATGTCGGTGCCGGGCCGCATACTTGTACCGCACTGGTCACACCACCTCGGGGGTGCACCCGCCTGGACGGCACCGTGCCCCGCGCGGCACTCCCGCCTTCGAGGCCCCGTACGAGTTCCACCGTCCGTCCCCAGATGCGAGGAAGTACGCCACGTGGCGAAGCGATCGTCAGTTCCAGGCGGCCGACAGTCCGGCCCCCGCCGGGCGGCCGCCCAGACCGGCCCCCGGGGCTCGGGCGCGCCGACCGGTCCCCGTCGGGCCGCCGCGCCCGGTGCCCGCCCCGCGCTGGAAACCCCGGTCACCCGACGCAAGCGCCGGGTCGACTATCCCCGGTCCGGGCGCAGCGGGTTCAGCAGGTTCATCCCGTCCGCCCGGCAGGTCGGGGCGCTGGTGTTGCTGTCCCCGGTCTTCGCCATCGTGCTGCTGGCGTTGGCGTACCTCGTCATCCGGGTGCCCTCACCCAACCAGTTCGCCGCGGCCGAGACCTCCGTCGTGTACTACGCGGACGGGGAGAGCGAGATCGGCCGGTTCGCCACGCAGAACCGGATGGCGGTGGAGTCCGACCAGATCCCGCAGTCGGTCAAGGACGCCACGGTGGCCGCGGAAGACCGCACCTTCTACGAGAACCGGGGGATCAGCCCGCGGGGCATCGCCCGGGCCTTCTGGTCGAACCTGCAGGGCGACTCCACCCAGGGTGGCTCCACCATCACCCAGCAGTACGTGAAGAACTACTACCTCGAGTCCGACCGCACCTACAGCCGCAAGGCCAAGGAAGCGATCATCAGCCTGAAGATCGACCAGGAGCAGTCCAAAGACCAGATCCTGGTGAACTACCTCAACACCATCTACTTCGGGCGCGGCGCGTACGGCATCCAGATGGCCGCCCAGGCGTACTTCGGCAAGGACTCCGCCGACCTCACCCCGCAGGAAGGTGCCCTGCTGGCCGGCATCATCCCCAACCCGTCCAACTGGGATCCGGCGGTCAACCCGGAGAAGGCCCAGCAGCGGTTCGACTACGTGGCCGACCAGATGGTGGAGGCCGGCACGCTCAGCGAGCAGGAGCGGGCACAGTGGACGATGCCGGACGCCCCCCAGGCGGAGAAGTCCAAGGACACCTACGCCGGGCCGAACGGCTACGTGCTGGCCCAGGTGCGCCGCGAACTCCAGCAGGCCGGCCTGTCCGACACCGAGATCGACGGCGGCGGGCTACGGATCACCACCACCATCGATCAGGACGCCCAGGACGCCGCCGTCGAGATGATGGACAACCCATCGGTCTACCCGACCAGTGGCCGCCCCGAGGGCCTGCGGGCCGCCCTGGTCTCGATCGACCCGAGCAACGGCGAAGTCGTGGCGATGTACGGCGGCGCCGACTACCTCGAGGTGCAGCAGAACTCGGCCACCCAGGCCATCGTCCAGGCGGGTTCGACGTTCAAACCGTTCGCCCTGGTGGCCGGCCTGGAGGACGGGATCTCCCTGAGGTCCACCTTCAGCGGCGCGTCCGGCATCCGGTTCAAGGGCACGTCCAAGCCGATCCAGAACTTCGGCGGCGCCTCGTACGGTCGGATCAATCTGCTCACCGCCACCGCGAACTCGGTGAACACGGTGTACGTGGCCTTGAACCAGCGGGTCGGCCCGGACAAGACCAAGGAGGTGGCCATCCGGGCCGGGCTGCCGGAGGACACCGCGGGCCTGAACTCCTACCTGGGGAACGTGCTCGGCTCGGCGTCCCCGCATCCGATCGACATGGCCAACGCCTACGCCACCTTCGCCGCGCAGGGTGAGCGGCACACCCCGCACATCGTGCGCACCGCGACCAAGGTGTCAGGTGGCAAGGTCGTGTACACCGGTCCCACCGAGGGCGAGCGGGTCTTCGAGGAAGACGTCATGGCCGACACCACGTACGCGCTGCGTCAGGTGGTGATCCGGGGCTCCGGCCGCCCCGCCTCCGGGCTCGGCCGGCAGGCCGCAGGTAAGACCGGCACCTCGAGCGACAACATGTCCGCCTGGTTCGTCGGCTACACCCCGCAACTGTCGACCGCCGTCACCCTGTACAACACCGACGAAGAGGGCAACCCGATCCCGATCACCGGCTTCGGGGGCCGCAGCGAGATCACCGGCGGGTCCTACCCGGTGCGGATGTGGACCGACTACATGCGCGACGCGCTGCGCGACAAGCCGGTGGAGACCTTCCCGGACCCGGCCTTCGTCGGCAAGACCTCCGGGCGGGCCGAAGCCAACTCCTCGACGCGCACCAGCTCCTCGAGCACCCGCACCAGCAGCCGGTCCACGACGGCGACCCAGTCACCCACGAGCGAGCCGACCGAGACGGCCGAGCCCACTACTTCGCCCACCACGACGACGACGCCGACCCCCACGGCAACCACCAGTACCGGCACCAGCACGAACCCTGGCGGTGGCAACGGGGGCGGCGGAGACAATGCCGGCGGCGGCAACGCCGGGGGCGGGGGCAATGCCGGTGGCAACGCGGGTGGCGGTGGCGGCTAGCCGGTGAGTTCCTCCCTGGACGACGCCCAGCCCCGGGTCCACGTCGTGGATCCCAGCCGGGACGATCCGCTGGTGGCCGCCCTCAGCGAGGTCGTCGGCGGACCGGTCGGTCGGTTCCGCGCGCCGGTCGTCCTGCGGGCCTGGGCCACCCGGGCGCTGGTGATGGCCAGCGTCTTCAGCGCGGTGGCGATGCTTGCCGCGTTGTGGGTGTTCGACCACTGCCGGCAGACCCTGTGGAAGGCACCGGGCCAGTTCACCCACCTGTGCTACTCCGACATCACCGCCTTCTACAGTTCCGGCGGCCTCGGGGACGGGGTGGTGCCCTACCTCGGGACCTCCTCGTCCGGGTACCTCGCCCAGCCGGTGGGGACCGGTGGGCTGCTGGCCCTGCTCGGCCTGGTCACTCCCGGGGGCCGGGACGAGCTGAGGTGGGTCTTCGACGCCGCCGCCGTGCTGCTGACCGGTTGTCTCATCGTCACCGTCGTCGCCGTCGGGGTGCTGGCCGGCCGCCGCGCCTGGGACGCAGCCCTGGTGGCCTGCTCACCCGTGGTCGTCTTCTCCGCTCTGTTGAGCCTCGACCTGGCCGCCGTCGCGCTGGGGACGGTGGCCTTGCTGGCCTTCTCCCGTGGGCGGGTGCTCACCGGGGGCGTCCTGCTCGGCCTGGGTATCGCGGTGCGGCCGGTGGAGCTGGTGCTGCTGGCTGCGGTACTGCTGGTGGCGGCCAGGCGCCCGAAACCGGCCCGCGGTCCAGCCGGAGTGTTCGCCGTGGCCACCCTGCTCGGCTGGCTGATGCTCAACGTCCCGGTGGCGCTGGTGAGTTGGCAGGGCTGGAGCGCCTACTTCGCGGTGTTGTGGCGCGCGGACATCGGCTACGGCTCGCTGTGGCTGATACCGCAACTCCTCAGCGCCGAACTCGAGGGCCAGACCCTGCCCACGCCACCACTGTGGATCGGCGGTATCGGGGTGCTCGCCGTCTTCGGATACAGCCTGGTCATGGCCGTTGGCCCGCGGGAATGGCGCGCGGTGCTGGCCCCGGTGAACCGCACCTGGATGGCCGTCATCGGACTGGCCGTCATCGCCGTCCCGATGATGTTGGTGGCCACCGCACCCAGCCTCATCCCGGCACTCGCCCAGCCACTGCCGGAGTCCGCCGGACGCTGGATCGCCCTGATCGGCTACCCGCTGGCCCTGGCCGGCATCTGGTACATCGTCCGATCCGCCCCGGTCGGCCCACCGCGGGTGGCCCCGGTCGCCCTCATGCTGCTGCTCGGCCTGCTCCTCGTCTCGCCCGCGATCCCCGTCCAGGCCTCCATCTGGCTGCTGCCGCTGGTGGCGCTCTCCCTGCCGTCGTGGCGGCTGGCGCTGACCTGGGCGGCGATGGAGGTGTTCTACGGGTCGATGACGTGGCTCTACCTGTACGGGCTGTCCGTCCCCGACCGCGGCGCCCCCGTCTGGTTGTACCTGGTGGCCCTGCTCGCCCGGGTCGGGATGTATGGGTGGCTGTTCTGGCGGGCCTGGTCGATCAGCGTCTGGCAGCAGGACGACCCGATCCGCCGCGACGTCGGGGACGATCCGCTCGCCGGGCCCCTGCTCGCCAGCCCCGAAGAGGCCCCGGCGGCTCAGCGCGCCGAGGACGCCGGGTCGGCACCCGAGCCGGCAGCCTGAGCCCGTGCCCAGTCGAGGTTGGCGGCAACCGCGGCAGTCATCGGATGCCCCTCGCTCAGCCCTCGCCGGCACCCGGCGAGGGCCTCCTCAAACAGGGGGATGGCCTGGCCCAGGTCACCGGCCGATTCGTAGGCGCCGGCGAGGTTGTTCCGGGAGGCGAGGGTGTCGGGGTGGTCGGGGCCCAGGACGCGGGCCGCATCCTCCACCGCGTGAGCCAAGCCGATGGCGTTGGCGGGAAGGGCGGCGTCATTGAAAGCCCCGATGAGCCACAGTCGATGCGCCAACGAGTAGGGGGCGCCCGCCTCGGCCAGTGCATCCACGTGCGCGTTGATCCGCTCGACCAGAAGTCGCCGTTCGGCCAACGGGGCTCGGGCGTCGTAGCAGTCGCGTCCCGCGTCGAGCACCGACGACGCCTGACCGATCCGCGCGCCGCCTTGCTCGGGTTCGGCCGTTTCCCGGAGGAATCGCCCCAACAGCGAGTGCATGGTGACGACGCTTCCATCATCGGACCAGGCCAGCAGACTCGCCCGCCCGGCCTCGTCCAGCAGGTTGTCGAGGTCCTGGCTGAGCCAGGCCGTGTCCACGCCGGCCACGTCGAGCAGGGCCACACTCCCGAGGAACCTCAGGAGCGCGTCACTGTCGGCGGCCAACCCCAGCGCTGTGTCGAGATTGAGCTGCAAAGCCTGGCCGAGGCTGTCCGGATAGTCCTCGCCCGGCCGTCGGTGGAAACCCGCCGCCACGGTGGTGGCCGCCAGCCTGGCCAGGTAGTCCGGATAACTCAACGGGGGCCGACCGGAGCTGGGCCGGATCGTCGAGGCCGCTTGGGCCAGGCCGAGGGGGTGCCTGCCGAGCGCCTCGGCCACGCGGGCCGCGCCCTCGGGATCGTCCACCCCGGTCCGGTCGATGAGGTAGGCCTGGGCCTCGTCCGGGGTGAAGACCCCGACCGGGATCTGCTGCCCCAACGAGGTGAACGCCCGGTCGACGGTCGTGATGATCGTCCGGCACCCGCTCGGTGGTAGCACCTGCCGCAGGGCGTCCGGGTCGGTGGCGTCGTCGAAGATCAGCAGGGCGCGCCCCCCGAAGGTCGTCAACCACGACCTCAGGCGTTCCAGCGACCGCTCCGGTTCCTCGGTGTCGCTGACCAGGCCGAGCTGGGCGGCCAAGGCGGCCAGTTCGGCGATCATCGTGCCCGGATCGCTGGCCGAGACCCACCACACGACGGGCCAGCCGTCCCGCACGCACTCCCTGGCCACTGCGGCGGCGGCCTGGGTCTTACCCAAGCCGCGCCCGTCCGCGAGCGGACACACCCCCGCCGCCGCCCCCGGGGCCGCGATCATGCTCCACAACTCATCGACCACGGCCCGCTCCACGAAGGCCGGCGGAACCCTGGGGATCGCACCCGACACAGCCAGCACCGGCTGCGGCGCCCTCACCTGCCGCCAGCCGGACCAGTCGGGTTGGCCGAGCCGTTCGAGCAGGGCGTCTCGATGCACCGACTCGAGCGCTTCGAGGGCGTTGAATGGGATGAAGGTCAACGAGTTCGACCCGGCCGGGCGATGCCACGAGGCGATCACCCCCAGCAGGATGTCCGTCTCGCCATCCCGCACGATCACCCCCGCCCCCGACATCCCACCCCAGGACGGGTCCTCGTCCAGATGCCCGGCCACCGTCCTGGTCTCCGGGTAGGTGTCGCGCAGCCGGAGGGTGGCCGGTGCCGGGTGGTCGGGAGGCGCCGTCGGCTCGACGTGCTCGCGGACCGGAATCTCGCCGGGTACCTGAGCGACCCGCGCCCGCGATTCTCCGTGCGCGGCCGGGGATTGCCCGCTGTCCGGCTCCTCACCCGGTGGCCGGTGATCCCTCCACACGGGGAAACCCAGTGCGACGCAGTCGCTCACGAAAATCGCCTGGCTGCGATCCAGAAGACGACACTCCACCCGGGTCACCGGCTCGAAGTCGACCGCCTCCAGCACCGCGATATCGACGCGTTCATCGCCGGACCGCCACACCACCTTCGCCGCCGATTCCCGCCCGTCCACGAATGCGGAGTACTCCGTGCCGCGGGCGCAGTGGTCAGCCGTGACGATGTACCGGCCACCGACGCGATACCCGGACCCGCGACGCCGGGTGCCGTCCGCCGTGTAGTGGAGCAGGACCTCCCGCGTCGTCATCAGGCCGGGGCGTCGATGAGTGGGGTGCGCTCCACCCCGGTCTCCGTCACCTCGACCGGCGTCAGCTTCAGCGTCACCGTCTGCACCGCCGCAGACGACCGGGACCCCTCGGCGCTGGCATTGATCAACCACCAACTGATGCCGCCCCCGGCCGTGCCTGACCAGGTCACGGTCGTCTGCAGGGTCAGTTCGATCTCCTCGGGCCTGAACCGCAGCCCGGTGGTCGGTGCGTTGTCCATCGCCGTGGCCAACTCCGCCCGCAGCGCATCCAGTGCCACCGCCAGCGGCACACCATCGGGAGCCATCGCTCCCCCTCCACGGTTTCAGGCGAGAAACGCCCGCCTTTGGGCCAGTTTGACAGAGATGTGTGGGTCATGTCACTCAGCGTTAACACCGGGCCCATGACCTGAGGTGGATTCGCGGGCTGTGACGATCCCGCGGGCTTGCGCAGAGTCGGTGCACCGGCGGCACTCAGATCGGTTCGGCGCCGGCTCCGGTAGTCCGGTGCGGTCGCCTCTGCGTGGGCACCCGGTGGCTACCCCACTCCACGGCTCCGGCGCGCGCCCGCGCCAGATTCGCGGCGACACTCGAGGTCAGCGGATGCCCCTGGCTGAGCGCCCGCCCGCACCCTGCCAGCGTCTCCTCGAACAGCGGGATGGCCCGTTCCGGGTCCCCGGCGGCCTGGTACGCCCCGGCGAGTTGGCTGCGGGAGGCCAAGGTGTGCGGGTGATCCGGGCCCAGGACGCGTTCCCGGTCGGTGAGAGTCGCCTCGTACAGGGCCAGTGCGCGATCGAGATCACCGGCAGCCTGATAGGCACCGGCCAGATTGTTGCGGGTCGTCAGAGTGTCGGGATGGTCGGCGCCCAGGACGCGTTCGCTCTCGGTGAGGGTCGTCCGGAACAGGGAGATCGCCACGCCCAGATCACCGGCCGACCGGTAGGCCTGAGCGAGGTTGTTTCGTGAGGCGAGCGTGTCGGGGTGGTCCGGGCCCAGGACGCGCTCACTGTCGGTGAGGGTCTGGCGGAACATTGAGACGGCCAACTCGAAGTGACCGGCCGAGCGGTGCGCCCCCGCGAGGTTGTCGCGGCAGGTCAGGGTACGGCGATGGTTACGGCCCAGGACCCGCTCCCGGTCGGCGAGAGTCTCCTGGTACAGGGTGATGGCCTGGTCCACCTGGCCGGCCGCACGGTAGGCGCCGGCGAGGTTGTCGCGGGAGGTGAGGGTGTCGGGGTGGTCCCGGCCCAGCACGCGTTCCCGGTCGGTGAGGGTGTCGCCGAACAGGGCGATCGCGTGCTCAAGGTCCCCGGCCGACCGATAGGCACAGGCCAGGTTATGCCGGGAGGTGAGGACATCGGGGTGATCCGGGCCCAGCAGTGCAGCCGCCTCAGTCACTGCCTCTCCGGCACCCTCGATGGCCCGTCCGGGCTGGGCCGTGTCGGTGAAGGCCCAGATCAGCCACAGCCGGTGCGGGAGCGCGGCTCGGCTGCCCCCGGTTCTCATCAGTGCGTCCACGTGGGCGCTCACTCGCTCGACCAGCGCCCGACGCTGGGACAGTTGCCCCTGCGGGTCGTATTGGTCGCGTCCGCTGGACACGATGGAACTCGCGCCGTGGAACCACCCGAGCAGCCGCTGCGGGGTGACGGTCTCTCGCAGGAAGCGCCCCATGAGAGCGTGCATCCGGACCGAACGCCCATCCGGCGACCAGGTGAGCACACTCATCCGGCCTGCCTCGTCCAGCAGGTCGTCGATCCACCCCTGGCACAGCCACGACGTGTCAACGCCGGCCGTGTCGAGCAACGAGATGCTGCCCAGCAGCGGTAGCAGGGCACGGTCATCGTCCGCCAGGGCCAGCGCGGCATCGAGATTGCGTTGCAGCGCCTCACCAAGGCTGTCCGGATGGTCCTCGCCCGGCAGCCGGCGAAGGAGCTTGGTCACCGGCACCTCCTCGCACCGGTGCAGGTAGTCCCGATAACTCAGCGGCGGCCGCCCCGAGGTGCCCCGGATCGACGAGGCCGCCTGCGCCAGGGCGAGTGGGTGCCTGCCGAGCAGTTCAGCCACGCGCGCGGCACCGTCGCGATCCGCCACCCCGGTGCATTCGATGAGGTAGCTGCACGCCTCGTCGTCGGTGTAGCCACCGAGCCGGAGCGGTCGGCCGAGCGCCGTGAAAGCCCCGTCCACCGTGGTGATGATCACCCGGCAGCCACGGGGTGGCAGCACCTGCTGCACCGCATCCGGGTCGGTGGCGTCGTCCAGGACGAGCAGGGCGCGACCGGTGAAGGTGGTGAACCACGACCGCAGGCGTGCCACCGCGCTGGCCGGCTCCTCGGCGTCCCCCGCCACTCCTAGGGCCGTGGCCAGGGCGGCCAGCTCGCAGATCATCACCTCGGGATCCCGGGCCGGGACCCACCAGACGATGGGCCAACCCTCACGCACGCACTCACGCGCCACCGCTGCGGCCACCTGGGTCTTGCCCATGCCCCGCGCATCTGCGATCGGGCACACCACCGCCTGCTCACCGGGGGCGGAGATGATGGTCTGCACCTGATCGATGACCCCTCGTCTGACCAGGACGGTTGGTCTGCGGGGTATCGCGCCCGAGATGGCGCGTTTCAGCCCGGCGGTTTCGATCCGCCGCCATCTCCGCCAGGACGGCTGGCCGAGGAGATCGAGCACTGCGTCACGATGATGAGACTCCAGTCTTTCCAAGGTGTTGAACGCGACGATGGTCAGGGCGTTCGAACTCGGCGTGGGCTGCCACGAGGCCACCACGCCCAGCAGGGCCTGCACCCCGCCCGCCTGGACGCTGACTCCCGCCCCGCCCATGCCGCCCCACGCCGGATCGTCGTCCACGCGCCCGACCACCACGTCGGGAAAGGTCCCCCGGAATCGCAGCACAGGCTCCGGGGCGCCGCCGTCAGCAGGCGCCGGGTCACGGTCACCGATCGATACCTGTCCGCGGACCCGGGCGGCGCGGGCCGCCCGCGACGACCAAGACCCATCGCCGGGACCCCCGGACACCTGGTGAACCGCCCACCTCGGGAATCCCCCCGCCACACAATCGGAGACGACGCCCGGCTCGTCCTCGTCCAGCAGCAGGCACTCGACCGGGGTGGCCACGGTGAGATCGTCCGCATACAGCACCGCCAAATCGACGTCCGCGTCCAGGGACCGCCACACCACGGTTGCCGGGGAACTGTGCCCATTCACCCAGACGGCGTGATCGGTGCCGCGGGCACAGTGATCGGCAGTCACGATGAACCGATCCCGGATCCGGAAGCCGGACCCCCGGCGAGGCGTGCCGTCCACGGTGTAGTGGAGCAGGACCTCGCGGGTGGTCATGGTCCGGGAACGTCGAAGGTCAGCCGGTTGCCGGGGCGCTCGCCGCATGTGACGGCCAAGACGGTCACGTGGCGAGCTGCTGGTGGGGGCGAGGCGAGTGATGACGCGCTCGGCGGTTCACTCTCGTAGGTCATCGTGCCCCCTGAACCCTTCTTCGGCGGACCCCGACCCCGCCGTTCCTTTCAGTCTGACAGAGAGACCGATCTCGCGTAGTGCCGTCAGGGATAGCGGAAGTAGCGGCGGCAGCTTTGCAGCTACCCTGCGAAGCAGATCGGCGTACGATCCAACGATGAGCGCGCTACCTGGGGTAGCGGACGAGTACTTCCGCGGTTACGTCAGCGTCCAGCGCCGCGGCGTCATCGCACTGCCTGCAGCGCTCCGTCAGCGTCTGCACCTGGATCAGCCTGGAGCGCAGGTGGAGGTCGTCGAGCGTCCGGATGGCGTCATCGAGTTACGTTCTGCACTGACCGTTCCGGCCGACCAGGCGTGGTTCTGGACTGAGCGGTGGCAGCAGCGTGAACGTGAGGTCGAGCCCCACGTGAAGGCCGGGCGAGTGAGCGTGCACGACAGCAGCGAAGACTTCTTGGCGCACCTGAGACATCTCGACTCCCAACGCCCGACAGAGGAATGAAGTTCGAGACGACTCCCGCGTGTGACAGAGACTATCGACGGCTCAAGGCCGAGCATGCCGCTGAGTTCACGTCCGTGGTTCGGGAGAAGTTCGCACCCGCGTGCGACGCCTTCGCCGCGGATCCAGTCGTACCCTGGCCGGCCGTAGAGCTTGATCCACGGCGGCCATGAGCGCGAGCAGGTCTGCCAAGGCAGCCGGTCACAGCCCGTGGGCGTGACGCGGGTCCATTTCCATGTGCGTCCAGGCACGGTCAACGGGACGGCCCCGGGTGTCTTCAGGCCCGGCGCACGTCACTGGCCGGATCGGTTGCCAGTGCCCGCGCCTCCTGGAGATTCGCGGCAATCGTCGCCGTTCTGGGATCCTTCGCGCCCAGCGTGCGTTGGCAACGCTCCAGCGCGTCCTGGTAGTAGATGATGGCTTGCTCCAGGTCGCCTGCCACCTGGAAGGCGTAGGCAAGGTTGTTGGCGGACATGAGGGTTTGCGGGTGCTCTGCGCCCAGGACGCGTTCGCGGGCGGCAAGAGTGGCGCGGTAGAGGCTGATGGCGCCCCGAACGTCCCCAGAGCGTCGGTAGGCGTACGCGAGGTTGTTCCGGGTGGCGAGCGTGTCGGGGTGATCCTGGCCCAGGACCCGTTCGCGGGCGGTGAGGGTGGCCTGATAGAGCGAGATGGCCCAGGCCAGGTCGCCTGCTACCGCGCAGGCGTAGGCGAGGTTGTGGTGTGTCGTAAGCACCTCGGGGTGATCGGGACCCAACGTCTCATCGATCGAGTCCACAAGCACCGCGGCCTCCTCCAGCCGACCGGCACGCGCCAACCACTCGAAGAGGAGAACCAGGGCAGCAGCGTCGGGGCGGGAGTCTCCCCGTCCGACGAGGTTCGCGGCCCGCAGGGCCCACTCGTCAGCCGGTGCATCCAGGCGTAGATCGGCGAGCGCCGCCCAGTGCAGGTCGTAGCGAATGTCGTGGATCGTCTGAGCTGAACCCTCAGCGTCACCCTCACCGAGTCGGGAATCGATTAGGCTGCGGACGGGCGATTCAATCTGAAGCAAAGGGGCGGCATCGCGTGCCTCTAATGCCGCCAGAGCGTCGTCGATCTGGGCGAGCAACTCGCCGGTAGGCGCCTGCGTCGGCGTGAGGTGGCTCAACTGGCGAACGACGGCCGTCACCGAGTCCGTTTCCCATTCGACGACGGCTTGTTCGATGTGGACGTCCGCGTCCCGAGCCCGGGTACCGAAATCTGCGGGATCGAACCAGAGTTTGAGAAAGTCGACCACGAGGCGGAGCGGCTCGCCTCGAGTCTCCTTCAACTGGAAGGCGATCCGCGCTAGTGGTTCCGCAAGCTCGTAGTAGGTGCGTCGACGATCAAGTAAGTGCGCGTACGGAACGTGCACCTGCGCTAGCCAGCCGTGCTCCACAAGCTCTGAGATGGATTTGGCAAGGCTGCGTTGATCGATCCCGAGTCGTCCGGAGAGGTCTGCCACGTGAGCCGGTCGGTCCAGATGGGCAAGTTCATGTACCACCAGCCGTTGGTGGGGACTCAGTCGAGCCAGACGCTCCTGGTAGTACGGGGTCAGGTCGTCGAATGTGGTCAGGAGAAGGTCGACCAGAGCGTCCAGCGAGGTTGCGCTCAAGCCCGTCGCGAGGGTGGCCCAGATGCGCGGCTGGCTTCCGGCCAGACTTGCTATCGCCCGCAGCCGCGGGACGACCCGGTCCGTATCGTCCAGCCGTGTGACCAGAGCGTCGTCCGCCTTCTCGCGGGCCAGCGCGAGAAGGAGCTGGCGTGCTTCTTCCACATCGAACGGTGCGAGTCGAGTGGTGGTGAAGAACCCGTAGAACGGAGCCGCCTGGTCGGCGAGGGTCCGATCCAGCCGGGTTGTGCTGGCGATCACCAGCAATGCCTCGTGAGCTTGCAGCAGGTGCCGGAAGCGCTGTTGACCACGGTCACCGATCTGAGCGAACACCTGGTCCAGGTTCTCCACCAGCATGAGTACCGGCCCGGCCTGATCAGCACGGCCGAGAAGCAGGTCCTCAAGCTCAGCCTCCCCGGCTCCCAGCAGGGTCGGCCAGGGCTCTGGTTCGAGTCCCCGCAGGATCGCACCGAGCAAGCGAGCATAGGTGGTGAATGCCCAGGGATCCTCGGCAAGCCAACTCACCTGCAGTCGCTCTCCTTGGCGAACCAGGTCCATGGCGTGGTGATATGCGAGCGAGAGCAGGTGTGTCTTACCCGAGCCGCGCGGACCCACCAGGAGCGTGTGGTTGCGGCTGGACGACTCGGCGGCATCGCGGACCCGAGCGTCGACGAGGTCGAGGATGTGGTGTCGCGCCACGAAGACGCGTTCCAGCGTGTCGCGGGGTAGCAGGGAGGGCGTGTACCGGGTCGTCCTCATGGATGCTCCACGTTCAGGCGATGTCGCCGTGACCAGATGCGGCGCAGCACGTCATATCTCCACGACACCGACATCCCTCGTTCGATCAGGTAGTGATCGTCGATCAGCGCATTGAGCACCTCGTTGAAGCGTTCTCCCGCCTTCGCGTCTTCGAGCAGGTCCGGCAAAGGCACAGTCTTCTTCATCGCGACCGCGTTCAGCATGCGGGTGGCCAGTTGTGCGTCGCTTCCGTAGTACGGGTCCAGCCTGGTGACAAGGTGCGTGACAGCACGACTCTCGTCTCGGTCGTCCACAAAGTCATCGAAGGCCGCCGCCACCTCACTGCCGGAGACTGGGCCGGTGCCACGCACCTGCAGGAGCCAGGCGACCTGATGAAGCAGGAAGGGCACTCCGCCGGTCCGCTCCACAATGACCGTGATCGCCCCCGCGTCTGGTACGCGCTCGATGCCGAGGAAGAGCCGCCCAGCGAGTTCCTCGGCATCCTCCTGGCTGAGCGGACCCAATGGGAGATTTACCAGGTCGTTGATTTCGCCTTCCGTGGCCTGGCACAGCTTGAGCACATGGTGGAATCCCACGCTGCCGCATACGATCCACCGGATTCCGGTGACGTCATCAGCGTGGCGTAAGGCACGAAGCGTTTGCAGCAGCTCCCGCGCAGGCGAGGCCCCCTCATTGAGTGCGATGTTGCGGATGGCCACGGGCACTTCATCCATGCATAGAAGCACCGGCTTGTCGGTGGGTTTACCCACCGCCATGACAGTGTCGCGAAGTAGGCGTTGTGGCGACAATGTGGCGACCGCGGGCTTGATTGTCACTGCGCCCAGCCCGACGCTCTCGACGTTCTCGAAGAGCGCTGACATGAACCGGCGAGCTTTCTGGGGTAGCCGCTGTTCGCGACCCAGCGATTCCGCGGTGCGGGTGAGGAATCCGGCCTGCGTGTCGATGCCCTCATAGTCGATCTGCACGACCGCGGAGAAGTCGTCACTCGTGGCGCAGAAGTTTCGCATCCAATAGGTCTTGCCCATGCGTCGCGGGTCGGTGAGCGCCAAGTTCGAGCCGGCAGCGAGCAACTCGGCGGCACGCTGGGTGGTGCCAGCTCGGCCCACGAAGTCGTCCGGGTTGCTGGCCGAACCCGGTTGGGGTCGGATCGGCTTCATTCGGGCACTCCAGGTTGCTTGGCGTCGAACATCGCTGGGCGGATCGCAATCGTACGTAAAAGTTCCCGTACAAACATACGGGAACTTCCCCGTACATTCCAGGGCTCACGAGGATCTGCGGCCAGGTCGGGGGTGGCTGCCGAGGCCCAACCACGCTCTGGCTAGCTCAGCCGACCAAGAAGGTGGCCCGCAGCGCGCCGGGGCAATGTAAACGAGTCGATCGCGGGACTGGGCAGCCTCAGCCCAGCATCAGGGGGAGTACCGCACCCACCTGCTCGCGCAGGGCCGGCAGGGCGTCGTCATGCCCGGCCAGGTGCCGCAGTAGGGCCCGTTCGAAGACCCCGTCGAGCATCGCGTAGGCGGTGGCCGACGAGACCCCCGGCTCACGCCCGGCGAGTTCGCCGTAACGGCTGACCACCCGCCAGATCATCTGCTCCAGGGTCGCGTCGATGGCGAGAACGTCTGCGCGCAAAGGCTCCTCGAACAGGCTCGTGGCGCGCAGGTCGTACCAGAGTCGGTGCATCGGTGCCTCGTCGGCGATCGTCTCGACGAGCTTGTCCGCAAAGGCCGCCAGCAACTCGCGATCGGTCACCGACCCCGCCACCACACCGTCGTACCGGTGCACGCACTGCGCCTTGTAGTACCGCACGCAGTAGGTGATCAGCTCGGTCTTGTTGCGGAAGTAGTAGTGCACCACGCCGTGGGTGAACTCGGAGTTCGCGGCTATCTCGCGCAGTGACGTGCGGGCGTACCCGAGTTCGCCCAGGGTGCGCAGCGCCGACTCCGCCAGCGAGTCCCGACGGTCGTCATAACTGCCCTGCCCGCGGGCCCGCCGGCGCGTCGACTCGCGCTCGGCTGCGGAGGTACTCACCTGCGCATCCTATCCGCCGATCGGACGAATCGTCAGCCGGTCTTGACGAGTGGTCTTGACGAGTGTCAAGAAGTGGGCCAGGCTGCCGGTGTTCGCCCGCTGAGGTGTTCGCCCCGCTGAACCGGCAAAGGAGCCCCCATGACGTCGTACGACCTGTCCGGACGAGTCGCCCTGGTCACCGGAGGGGCTCAGGGTCTGGGCGCCGGGATGGCCGCCGCCCTCGCTGCCGCCGGAGCCCGGGTGATGATCGCCGACGTGCAATCCACCGGCGCCCAGACCGCGCAGCAGCTGGGAGACACGCATGGCTTCGTCCACCTCGACGTGACCGACGAAAGCGACTGGGAGGGAGCAGTTTCCGAGGCCGTCGACCGGCTCGGAGGGCTGGACATCCTGGTCAACAACGCCGGCGTGGAGATCACCGAACTGGTCACCGAGCTCGACCCGGTGAGCATCCGGCGCCAGCTCGACATCAACGTCCTGGGCACCGCCCTGGGCCTCAAGCACGGCCTGCGCACCATGCGTCCCGGCGGTGCCGCCGGGCAGGGCGGGGTGATCATCAACGTCTCCTCCGTCGCGGCCACCATCGCCTTCCCCGGCATCTCGGTCTACTCCGCCACCAAGTCGGCGGTCGACCGACTCACCCGGGTCGCCGCCATGGAGGCCGGCAAACTCGGCTACGGAGTCCGGGTCAACTGCCTCTACCCCGGCCTGGTGCCCACCGCGATGGGCGCCGGCCTCGCCAACGACGTGGCGGCGATCGGGCTCTTCGACTCGCCGGAGACCGCCGTCGGCGCGGTCGTCGATCTCACCCCGTCCGGCCGCCTCGGCACCGTCGAGGACATGGCCGACGCCGTGGTCTTCCTGGCCAGCGACGCCTCCCGCTTCGTCACCGGCGCCGGCCTGCCGGTCGACGGCGGCATGGGCATGTGAGCACCCCCACCCACCCGGCACCAAAGGAGATCACCATGAGCGACCCCCGACCTGTCATCGTCTACGGCGCCTCCGGCTACACGGGCCGGCTGGTGTGCGAGTACCTGCGTGAGTACCACGTCCCCTTCATCGCCGCCGGACGCAGCGACGAGAAACTCACCTCGTCCATGGAGCACAACGTGGCCGGCATCGAGACCGCCGACTACGAGATCCGCACGGTCGAGCACTCCGTCGAGGCCCTCACCGCCCTCTTCACCGGTGCCCGGGTGGTGCTCAACACGGTCGGCCCGTTCAGCAAGTGGGGCCCCACCGTGGTGGAGGCCGCGCTCGCCGCCGGCCTGCACTACACCGACACCACCGGGGAGCAGGATTGGCTGCTCACCTGTGACGACACCTGGGGTGAGCAGTTCGCCGCCAAGGGTCTGCTGCTGGCCCCCGGCATCGCGCACATGTACACCACCGGCGAGATCGCCGCCCAGATCGCCCTGGAGAAGCCCGGTCTGGACACCCTGGACATCGCGGTCTTCTGGGGCGGCAGCCCGACGATCGCCTCCACCCAGACCATTCTCGTCAACGCCGCAACCAGCACAGCCCATTATTTGCAGCAGAACCACTATGTCGAGTTCGACCCAGGTCAGGGACTGGTGCCGCTGGTGGTACCCGGCCAGCATGAGCTCGCCCTCTCGCTGCCCTGGGGCGGCACCAGCCACCCGGTCTGGTTCAAACGCGATCCACGGGTGGCCAACTGCAAGGCGCAGGGCGGGGTGTTCAATGCCGCTCTCATGCACGGGGTACCGCAGATCGTCGCGTCCGCGCTCGAGGCCACCAAGGACATGACCCCGCAGGATCGTGACGCCGCCCTCACCGAGACCGCCGCCCAGGTGATGAATGTGATGCCGCCACGGGAGAACCCCCGGGTCAACAAGAGCCTGGACTCGGTGCACGCCAGCGGACCGCTGGGGCGAGCCCACTGTGTCATCCACGGCAACAGCAACTACAAGCAGACCGGTCTGCTGCAGGCCTACGCCGCGTACCACCTGCTCCAACAGCCGCCGCTGCGAGTCGGTTTCGCCTCCGGCTGCCAGGCCTTCGGGCACCGTCAACTGCTCGGGGTGTTGCGCAGTTTCGGCCTGGTCAGCGAGCCGGTGCTGACCGTGCAGGACTGAGCGATGGGTGAGCGACTGGTCGATTACCTCGACAAGGGAGCCTCGCTCGGGGCGGATGCCCGGTGCCTGACCACCAACGGAGAGTCCCTCAGCTACCGGGAGGTGCAGGACCTGTCGTCCCGGATCGCGGGGGCGCTGGCCGCCCGCGGCGTCGCGCCCGGCGACAAGGTGGCGATCATCTCGGGCAACGACCCGATCGCCTTCACCTGTGTCTTCGGCATCTCTCGCGCGGGCGCGGTGTGGTGCCCGATCAACCCCCGCAACGAGGCGGCCGAGAACCGCGAACTGCTCGACCTGTTCGACGCTACCCTGGTCATCTTCGGCTCGCCCTTCGCCGATCTCGTCAGGACGATCCAGCCGCACCTGGACAAGGTGCACACCTGGGTGTGCCTGGACGCCGAGGTCGACGGAGCCTTGTCCTGGGACGACTTCCTCGCCGGCCAGGACCACCTCCCGGGCTCCGACAGCGAGGTGGACGCCTCCCCCGTGCGAGACCTGGCCCTCATCGTGGGCACCGGCGGCACGACCGGCCGGCCCAAGGGTGTGATGCTCACCGGCGCGAACATCGAGACGATGACCGCCATCACGCTGATGAGCTATCCCTTCGGCGCTCGCCCCGGCGCCACGGATTCACCCGAGCACGTCGAACAGGCCAAGGCCGCCCGCGACCGGTTCAGCTCCAGCCGACCGGTGTACCTGGCCTTGGCGCCGCTCACCCACGCGGCGGGCGTGCTGTGCTTCCCGATCCTGGCGCTGGGGGGTGAGATCGTCATCATGCCCGCCCCGGACGTCGGCGGCTTCCTCGAACTCATCGCCGCACACCGGGTCACCCACACCTTCCTGCCGCCGACTCTCATCTACATGGTGCTGGGGCACCCCGCCCTGGACGCGACGGACCTGTCCAGCCTGCAGTGCTTCTGGTACGGGGCAGCCCCGATGTCGGTGGCTCGGTTGGCCGAGGCGCTGACCCGGATCGGGCCGGTGATGGCGCAGCTGTTCGGCCAGACCGAGGCGCCGATGATGATCTCGACGATGGCGCCCGCCGACCATTTCCACGCCGACGGCTCGGTCGCCACCGAACGACTCGGTTCGGCCGGGCGACCGTCCCCGCTGTGCACGGTGGCCATCCTGGACGACGAGGGTCGTTCGCTGCCGCGCGGTGAGCGCGGGGAGATCGTGGTGCGCGGATCGCTCGTCATGCCGGGCTATTACAAGAACCCGCAGGCCACGGCCGAGGCCTCCGCGCACGGCTGGCACCACACCGGCGATATCGGCTACCTCGACGACGACAATTATCTGTTCATCGTCGACCGCGCCAAGGACATGATCATCAGCGGCGGATTCAACGTCTACTCGACAGAGGTGGAACAGGCCCTGCTGGCGCACCCGGACATCCAGGACTGCGCGGTGATCGGACTCCCCGACGAGAAGTGGGGGGAGCGGGTGGTGGCGGTGGTCCAGCCGACCACCGGGGCCACCCCCGACCCGGGCGACGTGGCGCGCTTCGTCAAGGAGCGGATCGGCAGCGTCAAGACACCCAAGCAGGTCGAGGTGTGGGCGGACCTACCCCGCTCCAAGGTCGGCAAGGTCCTCAAGACCGAGATCAAGGCAACCCTGCGGGCCGACCCTCAGTAGGGGTCGACGTCCGTGCGCTGGGTGGAGGTGTTGGTGTTCGGGTCGTAGGACTGGGTGCGCGTGGTGGAGTACCCGGTGCTGCGGCGGCGCATGATCGCCATGATCAGCGAGACGATGAGCGCCAGCACACCTCCGACCATGAGAATGGTGCCGACCATCTGGAGGCTGATGCCGGCGATCTGGTAACTCACCGCATAGCGCAGGATGGCTCCGAGTATCAGCATGAAGAGGCCGATTCCGACGTACATCTTCTTCTCCTGTCCTCGTCCGCCAGCGAGGTGCGCGGACGCTGGCTGGATCCCCTCGCCTTCCAGCGTAGCCCGAGGTGTCCGTCATCGCGCGACCAATCACCGGGCGCTTCGCCCGTATTTCGCCCGGACTGGACCGGACTGGACTTGGCCTTGGTCGGGCAACTGGTGCACCGACCGGACGGACGAGGCCCACCAGGTGACGAGATCAGTCGGCTGGAGCGTGCCCGGCTGCCCAGGGCCTGCGTGAGGCCCACTCGGCGCGCATCCGCCCCGAAAGAGTGCGCATCAGCCCCGAAAGAGTGGGGGCGCTACGCTCGCCCACGTGGTGAAGCGTTCCCGCCGGGCACGGCTGTCCGACATCCACGAGGTCGCCATGGCCATGCCTTTCGTGACCCAGGAGCCCGGTTCGCAGGACAATCCGATCTACCAGGTCGGCAGCCGGTCGTTCGTCTTCTTCCGCAATCCGCGCCCCGACGCCGTCGACCCGCAGACCGCAGAGCAGTACCGCGACGTGATCGTCTTCTGGACCCGCTCGGAGGATGACAAGCAGGCCCTGCTGCAGGACGAGGACTTGCCCTTCTTCACGACCGCACTTCGACGGGCACCGGTCGGTGCTGCTGCGGGGCAGCCGGATCGGGGAGTTGTCACTGCACGAGCTGACCGAGATCGTCCAGGAGGCGTGGTTGGCCCGGGTGTCCGCCAAGCGGGCCAAGGACTGGCTGGCGGCGCAGGGCCTGGGCTGACCGCGGCCCCGACGTGCTCGGTTGTCGCGCGGGGTCTGGCTCCGCCCACGTGTGACGGTGGGGGCGTCGGGAGTGGTCGAAGCACCCCGGGCCGGACGGTAGACTTGCCGGTTGGTGCTCGCGCAGGTGACCGCTTCGGCGGTGGCTCGATCGAGGGGCCGCCTACCGAATGGCGTCCCGTCGGCGTGCGCGGGCGACGCATCACCCTCCTGCCGTGGGACGTCCACGGCCGCCTGAGTCCAGAGGAGGTGGGTTCACGCATGCGTCATTACGAGATGATGATCATCCTCGATCCCGGTGTAGAGGAACGGACCGTTCCCAACGCGCTCGAGCGGTTCCTCGACGTGGTCCGCAAGGGCGGCGGCTCGATCGACAAGGTGGACGTGTGGGGCCGGCGCCGGCTCGCCTACGACATCAAGAAGAAGTCCGAGGGCGTCTACGCGGTCGTCGACATGCAGGCCACCCCGGATCTGGCTGCCGAACTCGACCGCCAGCTCAACCTCAACGAGTCCATCCTCCGGACGAAGGTCATCCGGCCCGAGGTGCGCTGACCCCGATCCCGACGCCGCCGGTCCTTCTCGACTGTCGGCGCCCGGTGATTGAGTGGACCCAGTGCAATCGACTGAGGAGAACCCCCCATGGCAGGCGACACCGTCATCACCGTGATCGGCAATCTCACCGCCGATCCCGAACTGCGTTTCACCCCGGCCGGCGCCGCGGTGGCCAACTTCACCGTGGCCTCCACCCCACGCATCTTCGACCGCAACACCAACGAGTGGAAAGACCAGGAGGCTCTCTTCCTGCGCTGCTCGATCTGGCGTGAGGCGGCCGAGAACGTGGCGGAGTCGCTGACCAAGGGCGCGCGCGTCATCGTCCAGGGCCGGCTCAAGCAACGATCCTTCGAGACGAAGGAAGGCGAGCGGCGCACCGTCATCGAACTCGAGGTCGACGAGATCGGCCCGTCGCTGCGGTACGCCACGGCGCGGGTCAACAAGACCTCCCGCGGTGGCGGCGGCGGCTGGGGCGGCGGCTCGGGCGGCGGTCAGTCCGGCGGTGGCTGGGGTGGCTCGGGCGGCGGCCAGAACGCCGACGACCCGTGGGCCACGGGCCCCGGCGGCGGTCAATCCGGCGCAGGCCAGTCCGGCGGCGGTCAGTCCGGCGGCGGCTGGGGTGGCGGCTCCGGCGGTGGCGGCAACTACGGCGGTGGCAGCGGCTACAACGAGGAGCCACCCTTCTGATCTGTCTGCAGCACTGGCCACTTGGTGACCTGCTCGTCGCCCGGTGAACAAGGACTTCATCGTCAGTGCTGTGCACCGGCCTCGAGCCGGTCTCGCGACCGTCGTAGACGGCCGCTTCACGTGAAACATCAACCATCCCGGGTCGCAGATCCGGGCTCTTCCGAAGAGGAGCACCACGATGGCCAAGCCGGTTATCCGTAAGCCCAAGAAGAAGCAGAACCCGCTGTCCGCAGCGAAGATCGAGTACATCGACTACAAAGACACGGCGATGCTGCGCAAGTTCATCTCCGACCGCGGCAAGATCCGGGCCCGCCGGGTCACGGGCGTCACCGTCCAGCAGCAGCGTCAGCTGGCCAAGGCGATCAAGAACGCGCGCGAGATGGCCCTGCTGCCGTACTCGAGCTCGGCCCGCTGAGCCCCGAGGCAAGGAGACACGAACAATGAAGCTCATCCTCACGCACGAGGTCAGCGGTCTGGGCTCCCCGGGCGACATCGTCGAGGTCAAGGACGGCTACGGCCGCAACTACCTGCTCCCGCGTGGCCTGGCCACCGCGTGGACCAAGGGCGGGGAGAAGCAGGTCGACGCGATCCGCAAGGCCCGCAAGGCCCGCGAGATCGCCACCGTCGACGCTGCCCAGTCGATCAAGGCCCAACTCGAGTCGCAGACCGTGCGCGTCCCGGCCCAGGCTGGCGCCTCGGGGCGGCTGTTCGGCGCGGTCACCACCACGGACGTCGCCGATGCGGTCCAGGCGGCCGTCGGCGCGACGATCGACCGTCGCAAGGTCGAGATCGGGCAGCCGATCAAGACCCTCGGCAGCCACTCGGTGGGTGTGCGGCTGCACCCCGAGGTCGCAGCCACGGTCACGCTGGAGATCGTCCCGGCCTGAGGTCGCAGACGGCAGACAGCACGAGAACAGTCCCAGAACGGGTCCGATTCAACATCGGGCCCGTTCTGACGTCCCGACGGCGGAGCGTCATCGGCACGGCAGTCAGGTGACCGGCTATCTCCGCCACAGCGTCCAGCCGTGACAGAGCGTGTGACTTGTGTGCCGAGAGTGACACGAAAAGATTTCTGCCCGTAACGAGTCAATGTCCTCACCGGGACTGCCGATGTGGGCGGGGTACTGAGCTTGCCGAAAACCCGCCCCCGCCCGGAGAACTCATGTCCCCCAGCCTGCCCCCTCGATCCGACTCACAGGGTTCTGGTGCCGCGCACCCGAAACGCGGGCTCACCCGTCGCGCCGCCCTTGGGGGCATGCTGGCCGGCCTCGGGACAGCAGCTGGCGCGACGGCCGCGCACGCCGACGAGCGGACCCTGAAGAAGGGCATCGACAACGCCACTCCCGCCCCGGCCCGCAGCCTGGAATCGATCGTCGACGAAGCCGCCGCCCGCTTCGGAGTGCCCGGGGAGGTCATCAGCGCGGTGGGCTGGAACGAGTCCCGCCTGGAAGGTCGCGGCGGGATGCCCAGCCTGGTCAACGGCTTCGGCATCATGCACCTGGTCGACAACCCTTCTCAGCGCACCCTGGCCGAGGCGGCCGCGCTCACCGGCCTCAGTGAACTCGCCCTGCGCACCGAGGATGCGGCGAACGTCCTCGGCGGGGCGGCCCTGTTGCGAGCCCGTGCGGACGCCCGCGGCTTGACCGCCACCGACCGCGAGTCGCTCAGTGCCTGGATGCCGGTGACCGCGGACTACAGCGGTGCCCGCGACCAGCAGGTGGCCCAGTTGTATGCCGGTGAGGTGGCCACCACCCTCGCGGTGGGGATCTCCAGCGCAGGCATCGTCCTGAAGCCCAAGGGCGCCATCCCATGGTCGCGGCTCGGCGTGGGCATCGAGGGAGACCCGGGCACCACTCCGACCACCTTCACCACCCCCGTGTCCAACCCCGAGCCGATCGGGTCGACGATGCCGGCCGTGACCTCGACCCCCGCCTACTCCGGCAACTACACCGCAGCGAACCGGCCCAACGACTACGGCATTAGCTACATCATCGTGCACGTCACCCAGGGCTCGTACGGCTCGGCGATCAACTGGTTCCAGAACGCCTCCGCTCGGGTCAGCGCGCATTACGTCATCCGCTCCTCCGATGGCAAGGTCGCCCAGTGCGTGGACAACTCCGACGTCGCCTGGCATGCCGGGAACCGCACCTACAACTACGCCTCCATCGGGATCGAGCACGAGGGCTTCATCTCCCAGAGCTCCTGGTTCACCGACGCGATGTACCGCTCGTCGGCCGCGCTGGTCTCGGCCCTGTGCGATCAGTACGGCATTCCCAAGACCCGCTCGCGGATCCTCGGCCATAACGAGGTCCCCGGGGCCACCCACACCGATCCCGGCCCGTACTGGAACTGGTCGAAGTACATGAGCTACGTGACCGCGGGCTCCCTGGTGCCGTCCTGGCAGCTCGTCCTGGACAACAACTCACCCGAGTTCAGTGCCAGCGGGGCCTGGCTGCGCTCGGACTGGAACAACCAGAAATGGGGCGGCGACTACCGATACGCGACGGCGGAATCGGTCTCGGATGCAGCCTGGTTCGGCGCGAGCCTGCCCGCCGACGGCCGGTACGTCATCGAGTGCCGCTACCCCGCCGACCCCGCCTACAACGAGCTCGTTCCCTATGTCATCGCCACACCAGCCGGAAACGAGGTGGTCTATGTCGATCAGACCCACCTCGGCGGGCAGTGGCGGTCGCTGGGGACGTACACCCTCAAGGCCGGGTACGCGCCGGTCGTCGGGGTGAGTCGCTGGGCCAAGGGCACCGGGTACGTCATCGCCGACGCCATTCGAATCTCCAAGGTGGGCTGACCTGGCCTGAATCCAAGCCGACCCGATCTGCCTATCCGAGGCGGGTCGTGCGGGTCTGAGCCGGCTGGGCAGGGACTGACCGCAGCTGCGGACCTGGCCTACCCGAGCGGGCCTGCGGCGGGGAGTGCGCCATGCACGTCCAGCACCGCGCGGGCCCGCTCGATCATGAGGCGACGCACGGACGCCGGCGCCAGCACCTCCAGGTCAGCCCCGAAGCCGATCAGCGTGGCCATCGCCGCTTCCGGAGCGCGGAACCACACGTCCACGCGTACCCACTCCGGCTCCCGCCGCTCATCCGGTGACTGCGTCGGCGGCGGAGATGCCTCGGGCGGCCGGACACCTCGCGCAGTGGCCAACCGGATGAGCATCGTCATCGCCTGCGGTCGTACCCGCACCTGAACCTGGATTGCCTCGGGGATGCGCTCGAACTCGACCCGCAGCCGCTCCCACACCTCACCCAGGTCCGCCTCACCCCGAGCCGGGTCGCCGGTGTCCCTGGCCTGGTCGATCCGGTCCACCCGCCAGACCCGGTGGACGCCGCGGTGCGCCGCGACCAGGTACCAGCGCCCGCCCTTGAGCACCAGGCCCAGCGGATCGACCAGGTAGTTGCGGGGTCCAGTGGCCCGACCGGAGCGGTCGTACCGGGCGTGCCGGTAGCTGAATCGCAGCCGATGCCGGTCGAACACCGCCGTCTGCACGACCTCCAGCGCAGGTACCGGCTCGCTGCGCCGGAACCAGCCCTCGTGGTCGACGATCAGCCGCCGGCTGGCCTGCTCGGCTGCCCCGCGGTGACCAGGCGGTACTGCGGCCAACAGTTTGGGCAGGGCGCTGACCAGGGCGCCGCCGAGGCCCAGGTCGTCCGGAACCGCCTTCCCGGTCAGGGCGATGAGGGCCTGGGCCTCGGCGGCGGTGAGCCCGGTCAGGTCGGTGCGGTAGCCGGGCATCAGCACGATCCCGCCGTCGCGACCCTGCTCGGTCCACACCGGAACCCCGGCGGCACTGAGCGCCTCGACATCGCGGTAGATCGTGCGCACGCTTGCCTCCAGACGTTGGGCCGCCTCGGGAGCGGTGATCCTGCCGCGTTCCTGCAGGAGCAGCAGCAGGCTGAGCAGACGGGCCGATCGCATACCGGGATTCTCTCAAGGGAACCTGACAGAAGGTGTCAGGTATCGCCATCGAAGATGGAGCCATGACCACACCAGACAAGCCCACGACCACGCCGCAGGCCGACCCCAGGGATCTCCTTTTCGGCGCCGCCGAACAGGTCCGACGGCTGACCACTCAGACCCGGCCCGACCAGTGGGCGGCTCCCACCCCCTGCGCCGAGTTCGACGTGCTGGGCCTGGGCCAGCACCTGGTCGGGGTGCTCTACCGGGTGGCTCACGTCGCCGACGGCAGCGACGCCTTCGGGGTGCCCTCGGTCCGCGACGACGTGCCCGCCGAGCGCATCGTCGCCGAGCTAGAGGCAGGCCTGGCCGCAGCCCGGGACGCGTGGTCCGATGACGCTGTGCTCACCCGCACCCTCAACCTGCCCTTCGGGCAGATGCCCGGTGCCGGTGCCGCGGTGATGTACGTCAACGAACTGTCCACGCACGCCTGGGACCTGGCGATGGCCATCGGAGCCCGCGAGGAACTCGACGACCGGTTCGCCGAGATCGCCGAACCGATTGCCCGTCAATACATCCCGGATGGCCCACGCGAGCAGATACCCTTCGGCCCCGCACAGGAGGTGGCCGCGCAGGCGCCGGCCTACGAGCGACTCGCCGCCTGGACGGGTCGCGACCCGAACTGGACTCCCGGGACCTGAGCAGGTCGCGACCGGCTCGAACCCGGAGCCGACCATCCCCGGCGGGGTCAGCTAGCGCCAGATGAGGTGCTCCTGCGGCCCTCAGCGTTCACCTAAGCGCAATACTCCCAACCGACTTTTTCGGGTCAATCTTCACTAAATTCGCGCGGAGGCTACCTGAGGAGTCAGCGCGATGTCATTTCTGCGGGTCTTCGTGGACAACCCGCTACTCACCCTGTTCGCATGCATGGGCGTGGGGTTGGTGCTGGGCAAGATCCGGATCGCCGGGATCTCGTTCGGGGCCGCCGGGGCGCTGTTCGCGGCGCTGGGTCTGAGTTCGCTGGTGTATCTGGCGGACCTGCCGAACCTCAGCGGCCAGGTGGATGCCGCCGGCCAGGAGCTCGACCGGGCCACCGTCGCCCTGCCCGGCTTCCTCACCGCTTTCTCGCTGGCGGTGTTCTGCTACACGGTGGGGATCTCAGCGGGTCCGTCCATCGTCGCGGCCTTCAAGACCGGCTGGAAGCCGGTGATCATCGCGTCCGTCTCGATCGTCGCGATGGCCGGCGCCGCGTACGGTACCGGCAAGGCTTTCGGGCTGCGGATGGGTGAGATCGCCGGCATCTACGCCGGGACTGGCACTGCGACAGCGGCTTTGGGTGTGGTGCAGGAGCAGTTCAAGGCGGCCGGATCGGTGGAGGATGTCAGCGGGGCCTCGGTCGGGTACGCGATCGGCTATCCGATCGGGGTCACGGCCACCATCGTGTGCATCGTCGCGGTGATCAGGCTCGGGCAGCGCTTCCCGCTGCCGGAGGACACCGAGGTGGTCTCCCCGATGCAGGTGCGCACCCTGCTGATCGGCCCGGACATCACCGGCCTCACTGTCGCCGAAGCCGCGCAGCGGTACGCCTTCGTCGTCTCGCGGGTCACCCGGGACGGCAGCACCGCCACCGCCGAGGCTGATCGTCGGTTGCAGCCTGGAGACCTGGTCACCGTGACCGGACGCACGGACGACCTGGAGCGCGCCGCCGATGCCCTCGGCGGCTTCTCCAGCACCGAACCGTGGTGGGACAGGTCCGAGATCGACTATCGGCGGATCACCCTGTCGAACCCCGACCTGGCCACCCACACGGTCGACTCCCTCGGCCTCTACGACAGGTTCGGCGCGGTCATCTCCCGGGTCCGTCGGGCAGACGTGGACCTGCTCGCCACGCCCGACCTCAAGCTTCAGATGGGCGACCGGCTGCGGATCACCGCACCGCGGCGGATCATGCGCAAGGTCGGGGACTTCATCGGTGACTCCGAAAGGGCCGCCGGCGACATCAACCCGATCGGCCTAGGCATCGGCTTCTCCCTGGGGCTGCTCTTCGGCCTGCTCACCATCCCCCTCGGCGGCGGCTCCTCCCTGGTCATCGGTTCGGCGAGCGGACCATTGATCATCGGCACCGTCCTGGGTGCGATCGGGCGTACCGGCCCGGTGGTGTGGCTGCTGCCCGGCACCGTCACCTCCACCCTGAACCAGTTCTCGCTGCTGCTCTTCCTGGTCGCCGTGGGCACCGGAGCCGGGCAGAGCCTGGTCGCCGCCGTCCAGGGCGGCCAGTGGGCCGCCGTTGCCGTGGTAGCGCTCATCACCTCGCTGACCCACGCGCTGTGCGTGGTGCTCGGTGTGCGGGTGCTGATCCGCTTCGGCACGGCCCGCACCCTTGGCGCGCTCACCGGATCCCAACTCAATCCAGGCGTCTACGGCTTCGCCTTCGAACGGATGCCGGACCCGCGGGTGGCCCTGGGGTACGCCTTGCTCTTCCCGGTGATCATGGTCGGCAAGGTGCTCGTCGACCAGCTCATGGTCGCCTTCCTCTGAGCCGCGTCCCTGTGAACCCGCGCTACCGCCGGCAGGGTCACGGGCGGCTGATCACGTTGTGCGGGTCCAGGCCCGGCTGGACCGGACGCTCGTGTCGTCGCGGTCCAGCCAGCTGGCCTGACCCATGGCTGGGCCGGATGTGGCTCAGTGGGTGACGGTTCGGTACTCCGAGTGCACGATCTTGCCGGAGGTGAGCGTGGCGCTGCCGAGACCGAAGTTGGTGATGGTCCCGCTCACCGTCCCCGTGCGCGTGGTGGTTCGACTCGTGGTGGTGAATTGCCCTGGGACGTGGTCGCGCGTCTCGTCCTTGACCAGTGGGCTGGTTCCTTCGACGGTCAGGTCGATGGGGACCATCTCGTCGGCGATGACGTCGTAGACGGTGCCGGTCACGACGGCGCTGGCGAGCCTCGGGCTCACGTCGACGGTGATGTCCCCGCCCTCGAGATACCTGTCATTGAGCCACTCGCACCCGGCCTGCTCGGCCTCGGTCACGCCCAAGCTGCCGATCTGGGTGGGCACGAACGTGTCCGGGCACTGGTAGTCGAACTCGAAGCCCTCCACGAAGTCGTCGTCCCCGTTGTCGCCAAACTGGGCGTAGCCGACATGAAGGTTGCCGGTGGCTCCGTCCAGCGGGCCCACCACCGTCCAGTCGACGCTCACGGTGTCGCCGGAGACCTTGGTGATGCTCAGATCCTTGGCCTGGGCCGGCAGGGTGGTGAGCATCATGAGCCCGGTGAGGGTTCCGACGAGGCCGAGAGCGCGGGCAGGCTTGGATGACATGATCACGGTGGGTTACCCCCAGGTAGTCGTTGGCGCTCCTGCGGCGCCGTCAGTGGGCACACGGTAACTGTGCGTTGGGAAACCCGCTAGTCGAGACTCGACGAGAATCGCTGGCTCGGATGGCGTTCGGCACCCTCGCGGTCAGCTCCCCGGCCCACGTCCGGTCGATCGCACACACCCCGAGGCCTGGGGAACGTCGACCTGGAGCCCCCGCAACCGGTCGGCGAGGTCCTCGGGGAAGGGCACACCCCGAGCCGCGACCGTGTCCACGTGCAGCATGAGTACCTCTTCGGTGGCGCGCAGTCGTCCCTCGGCGAACAACTCGTGCCAGAAGGTGACGATCTTGGCGCCCACGTCGGCCACGCTGGTCCGCACCTGGGTGTCGGCCCCGGGCCCGATCTGGTCGAGGTACCGCACGTGCGCCTGCAGGGAGAACAGCGAGGTCCCCGTGCGGCGCAGATACTCCGGGGTCATACCCAACTGCAGCATCGCCGCGTCCGTGGCGTGCCCCATGATCAGCACGTAGTACGCCTCGGAGAGATGGCCGTTGTAGTCGATCCACTCGGGCCGCACCCGCTCGTCCCAGGGCGCCAACATCAGGCGACCCGTCCCAGCGCCCGCAACACGGCGATGAGGTTGGCATCGCGTTCGCGCACCAGATCGGAGATGGTGCGTCCCGCGGCTTCATCCACGCAACCGGCCACCGCGGCCGCACGCAGTTCCGGGGTCAACGGCGGCGCCTCCAGCCTGGTCCACGGGGAGAGCAGGGAGGGCCCGAAATGGTCCAGCATGTGAGCCATTCCACCAGGCCCACCGGCCAGATGGAAGGTGAGCATCGGGCCGTGAAAGGCCCACCGCAGGCCGGGGCCCTGGGTGATCGACGCGTCGATCTGCTCCACCGTCGCCTCCCCTTCGGCGATCATGTGCAGGGCCTCGCGCCACAGCGCCTCCTGGAGCCGGTTGGCGATGAAACCGGGGACCTCGCGGTTCATCGTGATCACCGACTTGCCGGCGTGGGTGAAGAAGGCGGAGGTCCAGGCGACCACGTCCGGGTCGGTGCATTCGCCGCCCACCACCTCGACCAGCGGGATCAGGTACGGCGGGTTGAACGGGTGCCCCACCACGAGCCGCCTGGCCCCGGCAATCCCGGCGGCCATCTGCGACATGGTGAAACCGGACGTCGAGGACGAGATGACGACGTGTTCTGGGGTGGCCGCGTCGAGGTCGGCGAGCAGTCTGCGTTTGAGCGCCAGGTCCTCCGGGGCGCTCTCCTGGACGAACTCGGTGTCGCCGACCGCGTCGTCCAGGGTGGCGGTGATCGTGAGATTGTCCCGGGACGCCCCGGGTGCCAGCCCCAATTGAGTCAGCGCCGGCCAGGCATCGTCGATGAGGACGGTGAGCCGGTCGGCGAAACCGGGCGCCGGGTCCCACGCCTGCACGCGGTAGCCGCGAGCCAGCAGGTACGCGACCCAGCCGCCGCCGATCACCCCGGTCCCCACACAGGCGACCGTGGTCACGTCCTGCGGTGCCACCCGGGTGCCGGCCGGGGACGGTGTCTGCGCGGTCATCGACGATCGGCCAGCTGGAGCAGCTCACGGGCCTGGCTCGCGCTCGCCACCCGACATCCCATGGCCTGCACGAGATTCACCGCATTGGCCACCAGCGCCGCATTGGACACCGGGTTGCCTTTGCCGAGGTAGAGGTTGTCCTCCAGGCCGACCCGGACCTGCCCGCCCAGCAGCACCGACTGCGCGACCCACGGCATCTGCATGGCGCCGAGGGCGAACGATGCCCACACCGCGCCCGGCGGCAGCTGATTCACCATCGCCATCAGCGTCGCGGGGTCCGCCGGGGCTCCGTAGGGGATTCCCAGGCACAACTGGTACATCGCGGGGGCGTCGATCAGCCCCTCCTCGACGAGCTTGTTGGCGAACCACAGGTGACCGGTGTCGAAGATCTCCATCTCCACCCGCACCCCCAGTTGCTGAATCCGGGCGGCGCCGGCGCGCAGCATGTCCGGGGTGCTGACGTAGACCAGGCTGCCCTCGCCGAAGTTGAGACTGCCGCAGTCGAGGGTGCAGATGTCGGGCAGCAACTCCTCCACGTGTGCCAGCCGCGCGACGCCGCTCACCAGGTCGGTGCCCTCGGCGAAACCATCGGGGTGCTCGGGATCCAGGTACAGATCCCCGCCCATTCCGGCGGTGGTGTTGATGATCACGTCCACCCCGGAGTCACGGATCCGCTCCACGACCTCCCGGTAGTACGCGACCTCCCGGCTGCCTTGCCCCGTCTGCGGATCTCGCACGTGCACATGGACGATCGCCGCCCCGGCCTTGGCGGCCTCGATCCCCGCCTCGGCGATCTGCTGCGGGGTCACCGGCACATGCTCGGACTTGCCGACGGTGTCACCGGCACCGGTGAGCGCACAGGTGATGACGACATTGCGGTTTACCGGCATGGATGTTCTCCCATCAGGTTCGTCGTTCGGCCTTTCGGTCCTCGATCGTTCGGGACCGGCCTATTGCTTTCCAAACCCTTCTGGTTCAGTAGGTTTCGGCCAGCGCGGGCAGGGTGAGGTAGCACAGGTCACGTCGGGTCCGGTCGGCCAGGAAGTCGCCGTAGGACCATCTGGAGGTCTTGACCACAACCACCTCACGGTCGGTGTCGAGATAGCAGAACTGGCCGCGGCTGCCGTCCGCGGTCACCCGGTGGCCGTCCTCGTCCAGCGGCCACCAGTGGTAGCCGAAACCTGCGTGGGTGGTGATGCTGGACGGCAGCCGCCCCGGGCACAGGAAAGGCTCGCTCGGGCGGGACGACCGGTCACGCCAGCCGGCCGGCAGGTGCACCCGCCCGAGGCTGCCGTACAACTGGAGCACCCCGATCCGCGCCCAGTCGGTGGCGCAGGCGGCCAGCCCCCCGCCAGCCAGTGCCACCCCGTCTCGGTCGGTGAGCATCCAGGCCGGCCTGGTGCAGCCCAGGTCCGCCCACAGCAGGCGGATCGCCTGCACGGTGGTCTGGCCCGTGGCGCGCTCGCGCACCCAGTCCAGCACCTGGGAGTCGGCGGTGTTGTAGGCGAACCGGCTACCTGCGGGAACGCCGGATTCCACCTTGCACAACAGGTCTCGAGAGGAAGACGAGCCGGCGGCGAAGCAGCCGAGCAGCCGGCTGGCCGGTGAGCCGGGGTCGCGGTAGTCCTCCGTCCACTGCACGCCACTGGTCATCGACAGCAGGTGGCCCACACGCACGTCCCGGTAGCCGCTGGCGGCCAGTTCGGGGACGAACGTGGTCACCGGAACGTCGAGGGCGAGGCGGCCGTCGGCAACCGCCAGCCCCACCAGGTGGGCCAGCACCGACTTGGTCATCGACGCTCCCAACAGGGCGGAGTCCGCGCTCACATCCGGGGCGTACCACTCGTGGCGCAGTTCACCCGCGGCCACCACCACCAGACTGCTGGCGGACGTGACCGCGCTGAACTCGCCCAGGTCCAGCATCCGGCCGTCGGCCGCGACGCGGAACCCGCTCAGGTCCAGTGGTTCACCCAGTGGCCATGGGTCCGGCCTCGGGGCCGGGATCGGTTCGTAGCGTCCGCCCGCACGCTGTGGGTCGACGAATGTCAAGTCACCCAGGGACGCAGACCCGCTCTCTGGCACCGTCGGTGTCACCTGCTCCATCTCACCTCCCCAGTTTCGTCAGTCGGTTTCGTCAGTCGGTCTCAGGTATCGGTCTCTGGGTGCCGGCCGGGGTCTGAGCCTTCGGCCGCGCGTCCCGTCGACCGGCCCACACGTCCGCCGGCCCCACATCCCTTGCGACGCAAGCCGGAATCCGTCGATCGTCAAACCCGGTTCAGTGCACGGAGGGGGAGTTGGCCAGCAGGCGCCGGGTGTACTCGGCCTCGGGGTGTTCCATCACGTCCACCACGAACCCCGATTCGACCAGGCTGCCGGCGCTCAGTACCTGCACCCGGGCCGCGATCGAACGCACCAGCGCCAGGTTGTGGGTGACGAAGAGCATGCTGATCCCGCGTTCGATGCGTAGTCGCTCCAGCAGCGCGACGATCGATCCCTGCACCGAAACGTCCAGCGCGGAGGTGATCTCGTCGCATACCAGCAGATCCGGTTCGGCGGCCAGAGCGCGGGCGATCGCCACCCGCTGCCGTTCGCCGCCGGAGAGCCGGTTGGTCTGCAGGTTCAGCACGGTCGGCCCGAGCGCGACCGCATCCAGCAGTTCGACGACCCGGTCGCGAGCCTGGGATCCGCTGGCCAGCCCGAAGAGTTCCATCGGCCGGCGCACGATCGCCTCGATGGTCAGCCGCGGGTTCAGCGAGAGGTACGGGTTCTGGAAGATGTACTGGATCCGTTTACGCTGCTCGGCCGAGCGAGCCCGCGAGCCTTTGCCCAAGGGGGTTCCCTCGAAGGTGATGCCTCCGGTCCACTCCTTGTGCAGGCCTCCCACGCAGCGGCTGATGGTGGTCTTGCCCGAGCCGGACTCCCCGACCAGGGCCACCACCTCGGCCTTGGCCACGTCGAAACTCACCCCGTGGACCACTTGCTTCTTGCCGTAGTTCACCCGGAGGTCCTGCACGCTGAGGATGACGTCCCGCGTGGTCCGCGGATCGGTGTCGGGCACGACGCCCCGGTTGATGTCCCACGACCCGATCTCGTCGACCCGCAGGCACGCGGCCACGTGGTCGGGGCCAATGTCGACGTTCTCGGGTTCGGTGTCACGGCACCGGTCGACGGCGTACTCGCACCGGTCGTGGAACCGGCACCCGCTCGGCCGGCGCCCGGGACCCGGTGTGGCGCCGGGGATTCCGGACAGGGCCCGGGCCTGGCTCAGGTGCGGGATCGCGTCCAGCAGCGCTCGGGTGTAGGGGTGCGCGGGCCGGTGGAAGAGCTCCTCGCGGGGGGCGAGTTCGATGATCCGGCCCGCGTACATCACCGCGACGCGGTCGGCGATGTTGGCGACCACGGCCAGGTCGTGGGTGACGTACAGGGCCGCGACCTGGTGGCTGTGGCACAGTTCGGCCATGGTCCGCAGCACCATGCCCTGGGTGGTGACGTCCAGGCCGGTGGTCGGCTCGTCCAGGACGAGCACCTGCGGCCGGGGCAGGAAAGCCATCGCCAGGGCCACCCGCTGCACCTGACCGCCGGAGAGCTGATGCGGATACCGGCGCAGGAACTCGTCGGTGTCCGGCAGCCCAACCTCCACGAGGCCGGCCCTGGCCCGCACCAGTCGTTCTGCGGCGGAGCCGATTCCACGCAGCTGGAGCAGCTCGACGAGCTGGCGCCCGATCCGGATCGAGGGGTTGAGTGCGGCCCCCGGGTCCTGCGGGACGTACGCGATGTGCTCGCCTCGGAGTTCGCGGACCTGTTGCCAGGGCAGGGACAGCACATCGCGTCCCTCGAACATCACCCGGCCGTGCTCGATGAACGCCCCGCGCCTGGTGTACGCCAGTAGCGCGGTGCCCACGGTGGTCTTGCCCGATCCGGATTCGCCTACCAGCCCGACGATTTCGCCGGGTCGCAGGTCGACGGTGATCTCGTCGACCACGTCGATGCCGGTGCCGGTCAGGGCGACTCGCAGATCGCTGACCAGGCAGCCGGTTTCGCTGCGCTCGTCCTTGATCAGGTCGGTGGTCATCAGCCGTCACCTCTTCCGGCGAGCTGGGCGATCCCATCTGCCATCAGGTTGGTCCCGATCGTGAAGACGCCGATGACGATCACCGGCGCGAGCACTCCCCAGGGCTGGACCAGCAGGGCCAGCCGGTTCTCGTTGATCATCTGCCCCCAGTCGGCCGCACCGGGATTGGTGGCGAAGCCGAGGAAGCCGATGCCGGCCACCATGCCGATCGAGTAGGTGAGTCGCAGCCCGGCCTCGGCCAGCAGCGGGGCACTCATGTTCGGCAGCACCTCGGCCAGGATCACCCTGACCCGGGACTCGCCCAGTGCCTCTGCGGCGATCACGAAGTCTCGCGAGACGATGCCCAGAGCCACCCCTCGGGCCACCCGGGCCACGCGGGGGGCGTGCGAGATACCCACCAGCAGAACGATCATCCACCACGCCGGCTGATCCACCGCGGTGAGCACCAGCAGAGCGAGCAGAATCTGTGGAAAGGCCAGGGCGACGTCGTTGAGCCGCATGATCGTCTCGTCGAGCCAGCCCCCGGCGTAGGCGGCGATCACCCCGATCAGGGTGCCCACCACCATCCCGAGCACGGTCGCGAGCAGGGAGATCACCAGGATCGAGCGTCCCCCGGCCAGCACCCGGCTGAGCACGTCCTGACCCAGGTAGTCGGTGCCCAGGAAACTGCCGGACATCGTGTACGGCTTGCCGACGATGTCGTTCTCCCCGTAAGGGGCCAGCCACGGCCCGATGATCGCCACGACCACCACGGCCAGGGTGATCACCAGTCCGGTGACGAAACGCCGGTGCCGGATCGCCCTGCGCCACAGGCTGTTCGGTGGCGACGCCACCGTCCCGGGGGTGCTTTCGATCTGAGTCATGAGCTGATCGCCGTCCTGGCTCGCGGGGTGAAGAGGATCGACAGCAGGTCGGCGACGAGGTTGACGCCGACGTAGACCGCGGCGATGGTCATCGCCAGCACCTGAACCATCGGGAAGTCGGAGTTGCGCACCGAGTCGACCAGGCTGGCACCCACCCCGGGGTAGGAGAACAGGTACTCCACGATGACGATGCCCCCGGCCAGCCAGGCAAGCTGCAGGGCGATCACCTGGATCCCGGGGACGATCGCGTTGAGCAGGGCATGCTTACGCATCACCACCCGCTCGGGAATCCCTTTGAGCCGAGCCAGTTCGACGTAATCCGAGTCGAGAACCTCCAGCAGGGAGGACCGCACGATCCGGGAGACATAGGGTGCCACCGCGATCACCAGGGTGGCCACCGGCAGGATCATCGAGGCCGGGTTGTGCCAGGGCGGTGATCCTCCGGCGGCGATGGTCACCGCCGGCAGCACGTGCAGGACGGTGGTGGAGAAGAGCGCCACCAGCAGGATGCCGACGACGAACTCGGGGAGCCCGGCGAGGGTGAGCAGCACGATCTGGATCGCATTGTCCGTGCGTTTGCCGCGGTAGTTCGCCGAGATCATCGCGATCCCGAAGGCGATCGGGATCATCACCAGGGCCGCGATGAGCACCAGGACGGCGCTGTTGACGATTCGGTCTCCCACCAGCGAGCCCACCGGCCGGCCGTTGACGATGGAGGTGCCCAGGTTGCCGGTCAGCAATCCGCCGAGCCAGTCGAGGTACCGGGTGATCACCGGCTCGTCCAGCTGGAGTTGCTCACGCAACTGGGCCACCCGCTCCGGGCTGGTGCCGTAGTCCTTGCCCAGGATGGCCCGCACCGGGTCGCCGAGCGCGGCGGTGGCGAAGAACACCAGGACCGAGCACAGCCACAGGGTGCCCAGCGCCATCGCGAGCCGACGGGCTATCCAGGCCGCCCACGCGGTGGCGGCACTGCGGCGCACTGGCGCGGCGGCCTGTTCCGTCGTCGTCGGGGTCGTGGTCGTCTCAGTCATCTTCAGGCCCTCACTCGACATAGCCGACGTGCTTGAAGCCGAACGCATCACAGGGCATGTAGCGGTGCGGTGCGAAGCCGCTGACCAGGTTGGAGTAGGCGTCGAGCTGACGCCGGAAGCCCCAGATGATGTAGCCGCCCGAGTCGTACTCGATCTGTTGGGCGTCGCGCAGCAGTTGGTTGCGTCTGGCCTCGTCGGTGATCTGCTTTGCTTGATCGATGATCGAGGTGAACCTCGGATCGTCGAAGTGGGTCTCGTTGTAGGGCGAGGTGCTCAGCGCGCAGGCCGCGACCTGGGGGATGTAGTTGCGGGTGTTCCAGAAGTCCTGCGCGAAGTTCCAGGACAGGTAGCGGTCGCCGTAGAAGACGTTCGGGTCGGCCTTGTTCAGTTGCACGGTGATGCCCGCCCCGCGGGCCTGATCGACGAACAGATTGGCCGACTCCACGCCACCGGAGCCGACCGCGGTGGAGGTCACCAGCTCGACGGTCAGATCGGACTGGCCGGCCTGCTTGAGCAGCGACTTGGCCTGGTCCAGATCCTGCTGGCGCTGGGGCAGATCCGCGGCGAAGGCCGGGTCGAAGGGCGCGTACAGGTCGTTGCCGAGAATGCCGAACCCGTTGAGCGCCTGGTCGATCATCTGCTGGCGGTCCACCACCAGACGCAAGGCCTGCCGAACCCGGACGTCGGAGAACGGCGCCACGTCGACCCGGATGGTGAACGGCACCCAGGCGCCGGTCTCGGAGACCAGGGTCGAGGCGCCCTGCCGGGCGATGGTGCCGGACAGGTAGGTGGGCAGGTTGTCGATGCTCTGCACCTGCCCGGCGAGCAGGGCGTTGACCTTGGCTGCGTCGTCGGCGAAGTCGTAGATGAACAGCTCGTCCACGTAGGCGGGCTGCTCCCAGTAGTCGGCGAACCGGCTGAACTGGGAGAGCTGGCCGGGAGTGAATGCGGTGTACGTGAAGGGCCCGGTGCCAACGGGTTTCGACAAATCGAAATCGGTTGGGATGATGCCCAGGGTGTACTCGGCCAGCAACTGGTCGAGCACCGCGTAGGGACTGTTGAGCTGGAGCAGGATCGTCCGCGAGTCCAGGGTTCTGGAGTTGGGCAGGTCGAGCAGGGTGGCCAGGTCGGCGGCGCCGGGGGAGATCTTGTTGGGGTCGGTGACGACGGCGAGGGTGTGCAGCACGTCCTCGGTGTCCATGGTCTTGCCGTGGTGGAACTCGACTCCGTCGCGCAGCCGCACGGTCCACTGGGTGGCGTCGTCGTTCGGGGTGACCTCTTCGGCCAGGCAGGGCTCGATCGCGTAGTCGTTGTTCCAGCGCAGCAGCGGCTCGTACAGCTGGAAGCACCGGGCGATGTCCGGGTTGGTCACCGGGAAGTGCGGGTCGAGGGTGTCCTTCAGCCCACCGCCGGTGGCCCCGTGGGAGAGCACGCCGCCGCGTCGGATCGGGGCGTCCGGGGAGGCCTTGGCAGGCACCGCGCCGCACCCCGGCAGCGAGCCGAGCCCCGCCACACCGAGGGCGCCGATCGCGCCGAGCTTGAGTACATCTCGCCGGGAGTGCCCGGCCGAACCAGTCAGTAGACCACTACGTCTCGTCATGCGAACTCCTTCGCCGTGATGCGAGACTAGGGGCAGGGGTCGAGCAGGGCAAGGCCTGAGTGAGAATGGCTCGACCACGTCAGAGCCGAGGTGAGCCAGGTGAGCCAGGTGCCAGCGCGCCGGCGCCCCACGGGGCAACATGGTCCGCGGTCGGGCACGGACGGTGGGGCCGGCCGGGAGGAACGCTCCACGAACGTCCAGTCCGTGCAGCGCGCCGTCGCCCTGCTGGTCGCCATTGCCGAGTCCGAGTCGGGTGCCTCGGCTGCCGAGCTCGCCGCGACGTGTCGGCTCAACCGGGCCACCGTGTGGCGGGTACTGAAGACCCTCCAGGACGAGGGCATGGTGACCATGCTGCGCCCCTCGGGCCGCTACGTGGTGGGCCCGACCGCGGTCGAGATCGGTTCTGCCGGTGGGCGTGAGTCCCTGCTGGCCTTGGCTCGTCCGTTGTTGCACCGAGCCTGCGAACTCAGCGGGGAGACGGCTTCGCTGGCCGTCCTGGAGCCGGCCGGGCTCACCTATGTCGACGAGGTGACTCCTCGGGCGGTGATCGCCGCGAGTTGGCTGGGACGCACGGTGTCCCTGCATGCCACTTCTACCGGCAAGGTGCTGCTGGCCTGGTCGGAGGCAGACGAACTCGAGCACGTGCTCGCCGAGCCACTCAGCCGCTTCACCGACACCACCATCGTGGATCGCCAGGCCTTGCTCGCCGAACTGGCCGAGATCCGCGACCTGGGTTACGCCCGCTGCCGGGGCGAGTACGAGGCATCGCTTTTCGGGGTGTCCGCGCCGGTGCTGGACGGGCGCGGCCGCCCGATCGTCGTGGTCAGTCTGTGGGGTCCGGGGAGCCGGTTCGGGGACGACCGGTGGGCCGAGCTCGGCGCCCTGATCACCGAGACGGCCCGCGATCTCGAGCGGGCCCGGCGCGGCGGTCCGGTGGCCTGAGCGGGGCGATCCGCGACTCCCCGGCGGGTCGTCGCCGGCTGGCGCCGCCTACCTGGGAAGTGTTGAGCCGCAGCCGATGTCGCGGGGCTCAGAGGTCGTCGTCGGCGGTGCGCTCCGGCGGAACCCACGCCGGGGCAGTGCTGCCGCGCAGGATGAGCCGAGTCGCCACTTCGATGCGGTCACCCTCCTCCTCGGCGCCGTCGGCGTCGCCGACCTGCTCCCCCAGGGAGCGCAGTAACAGTCGAGCGGCCACCTCTCCCTGGGTCGAGGCCTGTTGGGCGACCGTCGTGAGGTCGAAGAGCTCGGCCATCTCGTGGTCGTCGATGCCCACCACGGAGACGTCTCGCGGCACCCGAAGGCCACTGAGCCGCAGGGCCCGGATCGCGCCGAGGGCCAGTTCATCGCTCTCGGCGAAGACGGCCGTCGGAAGCTGCGGACCGGTCAGTAGCCGGGTCATTGCGGCGGCGCCCCCGCGCACGCCGTACGGTCCGCGAGCCACCAGTCGGTCGTCCGGGGTGAGCCCGGCAGCGAGCAGGGCGTCCCGATAGCCGAGTTCGCGTTGCCGGGATGGCTCGAAGTCGAAGCGTGGGTCGTCGGGGGTGGTCCGCAGCAGGCCGATCCGCTCGTGCTTGAGATTCACCAGATGGCTGACCGCGGCCCGGGCGGCGGCCCGGTCGTCGATCCCCACCGACGGTGTGCCCGGGATCGGGGCACCGACGCTGACCAGGGGAATGTCCAGGGCCCGCAGCGACAGGGTGTGCCGTTCGGTCAGCGGCATCGCCAGAGTCAGCACGGCCTCCACGCGGCTGGGCAGTGGCAATCGCTCGAAGAACTCGTCCCGCTCGCTCGAGGTGGCCAGCGAGTAGAGCAGTACGTCGCAACCCCAGCCGCGCAGCTCGGCGGCGGCGGCCGCGGTGACCGTTGCGAAGAACCACCGCGTCATGAACGGGACGATGAGGGCCACCGAGCGACGACGATCAGGCAAGTGGTACTCGGCCTCGGGCGCCGTCCGGTACTCCAACTCACGGGCGGCATCGAGCACCCGCTGCCGGGTCTGCGGGGAGACCCGGGACAGCCCGCGCAGGGTTCGCGAAGCGGTGGCGGCCGAGACCCCGGCGCGCGCGGCGACGTCGATCATCCGTACCCGGGCGGGTGGGCTGTCGCCCGGTAGGTGATCCGCCACCCCGGTCCGCTCATCGCTCGAGGCGTCCAGGTCACGCGGCGACTCCTGACCGGTTGCCGAGAGGCCGACCGCAACCCGTCCGGCGTGGCTGTCGGTGGCGTCCTGGCCATCCGGGTCCGCGGTCACGGCGCACAGCCTACGTCCGTTCGGCGCAGGATGTCCCGCCTTCCGGATCGCCGAGTTCCACCACAGGAGCCGAAGCCCAGACATGCAAGTTTTCAGTCTGTTCGGTAGGAATCCGCTGTGTTGGCCAAAGTGCTCCAAGATCAAACACCTACGACTCTTGCCACAACGGACATATAGCGGTAGAAAACGGGTGACAGTTTTCATGGACTTGCACCCACGTTTGCTTCCCGTCACGCCCGGTACCGCGATCTCGCGCCGCTGAGATCGCGGCTCCTCGCCGTGCGCTTGCTCGGGAGCCGCGGTGCAGCCGTGACCCGAGACGACAAAGGGGTGACTCGTGACGGCGAACGTCATCGTGACCGTGGAGCGGGAGTTCTCGACTCCACGGCCACAGGTCTTTCAGGCTTGGACCGAACCGGAGCAGTTGGCGCAGTGGCGCGGTTCACCCGGGTGGCACGTCGAACTGGAGAGCCTGGAGGGCGAACTCGAACTCGGCGGCCGGCACACCCACGTCAAGGTCCGCGACGCAGACCCGGACACTCGGGTGACCACCCACGGTGTGTACACCGAGTTCTTCGCGCCCGACGTCTTCGTGTCCCGGGAGCGGATCACCGGGGACCCGGGGATCGACCCCGAACGCACCCTGGAACTTCGGGTCGAGTTCACCAAGATGGGTCACGACAACACCTTGGTGCGGATCATCCAGGGCCCGTACGAGCCCGATGTCGCCCAGTGGCACGGCGAGGCCTGGGAGAAGGAGCTGGGCCGGCTCGAGCACTTCCTGGACGGCTCCGGCCTGGGTGCGGGGGGTGAGTCGCGATGAGTTCTGTCGAGCACGTCGCCGTGGTGCGGCAGAAGCCGCTCATGACGATGCCGCAGATCCTGGTGATGAACCTCGGCTTCTTCGGGATCCAGTACAGCTTCGGGATGCAGCAGACCGCGGTGAACCCGGTGTACGAGTTCCTCGGCGCCAACCCGCACGATCTGCCGATCCTCAACCTCGCCGGCCCGATCACCGGTCTGCTCATCCAGCCGATGATCGGCGCCCTGTCGGACCGCACCTGGAGCCCGCGCTGGGGGCGGCGTAAGCCGTTCTTCCTCATCGGTGCGATCGGGTGCAGCATCTGCCTGTTCCTGTTCCCGTTCGTCACCGCGGTGTGGATGGCAGTGATGCTGTTGTGGCTGCTGGACGCCAGCAACAACACCGCCATGGAGCCCTACCGAGCCTTCATCGCCGACAAGCTGCCGCCTTCCCAGCTCGGCAAGGGGTTCCTGGCGCAGTCCTTCTTCACCGGTCTGGGCATCACGCTGGCGAACATCTCGCTGTTCGTCTTCCAGAAGCTCATCGACGGGGCCACCTCGGCGGGTATCCCGTACTGGGTGCTCGGCTCGTTCATGCTCGGCTCGGTCTGCTCGATCGGGACGGTGCTCGTCTCGGTGCTTCGCACCCCGGAGATCCCGCCGAGCCCGGAGGAGATCGCCGCGCTCAAGGCCAAGAAGGGTGGCATCGGGCCCGCCGTCCACGAGATCGCCGAGGCCATCCGGGACATGCCGCCGCAGTTGCGCAAGCTCGCGGTCGTCTACTTCTTCCAGTGGTTCGGCATGGCCGTCTATTGGCAGTTCATCGCGCTGTCCATCGCCAAGTCCGCCTTTCCCGCGACGGACGCCGGCAAGGAGGAGGCGGTGGCGTGGACCGGTCTGGTCAACGGCTGGTACAACATCGTCACCTTCTGCGTGGCCTTCTCGCTGGTCGCCTTCGCTCGCAAGCGCGGGGCGAAACTCGTGCACTGCGTGTGCCTTCTGCTGGCCAGCGTCGGCCTGGTGATCGTGCCCTCGATCACCAACCCGTACCTGATCTTCATCCCGATCATCGGCCTGGGAATCGCCTGGGCTTCGATCATGGGCGTGCCCTACATCATGGCGGTGCGGATGATCCCGTCCACTCGGTACGGGGTGTACATGGGCATCATCAACATGATGATCGTCATCCCGATGCTCATCGAGTCGCTGAGTTTCGGTTACATCTACTCCACCTTCCTCGGCGACGACCCCAACAACGCCATCCGGTTCGCCGGGGTCTTCCTCGGCATCGCCGGCCTGCTCATGCTGTGGATCAAGGAGCCTCCGATCGTCCGCGACGTCGACGACGTCTCGTACCTGCCCGCCGCGCACTGAGGGAGAAGTCGATGCAGGACTACCGCACGATCGTCGTCGGTACCGACGGCTCGTCCCTGGCCGCCCGAACCGTGGGCCGGGCCGCCTGGCTGGCCCGGCACAGCGACGCCGACCTGGTTATCGTCTGCGCCTACGCCCAGCTCTCTCGGCGTACCGAGGCCAAGAACACCGCCACGCTCGGCGGGGACTCCCGGTTGGGACAGGTGCTCGGGTCCGAGGCGGCCAGCAAGGCCCTGGCCGAGGCGATGGCGGTGGCCACCGCCGAAGGGGCCAGGGTCACCGCAGGTTTGCTCATGGACGGGGAACCGGCCAAGGCCCTGGTGCTCACCGCCACCGAACGCGAGGCAGACCTCATCGTGATGGGCGCCATCCAGGACCGGTCGCTGGCTGATCGGTTGCTGGGCACCACCGCGACGGAGGTGACCAAGCGGGCGCCGTGCGAGGTACTCATCGTCCGGCCCGAGCACGCCCAGGGCGACCTGGAGGTCCCCGAGGACGCGGCCGCGGGCTTGGTCTCGTAGCCATCCGGGCGGGCCCGCTGACCCGGGTCCGCCGACCCGGCTCACCTGACAGGACCCAGTGGGCCGGGGCCGGCAGCGCGTGGCTTGCGCCCGGGCTCAGGTGGCGCCGGTGACCAGCCAGGTGGTGCCGCGCTCGCGGTGTCGCAGGGTCACCGCGCGCGAGCCCATCCAGAAGACGACGAAGACCACCCACAGGGCCACCAGGCCCGACTGCCCGTCGGCCCACGCGTCGCCGGCCTGATGCCGCCATAGCAGCAGGCCGGCGCCCACCAGGTAGACCGCGGTGTTGAGTACCGCCGTCCCCCCGAGATACCGCCCGTCCCCGGCCCCGATCAGCACTCCGTCGATGACGAAGACATAGCCGGACAGCGGCATCGCCAGGGCGCAGGGCACGAGGGCGGCGGCGATGGCGGCGCGGACCGCCTCGTCCGGGGTGAAGACGTTGCCCAGCCACGGCCGGATCGCCAGCAGCACCACGGTGAGCAGGCAGCCGAAGCCCACTCCCCAGCGCACCATGAGGCCGGTGGCGTCGCGCACCTCGTCCACGTTGCCGGCCCCCAGGTACCGCCCGGTGAGCGCTTGGGCGGCGATCGCCAGGGCGTCGAGGGCGAAAGTGGTGAACGTCCACACGGTGAAGACGACTTGGTGTGCGGCCAGTTGGGTATCGCCCATCGCCGCGGCGGTGGATGCGGTGAGCAGCAAGGCGACTCGCATCGCCGCCGAACGCACCACGAGTGGCACGCCGGTGCGCGCGGCCAGCAGGATCCCGGCGGGTCGGGGCCGCAGCGAGGCCTGTGCCCGGCGGGCGTGGCGGACCACCGAGAGCCCCAACACCAGGCCCATACCCAGCTGGACGATGGCGGTGCCCAGCCCGGAGCCGGCGATCCCCAGGCCGGCCGGATACACCAGCAGCCAGTTGAGAGCGGCGTTCGAGCCTGCCCCGATCACCGCCACCACGAGTGGGGTCCTGGTATCCAGCAGGCCGCGCAGCACTCCGGTGGCGGCGAGCACCACGAGCATCCCCGGCAACCCGATGAGCGAGGCCCGCAGATAGGCCACCGCGTCCGGGGTGACAGCGTCCGAACCCCCCAGCGCCCGGACCACGGGTTCGGCAGCCACGGCCATCCCCACCGCGAGCACCGTGCCCAGGCCGATCGCCAGCCACAGACCGTCCACCCCCATCGCCAGGGCGCCGCGCCGGTCGCCGGCACCGAGCCGCCGCGCGGTGGCCGCAGTGGTGCCGTAGGCGAGGAAGATCGACAGCCCGACCACGCCGCTGAGCACGGCCGAGGCGATGCCGAGGGCGGCCAGCGAGGTGGGGCCGAGGTGCCCGACGATGGCCGAGTCCGCCAGCAGGAAGAGCGGCTCGGACACCAGGGTCGCGAAGGCCGGCACTGCCAGCGCCAGCACCTCCCGGTGCCGAGTCAGCGGACGCGCGCCAGCACTCATCAGTGTCCTTCCCTCTCGGCGCCGTCGTCTGCCGGATGAAACCGCCTCGCCTGCCGACGATCCTGGCGGGTCAAGGACCATCCTCGCGCACCAAGGCCGCCGACGAGGACCCCGGGCTGGGGCCCGAAGCACGCCGGAGAGATCGACCCTTGACATAGTTCGCGAATCAGGAAACTATTTCCGATAGGCGTTGCTATCGGTAGCGTCCGCGTCACCGACCCGAAAGCACCCATCCACAGAGCAGTCCGGCGCAGCCGGCGGCGTCGCGCCGGTGACCCAGGCCTACCTCGATCCGAAGGAGCACCCCCATGGACACACCCACGTTCGCCCCCTCGCTCACGTACCGGGACCCGAAGGCGGCCGTCGACTGGCTGGCCCGAGCCTTCGACTTCGAGCTCTCGATGGCCATCGAGGATCCCGGCGACCCGACGATGTCTCATTACGAGATGAGCGCGCAGGGTCGGGGCCGGGTCATGATCGGGGCCGAATGGGCGGACTGGACGCGCAGCCCGATCGGGCTCGATGGTGCCAACACCCAGGTCACCCATGTGCACGTCGAGGGCGACATCGACGCGCATTGTGAGCGGGCCAGGGCGGCCGGGGCCACCATCCAGTACGAGCCGCAGGATCAGTTCTATGGCGACCGGACGTACCGGGCCGTGGATCTGGAGGGTCACGTGTGGACGTTCTCCGCGCGGGTGCGCGAGGTGACTCGGGCCGAGGCCGAGGCGGCGATCGGCCAGGAGATCTTCGCCACCGACTGGGCGTAGGGCCCAGCATGAGTGGCGCTGCCACGCTCGATCGACTGGACCGCACCTTGGCCGCGTTGGCCGATCCGGCGCGCCGCCGGACCGTCGAGCTGTTGCGCGAACGGCCGCGCCGGGCCGGGGAACTCGCGGGCGAGCTGTCGCTGAGCCCGTCGGTGATGAGCCGACATCTGAAGGTGCTGCGCGACACCGCGCTCGTCGAGGAGGCCAGCCCGGATTTCGATGCCCGGGTGCGGGTGTACTCGCTGCGCCCCGGTGCCACCGCCGATCTGCGCTCCTGGCTGGACCGGATCGAGCAGGCCTGGTCCGAGCAGCTGAGTGCTCTCGCGGCGCATGTCGAGGGCGCCGCGCCGCTTGGTGATCGGCGTGGCGGTCCCGGTACCGAGCAGGCAGAACAATCGTGACGTCGCGGGCTCTGGTGGCGACCCGGATCGGGGCCTCACCGGAGCGGGTGTTCGAGGCGTTCACCGCCGAGATCGGGCAGTGGTGGCAGCCGAATCCGTTGCTGCAGTCGGGACGCTCGCCGGGTGGGCTGCTGTCCATGGAGCCCGGCCCGGGTGGGCGTCTGCTGGAGGCCTATGGCGACGGCTCCGCCGACGAGATCGGCCGGGTGCTGGTGTGGGAACCGCCCAACCGGTTGGTGCTGTCCTGGCGCCCGACCTCGTTCGGGCCCGGCCAGCAGACCGAGGTGCACGTCCGCTTCGAGCCGGTCGGGGACGGAACCCGGGTCGTCGTGGAGCACCTGGGCTGGGATGCGCTGCCCCCCGAGCATGCGGCCCGGCATGGCTTCCCGTTGCGGGACTTCCAGTTTCGGGTGGCCGAGTGGTGGCAGGAGCTACTCGCCGGTCTGGCCGCGCACAGCGCCGGGTAACCAGCACTCGCGACTCGACCACGCCGTTCTCTGAGCCAGGCGTTCAGGCGATGTCACTGGACACCCGCGCCACGTGCAGGGTCAGGTACGACAACTCGTCCTGGGTGAGAGCCGACCCCAGGCGCACCTCGACGATGGCAGCCAACCGCTTGGCGATGACCAGCGCGTCGGGGTAGGCCTGCCGGATCGCCTGGCTCACCGGGGAGTGCTGCTCGTCGAGCTGCTTGTGCGTGTGAATGCGCACGAACAGATAGCGCAGGTGGGTGATGAACCTGCCCAGACTCACCGAGTCCTCGTCCAGGTGGATGCCTTTCGCGCCTTCGATCACCGCCACCATCTGCTGGATGACGCCGGTCATCGTGTAGGTGTACGCGAGGTCGCCGGTGGAGAAACCGGCATTGACCAGGTGCAGGGAGAGCGCGACGGCCTCGGTGTCGGGCAGGGCCGCGGGCAGGTGGGCGTTGATCGCCGCCAGCAGTGCCTGGGCCTGCTGGTACTCCTCGGAGTACAGGTGCATCACCTCGGCGGTGAGCGGGTACTCCACGTCCATGCCCATCGCGATCCGGCGTTGGGCGAAGCTGATGTGGTCGGCGAGCGCGATGACCAGGGCCGGGTTCTTGTCGCCGGTCTCGCCCAGCCCGATCTCGACCATCGCCACGCTCACCAGGTGCAGGTGCTCGGGCGGGATGCCGGCCAGCAGTTCGGCCAGGTGGTCGGGGTCGCGCCCGTCGGTGGGCCGGAACACCCGGGAGATCTTCTGGGGGTCGACGCGCTGGCCGGGGCGGGCCTGGTAGCCCAGGCCGCGTCCGGTGAGGATGGCCTCACCGGACGCGCCGTCCCGGACCAGCACGACGGTGTTGTTGAAGACCCGCAGGATCTCCATGTCGGTGTCCGTCTCCGTTCCGGCCAGTCTCGTTTCCGGCGGCGGAGACTGGCCAGGTCCGAGCCTTCGAGGGCGGGTATCGCTTCGCCCCGAGTCTGCTCGGTTCAGCGTCGGATGTCGATGATCGGATCGCCGGCGGAGACCTGTGCCCCCGCGATCGGGCTGACCCCGCCCAGCGTCGCGGTGTTGGTCACCGTGACGATCGTGGTGGTGTCATACCCGGCCTGACGGACGCCGTCCAGTTCCACCTGGACGAGCAGATCGCCGACCCGCACATGCCCGCCCTTGGAGACGGCGGTCTGGAAGTGCTTGCCCTCCAGTTGCACGGTGTCGATGCCGACGTGGACGAGTACCTCGACCCCGTCGTGGGTCTTGATCCCGAAGGCGTGACCGGTGTTGGCGACCATCATCAGCTCGCCCTCGACCGGGGAGGTGATCCGGCCGTCGCTGGGACGGACGCCGACGCCCTCACCCAGAGCCCGGGAGGCGAAGACCTTGTCCTCGACCTCATCGAGGGTGACCACCTGACCGGCGACGGGCGAGTCGACCTCGGTGGTGGCCACCCGCTCAGCTGTGGCGACGCCCCCGGCGGCGGGAGCCGCGGCGGTTCCGCCACCCGAGCCGCCACCGGTCGGCGCGCTGGTGTGGCTGGCCTCCATCGCCAGGTCGGCTTCGGCCTGCTGGCGCTCGGCCAGGGCCTCGGCCCGCTGCTCCGGGGTCCGGTAGTCGGTCACGATGACCAGGGTCATCGCCACGAAGAAGGCTGCGGTGATCGCGATCACGTACCGCACCATCGGGTCGAAGATGGGGATGGTCAGCAGCGAGGTGAAGGCGAAGGTGTTGGCGTTGACTCCGCCCAGCAGGCCGATGATGAGGCCGCCGACGAGACATCCGACCAGCATCCGCGGGTAGATCCGCTTGAACCGCAGGTGAATACCGTAGAGCGAAGGTTCGGAGATGCCGCCGAACAAGCCGGCTACCAGGGCACCACTGGCGGTCTGGCGCATCTGCACGTCCTTGTCGCGCATCGACAGGAAGAGCACGCCCGCGGTGGCGCCGAAGCAGGCGAAGTTCCACGCACCCATCGGGCCCTGGATGAAGTCGTAGCCGAGGGTCTGCAGGTTGGCCAGCATCAGTGCGTTCAGCGGCCAGTGCAGGCCCAGCGGAACGAGGAATGGGTAGAGCAGCGGGATGAGAACGGCGAAGAACAGCGGGGCGTTGGTGTTCAGCCAGGCCAGGCCCACGCCGAGCCAGGTACCGATCCAGACCCCGAGTGGGCCGATGAGGAAGGCGGTCACCGGGATCATGATGATCATCGAGAAGAAGGGCACGAAGACCATCTGGATGTTCTCGGGGAAGATCCGCTTGAGGCCCCGGTATACGAGGGCGAGCACCGCGACCATGATGAGCGGGACGAAGACCTGACCGCCGTAGTCGTTGAGCTGCATGGGTATGCCGGCGATGTTCGCCACACACGACTGGGTGTTGAGGGTGGCGTTCGTGGTGCACACCGTGTCGAGGAAGCGCTCGGTGTCGGAGAGGCTGATGAACTCTGGCGTCATCAGCGCGCCCATGATGGTCGCCCCGACCCAGGGGTCGACGTTGAGCTTCTTCGACGCGTTGTACGCGACCATGATCGGCAGGAAGTAGAAGACCGAGCGCCACATGGCGTCGACGAACACCCAGGTGGCGCCCTTGGTGTCGGAGCGGAAGTCCACGACGCCGAGGGCGTCAAGCACCGCGGCGAAGGCGATGATCAGCGAGGCGCCGAGCAGCACCCCGAGCAACGGCCGGAAGGAGTCCGAGAGGTACTCGAAGAAGTTGTCCAGCCAGGCCACCTTGCCGCGGGCCTTGGACCGGGCGGCGGCCTTGACGTCAGCGTCGGAGACACCCTTGCCCACACCCGACATGGACGGCAGGTTCATGATGTCGTTGAAGACGCCCTGCACGGCGCCGCCGATCACCACTTGCAGACGGTCCCCGGCCTGCGGGACGACCCCCATCACCGCCGGAATCTTGTCCAATGCCTTCTGGTCGACCTGGTTCGCGTCGGCGAGTTGGAAACGTAGTCGGGTCGCGCAGTGCGTGAGGCTGACGATATTCGACGGGCCTCCCACCTGTTCGACGATCTGTTCGGCGGCCGATGGTGTTGCCATGACCTTCCCTTTCGTCGTGTGACTCCATTTGTCGGGACAATAAAAAAGACCTGAGAACACACGATCTCGTGCGCCTCAGGTCTTGCCTCCCGGGGGAGTCGCAATCCTGCCTTCAGTGGAACGCGGGGAAATCTAGCACAAACTTCGTGGCGGGGGAAGGCCTGTCGTTGGCCGTCGATCGACGGCCGGGGAGCGCGACGATCGTTGTGCGCCAGCGTTTCCCGCTGGAGGTGTTGGGGTTTGGCGGGTCGCCAGGCTGCGGCGCCTGGCAGCGTGTTTGCCGGTGCGCGCTTGCTCGACCGCGAGGATGAGCGCTGACCCGGATCGCTCCGCGACGTGGCCAACATGGACCCGTCCGCGAGCAGGGTCGTCCCGTACGGCCATTACCAAATAAGGCGCGTGCGCTGCGCGCCAAGCCCACGGTATTCGATGCGCTGCGGGCCGATGCTTCGAAGGTGGATAACGAATAGGACACGACGACGAGGGCACTGGCTGGTGTCCCGAGATCAGACCTGGTATCGGCCCCGCGGGCGACCTGTCCTCGGCGCCTGAGGTGACCGTCGCCAGTCGTGGGTGATGCGGGCGAGTTTGGAGGGTGGGGAACGCCAACGCGCGAGCACCCGTCTCAACTGGGCGTCGTCGAAGAAGGGGCGCAGGTCGGGCTGGGGGCTTTCTGGCCGGGCTCGGTGACCCGGCGCATGATTGAGCCAGGCCAGGTGAAGGAGGCGGCCGTGCAGACAGACCCGGCCGTGCAACCGGGCCCGGCGGTGCAGCCAGGCCCGGCGGTGCAGCCAGGCCCGGTGGTGCGGACAGACCCGGCGGTGCAACCGGGCCCGGCGGTGCAGACAGACCCGGCCGATCACACAGACTCACGGCACTGGCACTCGAGTGCTGCTGGGATGCGTGCGGTAGGCGCCACGCTGACCGTCTGGCTGATGCTCGGCGGCGTCGTGACCGGTTGCGGTGCAGGCGAAGCCAAGGAGGCAGTGACGCAGATGAGTGCCGACGAGCAGGAACCGGGTCAGGCGCCCGACGAGGTGAGCAATGGTGTGCCGACGAGCGTCCCGCCTGCCCCCGGGGCGCTGGCGTGCGGCTCCGTGTATGAGCCCGAGGTGACGTCCGAGGTGAGCCTGGTCTTGCCCGATTCGTTACCGTCCGGCGTCGATATGGTCTCTGGGACAGTAACGCTGGCACCGCGTGGGCGGGATCTGACCGGGGTGGTTGAGCCCGAGGCCACCGTGGTCGTCGTCGCGGCCGGGGTGGTGGTGGCCATGCCGGTCGCGGTGGACTCCATCGGGGCGCCGGTCGCGCTGCGCCCTGGGCAGCAGGTCCAGTTGCGGGCCACCATGGCGCTGCGGTCCTGCGATGATGCTGCGCCCTTGGCGTCCGGGGAGTATCTGGCCTATCCGGTGGTGACCCTCCTGCCGGACCAGGGCCCGGGCACGCAACTGGTCGGCTCGCCGGCAACCGTCACGGTGCCCTGAGCCGTCAGCCGCCGAGTGCTTCGGGATCGGCTCGCGTCCGGGTGGCCCCCCCAAGGCGGGCGGAGGGTGCCGCGGCTCGTCGGGCGTGGTGGGCCTTCGCGCGCGGCCTGAGGCCCACCCCGCGCGGGGCGGCTGGGTTCAGCGCGCCGCTCTCCCGCGTGATGTCGGCCTGAGGCCCACCCCGCGCGGGCGGGCCGAACCGACGGGTTGGGGCCGCGCACACAAGCCGGGGCCCGGATCACCCGGGCCCCGGCTGTTGTGCCGTGAAGCGGGTTGTGACTCAGTCGGTCGCGATGCTGACTCCGTATCGGCTGGCCACCTTGGGGTACTGCTCGGCGTAGCCGGTGCCGCCGCCATGGGCGATGACGTGGCCGCGGATCCACAGGCTGTCCCCGCTGCGGGCGTAGAACGCGCCACCGGAATCGCCGCCCTGGATCATCGTGCCGCCGGTGAAGGCGGTCACCGGCCACTTGCAGCCGCTGGAGGTGCAGACCATCGCATTGGTGCTGACGGCGGTGTGACCACAGTGCTCACCCGTGGTCCGGCCGCTGTGGCAGTAGTCGGTGTACCCGGCGAATGCCTGGCCGGCGCCGACGATCTTGCGGCTGCTGGTGCTGTAGACGCCGCCGGAGAAGACCCGACCGGCGTACGAGGAGCCGTAGAGCAGTTCCATGTCGCGTGGACCGCCACCCTGGGAGGCCAGCGCCCGGCCGGTGACCCACCCGACCGTGCGGGCACCGGATTCGGTGCGCACCTTGGTTCCGTTGGGCCAGCAGTGCCCGGCGGTCACCATGTATCGGTAACCCGAGGAACTCTTGACCGGGTAGCCGGACGAGCACAGGTACCCGGACGCGCTCAAGCCGTTGCCACCCCAGTACGGAGTGGTGTCGTCGCGCCGGTTCCAGGAGTCCTCGACAGTGGTGCGGTTGACCGCGATCTCCGCCCCGGATGCCTCGCCGGTGGTGTGCTCGGCGGCGAGGCTGAAGCCCTTGGCCGCCGCGGTGAGCTTGTCGATCTGGTCCTGCGGGGCGTCGGTCTGCAGCACGACCTTGCCGGTGGTCGCGTCCACGTAGGCGGCGTAGTCGTACTTCGCCCCTTGGTCCTTGACGGTTGCCTCGATCTGGCCCCGCAGGGCGGTGAAGGTACGGTCTGCAGCTGGGTCGGCGGTGAGTTCCGCGGCCCTTTCACGTTCCAGGACGCTGCTGTCGACCCTTTGCTTCTCGACCGTCGTGGGCTTCTTGGCCGGAGCATCGGCGGCTGCCGCGGGCACCACGCCGATGCCGACCCAGCCGACCGCCAGGGCGGCCAGGATGCTGAGCCCGAGCGGACGCGATCGAGCGGTGAGAGGTGTGCGCATGGGTGTTTCCCCCTCCTGGGTTGACCTACGACGGACGACGTAGGTACCCGGGGCAGAGTGCGAATCGCCCTCTGGAATACCAATCGGACCCGGATTTTCTTCGCTGGGCCCACAGATTCGCGCCTCGCCACCGAAGTTCGCCGAGGTTGTCCCTGGTGCTCGCTCGTGGTCGCGTCCAGACGGGTTGCGTCCGCGGCCGACTCCACGACCACGTCAGTCACGACCACGTCAGTCCTGCCAGACCGACGTCCCGCGCGGTTGAGCAGCCTCGGGCGTCGGCCCTGCGCGAAGTCAACCCGGTGGTGAGGGCCCGCCAGCAAAGTAGTGCGTCGAGTGTCGGTTTCTGGGGGATGTCCGGCCAGGCGGAGGTCGCCGTTGTAGCAGCGCTACGGGGCGGACCGACAACGCAGCCAGACGCCCGATCCCCCGACGCGACACGCATGCGTAGTTCACTGACGGGCCCCACGTGAAATCCGCAGTCCGCTCGGCGGGCGCGGGCGCACCGCGCGGGCCATGATGGTGCACATCGCGAACAACTTGTAGTCGCCGACGCCTTGGGAGGCTCCGCCGTGTCAAAGTCTCGCCCGTGGATCGCACTCACCGTCTGCGCCGTCGTGGCGGGGGCGGCGGTGAGCGGGTGCACCATCAATCGTGGCTCCGAGGCCTCCGACACCACGAGCAGCTCCAGTGCCTCCGATACCGGCGACGGCTCCACGGACGCCTCCTCGAGCCCGGCCACGCCGGCCTTCGGGTCCGATGTCAGCATTCCCGTCGACGGGGTCGGTGAGGCCCGGTTGACCAATGTCGACACCTGGACCTTCGTCAACGAGCTCGACAACTCCTACGCCCGGGTGGTGTCACCACCGCAGGCTCCAGACCTGGCCTCCGAAGCCCAACGGCAGGTCAACGCCTATCTGGCCGCCTACCGGGCGCTGGCCGGGGTCACCCCCACCCAGGCGGATGAGGCCACCGACGAGTCCTCCTCCACCTCCGAGACCCAAGCCGGGAGTGATTCCTCCACCGCCGAGTCGAGCGCTTCTGACACGGTCGAGACCACGGCCGCCGGCGACGCCACGTCCGAGACGGCCGACACCTCCACCGAGGCGAGCGAGCCCGCCCAGACGGGGGGCGCCGACTCGCTGCGCTCGCTCTCCCAGGTGATCGCGGCACGGCCGGGTGTGTATGCCATCCGCTTGTACTCGCGCGCCACCACCGCATCCGGCACGACGGAGCAGTGGAAGACCTATTGGTACGACCCCGCCTATGGGCGGATGGTGGACGCCACGGCGCTCTTCGCCTCCGCGCGCAGCGGCCCGGACCCGCTCAGCACCGCCCGCCAGTTGGCCATCGCCGCGGCACCCGAGGGTCAGGTGGGTCAGGTCTCGGACCGGGATCTGTTCTCGGCGGCCGCCTTCACCACCACCGGCGACCTGGTGCTCTACCTCGACCAGACCGATGCCGCAGCGACCCAGGTGGTGCTGGCTGCCGATGACGTGGAGCCGCTGCTGTCGGACTTCGGTCGGCAGGCGAAGGTGGCCGCGGCGGACGCCGTCGTCGGGCCGAGCGAGGCGACGACCGACCCGACGCCCACCAGTGCCGACAGCCCGGCCGAGGAGAGTGCCACGTCGGAGGCGACGCAGGAGACCAGCACTCCCTGAGTGGCCAGCGTGAGAGCCCACACGCAGGTCGGGCGGCTTCGTGCTTGGTGCGGCGGCGGTGCTTGGTGCGGCGGCTTCCCGAGACCGTGGTCCGTCCGCCGTCAGCGCCGTCGGGCCAGTGGGTGTGGGGCGTGACCGGTTACGAGGTCGTCGGGTAGCCGGCGTCGATCATGTCCTGCAGGCCGCCGCCGTCCTCGGCGGTGAGTCCGGCGTCCCGCATGCGTGCTGCGGCCTGGGCGGAGCGGTTGCCGGTGCGGCAGTAGACGAGATAGGTGCCGTCGGTGGCGAGCTCGGAGATCGCCTGGTCGAAGTCGGGGCCGTTCACGTCGATGTTCTGCGCGCCCTCGACGTGCCCGGAGGCGTACTCGGCCGGGGTGCGTACGTCGATGATCGCGGTGTACTGGCTTGGGTCGGCGGACGACGCCGTCGGTGCTGCGTCGTCCGTGCCGCCGGAGCATCCGACGAGCACCAGGGTCGAGACCAGCAGGAGCAGGGCCAGGCGAAGCCCAGCCGGATAGCGCCGGGCCGGCAGTGTGTCGGGTGTTCTCACGCCAGCAGTCTAGCAAATACCCCAGGGGGTATTGGCCGTTTGGTGAAAACGGGCGATGGGAGCACGCTCGGCTCAGCCGAGTGGGTGCGTGGTCTGAGTGGGTGCGTGGTCGAGATGCCACGCGCCGAGGGGGACAGCGTCTACCGATGGACATGCATACCGGCCAGGATCGGCTGTCGTCCGAGCACGCGATGCCTCGCCAGGCCGATGGAGTGCATGTCCGTCTGCAGAAGGCCTGCTCGGGATGGTGCCCGGGGGACGGGCGGGTGGCCTGGCGTTGGCGCCCGCTCGGACCCTGCAGGCCTCACCGGGGACGCGGGTGGTTGCCCGGCCTGTGGTGACCGGAGCCCCGCGCGCGCTGCACCGCGGCGAGCGCGTCGACTCGACCGAATCCCTCCAACTTCGAGCGGGCCTCGTCGGCCGTACAGGCGCACGGATTGCCGATGGCCTGGGCGAAGAGCAGATCGCGAAGCCGGTCCGGCCCGGCCCGTGGATGAGTGGACTTGAGCAGGGCTGCGACGCCCGCGGCCTCCGGAGTGGCCGCGGAGGTGCCGGTGAAGGCTGTCCAGGTGGAGTTCCCCGTGGTGGGGATCTGGACGCCGGGGGCTGCCACATCCACCAGGGACAGACCGAAATTGGAGAACGGCGCCCGGTACAGGTTTGGCCCGATCGCTCCCACCGCCACGACGTTGTCGGCCTGTGCGGGCAGTTCGGCGCAGGTCTCGTTGACGGTGCGCGCTGTCCTGGTGGCGTCACTCGGGGAGCCCGGGTAGACGAACGTGGTGTCGAAGTCGGAGCCCTCATTGCCGGCACCCGCGACGTGCAGCACCCCGCGACTGTGCGACCAGGTGATCGCCCGCCGCACGGCCAGGTTCACCGTAGCTTGGTAGGGCTGGTCGTCGCAGAAGACGCCCATCGGGTCGACAGTGAAGCTGGCGTTGCTGATGTCCATATTCCAGCCGCCGGCCCACATGTAGCCGCAGATGGCGTATTCGGGGTAGATCCGGTCGTCCTGGCGTGAGACCCGGACCGAGGCGATCCGCACGCCCGGGGCGACCCCGACGGTGCCCACGCCGTTGCGGTCTGCGGCGACGATGCCGGCCACCTGGTTTCCGTGGGGGTTGCCCACCGGCCGCCAGGCGTGCGGCGTGGTATCGGGTCGGCCGGCGTTTGCGCAGTTGACCGAGGTGGTCGGCTCGAAGTTCGCGGCCAAGTCCACGTGTTGGTCGTCGATGCCGCTGTCGAGGATGCCCACCAAGACGTTGGCGCTGCCGTCCGAGATGGCGTGGGCCTGGTCGGCGTTGATGGCCTGGTGGTCCCACTGGACGGATTCCAACGGATCCGGGGTTCCGGTGAACGGCGTCGGTGGCGCTCCCCGATCTCCGTTGGCAGGGGGCCGGCGCACCGGGACGGTGTCCCAGCCGCTGGCGGTGCTCGGCGTGCCCTCGGCGACCGCCACGGTGCGGGTGGGTCCGGCGCTGAGCACCGCGCCGGCGCCACGCGCGTGGACCGAGTCGGCGAAGCCGCCATCCGTGGAATGCACGATGTACACGCCGATCTCAGGCCACGGCTGGACGATGACACCCCCGGTGGCTGCGATCGCCTGCTCTGTGGCTCGCAGGTCCCGGCGTCGGGTGCTGGCGGCGTTGACGACGTAGCTCATCAGGACGCCGTCAGCGCGTGGTTCGTCGAAGGCGCTGGGCGTGGACGGGGTGACGGTGTCGGCGGCATGTGCCGCCGGTGTCACCAGGAGCCCGGCGCAGAGCGCGACGCACAGGCTGACGATTGAAAGTCGCATGATCCCTCCCCGCCGCGCACCCTACCCCCGGCATTCCGGTCATAGTCAACTCTCTCGGGCGAATCCGATCCGCCTACCGGTCGCTCCGTGGCGCCGGGCCTGGCCCATGGCGGCCTTCGGACTGGGCCCTCAGGTCTGGCCGTGGCAGCCCGCGGATTGGCCAGGGGCGGGACGCCGGACTCGGCCGTCGCGGCGCTCTAACTCGTCCGGGGCAGGCCGGCGTGGCGCCCGGAACTCAGCCGTGCGCGGGGCGTTCCGGGGAGCCGAGTCGGACGCGGCTCCGAGGCACTGTATGTCCGAAATGAGGGGCACGGCGACCGGCGAGGCTACCCGCGGGTAGGCACTGTCGTGTTACGACCGCTGTCAACCCGAGTTCATCTCCCCGAAACCTCAAACTTTCTGTTGTCCACAGGGGTTCACCGTGTTGCCGAACCGTGATCTTGCGGGTTTCGTCCCGTTCCGTCCAGCATGTCAACCAGGCTGTCCACAGGGTTGTCCACCGTCTGTGAATAAACTTCCCCGCGTTTCCCACAGCCCCGGGCGTGGTTCTCCACACGGGCTGTGGATGTGGATATTGCTCGTGGAGGGGTGCCGGAACTACGGTCGGGCGATACCTCGAAACGGCTGACCACCGTTGCGTCCGACCCCCTGACGATCGTGGCCCATCGGGCTGCCTCGTGAGCCGTCGACGGCACTCGCGACCCCCCGGCGTCTGTACCCGGCTTCCCGCGCGAGCCCGTCTGCCACGGCCCTGTCAGTGCCGTGGCGTACACCTGTGGTGAGCCCGTCACACGAGGCTTGACGCCGGCCCCCGCCGGCGTCCCGAAGGTTTGGGCGTACGGGAGGTCGGGTGTCGGTCGTCGAGTCAACGCTGTCCATGCCGAGCGAGGATTTCGGCCGGACGCCGCCGAACGATCAGGCCGCCGAACAGGCGGTGCTGGGGTCCATGCTGCTCAGCAAGGACGCGATCGCCGACGTGGTCGAGGCATTGCGGGGGCAGGACTTCTACCGTCCCGCGCACGAGTTGGTCTTCGACGCGGTGCTGGACCTGTACGGCCGGGGCGAGCCGGCGGACGCGCTGACCGTCTCGGACGAGTTGACCAAGCGCGGCGAGCTGGGTCGGGTGGGCGGGGTCAGTTACCTGCACCTGCTCATCAACTCGGTGCCGACGGCGGCGAATGCGGCCTACTACGCCGACATCGTCCGGGAGCGGGCGATCCTTCGCCGGCTGGTGGAGGCGGGGACGAAGATCGCCCAGCTCGGCTACGCCACCGACGGTGGTGATGTTGATGCCCTGGTCAACGAGGCGCAGGCCGAGATCTACCAGGTCACCGAGCGCCGCTCGAGTGAGGACTATGTGCGCCTGAGCTCGGTGATCGAGTCGACGATCGAGGAGATCGAGGCCAGTGAGGGCCGCGGGGACGAGATGGTCGGGGTCCCGACGGGCTTCTCCGAGCTCGATCAGCTGACCAATGGCCTGCACCCGGGCCAGATGATCGTGCTCGCGGCGCGCCCGGCCATCGGCAAGTCGACGGTCGGCCTGGACATCGCCCGCGCCGCATCGATCAAGAACGGGATGACCAGCGTCATCTTCAGCCTGGAGATGACGCGTACCGAGATCACCATGCGTCTGCTCAGCGCCGAGGCCACGGTGAGCCTGCAGAACATGCGCAAGGGCATGATGCGCAAGGAGGACTGGACAAGGCTGGCGTCCACGATGGGCCGGGTGAATGAGGCGCCGCTGTTCATCGACGACTCCCCGAACATGTCGCTGATGGAGATCCGGGCCAAGTGCCGCCGGCTGAAGCAGCGCAACGACCTCAAGCTCGTCATCATCGACTACCTGCAGCTGATGACCAGCGGCAAGCGGGTGGAGAGCCGCCAGCAGGAGGTCTCGGAGTTCTCCAGGGCGTTGAAGCTGCTGGCCAAGGAGCTCGAGGTGCCGGTGATCGCTATCTCCCAGTTGAACCGTGGGCCCGAGCAGCGCACCGACAAGAAGCCCGCAATGTCAGACCTTCGTGAATCCGGCTCCATCGAGCAGGACGCCGACATGGTGATCCTGCTGCACCGAGAAGACGCGTACGAGAAGGAGTCTCCGCGTGCGGGGGAGGCCGACTTCATCGTCGCCAAGCACCGGAATGGGCCGACCGCCACGTTGGTGATGGCGTTCCAGGGGCACTATTCGCGATTTGTGGATATGGCGCATGAGGGGTATTGATGTGTATCGAGATGCTGTCGAGATTGTCGAGATGCAGCCAAGTTTGTACTTTTCGCGGATGATTCCAGGAATTAGCTCGGCTTACGGGTAGGGGACCGGACCGGTAAGTGTTGCTGAAGAACGTGTGCTCCCCGGTGAAGATCAGGGAAAACCCGGTAATCAGCGGGCAAGGGCTTCGTCGAGCATCCGCGTGCTGCTTGCCCAGGTGCGGCTCTGACCAGCTATGAGCGTGTCAATCGGCACCCGTGCAGCATGGCTTGGTCGATGCCGTAGACCACTTCAAGCCCGATCAAGCGACCAACGACTGGCGCGAGGGTGATCGCGGAGTGCATGACCGCGACGTACAGGCCCGGTACGTCGGAGACCGGCCCGATGATCGGATCTCCGTCTGCGGGCATCGGCCGTACGGCGATCTGGGTGGCCAGCAGTTCGACGTCGTCGTCGCGGAACGTGGATCGGATGGCCGTCAACGTTTGCTGGGGAGAGTCTGCTGCTGCGACCAGCTGATCCGGGGCCACTTGGCGAAGGTCGAAGTCGTCGGTGTTGACTACTGTGTGGACCAGGTTCGTGGTGCCCGAAACCGCGTCAGCGGGGCAAGGTGACGCCTCCACCGGGACACGGACACCGGCTGACGCGGCCAACCTGGCGGTGGCGACACCCGCCGCCAGCACCACAGTGCTGCCGTTCAGCGGGCCAGCCCCGGTATCCACTCCGACAACCTGACCTGCTCGGTCGCGGCGAATACCCGTCACGGCGGTGTCCAGATGCACCTGCGCACCATGGTCGCGGGCGGCGGCGACCAAACGGGTGGTCACTCCGACGGGGCCGACGCCAGCGTCACCGGCCACCCACACAGCTCACTCGGGACGCTGCGGAGATTCGGTTCCAGTAACGCGGCAGTGGCACCGTCGACGATCTCTTGCCCGGGCTCGACCCGAGGCGGTGCGTCGTCACTGCGCCATGACAACGAACCTGACCAATACACCGGCAGTCCTAGCAACTCGGCATCGACGCGTCGGTACTCCGTTGTCGCGGCTGCTCGGAGCGTCGCGGTCGCGCTGCTGAACGTGCCCGCGGATCTGACCCACGCGAAGGAGGGTGCGGTCACCCCGGCGCCCGCCTGTCCGGCGTCGATCAGTACCACGTCAGCTCCCGCTCGTGCCGCGTGATATGCCACCTACGCCCCGACGATCCCGGCTCCGACCACCACGACCGGCGCCGAATTCGAGGCTCTCACACCGCCCAGCATGACCGATCCGGTCAGCGAGACCGCAGTCGCGTCCTCATTCTCAGGCAGCACCGGCTGTCCCCCGCCGCCGTGTCGTCACGAGTCGGGGTCACAAGCGCCGCAGGTACGCGACGATCGGGATGGGTGAAAGCCCTTGTGTTCGTGGAACGTGCGTGCAGGTTCGTGGAACCAGCGGCCGCTCGTCTTGCGTTCGACATACCGCTGGCCGTTCTCGCGCATGCGCTGCAAGGCGTGGTTCATCAGCGCTTCCGCAACGCCATCCGAGCGCTAGGCCTCGATCCGTGGAGCCGGCGTCTGGAGTTGGCTGAGATGGTGGTGACCTGAACCGTTCAGGGTCGGACAGGGTGGAGTCGCTGGTCTGTCCAGCGTTTCCACGTGGGGTCTCCGGTCGTGCCTGTGCGGCGGGTGGATGGGTCAGGCCGCTGCTGGTGGGTCGAGTCCGTGTCCGAAGGCGTTGTGCCAGATCTGGAGCCACTGGAGGCCCAGGGCCAGTGCGTGGGTAGGTGGAGCACTCGCCGGCGTTGCGGGCGGGCGATCCGGGCTGGGACGTTGAGGATCCGGGTTCGCTGGGTGGTCCGCGGGCCACGGCGAGGTGGTTGCCACCGAGGGTTCGGGCGTTGCGGAGCAGGTTGTGGGTGGTTGCCGCGCAGATCGCCCCACGCGCTGTTGGCAGCGAACCGGCCTGAGGGCAGGTGAGCGAGAGGTCTGTCGATCAGGTCGGCGAACACGGTCTCGATGATCGCGTGCCGGCGGTGGGTAAGTCGGTGTCGGTGGTCGGCTCGGTGCTGTTGGTCAGGAACGGGTGGTGTCGCCAGACCGGGAACAGTTTCTCGAGCGTGGCGCGGTCCGGACCCGGCGCACCACCAGCCGGGCGGTGACCGGGTGGTTGGTGGTGGCGAACGCGGTGAAGGTGGTCTCGGCGACCTCGGCGTCGGAGACCGGTTCCCCGGTGTCCGGATCCAGGACCGCGCCGGGGTAGTGCACCGGCGTCCAGGCGTCGTCGGGGATCGAGGTGATCGCCCGGACCACGGCGGCGTTCTTGGCCAGGACCAGCGAGAACTGCACGCCTTCCTTCAGGCAGGCAGCCGTGACTGGGCCGGTGCCGTAGGCGGAGTCGCCGCGGGCCAGGATCCTCCCGGTCGCGCCCACGGGCGGTCCCGACGGCCTGTTTGACCATCGAGTCCGCCCCACGGCCAGACGCTGCCCTTGCCGCCGCGCAGCAGGATCCCGGCGACCACCGGCGCCGAGGTCTCGGTGCTGATCGTGGTCGCCAACGGTGACAGTCCCTTGCGCAGCACCTGCGTCCCGGAGATCTTGGTGTGCCCGTAGCTGGCGCCCTGCTTGGCGTGCCCGAACACCGGCCGCAGCAACGAGTAGATGTCAACGAACGCATGCTCCTGGATCCCCGCAAGCAGGTCGCTCCGCTGAGCCAGGCTCACCAAATGCGCCCGCAACACCGACCCCCAACTGCAGGGTGTGGCCGTGGGTGAACTCGCGCAGGAACCGCCCCAACCTCGCCGGTGCGTACACCCCGCCGAACAACCGCTTCATGCCACCGGAGCGGACCACGTGCAAGCCGTCGATGCTGTCTGCACCTGCGGCCATCCCGGCGATCATCCAGGTCAACTTCCCCCCAGTTCACCCCCGCCGACGCGACCCGCAGCCCCACCGACGTCAACCAGACCCGCTCGGTGATCAACTCCGACAGGCCGGTCTGCTCGGCCAACGCCATCACCGGCACTAGTCCCACACCCGACACGAGGCTCTCGTCATCGAACACTGGCGTGGCCCTTGAACCACAACTGCCGTAGCTCCACTTCCAGTGTCTTCTCGGCTCGACAGGATCAGGGGGCCTCGACACTCCCGATTCTTCAAGCCCAGAAGGCACTCCCACATCCGGGCACGCCGAACCGAACCGCAGGACCGACTACCCCTCCACGGATCGAGGATACGAGCCCTTCAAGACATGGCTTCAGCAGTTCGAGATCCTCATTACCGAACAGCAAGAGGTGGACGACAGTACCGAGATCGGCACCCCACGACACGTCGCCGCTGGCTTCCTCCTCGCCCGGCACCCACTCCAACGCCACCTCGAAGACCGGCGACATTGGCTACCTCCTACAGGCGACAAGGTAGCCCGCGACACCCGACCCCACTCCCCGGAACCGACCACCGCACAGGCATCTTCGACGAACTCAGCGACGACATCCCGAAAGTGCTTGCCGCACGCCATACATCGACTCTCGGCATCTTCCACCTCGTGGACATCCCTGGATAGGCGCGGGCCGGGTCGTTGTCAGTGGTCACGTTCACGATGAAGCAAACGCTGCCCCCCACGGCGCCGTCCCGCAACGTCGTCGGCAGCGGGTGCTATTATACTTGGAGTTGCCCGGATGGGCGGCTGGAGTTAAGAGGTTCCCGAGAGGGCTTCTGGTTTGCAGATGGCGTCCCAAGTGCGTCGTCGCCAGCGTTCTCTCCTCCTCGCGAGGAGTTTTCTTATGTCCACCGATTCACCGGTGATGCTCAAGTTCGAGCAGTCCACCGAGCAGGTCACAGGCAGCATTAAGCGCGTCGTCGGCTTCGTACGCGTACGCCATCTCGCTGGCCTCATCACCTCCGTCAACCTCGAGTCGAACCCCCGGTCATCCAAGACCGGCGGCATTACTGAAGCGATCCTCGAGTCCCTTGATCGGACTCCCGAGACCTTCCCGTCGAAGACCAAGGGCATTCTGGTCGGCTGCTCCAGCTATCGTGCACGGGAGCGCCAGCGCTACGAGCTGACTTTCACGGAGCCGATCCTCGAGGGGATTCTCGACGGGGGGCACAATGCCCTCGCTGTCGGGCTCTTCATTCTCAGAGGCGCAGGAGTGTCCGATCGTGTCACGTCACGTATCAAGCTCTGGGCCGACTTCAAGGACGTCTGGACTGAGCAACTCGAGATCATCGAGCAGGCGGTTGTATCCAGAGATCTGCCCGAGTTCGACATCCTCATGCCGGTCGAGTTGCTCGTCCCGACGGAACCTGAGGATACTGCCGTGGTCGACGACTTCTCGGCTTCGCTACTAGACATCTGCGCAGCGCGCAACAACAACGCACAACTTCGTGCCGAGACGAAGGCAAATCAGAGCGGCTACTTCGAGACGCTGAAGGAAGTCCTGCCCGCTGGGATCGCGGATGCTGTCGAGTGGAAGACGAACGATGGAGGGCGCATCAAGGCTGCCGACATCGTCGCGCTCTCGTGGATTTCGCTCTCGCTGCTCCAACTGCCGAACGACGAAGACGGACGGCCCGTTGAGGCGCCGGTCCCGCAGAACATCTACCGCAGCAAGGGTGACTGTGTCACGCGGTTCGAACGACTCATGAGCTCTCCGTCTGTCACTGCTTCCGAGGACGGCCAGTACCGCCGCACTCTCAAGTCGCCCCAAGTGCGCAGCGCCCTTCAGGTCACGGCCAAGCTGGTCGAACTCCACGACCAGATCTACGCGCGGTTCCCGGACGCCTACAACGCCAACGACGGCAAGTTCTTGCGCATCACCGCCGTCAAGAAGATGAACAACTCGGACCGCAAGAAGTACACCAAGTACATCCACGAGGAAGTGGCGATTGCCATCCCGGAGGGTTTCGTCGTCCCTTTGGTCTACGGTCTTCAAGCCTTGCTGGAGGTGGACGCGACCGGCTGTGTGCGGTGGCGTACTGACCCCGATGCCTTCCTCGAGGAAAAGCTGAACAGCATCGTGGGTGAACACAAATCAGTGGTCGCGCTCCTGGACTACGACCCCCAGAAGGTGGGCAAGGCTCCCGAGGCGTACCGGATGGCGCGCATCGCTTACGAGATGGAGCTTCTCCGCTCGCGCAAGTAGAGCTGGCTTGGCGGGGTGCCGACTCGAGCTCGGTGCCCGCCATTCCAGTCCCAACCCATCACGAGTGTCGAAGGGAGCTCAACCCGTGAGCGTGCTGTACCGAGCACTTTGGTCCGACCAGAGTCAGGCAGACCCGGAAGCCTTCGTTGACCTGGCAAGGGCCAGGTTTACGTGCTGGGCGTTGGACGATCTGGAGGCTGAGCCGCTTCCCGACGGGACGTCTGAGGTGAATCTCCCGCCTGACCGAGCCCGTGTCATTGAGATCCGGACCGTCGACGCGCACGGGAGCACGGCGGCCGCGGTTGAATGCGTGACCCGCGATTCCACGTCGGGCCGTGACAGCCGCGCGACTGTGTGGACCACGGTGATGCGGGTCGTGGCCGAGGGTGAGGTCGTTAACGTCTGGATCGAAAACCGGGTCGAGACCGATGACGTCGCCCTGCACGTGCAGGTAGGTCGTCCACGTTTGGTCGACGACCTACTGACCCTTCCCGGCAAGCCACAGCTCGCTGGCTCAGGGCTGTTCATCGACGTTCAGCCGATCGTGGCCGATCAGATCCCAGTACTCGTCGAGCACCTCCGGTCGGGCAGCCGCAGCCTGCCCGTCATCGTGTGCAGCGAGCCTGGCGGCGAGCACGACGGACGGTGGCAGATCCGGGCAGAGCGGATCGCCAGGCGTGCGGGCGGAATCGCTGGCGTGTTCACGCTTGCGTCAGACGCCGTGACTGCGTTCCGCCGAGAGATCGGACAACTGGCCGTCTGGGGAGGAGCGGTCCGCACCTACATGCCTGGGCTCGTGAGTGACCCATCGGACGGATGGCGGCACCGCTACATCCTCGGCCATCTGATGGCCTCACGTGAGGACTCCATGATCGACCGCATCGTGTATGGGGTTGCTCAAGCATCCACGCGTCGCCGAGTGCCAGACGCCTTCCTTAGATTCGCCACCCCTTCCGCCGGCGCGGAGACGAGCACCGATTCCCGGGCCGGTTCTGCTGACGAGATGGAGAGGCAACGCGTCGCCTGGGAGGAAATGCTCGACGATCAGGTCGCCGAGACCAACGAGGCGGCGCGGGAGCTGAACCAGAAGCTAGGGCACCTCGAGCGGATTCGATCGGCTCTCGAGGAGCAAGGGCTCCACCATTTGTTCTGGGGTACGTTGTACGAAACGGGCGACGACACGCCCGATGAAGTGCAAGACACCTCCGAGGCTGTCATGGCGGCGCAGATGTACCTGACGGATCGAGTCGTCGTCCACGGCGACGCAGCGAGACAACTCGACGGCATCGATACCTGTCCACAGGCCTACGCATGGGGCAACAAATCGTGGCGAGGCTTCAGGGCGTTGGCAGCCTACGCAGAGTCGAGAGCATCAGGGTTTCGGGGCGGCTTCTGGGAGTGGTGCCGTGAGGGCGGGCCTTTTGCCTGGCCAGCCAACTCCAAGCACCTGTCGATGACGGAGTCAGAAACCGTGCAGAACAACGAGAAACTCAGCAAGTGTCGAGTTCTCCCTGTTTCGCGGGAAGTGGAGACGGGCGGGACGATCACCATGTTGAGCCATCTCAAGATCGCAGAAGGCGGCGGTGACCTGGCGCCCAGGATCTACTTCTACGATGACACCGGTGGGCCCACAGGCCAGGTGCACGTCGGCTTCGTTGGGCCGCACTACCTGATGCCGAACACGAAATCCTGAGTGCCAGTCTGTCGGACCATTACTGGCTCTTCACAATTGAGGGTGTAGTTGTGGTCTGAATCCGCTGGCTTCGAGCGGGCTGCGGGCGATGTTGTTGGTGATGTCGCGGAAGCCCAGAGCAGCGCTGCGTAGGTGTTCCAGCCGACCGTTGATCGCTTCTGTGGGGCCGTTGCTGGTGCCGGGCCGGTCGAGTAGGCGAGCACGTCGTCGGCCCGCTTCGTGAGTGTCCGTGCGAGGGTGATGATCTCGGTGAGGTTCTTCGGGACGCCGCTGCTGAGGGAGGCGATCAGCGTGACCATGAGCTCGCGGCCGCGTGAGCGGTCGGGTTCGCGGTAGGCGGCGATCATGGGCTGGTAGGTCCCCCAGGTCGCCTCGACCTCGACTTGCTCCTGGGCCTGCGACAGCGCCGTGAGTCGGTCTTTCTGGTTGTGCGTGAGTAGATCAGCGCCGGTGTGCGGGTCCGCCGAGCTCGGTAGAGCGGGTCGCTCTTTGCGTCCGCTGTGGCCGTGCAGGCTGTGCTGAACCCGGCGGTGGCACCGGTTGAGGGCATCGCCGGCCAAACGCACGACGTGGAAGGGATCCATCACGGTGGTCGCCTCGGGTAGTTCCTCGCTGGTGGCGGTCTTGAACCCGGTGAACCCGTCCATCGCCACCACCTCGACCCCTTGGCGCCACGCCTGGTCCCGTTCGGCGAGCCAGGTCGTGACGACCTGTGTGGGGCGACCTTCGACCATGTCCAGCAACCGGGCCGGTCCCGTCTTGTCGCAGATCGGGTCAGGTCGATGATCATGGTGACGTACTTGTCGCCCTTGCTGGTGTGTCGCCAACAGTGCTCTTCCACGCCAATGACTTTCACCCCTTCGAATCGGTGCGGATCGGCGATCAGGACCCGATTGCCTTCGGCCAGGACGGCATCGTTGGCGGTGTTCCTCGAGACCGCCAGAGCGTCGGCGATCCGGGCCACCGACAGGTGCTGACACGCGAGTCCTTCCAGCGCCTACCGCAGACCGCGGCGGGACAACGTCGCCCGTGGAGCGGCGGCCGTGCTGGTGTCCTGGCGCCACACATGCCCGCAGCCGGTGCACCGGTAGCGGAGGACCGTGACCAACAAGATCGTGGGCCGCCACCCGAACGGTTCGTGCGCCAGGGTCCGCCGCACGCTGTCCCGCACGTGGCCCTGGCAGCCACGGCGGCGGCACCAGGAAGCCGGCTTGACGACCCGACAAGCCAAGACCGCCCGGCCAGGTTCGAGGCGTTGCCCGGCAACTTCCAGCCCGAGTTCGTCGAGGTGGCAGAACCTCGTCAGATCGGCGCAGCCGAACCCGGGATCACAGGTAGCGTCAGACATGACGAGATCTTCCGGATGAGGCGTGTAGGAACCTTCATCCTCGGAAGACCTCGACCCTCACCTCGGCAACGAACCGATCGGCAGACCCCGCTGACCCAGGAACCGCACGATCAACCCCTCACCACCTGCAGATTCAGCACCCACCCGTTCAGATAGATCCGGTCCAGACACGAAGTATCCAGCCCCACAAGACCATCCAGAATGCCACCCGTGGTCATCAACCTGGTCACCACCGCAGCCACCACCCTCCAGGGACCACACCAACCACACCGCCACGTCACCACGCAACCTGACCCGAACCTGGACGGTCCAGGCGGAGCCTGTGTAGTAGGTGGCCCCGTCACGCGAGCAACCTGGCCCAACTCCAGGAGCCGGGCGACTTCTGGCAGATACACCTCGGAACCTGGTGAGGTCCAACCACCCGTCGACGAACCACGCGTCGATGCGGCTCTCCTCAGTAGCCGCCCAGCAGATTGTCGGCAACGGAGCGCAGATGTGTGCGCATCGCCTCCTCCGCGCCTTGAGGATCGCGGTCATTGAGCGCGTCCACGATCGCAGTGTGTTCTGCGTGGTAGCAGCGGCGGCGCTCAGGGCTGGAGGTGCGGCGCTTGAGACTTCCCCACACTGGCAGCGCCCGGGCGGAGTTCATGGCGTCGAACATGGTGAGCACCAGGCCGTTGTGGGCGGACTCGGCGATGGCGCGGTGCAGTTTCGCGTCCCACGATTCGAAGCTCTCGAAGTCATCGCAGGCGCCCCCGGCGGTAAGGCACTCGCCGACTCGGCGGAGATCCGTCTGGGTAGCGACGCGGGCCGCGAGGCCGGCCACGGCCGGCTCGATGACAAGGCGGGCCTGCATGATTTCCGCGGGACTGCAGTCAGCTGGGGCGCCGTGACGAACGGCCTTGTCACTGAGAAAGGTCCCGCGGCCGACGTGGCGCACAAGTAGTCCTTCGTCCTCAAGCTGGGACAAGGCCCGTCGGATCGCACTCCGCGGCGCGTCCAACTGCTCAACCAGGTCACGCTCCGTCGGCAATTTGGAACCCGGCACGAGCGAGCCGTCCGCCACCCCGTCGTCCACGAGAGCACGCAGCGCCTGGTCCGTGTTCAGCATGCCGACAAGCATAACCAAGCCAACCAATTGCAACCAATATTTCCGCACGAGAACCCTGGAACTTGGGTGTTGACGTCCACTCATGCTGCGTCTAGCATGGCAAAGGTCAAGAATTGGTTCTATTGGTCTCGATTGGATCAGGCATGAAGCTCATCACCTACTCCACCGGTGACGACCAGCGGGTCGGCATCGTGGACACTGACCGCAACGTCGTTCGGGATGCCACCGACGCTCTGCCCAGCGGTGCCACCCTCCTCGATGTCATTGAGGGGTGGGAGGACTGCCGCGGTGCGCTCGAGTCCGCCCCCGACCTCCCGGAGTCCCCCCTCGACGCCGTCCGCATACTCGCCCCGATCCCCACACCCCGCCGCAACCTGTTCTGCGTCGGCAAGAATTACCGCGAGCACGTCGTGGAGTTCGGCCGGTCCGGTTACGACCAGCCTGACCGGTCCGAGGCTATGCCTGACGCACCGGTCGTCTTCTCGAAGGCCACCACATCGGTGACCGGCCCGTACGACGACATCGACTCACACCCGAACGTCACCAGCGAGCTCGACTACGAGGCAGAAGTCGGCGTGATCATCGGACGCGGTGGACGCGGCATCAGCCGCGAGCACGCCTTCGACCATGTGTGGGGCTACACGATCGTGGACGATTTCACAGCCCGTGATCTGCAGCGAGTTCACAAGCAGTGGCTGCTCGGCAAGGGCCTGGACACGCACTGCCCGATGGGTCCCTTCGCGGTGACAGCCGATGAGATCCCGGACCCGACCGTCCTGAAGGTGGAGAGTCGAGTCAACGGCGAACTGCGCCAGAACGGCACAGTGAAGGACCTGATCTTCGACATCCCCGAACTCATCGCCACTATCTCCGCCGGGATCACGCTCTTGCCAGGCGACATCATCGCCACCGGAACGCCCGCTGGCGTCGGCATCGGATTCGACCCACCGAAGTTCATGCATGCGGGCGACGTCATCGAGGTCTCCATCACCGGCCTGGGCACCCAGCGCAATCGCATTGCCTGACGTCGTCAACCCATAAAAGTTGCGGCGGACCACAATCAATGAAGAGAAGGATCATGCAGATCAACAATCACGACCTTGCGGTGGAGATCGATGGGCAGGGACCGCCACTCCTGATGGTTCACGGACTGGGTGGCACGTCCAACTTCTATCAAGTGCAGGCGGACGCACTGAGCCATCACTTCCAGGTGATCCGCCCAGACAGCGCGGGCGCCGGCAGATCCGGCATGGTCGACAACATCAGCATCGACGGCCACGCCGACGATCTCGCCGCCCTGCTTGAGTCCATCGAAGCAGGAGCGGCGACAGTGGTCGGCCATTCGATGGGCACGCTGGTGGTCCGCTCGCTTGCCGCCCGGTACCGACACCTGGTCTCCAAACTGGTTCTGCTCGGGACTGTTCCGATACCGACCGACGCCACGCGTCAGGCCCAGCGCGACCGGGCAGCCGTGCTACGAGACAAAGGTACTGCGGCGGTTGCTCCCGGCGTGGTGGCCAATGCCCTCTCGCAGACCACTCGGGAGGCCAAGCCCGAGGTGGCAGCCTTCGTGCGCGAACTGATCATGCGTCAGGACGCCGAAGGCTACGCACGCAACTGCGAGGCACTGGCGGCGGCGGTTGACCCCGGCCCCATTCCCTCGGACCTGCCGGCACTCCTCATCACCGGTGCTGACGACAAGGTCGGCCCGCCCGGGGCTAGCCATGAGTTGGCGAGTCGGCACGTCAGCGCCGAGGTCGTCGTTCTTCCTGGCGTTGGCCACTGGACCGCGCTCGAGTCCGCCCAACAGGTCACCGACCTGATCGCCGCTTTCGCCTAACCAGCTCATCAACGCTTACTCGCAAACCAACCATCCCCTCACCCATCCAGTTCACTGCTCGACGAGGAGCCCAGTCATGCCCGAGAACGCTCACAAGGTGTTGTTCAAGAACGTCTCAATCATCGATTCCACCGGCACCGATCCCTACAGTGGAGACGTTCTCATCGAGGACGACCGCATCGTAGCCGTCGGTACCATCGACACCCCGAAGGGTGACGGCATTCGCGTCATCGAGGGCCGCGGCCGCACTTTGATGTCCGGTCTCTGTGACGCCCACACACACTTCACCTGGAACAACAGCGCAGACCTCGACGGTCTTGGCACGATGCCGGTGGAAGAGCATCTGCTGTTCGCCCTCGAGTCAGCCCGCACCTACCTCGACTCCGGCTACACGATGTGCCTCGGAGCAGCGTCTGCGAAGGACCGTCTCGACGTCGTGTGTCGCGACGCAATCAACGCCGGTCGCTTCCCTGGGCCGCGCTACCTGGCCAACGGACGTGAGATCGCAGTCACCGGAGGGTCTCTCGTCAAGGGCATCACCAAGTTCGCGGACGGTGCGGACGGCATGCGCAAGGCGGTGCGAGAACTGGTCGACATCGGTGTGGACCAGATCAAGCTGTCCATGACAGGAGAGGAGATCACCGGCACTCAACGGGCGGAGGACACCTACTTCTCCGACGAGGAGGTCGCCGCCGCCGTCGAGGAGGCACATCGCCGCGGTAGACGAGTCTGCGCGCACGCCCGTTCGGCTGAGAGCGTCAAGATGTGTCTGCGGCACAAGGTCGACATCATTTATCACGCGAGCTTCACCGACGCCGAGGGCATGGACATGCTCGAAGCGAACAAGGACTGGGTGTTCGTCGCTCCAGGACTCAACTGGCTCGTCGCGACCCTGTACGAGGCGGAGGCCTTCGGCTTCCCCCAAGAGGCCGCGGAGGCTGTCGGATACAAGCGCGAACTGGAAACCGCCATTGCCGGGCTCAAGGAAATGCACCGGCGAGGCATCAAGGTGCTGCCCGGTGGCGACTACGGTTTCGCGTGGACGCCACATGGCACCTACGCACGCGATCTACAGCACTTCGTCGAATTGCTCGGATTCACGCCCATGGAGGCGATCATCGCTGCCACCTCGTGGGGTGGAGAGATCATGCTGCAGCCCGAGGAACTCGGCAAAGTCCAGCCCGGCTACTTCGCCGACCTGATCCTGCTGAACGGCGACCCGATCGCCGACATTACCGTCCTGCAAGATTCCTCCAAGCTCGACTACATCATGAAAGCTGGCCGATTCCACCGGGAACCGGCAGACGAGCCGTACCAGTCCGTACAGCCTGACGCTGCCGACCTTGTGTAGTCGACCGCCGGTAAGACAGGCAAGGCGTCCCTGAGTTCCGAGCTGTTGCGGCCGACCTGTTGCTCACCATCCCCCGCACGGACCGCATGACGGCACCGCCGCCCGTCGAGTGGGCAGCCCTGGCGCCAGCCCACTCGGCGGGCCGAGCCCTCACAAACGACCTCTGGGTGCGCTCATGGCCGTTCGCGCGCGAAAGTCAAAGAGGGTGGGGGAGTGTTTGACTGATCAGTTGCGCCGGGCGTTCTCGGCCATGTCCGACCTTACGCAGCGGGGCGCTGACCCATGGCCGAAGTGGCGACTGGTCACGGCCAGTGCTGGTCGGTTGTGCAGGTCGCCCTGAGGTGCCCTGCCGGTACATCCCATGTTCGGGCCTGTTCCGTGTCCCGGCGGTGCAGTTGTCTTGAGTCGTCATCACCGATCGACTCAAGGAAGCACCTGCGTGAGCGCATCACGGACCATCAACCGACCCGAATACTCCACCGCCCCCGCCGGCGAGATCGGCCTCAACGCCACCATCTTGGCGGCAGTCGTCCTGATCACCTCGATCGCACCGCTTGCCACGGACATGTACGTCCCCGCTTTCCCGGCCGTCGCCCGGGACCTGCAGGCGAGCGCGACCGAGGTGCAGTTGACCCTCACGACGTTCTTCGTGGGAATGGCACTCGGCCAACTTGTCGGTGGCCCGGTCTCGGACAAACTCGGGCGCCGGCTGCCGTTGCTGATCTCGTTGGCGATCCTCACCCTGGCCTCACTCGTCTGCGCCGTCAGTCCGAGCATCCCGGTGATGCTGGCCGCCCGGTTCGTGCAGGGGCTCAGCGGTGGGTGGGCGATGGTGGTTGCCCGTTCGATGGTCGTTGACCTCACCTCGGGCCCACGCCTGGTCCGCTCGCTCAACCTCGTGGCGGGGGTAGCCGGCGTCGCACCCATCGTCGGACCCCTGGTGGGAGCGGCTGTCCTGCAGTTCTCGCACTGGCGGGTCTCGTTCTGGCTCGTCGCCGCCCTGTCCGTCGTGATGTTGGTGGTCACGACACTCGGGGTGCCGGAGACCCTACCCAGCGGACGGCGGCACCAGGGTGGCCTGGCCCGGCTGGTCCGCCCGGCCGGCACTGTGCTCAGGAACCGGGTCTTTACCGGGTATCTGCTCGTCTTCGCCCTGTCGATGGGGACGATCTTCGCCTACGTCGCGGCCTCGGCCTTCGTGCTCCAGTCCATGAACGGGCTCTCCCCAACGCAGTACTCCATGGCCTTCGCGTTCAACGCAGTCGGGCTGACACTCGCCACGCTGGCAGCCGCACGCCTGGCGGGACGGGTTCGGACCAGCACCGTCGTGGCTGTCGGCTTGGCCGTGACCGCGGGTGCCGGGGTTGCGCTCTTGGTGGGTGCACTCTGGTTCGACATGCCGCTACCGGTGGCCCTGATCGGGTTCTTCGTACTCATGAGCGCCCAGGGTCTGGTCGGGCCGAACGCCGGCGCGCTCGCCTCTGCTGCGGTGCCCGAGAATCCCGGCACAGGCTCGGCCTTGCTCGGCTTCCTACAGTGGTGCCTGGCCGGAGTGGTGGCGCCGATCGCCGGCCTGGGTGGGGAGGCGACGGCTGTGCCGATGGCCAGTATCGTCGTCGTCCTCGCCGTGATGTCCGGCCTTGCCCTGCGCCTCGCGCATCGACGGCCCCGGTGACCGCGCTCGACCCGCGACTTTCCCGCCGACATGCCCGCCACCGAAGCCGCGCGTGGCTGTCATGATGACCGCAACATCCACCCCCACGAGAACCCGATACCAAGGAGCACCATGCCTCTCCAGGCCGATGGATTGACCTTTCCCATTCACCCCAGCGTGGTGCGGACACCGGTGCGATACCGGAACCGGTTCGGAGTCACGATCGCGGCGGACCTGTACCAGGGCGTCGACCTCGACACCGATACGAGACATCCGGCCATCGTCATCGGCCCGCCCCATGGCGGTGTGAAGGAACAGAGCCCCGGGGTCTACGCGAACCAGCTGGCCCAACGAGGTTTCGTGGCACTGGCTTTCGATCCCTCCTACAACGGTGAAAGCTCCGGCGAGCCGCGCCATGTCTCCTCCCCGGAGGTGTTCGCCGAGGACTTCTCCGCCGGCGTGGACTATCTGGGGACGCTGCCCTACGTCGATCGTGCCCGGATCGGAGTGGTCGGCATCTGCGGTAGCGGTGGATTCGCACTGTCGGCCGCGGCAGTCGACCCCCGGATCCGGGCCGTGACCACCAGCGCCCTGGTCGACATCAGTGGTCTTTCCCGCGAGGGTTTCATGGGCAGCACCAACCAAGAAGCGCGCACTGCGGCGCTGGCGGACTACGCGGCCAAGCGCTGGGCCGACGTCGACTCCGGCGAGGCGGCGCTGAACTGGACGTTCCCAGCCGTTTACGCACCCGACGAACTCGACCCCATCACCGCCGAGTTCCACGAGTACTACGTCCAGGACCAAGACCGCGGCTGGCACCCACGGTCCATCGGCGGGTTCACCAACACCAGTTGGCCTGCCCACATCCACGACGGCCCGGTGCATGCGCTTGGCGACCTCGGGACCCGGCCCGTCCTACTGATCACCGGCGAGCAGGCCCACTCCCGATGGTTCAGCGACGTCATCCACGAACAGGCATCGGTCAGCGAGCTCGTGGTGGTCCCCGGCGCCCGCCACATCGACCTCTACGACCGCACCGACCTGATCCCCTTCGATCAGATCTCCGCCTTCTTCGCCGAGGCGTTGAGCTAGGCCCACCAGCAGACTGCTGCCGCGTGCCGCTTCCCGGACCGGACGTCTGGCGGCGCTGTCGGCCCGCCGCGTAACGCTGCTACGACCGCAAGCCCCTCGCCTCACCAGACGTCCACCCAGGAGCCGACACTCGACGCATAATCTGCTGGCGGGCCGTAAGCCTGGATCGGTGGAGTGGCTGGGGTTGAGTTGGACTGGTTCGGTGTGGCAGACGTTGAAGTGCCTTGTGAGGCAGGAGGATTGGGGATGTTGAAGGCCCTTATCCCTGCGAGACCACAAGGCACTGATGGTGATCATATCTGAACCCTGGTCCAGGCCACGCCCGTGTTCGATGAGGAGCACCTGGTGTCCCCGGCCGGGCTGGTGTGATGATGGGTGGCCAGAACGTCGCGACAGACTGGGGATCTGTTGGTAACGTTTTCCCATGGAGGCTGTCATTGACTCGACCGGGCGAGTGATGTTGCCCAAGAAGCTCCGGGATGCACTGGGTCTCGCGCCTGGCGCCAAGGTCGACATCTCGGTGTACGGGGGCGGAGTGCACATCACGCCGGGTGGGCGCACGGCACGACTGGAACGCGATCAGAGCGGGCGTCTCGTCTCGCACGGGGACGCAGTGGTCACCGACGACATGATGTACGCGCTGATCGACTCTGGCCGTCGATGACCGAGCAGGTCGTGCTGGCCGTGGACACCAGCGTGGCCATCCCGTTGCTGGTTGCTTCGCATCCCGAACACCAGGAAGTGATTGCCTGGGCTTCACATAGGACCCTGACGCTGAGCGGCCATGCGTTCGTGGAAACCTACGCAGTCCTGACTCGTTTGCCGGGCGATGCCCGCGTGAGCGCCACCGACGCAGTGCGCCTTATCAAGGAGAACTTTGTCGCCCCCCTGACGCTGTCCGGCGAACTCGCTACTACGGTTCCGGCGATCCTCGCCGAGAGTGGCGTAGCGGGCGGAGCAACCTACGACGGGCTGGTGGCGCTGGCTGCCTTGGAACACCGAGCTACGCTGGTGACCCGAGACGCACGAGCCCGGTCCACGTATGAGGCGCTCAATGTAGAGGTTCGTATCCTGGCCATATAGGGCGTGCCACGACATCGCCTCGTTTGCGTTGATGGCGGCTCTGGTTGTGGATAGCGCGATCCGACTCCGGCTGAGGTGTTCGCCCGTGAGATCACCCAGGACGGCGAGCACGTCCGCGTCGCCTACGACGGTGGTCAGATCACCGCCAAGCAGGTCGTCGTGGCGATTCCGCCGACCCTGGCCGGCCGGATCACCTACAGTCCGCCTATGCCCGCCTCACGCGACCTGCTGACCCAGCAGATGCCGATGGGCTCGGTGATCAAGATCCAGGTGGCCTATGAGACACCGTTCCGGCCCGAAGACGGGCTCAGCGGATCCGCCTTCACCCTCGAAGGCCTGCTCAGCGTCACCATGGACAACACCCCGCACGACAACGGCTCCCTGGACGGAGCCGTGGAGTCCGGCCAGCGGGTGGCTGCGGAGATCCTGGCGGTCACGTCGTGACCACCATGATCGCGAACATCATCGACGATGCGGTCGGGCAGCTCCGAGAAGGTGAGAAGCGCTGGAGCACTGCGTCTTTAGGAGATCGGCTGACCGTGCTGGACCGGCTGTCCCGCGCTGTCGACGCCCATGCCGACGAGTGGGTCACGGTGGCCACCCGGATCAAGGGTCTCGACCCGGGTTCGCCACTGGTCGGCGAGGAATGGATGACCGGCCCCTATGCCTTGCTCACCGCGATCGGTGCACTGACGGAATCGCTGTCCGCCCTACAAGAAGAGCGCAGCCCCCTGGACGGCTACCGCCTCGCACAGGCGCCGCAAGGGCGCACCAGTGTCCGGGTCTTGCCTCACAATCTGCACGATCGCGTGCTACTCAACGGGTTCACCGCCGACGTCTGGTCGCCGCCCGGAGTTACGCCCGAGGAGTGGCGGGCCGAGGCCGGCCTCGCTCAACGCACCCCGGCGCAGACCGGAGGCGTTGGCCTGGTGCTGGGTGCTGGGAACATCTTCTCGATCGCCCCGCTGGACACCCTCTACGAGTTGTTCGCCTTCAATCGGGCCGTACTGCTCAAGCTCAACCCCCTCACCGACCCACTCCTGCCCGTTCTAGAGCAGGTCTTCGCGCCGCTCATCCACTTCGGGGTGATGCGAATCCTCACCGGCGGCATCGACGTGGGCTCGGCGGCGATCGCCCACCCCGGAGTCGGGCACGTCCACATCACCGGCAGCGTCCGATCCCACGACGCGATCGTGTTTGGCCCCGGGCAGGAGGGTCGCGCGCGTCAAGCCGCCGGTGATGCGCTGTTGGACAAGCCGATCACGAGTGAGTTGGGCGGGGTGGGCGCGGCACTCGTGCTGCCCGGGCGTTGGTCCTGGCGGGACCTGAGGTTCCAGGCCGAACACCTGGCCACGCAACGGCTGCACAACAACGGGTACAACTGCGTGGCGGCCCAGGTCATCGTCATCAGTAGCACCTGGCCGCAGAAGGACGCCTTCATGGTCGAGTTGCGGCGGGCGTTTGCCGCGGCACCCGGACGCGCCAGCTACTACCCCGGCAGCGACGACCGCACCCGCGCCGCAGCGGATGCGCACGAGCAGGTACAGCGCTTCGGCGACCGGGTGCTCCTGAACGACCTTCCCGAAGAGGGCGACCCTGCCTTCGACGAGGAGTACTTCGGGCCGGTCCTGGGTGTCGTCGAACTCCCAGGCACCGGCCAGGAGTTCCTCGACCGCGCCGTCGACTTCGCGAACACCCGGCTCGCCGGCACTCTCGGCGCCAACATCGTGGCCCATCCCCGCACGATGCGACGGTTGGGAACGGGTTTTGAGCGGGCCCTCGCCAACCTGCGCTACGGCACGATCGCCATCAACGCATGGACGGGGTTGGGTTTCCTCACCGCCAGAGCCCCCTGGGGAGCGTTCCCCGGGCACACCCTCCAGGACGCCCAGAGCGGCATCGGCGTCGTGCACAACGGCCTTCTGCTGGACCAGGTCGAACGCACCATCATCCGTGGCCCGTTCAGACCGTTCCCGCGCTCGATTCTCACGGGCATGGTGACCTTCTCGCCGAGACCGCCCTGGTTCGTCAGCAACCGCACGTCCGCCACGACCGGCGGCCGCCTTACGAGGTTCGCGGCCAGACCCACCCGGCTCAGGCTGGCGGGCGTCGTCGTCTCCGCGCTGCGCGGCTGAGCGCCCTGCTGCGGTAGGACCTCACGGCCGACTCCCGGGTCGGTGAGCAGTTCTGCCTTCCCCAGCGCAGCACGGCTACTCGGCGAGAGTGGCGGCCAGCGTGCGACCCCACTCGCGCGCCCGTTCCAACTCGCCATCGGCAAGCGGCCCGGTCTTCCCGCTTACCCAGAACGATTCACCCCGCTCGGCGCGTGAGAAACCCGCTCGGCGTAGCGCTTTGGCGGCGCTGGCCGCCGCGGAACCCGGAAACCGCGGAATCCGCGTGTCGAACGTGACGATCGCCCCGGTGAAGCCTGATGCCGACTTCCCAGCCTCGGTGACCCACTCACGCAGACCTCGTCCGGTCTGGCCCTCGGCCCCCTGGTGGGCGGCGTCCTCCCGGGTCGACGTGCGGGACATCGAGAAGGCGTGGGTGGGGCCACCTACCAGCAGACCTGACACCGCGTCCAGAGGTGGCACGGGCTCGGTCACCGGGACCACGCGGACGGTGCCCTCGGGTCGCACTTCGCGGAGCCCGACCGCGATCTCCTCGGCGATGACACGTGTATTGCCGAACATGGACTCGACGACGACGAGAACGTTCATGACCAACTCCCCGACTCTCTCCCAGGCTACGTCCTCCCCGGCTGCAGGGTGAGTGGCTTTGCCACGCCGAAGGCTTGCGCCGGCCCACCGGCAGTCAACGGTCACCCATCGGTGAGCCTGCTGTCGGGGACGCCGTCAGCCGGCCGAGGAGGCGTCGTCGGGTCTTGTCGCGGCAATCACGGCGGTGAGCAGGGCATCACGGTGAGCGGCGAGGGCCCAGAACTCCTGGGGGGTCGTGGAACCGAAGCCGGTGACGAGACGGTCGATGGTGGCCGCGTCCAGGTGCGGGGTGCCGAGGTCGTCCCACCAGCGGTTGAAGCTGTCGGCGTAGCGGGCACAGAAGTCGGCGAGGCCGCCTTCGTCCCCACCGAGGTGGAACAGGGTTGTCGGACCCATGACGGCCCACCGAGCGCCGGGGCCGGCGGCGACGGCAGTGTCGACGTCCTGGACGGTGGCGACACCCTCGTTGATGAGGTGGATGGCTTCGCGCCACAGGGCCGCTTGGAGTCGGTTGGCGACATGACCGGGTACCTCGCGGCGCACCTCGATGGTCACCTTGCCGACCGACTCGTAGAAGGCACGCGCCGTCGGGACTGCGTGCGGGGCGGTCCGGGCGTTGCCCATCACCTCGACGAGCGGGATGAGGTGGGGCGGGTTGAACGGGTGCCCGAGGACGATCCGCGCCGGATCGGTCCACCCGGCTTGTAGTTCGGTGAGGGTGAGTCCGGAGGCGGACGACGCGACGACCACGTCTTCGGCAAGAACGGGTTCGATGGCGGCGTAGAGGTCGTGCTTGAGTGGAAGACGCTCGGGGATGCTCTCCTGGACGAACTGAGCGCCGTCGACGGCCTCTCGCGCGTCGGCGACGACGGTGAGCCGCGCCATCGGGTCGGTGTCCTGTGGAGTGGTCAACCCCAGCGTCGTCAGCACCGGCCAGGCCTGCTCGACGGTCTCACGGGTGCGGGCCTTCGCCGAGGGGTCCGGGTCGTAGCTGGTGACCTGCTTGCCGGCGGCGAGGAACAGCGCCGTCCAACTGCGGCCGATGAGACCGGCCCCCAGTGCCGTGACGCGCTCCACCTCTGTGATGCGCTGTACCGAGGTGATCGTCGGCTCAGACGGCGACACGGTCTGCCCCTTTGAGCCCGAGCCGCTTTCGCGCCATGTCGGGGGTAGCAATCTGGTAGCCGAGGGACTCCACGATCTCGCGGATCTTGCGCACCTGGTGGGCGTTGGAGGGGGTGAGCCGTCCGGGTCCGAGGTAGAGGCTGTCTTCCATGCCGACCCGCAGGTTGCCGCCGAGCATCGCGGCTTGGGTGGCGAAGTTCATCTGGTGCCGGCCGGCGGCCAGGACGGACCACTCGTAGCTGTCGCCGAAGAGCTTCTCGGCGATGCTGTGCATGTGGAGGAGGTTGTCCAGGTCGGCTCCGACGCCTCCGAGGACGCCGAAGACCATCTGCACGAAGAACGGTGGCTCCAGCCATCCCTGGTCTATGAGCCAGGCCAGGTTGTACAGGTGGCCGAGGTCATAACACTCGAACTCGAACTTGGTGCCGTGCCCCTGCCCGAGTTCCTTCACGACGTACTCGAGGTCGGCGAAGGTGTTCTTGAAGACGAAGTCCCTCGTCATCTCCAGGAACTCCGGCTCCCACTCATGCTTCCATTGCGAGTACTTCTCACGCATCGGGAAGATCCCGAAGTTCAACGACCCGACGTTGAGCGAGGCCATCTCCGGTGAGGTGGCCACCGCAGCCTGAAGCCGCTCCTCGCGAGTCATCCCCAGACCACCGCCTGTGGACACGTTCATCACGGCGTCGCAACCTCTGGCGATCCGGGACATGAAGTCCGCGAACAACTCTGGCCGTGGGTCGGGCTTGCCGGTCTGCGGATTGCGGGCGTGCAGGTGGATGATCGCCGCACCTGCCTGAGCTGCCTCGATCGAGGCCGTGGCGATCTCCTCGGGGGTCACCGGTAGGTGCTGCGACATGGTGGGGGTGTGGATGCCGCCGGTCGGCGCGCAGGTGATGATGACGGGCTCAGGCACGGCTCAGGCTCCCCGTCGTGGTCGGGATGTGGCTGGCACTGAGGGGCGGGCCCTGGCCGGGGAGGCCGACGAGGGCCCGGTAGGCGTCCAGGACGAGACCGTGGAAATGGTGCACGCCGTGCTCGGACAGGCCGGTGCGTTTGTCGTCGTAGACGATCCGGCCCTGAGTGAAGGCCGGTGTGCTCATGCCGCGCTGGACGCTCTCGACCAGGTCGATGTCCTGAACCTGCAGCACCTCGTCGACGTAACGCACTGCCGCCGACTCGGATTCGTTGAGCTCGGTGGTCTCCAGGTAGAAGTCCCACGTCTCGGTACACCGGTCCGGGCCATCGGGCAGGATCTGCAGCACCATGAAGTTGCCGCGTCCCGGATACCGCAGCAGGCAGGTGTTGGGCCACAGCCACCACACGGCGTGCACTGTCACCGTGGCGGCGGAGACGTCATAGGCGACGTTCTCGTGCGTGCCGGCCTCGGCGAAGTGACTCGACCACACGTCGTGGGTGCGCACCTCGTAGGTCTTCATATCCACGAGGTCGACGAACTCGGGGTGTGCCACGTGGCAGTGGTAGCACTCGAGGAAGTTGTCGACGATGTTCTTCCAGTTGCTCTTGATCTCGTAGGTGAGACGCTTGGCCAGCGTGAGGTTCTCGACGTCGGGGGCCCAGCGTTGGATCTCGGCCAGCAGGTCGGGTGCCTGCTCGGCCAGCGGGCGCGCGTCGGGGTCGAGGTTGACGTAGACGAAGCCGCCGAACTGCTCCACCCCGATCCGGTCGAGGCAGATCGTCGAGGCGTCGAAGGTCTCCATTCGGTCCGCCCGCCGAGTGCCGCGCAGTTGCCCGGTGAGGTCGTACGTCCACGCGTGACAGGGGCAGACCATGCTCCTGGTCGTGCCGGATCCGCTGAGCAGCTGGTGCGCGCGGTGCTTGCACACGTTGTAGAACGCGCGCAGGGCGCCCTCTCGATCGCGCACCACCACCACGGGCATGCCTGCCACCTCGGTGGCCAGGTAGGCGCCCGGCGCGGCGAGCTTCTCCACGTGGCACACCCACTGCCAACTGCGGGCGAAGATCGCGACCTGGTCGGCATGTGCCCACGTCTTACCGGTGTAGGCGTCAGCATGCAGGGACATCGAACGGGCCGGATCCGGGTCATGGCCCGCGGCGACACTGCGCACGTCGTCGCTGGTGACCGGGATCGAGGGGAGATTGGCTGGCATCCCATCACGTTAGCCATCCTTGGACGATCGTACAAGAGCCTTGAACGATCGTCCAAGGGCCTGCCGGAATGGTCGGTGATCGCCTGGAGGCGGGTCAAGGGGCGTCGGCGCGGATCGCTGCGGCCAAGCGCATCGCCTGGCCAGGCAAAGACCTCGACGTTCCTGTCGGGTGATCCCCTGCGGGAACAGGAAGTACGCATGGCATTACGCGAACAGCGATTCACGAGGCGCGAAGGTAGTGCGCCGCTCGCCGGCCAGGCTCGACGAATCAGCCGAGGGCGATCTCCTCGCAGCGTGCGACGCACCGGCGGACCGACGCCCGGTCCAGGCCGAGAAGGGCCGTGAGCCACAAGCCGTTCTGCAGCACGTCGATGTCGGCGGCCCGCCTGGTGGACTCGCTGCGGCTGAGCTCCGGGCGGGCCGCCCTGATCAGCCGGGCAAGTGTGGCTCGGTACTCCGCCTGGGCCTGGGTGTTGATCGCCTCGAAGTCCTGGTGCGCCTGGGCGAGTGACCATAGGTGGAGCCGCAGCGACAGGTACTCGGTGGTGAGGAACTCCGATCCCGCCACCCGTCGGATGGCCGACCTGAGCTGGTCCTGCGCGGACAACGCCGGGTCGGTGTCGAGCAATGCGAGGTCCTGTTCGCCGATCCTTCGCAAGGCCGCCCGGATGAGGGCCGCCTTGTCCTCGAAGTAGTACCCCACGAGCCCGGCCGCGATCCCTGCCTCCCTGGCGACGGCCCGGATGCTCAGCCCGGATATCCCGTCTCGACCCAGCACCCGTAGCACGGCCTCCAGGATCTGTTCGTGCCGATCGGCACGGTCCTGGGAGCTGGCGGCGGATGGGGTCACCCCGCCAGGCTATGCCCCGCAGGGCTTGCGACCCGGCTCGAGCCTGGCCAGTGGTCGACCGCGAGAAGTTATCGGGTGAAGGTCACATGGATGGTCCCGCTCTCGGCCACCTCGGTGGTGACCTGGTGGGAGTTCTCCAGACCGCGCAGGTCGTCCCACAGCCGGGGGCCCTTGTCGAGCACGACAGGCGCGATCTGGACGTGCAGATCGTCGACCAACCCTGCGCGCAGGAAGGCCCGTGCGGTGCTCAGACCCCCGCCGATCCGCACGTCCAAACCGGCTGCGGCATCTCTGGCCTCAGTCAGCACCTCCTGTATCGCCGCGTTCCGGAAGTGGAAGGTGGTGCCGCCCTGCATCGGGATCGAGGGGCGTGGCGCGGTGTGGGTGAGCACGTAGACCGGGGTGCCGAACGGAGGAGTGTCTCCCCACCAGCCCTTCCAGTCGGGGTCGTCGGCGAAGGTGTGCAGGCCGAACATGGCGGCGCCCATGATCTCGGCTCCCACACCGTCGGAGAACCGGGCGGCGTAGGTGTCGTCGATACCTGTCGTTCCCGCTCCGCTGGTGTCACCCAGCACCTTGGCGCGGAAGGTGCGAGTCGCGGCATAGGCCGCGGTGACGCGCTCCCAGTCCTCGCCCATGGGGTTGGCAGGGCTGGCCTCACCGGCGGTGAAGCCGTCGAGTGAGGCGAAAACATCCAGACGTACGCGAGTCATGGCAGTCCTTTCTGGTTCGCCCGTGCCTGACGACGGTGGCCGGCCAGCGCCGGGATGAGGTGGGCAACCGGAGCAAGGGTCCCTCATCACGGGCGCCGTCGGCGACAGACGGGGACGGCGGCCTGGAATCCGGGCAGGATCGACACGCTCCGCCCCCACGAGTCGGGGCAAATCGGGTGAAGGGAACCGCGTCGCGTGGTATCTCGAGCAAGCCCACTTGCACACGGACATGCACTCCGGGTTCCTCACCAGTTGAAACGTGCTCACCCAGAGCGGGCGCACCCGTGGTACGCATGTCCATCGGTAGGTCGCAATGGGGCCGGGGGATGGCATGGTGATCGCCCGCTATCGGACCTGCCGGGCACCGGCTACCAGAACGGCAGTGCGGCAGAAGATCTCCTTGAACACCGCGGCCCGGCCTGCCGAGCAGCACCCACCGGCCTGGGCTGTCGTCAGGGTGAGTGAGCTGGATCGCGCGCATTACGCCGACCCAAACTCACCGCCGTCGACACGTAGCGCATGGCGAACGGGCGTGGCGCGCGGCCATGCGGATCGGTGGGCCGACTCGGCGGCGTGCCAGCCCATTGGGATGGCGGTCTGGCAAGCCCACCAGAGTCGAGCGGCAGATAGCCGGCTCGGTCGTCCTGCTCAGGCTGCCGTGTAGCCACCATCGACGGGCAGGGCCACTCCCGTGACATAGGACGCGCCCTGGCTGCACAGCCACAGGACCGCCTGGGCAATCTCATCGCCTGTGCCGAGGCGTCCCATCGCGATCGCGGCAATCGCCTGCGTCAGGTCGAGTTCACGAGCCGCCGCCATCCGCTCGACCATCGGGGTGTCGATCGTGCCCGGGCACACGGCGTTGACTCGAACACCCCGCGGCCCGTATTCGAGGGCGGCGCTCTTGGTCAGTCCGATGACCCCGTGCTTGGTGCCGTGGTAGGCCGAACGACCCGGGCCGCCGACCAGGCCGCCCAGGGAGGAACAGTTGACGATGGCCCCACCCGTGTTCTGCATGGCGGCCAGTTCGTGCTTCATGCATGCCCACACGCCACGCAGATTCACCGCGACGACCCGGTCGAAGGCATCGGCGGTCTCCTCGGCGGCCCCGGCGGAGGGGGGCATGATCCCGGCATTGTTGAACGCCGCGTCGAGGCGACCCCACCGGCCGACGACCGTGCCTATCGCCGCTGCCACCTGGGTCTCGTCTGTGACGTCGCAGGCGATGCCCATCGCCTCCCCACCAGCATGTCGGAGTCTCTGCTCCAGGGCTGCCATCGCGGCTGAGTCGTTGTCCAGCAACGCAACTGCAGCGCCGGCGCGGACGAAAGCCTCTGCCGCAGCCGCCCCCATTCCGTTTCCGGCGCCGGTGACAAGCGCGACGCGATCGTGGAAGTCGTACGTGGGCGTCATGGGTTCTCCTGATCTCGAGGTAGGCGAGCCTGATCACGGCAACGGCTCGTGACGCCTCGGATTCGGGTCGCACATCCGATGCCGAGCCTCAGGCTCGAATCGGGCGGTCCGTGGGGGAGGTGTCACGGTCCATTCCACCGGCCCGTGACAAGGCGTAAAACGTCCCGTCATGAGGTGTACCGAGAGGGTGTCCCACGATTCGGCGACCCGGGCTTACGGTTCTTGTCGTGGACAACCGAGCCGAGGTGCGCGCCTTCCTGGTCAGCCGGCGGGAGAAGATCAGCCCGCGTGAGGTAGGCCTGCCCGAACTCGGGCAACGCCGGGTACGCGGATTGCGCCGTGGTGAAGTAGCCGCGTTGGCCGGGGTGAGCATCGAGTACTACGCCAAGCTCGAACGCGGTCAGATCGGCGGCGCGAGCCCGTCCGTGCTGGATTCCATTGCCAAGGCCTTGCGCCTGGACGACGCCGAGCGCGCGCACCTGTTTCACCTGGCCCAGGCCGCGGATGGTTCCAGCGCGATGCTGCGGCCCCGCCGCCGCAAGGCCTGGACTCCCTCGCCGCAGTTGTCGTGGGTGCTGCAGGCGATCACCGCGGGGCCGGCGATCGTGCGCAACGGGCGGATGGACCTGCTCGCCACCAATGCTCTGGGACATGCCATGCACGCCTCCCTGTACGAGCGGTCGACGACGCCGGTACCGAACTTCGCCCGGTACACGTTCCTGGACGAGGATTCCCAGCGGTTCTACCGCAACTGGGATGTCGCTGCCGACACCGCGGTCTCCATTCTGCGCACCGAATCCGGCCGCGATCCGCACGACCGGCTCATGCACGACCTCATCGGTGAGTTGTCCACTCGCAGCGACGAATTCCGCGTTCGGTGGGCCCGCCAGGACGTGCGATTGCATTCTGGCGGCACGAAGTACTTCCACCACACGGCGGTCGGTGACCTCGACCTCGCCTATGAGAGCGTCGACATGCTCTCCGAGCCTGGCCTCACGCTGACCATCTACGCTGCCGAGCCCGCCTCGACGACCGAGCAGTCGCTGCGGCTGCTCGCCTCGTGGGCTGCCGAACAGGCCCCGCAACCAGCTCAACCCCCCACCCAGCTGACGAACGGAACAGACGCATGACGCTGCACTCAGACGGCTATACCTTCGACCTCTCCCAGGAGGTCACCCGCACTCCGGTGCGTTACCACAACCGATACGGCATCGAGCTCGCCGGGGACCTCTATGCGGCCCGCGGAATCGACGAATCCGCTACCCACCCGGCCCTGGTGATCGGCCCACCGCACGGAGGCGTCAAGGAGCAGGGCCCAGGCGTGTACGCCAACGAACTGGCCCAGCGCGGCTTCGTCGTCCTGGCCTTCGATCCCTCGTACAACGGTGAGTCCGGTGGCACTCCACGGCATGTCACCTCGCCGGAGATCTTCGCCGAGGACTTCAGCGCGGGCCTGGACTACCTCGGCACATTGGCCTACGTGGATCGCGAGCGGATCGGCGTCATCGGGATCTGCGGCTCGGGTGGCTTCGCCTTGTCCGCCGCGTCCGTCGACCCGCGGATCAAGGCCGTGGCGACCAGCGCGATGTACGACATCAGCGGGGTCAACCGCAACGGGTGGATGGGTTGGACCACCGACGAGCAACGACGGGATCAGCTCGGCGAGGCCGCCAAGCAGCGCTGGGCAGACGTGGACGCGGGCGAGCCCGCTCTGCAACCGCAGTTCCCCGAGCAGATGCCGGCCGACGGCCTCGACCCGATCACCCACGAGTTCTTCGAGTACTACGTCAAGAGCAACGACCGCGGCTGGCACCCGCGCTCGATCGGGGCGTTCACCCTCACGAGTGCTCCGGCACACATCAACTTCGGTGCCCTTGCCAACCTCGACGACATCGCGCCCCGCCCGATCCTGCTCGTCACGGGCGATCAGGCGCACTCCAAGTGGTTCAGCGACGACGTCGTCACCGCTACCGGTGGCCACGCCCGCGAGGTCGTCGTCGAGGGTGCCCGGCACGTTGACCTGTACGACGATACGAGCCTCATCCCGTTCGATCGTCTTGAGGAGTTCTTCGCGAAGGCACTGGCTGGGTGATCGCTGTCGGGGTCCGGGCGCTCCTACCATCCCAGTCTGTGAGCCCGGCGACCTGGGCGACGAACCGTCCAGGGGCGATGGCAAGATCGCCGGCATGCTGGACCTCGCCTTCACCTGCGCCCTCGCCGCCGGTCGACGGCACTCGGTGGGGCTGCGAGTCGATGGGACGGTGGTCGCCGCTGGCGACAACGAGGCGGGCGAGTGTGGAGTCCAGGAGTGGTCCGACGTGGTCAGTCTCGCCGCCGGGAACGTGCACACCGCCTCCAACACCGGTCGCTCGCACAGCGTGGGCCTGCGAGCCGACGGCACGCTCGTGGCCACCGGGTGGAACGGGGATGGCCAGTGCGACGTGGCGAGTTGGAGTCGGGTCACGGCCATCGCGGCCGGGTGGCGTCGAACTCTCGGGGTGCGCGCGGACGGGACTGTCCTGGCCGCCGGGCGAGCGGGTGATGGCGCCTGCGACGTGGACACCTGGCGTCGCATCCTGTCCGTGTCCTGCGGCGACTGGCATTCGGTGGGGCTGCGCGCGGACGGCACGGCCGTGGCCACTGGGGTGAATCGACGCGGACAGTGTGCGGTCCACGACTGGACCGGGCTACGGGCTGTCGCGGCCGGTTACCTGCACACCCTCGGCGTCACCACCACCGGACGAGTACTGGCAACCGGGGACGGCTCCGCCGGAGCGTGCGCCGTGGATTCCTGGCGAGACGTGGTCTCGGTGGCGGCCGGCAGCTACCACTCGGTTGCTGTGACCAGTCAGGGTCGTGTTCGGGCGGCGGGAGACAACACGTTCGGACAGTGCGATGTCGACGGCTGGCGGGACGTGGTCTCGGTCGCCGCCGGTTCGACCCACACCCTTGGGCTGTGTGCAGACGGGACCGTCAGGGCAACCGGAAACGACGGGGATGGTCAATGTCGGGTGCAGGACTGGATCGGCCTGCGGGGATAGGCTTCTGCCGTGTCCGAGACTGCGGCGGATCGGCTGCGTATCGCCCTCGAGCTTTTCGAGGTCGGGGAGCAGTTGGTGCGCTCCCGTCTGCGGCGCGAACATCCCGACTGGGATGACGATCGGATCGATTCGGAGTTCCGGCAGTGGCTGCGGCATCGTCCGGGGGCACCATTCGGAGACTTCCCGGGGGGTCCCTCCGCGCGCGTCATCCACGGATGAACTGGCGTGACCAACCTCGTTCTGGAGTCGCTGCGGCAACTCGTCGCCGATCTGGAGAGCCTGCGCGCCCAGTGGGCCCTCATTGGCGGACATGCAGTTTCGGCCCGGGTCGAGCCACGTTTCACCCGCGATGTGGACATCTCGGTGCTGGTGCCAGACGACGAGGCAGCCGAGCGCGTCGTCTCCCAGTTGACCAGCCGAGGGTACCTGCTCGACTCAATCGTCGAACAAGTCGAACGCGGTCGGCTGGCCACCGTGAGGCTGCTGTCACCTGTCGGTGGCGGGGTGTTGGTCGATCTCCTCTTCGCCTCGTCCGGGATCGAGGCAGAGGTCGTCGATAGCGCGGAGGTTCTCGAGATCATGCCGTCGCTTTCGGTGCCGGTGGCACGAGCGGGGCACCTGGTCGTTCTCAAGTTGCTGGCCCGTGACGACGCGCTGAGACCGCAGGATGCGATTGATCTGATCGCGCTGCGGGCCGTGCTGACCCCGGCCGAGACCACGGATGTGCGACGGCTGGCCCAACTGGTCCAGGACCGCGGGTACCACCGTGAGCGTGACCTGGTCGGCCTGGCCGAGGAGTACCTGGGCGGCGGCTGAAGCGTTGCACGACGGGCAGACCTCTCCTATACCCGTCTTTTGTCGGTGCTCGGCGATAACGTCGAATCACCTAGACGAAGAATTGGGGGGTTGAGATGAACGAACTGCTCTTGAACCGGCTTGACGTATCAGGTCTCACCGAGGAGGTGGCGCTTCTCGTCCTGGCCGCCGCCATGGGGGAGGCGGACCTCGCCGACGCGATCGGCGGTGCGCAGGTGCACAGGCCGCCAGTCGACCACGTCCCGCCGAGCGATAGTCCGAGGTTGTACCTGGACGAGATCCACGTCGAGGGGTTCCGCGGGGTGGCGGAACCGTGCTGTCTGCGACTGTCCACCGGGCCAGGGCTGACGCTGGTCGTCGGGCGCAACGGGTCCGGCAAGTCGTCGTTCGCCGAAGCCGCAGAGCTCGCCCTCACCGGCTCCACCCAGCGATGGGAAGGACGCTCGAAGGACTGGCAGAAGGCGTGGCGAAATGTTCATCACGGCGAGCGGACCCGGATCGCGGCGTGTCTGCAGGTGGACGGGAGTGGTCGCCGGACCCTCGTCGCCATGACCTGGGCAGTCGACGCGCCATTGCAGAACGCGCAGGTGAGCGCCCAGCGGGAGGGAGAGCAGGTGACCTCCATCGAGAGCCTCGGGGTCGGCGAGGCGCTCACCACCTATCGGCCCTTCTTGTCGTACGCCGACCTCGGCTCACTGCTGGACGCCAGACCGAGTGAGTTGTTCGACCGGCTCAATACTCTTCTCGGCTTGGAGGACTGGGGTGAGATCCGTGACCGCCTGGTGGCCGCCCAGAGTGACCTCGCAGGGACAGTGAAGCAGGCGCTGGCGGGCGCCGGAGAACTGCGCGCTGCCCTGTCTGCGTCCAGCGACCAGCGGGCCAGTACTGCTCGAAAGGCGATCGGCGCCCAGCTCCGGACGTGGCAGGTCCAGCCCTTGGAGGCGCTGATCGAACCGGGCTCGGTTGTCGATCCGGAGATCGGGCGGCTGTCGGAGCTTGCCCAGCTCAGACCCCCTGACTCCGAGGAGCTTTCGCGCGCGGCATTCCGACTCAGAAGTGCCGTGGATGCTGTCGAGGCGTTCGGCAGCACCGATGCCGACGTGGCCGACAGTCTTGCCACGCTCCTGACGGTGGCTGTTGATTATCGGCAGCAGGACCACGAGAGCAGCACCTGTCCGGTGTGCGGAACTCAGGAGGTTCTCGACGACGCCTGGCTGGAGCGGGCGAACCAGCAGATCGACGTGTGTCGTGAGCGGGCGGGCGAGCTCACCCGGGCACGCGGGGAAGTGGCGGCTGCCGCTGAAGCAGCAAGACACCTGCTGATCCCGGTTCCAGGTGTTCTCACTGAGCCACCCCCGGGCGTGAGTACCCTCCACGTCGCCGCCGACTGGGACCGGATCGTCACCGGCCGCTTCGAGATGGACGAGCGTGAACTGGCGGACCGGCTCGACGAACTGGCCGCGCTCGAACTCACGCTCGACCCGATCGTTGCACGCGCCAAGGCCGAGTTGGAGCGGCGCCAGGACCTGTGGAAGCCCCTGGCCGAACAGATCGCAGCCTGGCTGCCGCAGGCGAGAGCAGCCATCGCGCAGACGCCGACGATCGCCGCACTCAAGGAGGCTGCCACATGGGTACGGGACGAGCAGGCCAAGATCAGGGCCGAACGCTTTGATCCGATCGCCGATCAGGTGAAGTCCCTCTGGGAGCGCCTGCGTCACGACTCGAACGTCAGCCTCGACGATCTAGCCTTGGGGGGCAGTGGAAATCGTCGGCGGCTGGATCTGACCATCTCGGTCGACGATGGTGCCGCACCAGGCATGGCGGTGCTCTCTCAGGGCGAGTTGCACGCTCTTTCGCTGGCGCTGTTCTTGCCTCGAGCGACCCAGGACGCGAGTCCGTTCCGATTCGTCATGATCGATGATCCTGTCCAGGCCTTCGACGTGGCGCGCGTCGATGGGCTCGCGAAGGTGTTCGAAGAGGTGGCGCGCACGCGGCAGCTGGTCGTCTTCACGCACGACGATCGCCTGCCCGATGCCTGTCGCCGGCTTGGCATCGATGCCCGAGTGTTGCAGGTCACCCGTCATCCTCGCTCACTGGTGCAGGTGCGCGAGATCGGCTCACCCACAATACGTCTCATTGGCGACGCCCGGGCTATCGCCAGCAGTGACCCGTACCCGGCCGAGGCCCGACGGCGGGTGGTTCCAGGGCTGTGCCGGCAGGCGGTTGAGTCTGCAGCCCAGGACATCGGCCGACGCAGGCTGCTGCGTCAAGGGGTCTCATTCCAGGAGATCGAGGAGCGAGTCGCGGACCTGACGAGATTGCGAACCCACCTGGCGTTCGCCTTCTTCGGCACGGGAGATCGTCACGGCGACGTCTCCTCCACACTCAGCAAGTCGGGAAGCTGGGCGAACAGACATGTCCAGCAACTGGATCGAGGTGCCCATGACGGCTCCGACGCAGACCCACACGAGTTCATCAACCGCACCGAGAAACTCCTCGACGTGCTGCTGAGGTCGTCGTGAGCCGCGAGAGTGTCACACCCGCACCGGCCACGCGGCCGACTCCATCCCAAGCGCTGTTTCTGGTCGATCTAGCACGATCGATTCTCACTCAACCATTGATGGGTGCCGGCACGACAGGCCCCGCCGCCGCGGCCCTGCTTGCCCGCCAAGCGCTGGAGACGGGCCTTGCCCAATGGTGGGCGCAGCGCCTACCGGGCATGGGTTCGGCCAGTGTGCGGGCACAGCTGATCAGTCTTGCCTTCTACCTGCCCGCCGCCGGCACAGCTGTTCGCGCCCAACGTCCCTGCGATCCGAGCCGTGACGTCGTCCACGCTGGCGACCACACTCTGGCCGCCGACGTGGTGTGGGCGTGGAACCGGTTGTCGGCGCTGTGCCACCACCGTGCCTTCGGTGTTCCGCCCAGTCAGGGGGAGGTGGAAGCACTTCTCGTCGTGGTGGAGCGGTTGAATGGCCTCACCTCATCCTGAGGGCCAGTCCGTGGATCGCGTCAGGCCACGGGTCAGGACTCGAGTGAGGGTCTGATCGCAACACTGCCGAGCACTTTCACTCGGCCTCACTCTGCGAGCGTCTCAGCTCCTGTGCCAGCATGACGATGATTCCGCTGGGGCCGCGCACGTACGTGAGTTTGTAGACGTCCTCATAGGTGGCCACGCCCCGCAGCGGATGACAATCGTGGCGCGCGGCGATGGCCAAGGCTTCGTCGATGTCGTCGACGGAGAAGGCGATCCGGTGCATGCCGATCTCGTTGGGCCGGGTCGGCTCGGTCTCGATCGCGTCCGGGTGAAGGTACTCGAAGAGTTCGATCCGGCCGGCCCCGTCCGGGGTTTGGAGCATCGCGATCTTGGCATGGTTCCCATCCAGACCGACGGCCGTGGAGGCCCACTGCCCGCTGACCGTGTCTCGGCCCAGGACAGTCAGTCCCAGGTCGGTGAAGAACCGGATCGCCTCCTCCAGGTCGCGAACGGCGATCCCGACGTTCTCCAGTCTGATACTCATGACACTCCTTCTGGCAGGGCCTTGGTCAAGCGGGCACGCTACCAAGCAGACCGCTGGCACCATCCGGTTCTCCGGCGGGCGCACCTCGATGTGGTGTCTCGGGAACGGGGCCTCGTCCAGCAAGACACCGGCGGGTGCCCCGCATCAGCTGTGGGGCACCCGCCGGTGTGAGTAGACCCCTATCGATGCCACACGTAGGTGCCGTCACGACGGTAGAGAACGAGATTGCCATCGGCTTGCAGTCGCAGTTCGGTCCCGTCCCGGTGCTGGGTGCCGGTACCCCAGAGGTACTGGCCGGTCCTGCTGTACATGACGAGGTTCCCGTCGCCCTGGAGGACGACGAAGGCGTACCTGACGTGGGTGTCGGACTGCCACACCGCCCCACCCGGCCCGTACAGGACGAGGTTTCCGTCGACCTGCATGATGAGCCGGTACTGCCCGGCGACGACGAACATGCCGCTGCGCAGCGCTTGACCCCGACTGATGGAGGGTCCGGTGACGGGCACGCCCTGTGCTGACAGGTGATCGGCGCCCGAGTACCAAGCACTCTCGATGAATGTCGCGGGCTTGTAGATGACGATATTCCCGTCCGTCTGCACGAAGAGTTTCGAGCAGCCGGTGCTGCTGCCGCTGGACCATCGGGCCTGGCCGTCGGCGCTGTACACGACGAGGTTGCCGTCACCTTGCATCACCAGGCGGGCGCCTGGGTGGCCGGCGGTGCCGGTGTTCCAGGTGGCTTTGCCGTCCGGGGCGTACAGCACTGCGTTTCCGTCCGTCTGCATGAAGAGTCGGTAGGGCAGGCCGAGCACGGTCGCGGGGCTGGAGTCCCAGGAGTGTCCGGCGGTGAGTTCGAGGTTCTCCGACAGGCAGGCCATCGGCGCCACGGTCACCGTGTAGTTCCTGGTTCCGGTCGCAGGTCCGGTTCCCGTGGTGGAGTCCGTGGCGCGGATCTCGAAGGTGAACGTTCCCGTCAGGTTCGGGGTCCCGGTGAGCGACCCCTGGTCGTTCAGCGATAGTCCGGGCGGTAGCGATCCGCTGGCGAGTTCGAATACGTACGGCGCCATTCCGCCGCTGGCCGTGACGGTGTCGTCGTAAGGGTCACTGTCGACCGGGCCCGCCAACGTCGATGGTTCCAGGACGATGGTGTCCAGTGCCACGTCGAAGGTGTATTGGCGGCTGCCGGTGGCCGGCCCGGTTCCGGTGGTGGAGTCCATGGCCTCGACGGTGACGGTGAAGGTGCCTGCCTCCGTCGGGGTGCCGGTCACGGTGCCGTTCGAGTTCAGGGTCAGCCCCGCGGGAAGTGGTCCCTCGGTGAGTGCGTAGGTGTAGTCGGCCACGCCACCCTCCGCCGCCATCGTTGCCGAGTATGCGCTGCCGGAGGTGCCGTCGGGCAGGCTGGTCGTGGAGATGCTCACCATCGGCAAGGCAACCTCGAGCGCATAGGTCACTTGGCCGCTGCCGGCGGTACCGGGCGTGGAGTCGGTTGCCGTGACGGTGAAGGAAAACGGCCCAGCCTCGGTGGGAGTGCCGGACAGGGTCCCGTCCGTCGTCAGTGCCAGGCCCGCGGGCAGGGAGCCGCCTGTCACCGCGAAGGTGTAGGGCGCCGTCCCCGAGCCAGCGGTGAGCGTCTGGGAATAGGCGGCCCCGGCGGTCGCACCGGGCAACGTGTCGGGCGTGATGGTCACCTCCGGTCCGGCGACGAGCAGCGTGTACTGCGCGGCTTGAAAGGCTGGGCCGGTGCCAGTGGTCGAGTCGGTCGCGGTGAGCGTGAAGGTGAAGCTGCCTGAGCTGGTGGGGGTACCGGACAACGTGCCGCCCGCGGACAGGGTGAGCCCGGTGGGCAGCGAGCCGCCGGTCACGGCGTAGGTGTACGGAGCGACTCCCCCCGAGGCGGAGAAGACATGGGAGTAGGCAGTTCCGATCTGGCTGCCCGGCGGAGCGCTGGGGTCGAGGGTCACGGTGGGCAACGCCACGGCCATCGTGTATGCCTGCACGTCGGTCAGGGCGGTGCCGGAGGTCGAGTCGGTGGCGGTGATCTCGAACGTGAATGACCCTGCCGCGGTGGGTGTTCCGCTCAGGGCACCGGATGTGCTCAGTGACACCCCGGTAGGCAAGGCGCCGGAGGTCAGGGCGTAGGTGTACGGGGCGGTGCCACCCTCGGCGGCAATGGCCTGGGAGTAGGGGCTGCCTGCGGACGCGGCGGGCAGGCTCGTCGTCGTGATGTTCACCGGTGGCGGGTTCACCGCGATGGTGTAGGTGCGTGAGCCTTGAAAGGAGTCCGCGTCGAATGCGTCCACCGTGAAGGTGAAACTGCCTGTGGCGGTGGGAGTCCCGGAGAGAAGGCCGGCTGTGGTGAGGGTGAGTCCGGTGGGTAGGCGCCCGTCGTACTCGTAGAACTCATAGGGGCTGGTGCCCCCGGAGGCAGTGAGTGTCTGGGAGTAGGCGCTTCCCAGGGTGCCTGCTGGCAGGGTCGCGGGGGTCACGGTGATGGTCGGGTCGGGTGGTGGGGGGAGCACCTCACGGACGGTGCCGATGCTCGTGGTCATCGTGGCCGAGACTGTCACCGACGGGGTGGGGGAGTCGCTGGCCAGGACGAGGTACCAGTTGTTGGTTCCCCCGCCGCCGTAGCCGGTGTTCCAGCTGCCGCTCGGGCTTGCGATCGAATGGGAGCCGTCGTAGCAGTTGGTCAATGGATTGGTGGGCAGGAAGACCCCCTGGTAGAGCGTGGCAGTGAGTGCGGCCGTGGTGCTGATGGCGATCGTGAAGTTGTTCTGAGCAGGGTTCACGTCCTGCACGGTCTCGAACTGGATCACCTTGTAGTTCGCGGTGGGGCCGCCGACGGAGCAGTTCGGTGGGATGAGCCGGTCGTAGGTGGGCGAGGACGTGTCGATGGTGTACGTGAGCGACGTGGCCGATGCCGCCGACGCGGGTACCGCGGTCAGTGAAATGGCGAGGGCCGCCAGGAGGACGCTGATCAACGCGGCGATAGGCGATCGCAGGGTGGTGGACATGGTTCTCCCGAGCCTTGGGACCGATGCAGATCCGCAGCCATTCGGCGACGAATGTGCGGACAACCCTTCCAAGGATGAGGAGGAGCGCGCATGCAAACCGGACGATGTCACGGGGATCGGGGCAGGTTTCAGCGATGCGGCGGACGGCCACACGTGTTGCTCGGTAACTGAGTGCAGCCGCGCCGCGAATGGTCACCGCCCAAGCCGGTTGGCGGGTCAGAGGCCTACCTGAACATGATCGCGAGCCCGGAGTGCCGAAGAGTTCGGGAGTAGCTACTGGAGTCTGTTCTGTGCGCCGCTGATGGTGGACCTGCTGCTCGATGGGTCCCGGCGGACGTCCGCGTGCGTGCGACTGTGTCACTTAACTGCACATGTCGGCAAACATTGTTACTCATCTACCTGATCACTGACATTGTTCTCCTGTGTGGTGGGCGGACGTCCCGGTCGCCGATAGATCCCGGGTTATCCACAGCCTGGCCAAGCCGGACTCGACGCACCGATCACCCAGCACCTACGATCCGCTGGTCACGTTTGCTTCGGGGGGTCTGATGGGCGACACGCAGCTGGACGACCAGGTGCTGCTCACCTCAAGGCGGTCGGGTCGTGCTTGATCGTCATCGTGCCCGGGGTGCGTGGTTGAGTGGGGCCCGTCTTGTCTCCAGCGACCCGGCCCGTGCCGCGACTCACTTCGCCAAGGCGATCGCGCTCGATGAGGGCATGGCGGATGCCTGGCTCGGCCTGCACCTGACCGGTCACGAGCAGGAGACTGCGGTGGCTGCGATAATCGCGCACGCCCCCAGGTTCGGCGAGGAACGGCGTCGCAACATGTTCGCGATGGCATCGGTGTTCAGCCTCGGACCGTACGTCACCTACCGGCTGGAGACCCATCCCGACCTGTGGTGCGCGCAGATCGCGGGCCATCTGCACCGCAGGGAGACCGGACCGGCGGCCGCGATCTTGGCCAATCTCGACCCCGCTGAGCTGCCGGTCACCTTCCTGCACGGCTGGTGTGCTTTCCAGACCGGGGATCGTGAGGCCGCCATCACGCACTTGCGTGCGGTCATCTCCAACGGCGATCCGTACCTGGAGACCGTGGCCCGGCTGCTGAGCGGCATCCTGCTCAGCGAGGTCGGGGCGATCGAACCGTCGCGGGACCATCTCACCTGGGTCCTGGAGCAGTCCGTCCTTCCCGAGGTGTACGCCGAGACCCACTACTGGCTGGGCCTCATCGCCCGCGTGGACGGGGACGAGGACACCGCCGGCTGGCACCTGCACCATGCGTACGCACTCAACCCGGGCTTGGAGGGCTTGGACGCGGCGCTGCAGTGTCGCCCGGCCACAGCCCGGCTCGAACTCCACCGGCCCGACCATCCGGAGGCGGACGTGGTGCGCGCCGAACCGCAGAACCCAGCGACAGAGACCGTCGAGGATGTCCTGGCCGACCTGGAAAAGCAGATCGGCCAGGAGGGAATCAAACGGCAGGTTCGAATTCTGCTGGCGCAAACGCGCGCCCAACTCGCCCGTCGTGACGCCGGCATCCAGCAGAACCGGATGACCGAGCACTTCGTTTTCACCGGCCCGCCCGGCACCGGCAAGACCACCATCGCGAGGCTGATCGGCCGGCTGTACAAAGCCTTGGGCATCCTCGAGGGTGGGCACCTGGTCGAAGTGGATCGATCAACGCTGATCGGTGAGTACCACGGTCACACGGTCGCCAGGACGCAGGGCGTCCTTGACCGGGCGATCGGTGGCGTGCTCCTGATCGACGAGGCGTACGCCTTGCAGACCGAGGGTTTCTCCGGTGGAGATCCCTTCGGCCAGGAGGCCATCGACACGCTGCTCAAACGCATGGAGGACGACCGAGACTCGTTCGTCGTCATCGCAGCCGGATACCCAGAGCCGATGCGTCGATTCATCGACTCCAACCCGGGCCTGAAGTCCCGCTTCACCACGACCATCGACTTCACCCCTTATCGCACGCACGAGTTGCTCCAGATCGCCGAACTCATGGCGAACGACACGGCCAACCAGCTCACCGGCGAGGCACACGACGCTCTGCAACTTCTGTTGGAGGAACTCGAAACCCAGGGCACCTTCGAGGAGGCGAGTTTCGGCAACGCTCGGTTCATCCGGAACCTCATCGAGAAGGCCTCTCGGCAGAGGGATCTGCGTATTTTCTCGGACGCAACCGATGCCGTCCCCGACGTGCAGGCGCTGACCGAGATCACCGGCGACGACATCCGGTCCGCCGTCGGCTGAAGGCGCTAGAGTCCGACCACTCGTCGCTCGAGTGCTGAAGGCCACCCTCAGCCGACGCTGCGGTGCCGGTACTGTCAGCGTCGAATCGAGGTCTACCAGAACACCCCGGATGCGGCCGGGACGAATGCCTCACCCGGCAAGGAGATCGTCCCCTTGTCCCCCGCCCCGGTCATGGGGTTTCCCATGTTGTGAGCGGTGAATCCACCATTGGCGTCTGCGATGATCGACACCTGGTCGCCTTCGGACCAGGCGAGGGCTTCAGCTCCGGGAAACCATGAGAGTCCCTCGGCTAGCAGCATCGCCGAGCCGGTCGGGCTGGCGTCGGTGGTGAAGATGAGGCGGCCGTCGTCGGCGGTGTCGTGCAGGACGTCCTTGTAGAGCGCCCAGCCTGCGGGTACCTGGGCTTGGTCGAAGACTCTGGTGGGCACGGTGAGGTAGACCCTGCCATCAGAGTCGCCCTGACTCGGGATCAGCACGTAGTAGGCTCCGTGGCCGCCGATGACCCAACTGCCCCGTGCGTTGTGATTGCTCACCGAAGGGCAGATGAAGTACTCCTGCATGACCGGGGCAGAAGCCGGAGCCCTGGTCGCGGGGGCCGCCTGGGCAATCCCAGGCAGACCACCGCCGAGACCAAGCAGGAGGCCGGTGACCAGGGTGGCGCTGAGACGGCGCGGCATGGTGTGTTGCATGGGAGTGCCTTTCGCTCGGGGGGACGGGCGGGGGAGGCCCGCCGAGCCAGAACCCGTTGGGGCCCGGGCATCCTTCCCGGCGGGTTGGCGGCCCACGGTCTGACCACGTTCCGGTTCGGGAGTCATGCGAGGCTCATCGAGGACGCGAGCCGAGGTTTCGGGGGCGATGACTGGATCCCGATCCGTTGCGAGTCGCGCGGTGGGAAGATTCCAGTGGGTTCATCGGGTTCCGAACCCGTGACCGATGGATGGACGAGAATGAACGACGCCCGCGCCCGCGTGTTTCGTGATCAGGTCGAGCCCGAGATCCCGGTCATGCTGCGGGTCGCTCTCGGGCTGACGAAGAATCGTCACGATGCCGAGGACCTCGTGCAGGAATCGCTCGTCCGGGCCTACCGAGGACTGGACGCCTTTGACGGGCGACATCCACGAGCGTGGTTGCTGACCATCGTGCGGCATACCCACGTGAACATGAACAGACGCCAACGCCCGGACCCCGTGGAGGATTGGGACGTGCTGCAGGATCAACCGCCCGCGTTCGGCGCGGCGACCACACCCAGCGCCGAGCAACAGCATCTGGATGCCTCCTTGGACGCCAGGCTCGGCCACGCTCTGCAGAGTCTGGATCCGCGTTTTCGGGCGGTCGTGCTACTTGTCGATGTCCACGATCTGTCGTACGCGGAAGCGGCGGCCGCCCTTGGGATACCGGTCGGCACGGTGATGTCCCGGCTGAGTCGGGCGCGGAACCGGCTGCGCGCAATGCTCGGTCCCAAACTCCTCACCCCTGGAGGGCTGGCGTGAAGCAGTCTTTGCGGCAGATGATCACCTGCCATTGGTCCGCCCGGCGTATCCAGCGCTACTTGGACGCAGACCCGTCCGCAGCCCTGACGCCGGGAGAGGTCGCGCGCATCGAAGCTCACCTGGCCGAGTGTGAACGATGCACCCAGCTGAGTGCCGAGCACCGGGCCCTGCATCGGGCTCTGTCGGTGTGGCCTGGGGCGCCGACCCCGGACGAGCAGGAGATTCAGCGGGTCCGTGACTTCCTATCGGACCTGACCCGCTCGGACCAGTCCGAAGCCGGATCATGACCGGCAACCCGTGGGATCTGGTCGTCGTCGGCGGGGGCACCGCAGGAATCGTCGCGGCAAGACCGCTGCCCGCTTGGGTGCCTCAACGCTGCTCATCGAGCGTAACCGAACCGGCGGCGACTGCCTGTGGACAGGATGTGTGCCGTCCAAGGCCCTGCTCGCGGCGGGCGCCGCGACGGACGGGGCCAAGCGGGCGCAGCGGCTCGGTATCGTCGTCGGCGAGGTGATGGTGGACTTCGCGGCGGTCATGGAGCACGTACGGTCCGCGATACACCACATCGCTCCGGTCGACTCGCCGGCTGCCCTCGAAAGCGCAGGGGTGACCGTATGGACGGGCTCGGCCACCTTCCCCAGCCAGGACACACTGATGGTGGACGAACGTACCGTGCGCTTCCGCCAAGCCCTGGTGGCCACCGGCGCCGAGCCATCGCTACCGCCGATTCCCGGGCTGGCCGCCGCACCCCACCTGACCAGCGACACGGTCTGGAACCTCACCGATCTGCCGAGCCGCCTGGTCGTCCTAGGCGGTGGCGCCATCGGCTGCGAACTGGGTCAGGCATTCGCTCGCCTCGGTGCACCGGTGACGATCGTCGAGGGCGCGCCCAGAGTGCTGCCCCGTGAGGACGGCGCCGCCGCATCCCTCGTCGACGCCCGGCTGCGTCTGGACGGGGTGCGCATCGTCACCGGTCATAGCGTGACCCGTGTCGTATCGGGTGAGGGCGCTTGCGGGGAACTTGTCCTCGATGACGAGGAGAAGGTCTGCTATGACCAGCTCTTGGTTGCCGTGGGTCGGTCTCCGCGCACCCGCGACATCGGCCTGTCCAGTGCCGGCGTGCAAGTCGACAACCGCGGCTTCGTCACGGTGGATGAGCGCCTGAGGACAACCAATCCTCGGATCTGGGCCGCCGGTGACCTGACCGGACATCCGCAGTTCACCCACACCGCAGGAGTCCACGGCAGCCTGGCGGCGAGCAACGCGGTCCTCGGACTCACCCGGACTGTCTCATTGAGCGCGCTCCCGCGCGTGACCTTCACCCATCCCGAGGTGGCGGCGGTAGGCGTCTGCACAGATCCGCTGCCCGTTGGCCTGCGCCTGGTCGAGTGGAGGAACAGCCACGTCGACCGGGCGGTGGCCGAATCCGACATGGACGGATTCACCCGGCTTGCCGTGGACAGCAGACACCGCATACTCGGGGCCACCGTGGTAGGTCCTCGGGCGGGAGAGACTCTGGGTGAGTTGACGCTCGCCGTCAAGAATGGTTTGAGGACTCGGGACCTTGCCGCGACCACTCACCCCTACCCCACCTATTCCGACGGGCCCTGGAATGCGTCAATCGCCGACGCGCGCGACTCCCTGTCGAGTACCTGGGTCTCGCTAGCTGTGGGAGGTCTGACCCGGTTGCGTCGCCGACGACTGGACCGCGCGAGATGAACGCCGACGGCCCTGGCGTTCCGACCTGGACCCATCCACGCGAGGCAGCGTGGCTCGTTGCCACCGGCGCGACCTTCCACACCTCGATCCGGGTTGCCCTGGTTGTGGGAACTCTGCTCACGTTGGTCAATCAGGGTGGTGTCATCATCACCGGCAGCATTGAGCCTGCAACGTGGTTACGGGTCATCGCCAACTACCTCATTCCCTATGTGGTTTCCGGAGTTGGCTACCTAATCCCCTTCCGACGCCGGTGAGGTTCGCGGTACGCACCTCCAGACGTAGTGGTGGAGCGCACGGACCCAGGCGCCATAGGCTGCCTGCCGTGGCTGACCGGCTCTCAGCAGTCAGCACTCGAGGGAGGTGAGTTGTGCCCGCTTCGAACCGATACCGATATGGCGCTCGCTGGTACGACCTTCTCTCGGGCGAACGGCTCATCTACCGAGCCGGGAGGCTTGCCGCGATCGGGGCGATGGACCTACGTCCAGGACAGACCGTGCTCGACGTCGGCTGTGGGACGGGGCTGAGTTTCGAGGCGATCGCCACCCGGATCGGACCCGGCGGTCACCTTGTTGGCGTGGACGAATCGGCGCAGATGCTGGCGCGTGCTCGGAGAAGGGCTGCGGACCTGGGGTGTCGGGTGACGCTGGGCACCCTCGACGTGAGTGCCACACACGACCCCGGTTGGCGCCTGGTCGAGGAGAACCCTCCGGACGCAGTCCTGTTCGCTTACACCCTTTCGATCATGCCGGCCTGGCCATGCGCGTGGGAACAGATCCTTGACCGAGTCTCACCTGGTACGCGGATCGTGGTGCTGGACATGGCAGTCCCAACTGGTGGAGGCAGGCCAGTGCAATGGGCGGCGCGTGGCGCTGCTTGGCTCGGCGGAGCAGACCTTCAATCTCATCCCTGGCAGGCGATGCCCGGGAGCACCGTGGGCACCACGTCCATGACCTTGCGCGCAGGGCACGTTGTAGTCACCACGGGGATCCGGCGTCCAGCGGAATGAGATCAGATCTTCGCAGGGTTGCCTACACGGCATTTGACGGCGCTTGAGAGGTGAGGATCGTGCAGAACGTCGACGTCGCGGTCATCGGGATGGGTCCCGGCGGCGAGCATGTGGCAGGTCCACTTGCGGACCAGGGCCTGCGTGTGCTCGGCATCGACAGTGGCCTGGTTGGGGGCGAATGCCCCTACTGGGGGTGTGTACCGACCAAGATGATGGTCCGGGCTGGCGATGCACTCGCCGAGGCACGACGGGTGCCGCAACTAGCAGGCAGCACCGGAACTGTGCAGGCGGACTGGTCTACGGTGGCGTCACGGATCCGCACAGAAGCCACCGACACGTGGACCGATCAAGTGGCCGTGGATCGTTTCACCGCCAAGGGCGGTATCTTCGTGCGCGGTTCAGGTCGTATCCTCGGTCCGCATTGTGTTGAGGTCTCGGGTAGCCGGTACTCGACGGGACGCGGCATCGTGGTGTCGACGGGCAGCCGCCCGGCGGTGCCGCCTATCCCGGGGTTGGCGGCGGTCGACTTCTGGACTAACCATGAGTTCGTCCAAGCCGAAGCCTTGCCCTCATCGCTCATCATTCTCGGCGGTGGCGCCATCGGCTGCGAGATCGGTCAAGTGGCAGCCCGTTTCGGTGTTCGGGTCACACTCGTAGAAGCCGCCGACCGGCTCCTGCCCGCGGACGAACCCGAAGCTGGGAGAATTCTCGCGGATGTCTTTGCCACCGAGGGCATTGAGGTGCACCTCGGTTCTGGTGCAACGAGTGTGAGCCGCGCGAGGGATGACTTCGAGGTCACCCTGGCAAGCGGTGGCGTTGTCAGCGCCGAGCGCCTATTGGTGGCCACGGGGCGACGGGTAGACCTGAGCGCCGTGGGGTTGGAGACCGTCGGCGTGCCAGCGGACTCGCGCTTCGCGCCGATTGATGAGCGCTGCCGTGTGGCTGACGGAGTGTGGGCGGTGGGTGACGTCACCGGAAAGGGAGCCTTCACACACGTGGCCATGTACCAGGCGGACATCGTTGTGCGCGACGTCCTCGGGAAGGAGGTGGCCGGCGCGTCATATCACGCCCTGCCAAGGGTGACTTTCACCCAACCTGAGGTCGGCTCCGTCGGATTGACTGAGGCACAGGCACGGGAGACGCTCTCCTCGATACGGGTTGGAGTGGCCCGCGTGCCCGAGACGGCACGGGGGTGGATGCATCAGGTAGGCAACCAAGGCGTCATCAAAGTGATCGAGGACTCCGAACGGGGTGTGCTGGTTGGTGCCTGCGCCATGGGACCCTCCGGAGGTGAAGTGCTTGGGGCGCTGGCCGTCGCCGTCCATGCAGCTATCCCGGTGTCCTCGCTCACGTCGATGATGTACGCCTATCCGACGTTTCATCGCGGTATTGAGGACGCATTGCGGTCTCTGTCGCCGATCGGCGACGAGGCCTCACCGGGCAGTGAGGGTGCGACGTCATGAAGCATCTACTGGAGATCCTCGTCATCGACGACTGTCCCCACGCGGGTCCGTCCCGGGAGCTTGCCGTGGCCGCCCTCGATGCCCTGGGCATAGCTGGTGATCCAGTCCAGCGGACTATCCGTTCGCGGGAGTCTGCCACCGAGAACCATTTCATGGGCTCGCCATCATTTCACTGGGATGGTCTCGACCTCTTCCCGGTTGACGGCGCTCCTGGTCTGGCGTGCCGGGTCTATCCCAGAGCAGATGGCCGGCTGGCCGGACTGCCAACGCTGCGCGCACTCATCGCGGCGATACAGATCCGCCGCTGACCCAGAAATCGGCAGATCACTGCAGGGCCCGATAACCGACCACGATGCAGTTGAGGGCTGAGACTGACACCAACGCGGCCCAGAGCCAAGCGATGACCCCCGACCAGGCAGGAACCAGCAACCAGAGACTGTGAACCGCTGCTGGTGCGAGCCGGATATGCCGACATCGACCCAGAGGCCGAGTACCAGGCCCGCAGCCTGGGCGCCAGGCCCCTGCGTGCTTTCCTAACGGCGACGGTCCCGGCCCTGCGACCGTCCCTGTTAGCGGCGACGATCATCTCCTTCCTGGTCGGTTGGAGCGACTACGTGATCACCGTTGTCGTAGGTGGCGGCCACCTCATGACCGTCCCAATGCTGTTGGCCGCAGCGATGTCTGGGGCGGGGAACGAGTCGGCCGTCGCTGCGATGGCACTCGCGTTGCTCGCCCCGTACTCGTAGTGGTGATCATCCGCCTCCTGCTTGCACGCCTGATGGTCGCGATTCAGAAGGGGCGACGTCTCTCGCGAGGTCGACCACTCATATGACCGCTCTTCTTGAGATCGACGACGTGGGCCACACTTACCCCACGGTCCATACCCCTACCTTGTCGCACATCAGCCTAACGATTCGGCCGGGGTCCATGACCGCAGTGCTGGGCGCCAGCGGATGCGGGAAAAGCACGCTGCTGAGAATCGTCGCCGGCTTGCTCCGGGAAAGCGAAGGGGCAATCCGGGTGGATGGGTGCGACCTTGCGGGAGTCCCCCCGGAACGGCGAGGTGTGGGCCTTCTGTTTCAGAAACCCTATCTGTTCCCACATCTCACGGTTCTGGACAATGTTGCTTACCCGCATCGAGTTCGTGGCCTTGACCGGGCCGGCAGTCGCGCCGCGGCATCTCGAATGTTGGGATTGGTCGGCCTCGCTTCGGTCGTCGATCGGCATCCTCGTCAGCTGTCGGGAGGCCAGGAGCAGCGCGTGGCCCTGGCCAGGGCACTCACCGCGAAGCCATCCGTTCTGCTGCTCGACGAGCCATTCAGCGCGTTGGATACCCAGACCCGCAATTCCATGCTCGAACTACTTGTGCAGATGCGGGCTGTGCTGGCCCCCACCATCCTTATGGTGACCCATGATCTCGGCGAGGCGACCGTCGCCGACCAGGTGGCAATCCCGGTTGGCGGGCAGCTCGTCCAGACTGGGCCGCCCAGGGATCTGTACCTGAAGCCTGCAGACACCTCGGTGGCCCAACTCGTCGGAGGCTTCAGTGAACTGCCGCACCGACGCGACGGAATAGACCTACTGCTGACGCCGCTCGGTCCTGCACGTGTGGGTGGTTCAGGCGTTGAGTGCCCGGTGGGCGTGGTCACGATGGTCCGGCAGGAGTCCGTTCAGGCGATTGCCTGCGGCGAATCGGGAGCAATTGCCATGGCAACCGTCGAGTCGGTCAGGTGGGGTGGCACGCGCCAGATTCTCACAGTCAGTCTGGATCTCCCCGGGTGGCCATCCATGACGATGCGGGCGGAATCGGCCCCTAGGGCTGACTTCCGCATCGGGGACCGTGTCGGAGTGAGGCGGGTCGGTCCGATCCTCGTCGTCGCGGCAGGATCAAACTCGTCCCCCATCGCGCCGGCGTCACGCCAACTCGGTGACGATTCGGACCTGGCCGGTGAGCGTGCGGTGAACCGGGCAGCGATCGGCGATCTGCAGTAGGGCGGAGCGCTGCTCCTGAGTCAGCTCTGGGTCGACCTCGATCCGTCGCTCAATGCGATCCACCACTCCGCTAGAGGATTCACACTCGGAACAATCGCGGGCGTGGATGCGCGAATGCCGCACGGTCACCTTGGTCTGGCCGTACTCCCAACCCTTGCGCAGGGCGTACATTCGCATAGTCATCGATGTACATGCGCCGAGCGCGGATAACAGCACATCATAGGGATTGGGTCCCTGGTCAGTGCCACCCACACCGACAGGCTCATCCAGCAGCCAGGTGTGGCGAGTCGTGGTCGCAGTATGCGCCATGCCCTCGGAATCGAGCTCGGTAACCGCGACTACGCCCTCGATTGGACGATCGGCCTCCGCCACCATTCGGTCCCTGAACTCGACGTGCCGGGTGGCCCAGGCCGCTATGACGTCCGCGGCGAACGTGGAGTCGGTGGGGTCCAGGAGTAGATGGTCGGCTCCGTCCAGTGCCACAAAGGACTTCGGGTGCCGGGCCGCCTCGAAGATGGTGCGGGCGTTGTCGATCCCGACGACGGTGTCCTGCGGTGCATGCAACACCAGCAGCGGGCGTCGCAGTTCGGCCAAGCGTTGCAACTGGGGCTGCTCGGCGATGTCCTCCAGAAAACGTCGCCCGATGACGAAAGGGCGCCCACCGATGTCCACGCTCAAGCGATCCGCTGAGGAATCCAGAGCGCCGACGAGTAGCTGCTTGACATGCTCTGGACAGGCGGGGGCACCCAGGGTGACGACTCCCTGAACCTGTGGAAGCGATCCCGCCGCGGCAATGACCGCCGCACCACCGAGCGAGTGGCCGATCAGCAGCCTTGGGTCTCCCCACGTGGAACGCAGCCAGGCTGCGGCCGCCAACAGGTCTTCGACGTTCGTGGTGAACGTGGTGTCGGCGAAGTCGCCACCGGAGGAGCCGAGCCCAGTGAAGTCGAAGCGCAATACTGCATAGCCTCTTTCGGCGAGCGCGCCGGAGATCCTGGCTGTTGCGTGGGATCGCGACGAACAGGTGAAGCAATGGGCCATCAGGGCGACCGCACGTGGGGAACCCACGGGCAACTCCAGCACGCCCGCCAGTTCCTGTCCGGTTGCCCCGGGAAAAGTGATCCGGGTGACCGAGGCAGTCCCATCACCCCTTGTTCGAACCTGCCTCATCGTTGGAACCGAGACCGCGGCGAGGAGATCCTGGTCAAGGTTGCTGGATGACCGTCCATTTCGCTCGATCGTTCACGCGGGACCGTGAGGACGCGGAGGGGGTTCACCCCCTGGGGTGGAACCGGCCGGTTGTCAATGTGGACGGCTGCGGAGTGCTTGCGGATACCGATGAGCCTCATGATCCAGGAACACGGTAAAGGCGTCCTGGGCGTCCCGCAGATGCGCGTGGAAGCTTGGGGAATGACTCGATGGAGTCTGCGTGTTCCCAGCCCGATCACCCGGTCGACCAAGGAGTCGGGACGACGACGGTGGGCCCCAGGCCCCGCGATCGTCAGCACGCACGGCACGTCCGTCCATCGGAGGGATTACGCCAGAACCAGTCTGAGTTGGCCGTGACCACCGCGCCTGACGGCCAACCGTGAACCAACTCAACACTCAACGGCCAGCGCAACTCGAGCGTCTCGCCGAGCAGCCTCACCAGAAAGGTGAAACACAATGAGCACAGCATCCGCCACCACTGTTCCCAGCACCGCCGCGATGGGAACAACCGTTCTTCGCGGCATCTTGGGTGGGCTCGCCGGCGGCCTCGTCTTCGGCGTGCTCATGCAGATGATGGGCATGATCCCCATGGTGGCCATGATGGTCGGCAGCCAGTCCGCGGCCGTGGGATGGCTCGTTCACCTCGCCATCTCCGCTTTCATCGGCGCCACCTTCGGCCTCTTCGTCGGGGCCAGAGTGCGCACCTTCCGCACCGGGCTTGCGCTCGGCATCAGCTACGGGATCGTGTGGTGGGTGATCGGGGCCCTCGTCGCGATGCCGGCCCGACTCGGGATGCCGATCTTCGAGATCAACAGCACATCGCTGCAGAGTCTCATGGGGCACATGATCTTCGGTGCGCTCCTTGGCGCCGTGGTGGCGGCCTTTGGTCGGCGCTGAACCGGTCTCCGGTGCTGGCGGGTCGGCCTGGTGATGATCGGGCTGACCCGTCTTCAGGGGAAGAGCGCAGCCGGGCGGGACACGAATTCAGGATCGAGGACACTATGACAATGCGCGCAGTCTGGAACGACACCGTCATCGCCGAAAGCGACGCGACCGTGATCGTCGAGGGAAACCACTACTTCCCTGCGGAGGCGGTCAACTGGCAGTACGTCACCGAGAGCACCACCAGCAGCGTGTGTCCGTGGAAAGGGACTGCCCGCTACTACAGCCTCGAGGCCGGGGGTGCCACAGAGGTCGACGCGGCGTGGAGCTATCCGCATCCCCATGCAGCCGCTCGGCAGATCGCCGGTCACGTGGCCTTCTGGGGCGGGGTCACGGTCAGCGAGTAGCGCACGGCCTGATCGATGGCCGCAGGCCGGCCCGTCCCGCTGCGGATCTGCGCGGGTGGCAGGGGTCGGTCGTGGTCGCCGGGACTTGCGTGGCACCACCGCGTCGAGCGCTGCGAGGCCGTGGGGTGCCACCAGGCCGATCCGAACCGGTCAGGTGACCAGGAAGTTGCGCATCATCCCCGCATCCTCGTGTTCGAGGATGTGGCAGTGATAGAGGAAGTAGCCCAGGTGGGGGCCGAAAGGCACGGCGATCTGAACCCGTTGCCCGGGCCAGACGATGATCGTGTCGCGCATTCCCTCCTCGACGACGCCCGGCTCGATGCTGGCCCAGGACGCCTCCGCTGCCGTGGAATCCCAGGACCGAGACACGACACGAAAGGCCTGTCCGTGGAGGTGCATGGGGTGCGCCATCGGTGACTGGTTGACGAACTCCCAGAGTTCGACGGTGCCCGCCCGCACCGTCTCGACTTCGCTGGCGACCCGGCCCTCCCATTGAGTTCCATTGATCCAGTGGGTCATTCGAGCCGTCGACAGGACGAACTGCTTCGGTGATCCGGAATTGACGGCGTCTTCGGCCAGCACGGATGGTGCCGGGCCGAGTGACTCCGGGATCGAGCCGGGTGCGGACGGCGAGTCCGCGATCTGGAAGGTGGCTGCGACCTCCCCCGACAGATCGAGCGCCGCGTCACCTGCGCTGCCCATCCCGGCGCCCATCCCCCTGCCCATGCCGCCGGACTCCACGAACGTGTTCGCGGTGCGAAGCTGCACCGTCTCGCCCACGTCGAAGCCGGAGAAGTCCACCCACAGGTCGGTGCGCTGGGCGGGTGTCAGCAGCAGGCCCGGAACCTCGACCATCTGCGGCAGCGCCCTGCCGTCGGTGGCTACCACCCGCATCGGGTCACCTGTGGACCAGGTGAGGTACTGGGTGCGTGAGTTCGTCCCGGACAGCAGCCGCACGCGATAGGCCTCCCGGCGCACACTCACCGCATAACCGGCCACCCCATTGGTGACCAGGGTGTCACCGACGAATCCCATCATCTGGTCCCGCATGCTGGTCAGGTAGCTGAGACTGCCGTCCGAGGCCACGGTGCGGTCCTGCAGCACCAGGGCCAGGTCATTGGCACCGGTTGGCAGGGCACCGGCCGCATCCGCTGTGCCGGGATGCACGATGAGCAGACCCGCCATGCCCCGATAGACCTGCTCGCCGGTGTGCATATGGGGGTGTGGGTGATACCAGTAGGTGCCCTCGCCGTTCTCCACCACGAAGTCGTAGTCGTAGCTGGAGCCGGCCGCGATGGCGTCGCCGGGCTGACCATCCTGCTCTTGCGGGACGAGCAGCCCGTGCCAGTGCACGATGGTCTCGCCCTCGGGCAGCCGGTTCTCGAAGTTCACCCTCACCCGCTGCCCGGAACGCAGATGCAAGGTGGGCCCGAGGTAGGACGTGCCGGGCTGCACAGAGGCCGGGTCACCGTCCAGCACCTCGGCCTGGTATCGGTACACCGGCGACGTCGTGCCCGGCACGATCTGCGCGTCGGACGCTTCGGCCCACAACCTCAGCGTCAGGTCCCGCACCTGTGGCTCCAGTTCGACCGCGCTGGGCGTCTGCGGGGTACCTGACGCGGAGGCTGACGGGGTCGCGCTCTGCCGGCCGGTGCATCCGGGCAGGGCGACCGCTGCGCAGGCGCCCACACCCCAGCCGAGCAGGCGTCGCCGGGAGATCGGTGGCCGTGAGGACATCCAGGTTCCTTTCGGGACGAAGCCCTGGTCCAGAGGTGGGACGTAGCCGCGCTGTGTCGCTCGACACTGTCGCCACCTCTGCGGACCACGGTAGGCCAGCCGGTCCACCGTTGTCGGTCGATACCCGGATGTCGTGGCGCTCGGCCGGTCCTCACTGGTGGCCGGCAGGGGCCGGGGGTGCCGAGGTCAGTCGGCGTCGACCACCAGCACCCCGTGGGCACCCCGTTCGGCGTCGACCATCAGATGGGAGATGAACGGGTAGTGGCCGGGTTCGTCGAGCTGGAGTTCGACGAACCCGCCCTGGGCAGGTGCCAGGGCCAGTGCCTGTGCCCCGCCCGAGCCGTCCGGACCGCCGTCGCGCAGCAGATAGTCGCCCTCGGCCCAGGTGGTGGAGAACTGCGCCCCTACGACGTGGAAGGACGTGCTTCGTGAAGGGCCGGCGTCGAGCACCCAGATCCGGATCCGTTCACCGGCGCGGACGTGCGCAGGATCGTGGTCGTACTGGTTGGCGTAGCCGTTGAAGGCGACCGCGTCCGGAGCCTGCGCCCAGACCTTGTCCGCATCCACCGGACCGGCTTCGGTGCCGTAGTACTGCTCGCTCTGCACGAGTACGAGACTGCGATCCACCGGTGGCAGGCCGGCGGGCTCGATCACCACTGCCCCGAACATTCCGTTGGCGATATGCGCGGACATCGGCGCCGTGGAGCAGTGATACATCCAGATGCCCGCTCTGGTGGCAGTGAACCGGTAGGTCAGGGACTCGCCGGGAGCGATGGTCCGCATCGGACCATCCGGCGCCAGTTGGCCCGCGTGGAAGTCGATCGAATGCCCGATGCTCGCGTCGTTGACCAGTTGCACGACGAAGGTGTCGCCTACCCTGCCGTGCAGCACGGGCCCGGGGGCCTGCCCGTTGTAGGTCCACAAGCGTTGTCTCACATCGGGTGCCACCTCGCGCACCACCTCCTGGACGGTCAAGGTGATCTCATGGGTCTGCGGCCCGTTCGCGCTCAGCGGCGTCAACTCCGGGTCGCGAGCGGTGAAGCCCGCGTCGGGTTCCGCGGACGGGTCGTAGGTCGCGCCGTTCTCCCGCCCAGGATCGGCAGCCGCCTCAGGAGCGTCGCGGGACGCCCCAGCGGAGTCCTCAGCCGCCATCCCGGAGGCCCCGACGATGACTACCTGCAGGGTCATACCCAACTGCCGGTGTCCGATCACCGAGCACCAACCGTCCAGGTCGTCGGTGATCACCCCGGCGTCGAACTGCACATCGTCACCCGGTGCCAGGCGCCCCGAGTCGGCGCCATTGGCCAGCACGAGGTCGTGAACCTGGGTATCGGTGTTCCGCAGATCGATCACCAGCCGGTCCCCGGCAGGCACCTCCACCCGCGCCGGAACGAAGCGCATCCCGACGGCCTCGACGGTCACCGTGGTCGTGTGGCCTGTGCCGATCGTCGAAGCAGCCCGTGCCTGGCTCGGGGCGTCCACGAAGGCGCCCGGAGAGGTACTGGCGGCGAATCCGGCCGCCACCGTGAGCAGCACGACGCCTACGCCGGAACCGGCTGACGCGAGGCCTATTCGGCGTCTCCTGAGGGCGGTCGCCGGGTTGGGTCGCTCGGGCCCAGCACCTGTGCGGCGGGCGCGTCGGGACGCGCGCATCGCCAGCACCAGCAGCGGCAACTGGGCGGTCAAGGCGGTCACGAGAATCACCGCACACCCGATCCGGACGGCGGCCGGGGCCGGAAGCAGCAGACAGAACAAGGCCAGGTTGACCACCGCGATGCGGAAGGCGCCCGCCCGATCGAGCACCTGAACACCCGCTCGCACCGCCCGGCCACCACCACCCAGGACGCTCGGGACCAGGTATCCCAGGGCTCCGAGAAGTACTTGCGCCGCGAAACCCACTGCAAGGAAGGGCACCAGCGAGTCGAACCGTGCGCCCATCCGAGGGCCGCCGACGGCCAGGATGACGATCCAGGCGACCAGGCATCCGACCAGCCACACCAGCCCTGCCGAGACCGACCAGGCCGGATGCCCCGCCGGAGGCTTTCCCCGGGCGGCGTCCAGTATCGGGCGCCCCAGGATGAGGACTCCGGCCAGGTAGGCCCCCACCCCGCCTGCGGCCACCACCCACAGGCCGGACAGCGACGCCGTCACCGACACGACGACCGACACCGCGAGCACCGAAAGCGCCCGGCGCAGCGACGCCTCGGCTCCCTGACCCAGCCGGGTTCTCAGCATCGTCGGCCACAGGGTCACCAGGGTGCCGGCCACCGTCAGCCCCACCCAGCCGAGCAGGTTGGTCACGGCATGGGCCATCAGGAGGCGAGCGTGCCACGGATCAGTGGGGTTTCGAGCCAGCAGCAGCCCGAAGGTGACCCCGACCGGCAGCATCGCGGAGGCCGTCACGTAGTAGCGCACCACCGGACTGAACCGCGATGGCAACGCCCGCCGCAGTTGGGCGAGCAGGCGGATGGCGTGCCACACCACGGCCGCCCCGACCGCACACCCCCCGGCCAAAGTGATCGCCCAGGCCGTCGTCTGCACCCCGATCAGAACGCCGAGGGTGCCCAGGGTGAGCAATGCCAGCAGGCCCGGCCGCCGAGTGGAGGGGACGTGCAGCAGCGCGTCGGCGAAATGCTGACTCCACACGACGATCGAGTGGGTGGCCGCGCCCAGCAGGAGCAGATGAACCAGGAGCCAACGGGTGTCGTCCGTACCCTGGTCGACCAGCACGACCACCGGGATGGCGATCAGCCAGACCATCGCAGGCAGGTCGCGCCACGGTGAGAAGCCTTGCCTCATCGCCGCGCTCCGGTTGCCACCCGTGCAGCGGCGACTGCCAGAAAGGACAGCAGGGCAACGATATTCAGTACCGCGGCGGCTCGCCATGCGGCTGGTATCCCGAGACCGTCACCCCACCAGATCCGTAAGGCCAGGGACACCTGTAAGAGCAGCACCGGCCCGTACATGACGGGGTGGTAGGGCAGGCGAAGGCCGGTGACCGCGGGCAGGATGACCGGGGCATGCGCCATCACCATCGACATGGTGAAACCCAGGAAGACCGCATGGACGACCGCGTCGTACCCGGCGCTGCCAGCCGCGACCTGCCCGGAGACGATCCAGATTCCGGCCGCGACCGCGGCCCAGAAGTAGCCGGACAGCATGCACACTGCCATGTATCGAGGCAGCCCACTCGCCCGGACGGTGCGACGGGCGATGTCATGTGTCGACAGCCAGGCCACCAGCGCGGCCAGTGTCAACCCCAGCAGCACGGTCCCGGAGGGCGTCCACAACAGCGAGGCGATGACACCCGCGGCGAGGGCGGTGGACAACCCCACGAGAATCGGGCCCGCCGTCGCCCCGAGCATCACCCGGGCCAGTTCCAGCCGCTCACCGGCGATGGTCAGCACGACGAAGGCCATCAGCCATGGCAGGGTCGTCGGCAGGTCCACGCCACCGATCCACATCATCGGGGCGCCCGCTGCGCACACCGCCCCCAAACCCTGCACGAGCACTGCCTCGTCAGCCTGACGACGCCACAACGGCACATAGATCCCCACGAGCGTCAGCGATCCCCCGGCCATCAACACCGGGCCGAGGACCGACGGGACGGGGGCGAGGGTCAGCACCGCACCGGACGCCAGTAGCGTCGGTGCCAGCAGGGCCCACCTGGCCCGCAGCGCGATCGCCCGCTCCAGCGCGATCAGACTGCCGACGAAGCCGAGCACGAGCAACACTCCGTGCGAGCCTGGCAGCCGTGAACTCGCCACGGGCGCAGACAGTTCGAGCATCACCAAAGCAGCATCCAGGCCGGCCAGGAGGCAGAACCCCGCCGGCAGCAGGAGGACTGCACGCCACCGGGAGCTGACGCGACGGGCGGACAAGGCCGTCATCGGTGGGGGGTGAAACGCAGCAGGCAGGCGCCCGGTTCGGCGAAGGGAAGCAACTCGACGCCGTCCGGTGCCCCGGCAGTCTGCAGCATTCCTTCGGCGATGCCTCGGTGGACCGAGCAGACGATGTCTGGTTGTCGCCGGGCGGCTTCCAGCAGCGGGCACCGGGTGAGCCGCACCTGCCTGAGCCGGCTGTCCGGCTCCGGAGCGAATCCCATGGTCGCGAACAGCGTCGTCACCTGGCGCCTGGCCGAGCGCGCTGTCTGGGAGGCAGGCCCGGCGCTGTCGGCGGCCAACCGCCGCCCCCAGTCCACCCCGGCGCGACGCGCGTCCTGCGCGGGATGCGGCGAGGTGCGCACGATGACCTGCGCGAGAGCGGACGCCAGCCCGGCGTACTCAGGGCGGGGATCCTCCAGACTCGTGTCGGATGCCTCGTACAGCCAGGCCGGGCGACCCCGCCCCGAGGCAGGTCCCTTCACGCGATGCGCCAGCCCGGCACCGCGTAGGGCGTCCAGATGTTCGCGCACGGTGTTGGCGTGTAGACCGGTGGCGGCGACCAGGCCAGGCAGCGCGGTCGGCTGGGCAGCGGACTGCAGGGTCTCCAGCACGAATGCGCGGGTGGCTGAGAGCCTGCGTCCCTCGCGGATGCGGGCCGGGCGAGGGCCGGCCCGGGCAACCTGGTCTTTTTTCACGGAGTTCATTGTGCCAAAATACTGCCCGGGTCGCCTCCTCGGGTGACCCCCAGACTGACGCGAAGGAGAAGGACGTGACCGGAGAGGACCTGGGGCTACGGGAGGCCAGCGGATGCGGCTGCAGCGATCCGCACACCGAGCTACCCGAGCTCGACGCGCGGGCGATCGGGCACCCGATTCGGCATGCGGCGATCAAGGGCGCGCTCGGCTCCCTTCGCCCCGGCGCTGGGCTGGTCCTGGTGGCCCCGCACGATCCGCTGCCGCTGCTACGCCAAGTCGAAGAGGAGGCGCCCGGTGCGTTCGCCGTGGAGTACCTGCAGCGGGGACCGGATGCCTGGCGATTGGCGTTCACCCGTTCGTGAGGCCGTCGACCCATTTCGGCGCGGCGTGAGGTGACACCTACCCCGCCCAGAGTCGTCAGTCGGACGAGAAGATGCGCTGCATCAGCGCCTGGGTGCTCTCGGCGTCCAGGTTGACCACGAAGTGGCCGTCGTCCTGCTTGGAGATGCTCAGCGAGGGGCAGAAGACCGAGTATCCGTCCACGAAGACGTGGGGTGATCCGACCACTCCGCGTTCGCGCCCCATGGCGTACTCGCCCTCCACCAGATCGCTGTCGGCGGGGGTCTGGACGCCGAACTGATCCGCGATCCTGCTCAGAGTCTGCGGGTGCGAGACGTTCTCGCCATTCTCGAAGATGGCGCGCCGGACCTGCATGGCGACGCGCTCGCCGACCTGGTCCGAGTGTGCGTAGGCGGCGCTGATCAAGGCGAAGGCCGGCAGCGAGGTTGCGGGAAAGGTCTCGACTCGAGTGTCTGCGAACAGGTCTGGAGCGACCTGACGACGGATGTCGGCGACCTCGGCGACGATGTGCTCAGGATCCATCGGCTCGCCGTTGACCAGTTCCAGCGGCCAGGCGCGGATCCGGAAGATCACGTCAGCCTCACGGCGATCACGTTCGGCCAACATCCGGGTCAGCCCGACATAGGCGAACGGGCAACCGACCTCGGCGAAAACCTCGACAACACGAGTCATCATCTCCACCCTTCGACGCCGGTACAGCATACACCCGGGGGTATATGCGAGGATGGCTGGCTGAGCGGCTGTCGCGCCCTGACGCCATGCGATCCCTGCGCAGCCGCAGAGCCGGCTCGACGTTCGCTATCGAGGGGAGGTGAACTGGTCGGGGTTGACGGTGATGCACAAGCGAACCAACCCAAGGATGAATGGCACACGTGCCTCACCCGGCACGTCGACCCTCGGATTAAGGTCGGCATCTGCGGCCAAGCGGCGTAGGTCCTCGCCCATCCCCATCTCGTCGAACTCTTGGGCCACCCCCGCGAAGACCGACTCCAGGACCCTCAGACTCGACGGATCGCCCGCGACGTCCACCTCAGCGGCTCGCAGCCGGGACAGGAATGCGTCCCACTGCTCGTCGCCCTCGTCCCAGGCCTGCTCCCCGGCCTCCATGACTGCCCCGTACAGGAGCGCCTGGGCACCCATGATGCCCGGCCACATATTCTCTTGCTCGATGTAGGGGAGTTCGGCGGCGCGCCTGACGAGGCGTTCAGCCTTGGCCTGGTTGCCGGCGGCCGCTGCCGTCCCCGCCTTGGTCAGCAGGTTTATGGCGCCCGAGGTGATGGCTTCAGGGTCGGCGTACGCGACGTCGTCGTCTGCGGGGCTCATCGCCGGAACCCTCCCGAACGTGGTACGAAACCTTCCTGCTGCACGGCCGTCTCGCCTCCTGGTGCGGTTGGATAACGGCTCCCTCGTGGAGGGAACTTCCTTGAGGGTAATCGCCGGGAGGGCCTGGCCCGTCGTCGGTGCCGTCTTGGACCGCTCGTCCCGCGGGGCGCCAGCCGGATCGGGGGTTGGTGATCAGCCGGTACCTTGGCCGACCCAGTGCAGGTCGTCCGGGCCGGCGGTCGAGGTGGTGGCGGGCAACGTGAGCGTCAAGGTGGCTCCATGGCCGGCTCCGTCGCTGTGCGCAGTGAGCCTGCCGCCGTGGGCATTGGCCAACGAACGGGCGATCGTCAAGCCAATGCCACTGCCCGCCTGGTCTCGGTCCCGCGCGGTGTCGCCCCGGTAGAACCGTTCGAAAATGTGAGGAAGTTGCTCTGCGGCAATACCTTCGCCGGTGTCCGCGACCGTGACCGTCACCCAGTTCGAGCCGCCGAGCACCTGTCGAGACTGCCCCGCCCCAGACGGTCCCGGCGCAGTGATCACCGTGACGGTGCCACCGGATGGGGTGTGACGCAAGGCGTTCGTCAACAGGTTGGCCAAGACCTGCAGAATGCGCTCTCGGTCGACCCACACTCGCAGACCCGACCTGTCGCCGGCCGATCGGTGGGTCGGGGTGAGCAGTGTGACGCCCTTGGCGGTGTAGGACGGCCGCACTCCCTGGGCTGCGGCCCGCACCAACTCCTCGATCGGGACGGCGGCCACGTCCAGGTCCAGACGGCCCTCTTCGGCCAGGGACACTTCAGCGAGGTCCTGCGAGAGCCGCAGCAGCCGGGTCGCCTGATCGCGCAGGACCTTCGAGGTCTGCGGGGTCCACGTGGTCAGTTCGTCGTCGAGGCCGTCCAGGTACGCGGAGATGGTCGACAAGGGAGTGCGCATCTCGTGGGCCAGATCGGCCAGCAGTCGGCGGCGGGTGTCCTCGATGGTCTGCAAGCGGGACGCGACCTCGTTGAAACTGGCGGCCAGCTCGTCGATCTCCGGGCCCGCCCCCAGTTGCGGGGCACGTGCGGTGTAGTCACCGTGGGAGACCCGCCGGGCGACCTCCGCCAGGTGAGCCAGGGGCCGGGTCATCCGCCGGGCGAGATACCAAGTGACGACGCCGGCAGCGGTCAGCGCGATCACCAGCGCCGCCGACAGGGCGATGCTGTTGGCCGAGACGTACGCCTCCTCGATGTGGACAACTTCGGAGCCAGTGGTTTGCCCCGCCTCGCTCAGGTGCTCGTGGAAGAGCGCCGGGCCGACGATCGCGGCCACGACGGCCGCGGTGACGATACCCGCGGCGACCACGATGCCCTGGGCGAGCATCAGCCGGGTTGTCAGGCTGGGACCCGAGGAGCCTGAATCCGAGTGGGCGGGCGGGGGTTTCGCGGCAGCCGTCATCGGCGGGTCATCCGATAGCCCACACCCCGGACCGTGTCGATATAGGACGGCTCGGCGGGGTCGTCGCCGAGCTTGCTGCGCAAATGCGCCACATGGACGTCCACCACATGCTCATCTCCGACCCACGCCCGGTCCCACACCTCGTCGATGATCTGGCGCCGGCTGAAGGCCACCTTGGGGGAGGAGACCAGCACGGCGAGGATGTCGAACTCGGTACGGGTCAGGGAGACGGGCTGTCCCGAGACGTTCACCCGTCGCCCGGCCAGGTCGACACTGAGTTCACCGAACGTGCGGGGCTCGTCATGAGGATCGGTGACCGCGGACGCTCCACGCCGCGGGCGGCGCAGGACCGCCTGGACCCGAGCCACCAACTCGCGCGGACTGAACGGTTTGGTGATGTAGTCGTCGGCCCCCACCGACAGGCCGATGATCTTGTCGACCTCGTCGGTGCGGGCCGTGAGCATGAGCACGTAGCAGTCGGTGAAGGTCCGCAGCCGACGGCACACCTCGATGCCGTCCAGGCCGGGCAGGCCGAGGTCCAGGACGATCACGTCGGGGTCGAGGCCCCGGGCCAACTCCAGGGCGTCCGGCCCGGTGTGGGCCAGGTCAACCTCGTACCCGGCCTTGTTCAGGTACGAGCGGACCATCACGGCGAGATCTCTCTCGTCCTCGACGACCAGGACGGTTCCGGCACCAGGAGACACGCCGCTCATCATCACGTCCGGCCGCGTTTCGCTGCAGCGCGGGGGTCTACGACCGGGCGTGTGGTGGGGGCGAGGGGGTGGCGCACGGCGCGTCCTGGCTCGTCGATGTTCAGTGACTGGTCAGGACGTCTCGGCGCTGGCGGTAGTCGTCCTCGGTCATCTCACCCTGGGCGAAGCGTCGATCGAGGATCTGCAGCGGGTTCGCGGCAGCCGGCACAGCACGTCCGTCGCGGAACCAGCGAGCCGCCACGAGCGCGGTCAGGATCACCACGCCGAGCAGCACCAGTACACCCAAACCCAACCCCAGCCAACCGCCGAGGCCGCCACCCATTCCATACCAACCCATCATCGTGGGCTCCTTCCGGGCCACCGGAGTGACCACCGTTCGCGTTTTACCCGCCACAGGCACGACCACTGCGTTTGGTCGCAGCCGGCCGTGGTGAGCCGTGGACGAGGGGTTCCGGGATCCTTCCCCGGACGCCTCACCATTCATGCTGAACCCTGCTGATGTGCGTGCGCCTTGGGTTCGATGAAGTTCGTGTTAAACCTGCACAGGCCTTCACCGGTGCCCGGGCAGACCTGCTGGATGCGACAGCCGTCCGCAGGCCACCGAGCCTGCGCGTCACCCAGCGGCGCGGCCCAACCCGAGTCTTCTTGACGAGAAGTTCATGGTTCCCCGGCATAACCGATACCCGGCGAGGCCAGAATCGAGATTGTGATGGGTGGCGCCGGGTTCGGCATGGGCGGGTGGATGTGGCTTGCCGTCCTCGTCGGCGTCGCCGCGTTCTGGGGGGTGATCGTGTTGCTGCTGCGCGAACTGATCCGTGGCCCGCAACGGTCGCAGACCCCACCCGAGCCCCCACTGGCCGTGCTGGATCGCCGGCTTGCCAACGGGGAGATCAGCGTCGAGGAGTATCTCCAGGCCCGCCGCGCACTCACCGACGGCCACTGACCCCTCACGTTCGACCCATCCGACCCCGTCCGACCAGCCTCGTCACCACATCGTCGGTGACCACGATCGAGTCAAGGAAACATGAACTCACCATCGATGTCTCGCCGCGCCCTCCTACTGGGTGGTCTCGGCCTCGCCGGGATGGGTGGACTCGCCGCCTGCACCAGGTCTTCGGCGGGCACGTCCGCGGGTGGCGCCACCGGCATGGACGCGGGCCCCACGATCGGGCCTGTCCCTTCTGCCTCGCCTGCGGCCGGACAGCGACTGGTCACCGCGAGCCTGACCCCGAAGCCGACGACCCTGGACTTGGGCGGGGTGAGCGTCGATACCTGGGCCTACGGCGATGCTGCTCCGGGACAAGTGATCCGCGCCACCGCAGGCGACTTTCTGCGGGTCACCGTGGACAATCGGTTGCCCGCCGACACGACCGTGCACTGGCACGGTATCCGGGTGCGCAATGCGGCCGACGGCGTCCCGGGGGTGACCCAGGATCCGATCGCGCCGGGCGCCCGTTATACCTACGAGTTCACCGCCCCCGACCCGGGCACCTACTTCTTCCACCCACATGTGGGGGTACAGCTGGACCGGGGACTCTACGCTCCGATCATCATCGACGACCCGAACGAACCGGGTGGCTACGATGCGGAGTGGATCGTCGTCCTGGACGACTGGATCGACGGCACCGGAACCACGCCCGACGAGGTGCTTGCCAAGCTCGTCGCCGATAACGGCTCGGCGGGGATGGGCGGTATGGATCACGGTTCGATGGGCATGGGTTCTTCAGGGATGGGCTCGGACGCCACGGCGACCGATGGAATGAGCGGGATGGGGATGGGAACCGGCCCGAGCCCCTGGGGAGACTCCGGTGATGTCACCTACCCGCACTACCTGGTCAACGGCAAGACCTCCGCCGACCCGCCGACCTTCACCGCCGAGCCTGGCCACAAGGCGCGGATCAGATTCATCAACGCGGCGTCGGACACCATCTTTACGGTGGCCCTCGGCGGTCACCGGATGACCATCACCCATACCGACGGGCACCCGGTCCAGCCCACCGACGTGGGCGCCTTCTATATCGGGATGGGCGAACGATACGACGTGCTCGTCACGTTGTCGGACGGTGTCTTCCCGCTGGTGGCACAGGCTTTCAGCAAGTCTGGTCAAGCGATGGCCCTGGTGCGGACCTCGGGCGGGGACGCTCCCGCCCCAGGTGCGACTCCGGCGGAGTTGTCCGGCCCGGTGTTCACCGGCTCCCAGTTGCTGCCGGGTGACGGTTCACTGTTGCCGCAGGCCTCCCCCGAGCGCACCCTCGACCTGGTGCTCAATGGCTCCATGCAGGGTTACCAGTGGGGCATCAACGGGGCCCCGTACGGGAAGAACGAGCCCTTGATCGCCACAGCCGGTCGGCGCACCCGGATCAACGTCAGCAACATGACGATGATGAGCCATCCCCTGCACCTGCACGGGCCCGCCTTCGCACTGGCCGACAGCGGGTTGCGCAAGGACACGTTGCTGCTGGCTCCGATGGAGTCCCGTCAACTCGATCTGGACCCCGCTGCCGGCGACTGGATGGTGCACTGCCACAACATCTATCACGCTGAAGTGGGCATGATGATCCTGCTCAAGGCCAGCGTGTAGACGTTAGCCGGGCTGGTCAGGACAGGGGGTAGGCGACGAAGGCGAATCGCCTGCCGGTGGGATCCCAACTGTTGACGTTGATCGTCCCCTGACCGCCCATCACCGGATACGTGTGCAACGGGGTGGTCCAGTCCTTCGTGGCAACCACGCGAACCTCGACCGGCAGATCGGCCGGGTGACCGATGGTGCCGGGCGGGAAGGCCAGGTACGTGGCGTGCCCCCCGTCGGGGGACAGGTGCGGGAACCAGTCCACGGTGGCGCTCGCGGTCAACCGCTCGAGTTGCCCGCCGCCGTCCGGGATCCGGGCAAGCTGAGCGTGGCCCGGGCTGGAGGTGAAATCCTCGGTGTTGAGGTAGATCCAGCGGCCGTCCGGTGACCACTCGGGCCCGTCGAGGTGCCCCGGGCCGGTCTCCAGGACACTCGATTCCCCGTGCGGCTGCATGACGGCCAGGCGCCCAGGCTCGTCGATCCGGCGCATCCGCACATAGGCCAGCCGAGACCCGTCCGGGGCAACACCATGCAGGAAGTGCCACACGTTCTCGTCGTGGGTGACCCGCTCCACCTCACCGCCGGTCAGCGAGCCACGGTAGATGTGCCCGTCCATGGCAGACATGAACATCGCTGTCCCGTCAGGGCTCAGCACGTGATCGTTGTTGATCGCCGGGAGCCCGGTGAAGTCGATGGCCTCCAGCGCAGGCGCCGAATCGTCCGGGCGGATGCGCCACAGCGTGCCGTTCCCGTTGACGTAGAGCGCGTTGTCGGTCGACCAGTTGGGGGCCTCGATGAGTACCTCGGACGTCTCCAGGAGCAGCTCAGGTGTGGGCAGATCCGGCCCGGCGATCCAGATCTGGCATCGCTGACCCGGGCGCAGGTGACGCCATTGAGGTGGCCCGTCGTCGTGGGTGACCGGCGCGGTGCTGGTGCCGCCGGCCAGAGTCGACTGATACGGGTCCCAGCCCGCGGGCAACAGCGGGATCTCGGCCACTGTGCTGCTCACCTCCACGCTGCGTCGCTGGTGGATTGACTCCTCGATGCTGAGCATCGTGTCCAGCACGTGGTACGCGAGTTCTCCGCCTGCTCGCGGCATACCACCGCCGCGGATGCAACGAGCCAGATCGAGCGCGCCGATTCCTCGACCGGCGTCGAATCCGTTCACCTCGAGGGTCTTCCACACAGGTTCGGCTAGCAACTCGTCCAGGGTGGTGGCGCCGTGGGTCACTCTGACGGGCCCGTCGAAGGTGTTGGGGTCGGGTACCAGCATGGTGCCCTCGGTACCGGTGATCTCCACCACGCCCATCCGCGCGAGTGGTGATTCGAAACTGAAGATGCTCTGCCCAGCGGCACCGGCGCTGAACTCGAGAACGGCGCTGACGTGGGTCGCCACGGTGACCGGGAAGTCAGTGCCGGTGCGTTCGCCCACCCGCACGGTACGCGTCTCTCGCCGGGGTGCCGCGACGGTGGCGACCCGGGTGACCGGGCCTAGAAGCTGGACGAGAGCGGTGAGGTAATAGGGCCCCACGTCGAAGAGCGGACCGGCGCCCGCGGCGAAGAGGAACTCCGGTGACGGGTGGAAGAGATCGGGCCCGGGGTACTGGATCGTGGTCTGGGCTGCGATCGGGGTGCCGATCACTCCGTCGGCGATCGCCCGTTGCGCCGTCTGCAGACCCGGGCCGAGCACGGTGTCCGGTGCCACTGCGATCAGCAGGCCCGCAGCTCGCGCCTGGTCCAGCAGGGCGCGCCCCTCGGCGCGGTCGGTGGCCAGCGGCTTCTCCGACCACACGTGCTTGCCGGCGGCGAGTGCGGCGGACGAGATGGACGCGTGCACAGCGGGAATCGTCAGGTTGATCGCCAGCTCGACGCCGGGATGGGTGAGCACCGCGTCCACGTCGCCCGACGCGGGAACCGAGTACTTCAGCGCCTGGGACTGTGCCCGAGCCGTGTTGCGCGCTCCCACGATGAGCACGCTGACATCGGGGAACCGGGTCAGGTGCTCCAGATAGGTGTCGCTGATCATGCCCGCACCGATGACCCCCACCCCCACCGGCCCTGAACGTGTCGAGCCCACCCTCAGCGTCCCTCGATCCAGGTCATCCGCGTCCAACTGCATCTGCGTCCACTCCTCCTCAGGCCGAGATCAACGCCCGCCGAGCGGGACCCGGTCACCCTGGCTAGGCCTGGAGCGGGTCCCGGCGGGCCTGCCTTGGCAGGTACCAGCATGCCCGCCGGGCACGCTGCGTGGTCGATCCGGGCTCCAGGTCCGAGGTCACCGTCGCCGGGGCCCGTGCGGGTGCGCGCTCGGCACGTGAGTCGAGTGTGAGGCGCTATCAGGCCTGTGGCCGTGGCAGCCGTGCCGGACGCCTCACCGTCCGAGGCCAGACAGGTACCGGCAGAGACTCCCACCGACGCGATGGATCCGTACCGTTGCAGGGGTGAGCCCCCGAGACGACATCCGCGACTTCCTGACCACCCGGCGGGCCCGGTTGACACCGGAGCAGGCCGGCCTGCCGGTGTACGCCGCCAACCGGCGGGTCACCGGTATGCGTCGCGAAGAGGTCGCCCTGCTGGCGGGGATCAGTGTGGAGTACTACACGAGGCTGGAACGAGGGAACGTGGGTTCGGTCTCCGACGGCGTCCTGGCAGGGGTGGCGCATGCGCTGCAGCTGGAAGAGGCCGAGCGTGACCATCTGCACCGCCTCGTGCGCGCCGCCTCGCGCAAGGGCACCCGCCGGGCACCGGCGAGACGGCGGGTGCGCGTGACCATCCAACGCATGCTCGATGTGATGCCGATCCCCGCGTATCTACGCAACGGACGCTTCGACATCCTGGCCGCCAACGAGCTCGGCCGGGCGCTCTACAGTCCCGTGTACGAGCAGTCGGATCGGCCGAACACCGCTCGGTTCGCCTTCCTCGACGAAGCCGCACGGGACTTCTTCGTCGACTTCGACACGGTGCAGCGGGATGCGGTCTCCTACCTGCGGGTGGAAGCCGGACGAGATCCCTACGACCGGGACCTGCAGGATCTGATCGGCGAACTCTCCACCCGCAGCGACAGGTTCCGTCAGCTCTGGGCCACGCACGACGTGAAGTACCACCGATCCGGCGCCAAGCGTCTACGCCACCCGCTCGTCGGGGAGCTGACCCTCGATTACGAGGCCTTCGAACTGCCGGGGGACGAGGGGCAACAGCTCAATGTGTACACCGCCGCACCTGACTCTGCGGCGTCTGCCTCGCTCGCGCTACTGGCCAGTTGGACCTCCCGCCAGCCCGTGCTGCGCGAGCCGGACTGATGTCGATCCGGTCCCTGAGCAACTGTGCCCGGCCCGATCTGCGGCAACGCCTGGCGGTCGTGGCTCACCGCAGCACGTCCCCGCCGGACAGCACGATGGTCTCACCGGTCATGAAGCCGGCGTCCGGGCCGGCGAGCAGTTCCACCCATCGGGCGATCTCGCGCGGTTGCGCCACCCGGCCCAGGGGTATCGACTCGGCCGCCTGACGCATCCGGCCGGTGGCTGCGTTGCCGGGGGTGTCGACCCAGCCCGGAGCGATGCCATTGACCCGGATGCCGGCCGGGGCCAGTTCGAGGGCCATCGACTTTGTCAACATGACAACAGCAGCCTTGGATGCGCCGTACAGCAGTTGACCCGGGCTGACGTCGAAGGCGTCCACCGACGCGAAGTTGACGACGGCACCCCCCGATCCCAGCAGCCGCATCGCCTCTGCTGTCACGTTGACAAGTCCGAGGACGTTGACGTCGAAGATGGCTCGAAACCGGGCCAGGTCATAGTCGGCGAGCGTGGTGGGCGGATAGACCCCGGCGATGTTCGCCACCAGGTCCAGGTGCCCGCCGAAGTCTGAGATCGCGGCGCCTATCGACTGACGATCGGTCACGTCGACGATCGCGCTGTGCAGGTCCCGATGTTCGATGTCCCGACCGACTTCTGCTCGGTCCAGGGCCAACACCTGCCAACCATGATCGAGGAGCACTTCGCAGGTCGCCTTCCCCATCCCGCTGGCCGCCCCGGTGACCAGGGCGCGTCGCCGTTGGCTCAACACGTCGAGGTCTCGGACACACGCTGGGCGGAGGACGACGCCAGCGCCTGCAACACGTCCAAGGTGTGGGCCATCTGGTCGTTCCAGATCGCTCGGACGATGTCGATGCGCAACTCGGGCTCCTGGACGGCGGCGAAGTGGCCCGCCAGTGCCATGCCTCCAGCCCCGGCCTGTTCATGCAGCCGAAGCATCTGCGTGATGAGTGCGGCCTGTTCTGCATAGATGTTGATCTGTGGGCCTCGGGGCGCGATGAGCCCGACGAAGTAAAGCTTCTCGACTCCCTCGGGGAGGATGCCGCCGGCGTAGCGCACGGGCACCTGGTTGCGCCAGGTGATGAGGTGCTGGTCGAGAAAGCCCAGAGTGACCTTGAACCCGGTGGCCCACAGGATCGAGTCGTACTCGCATGCGGTCCCGTCCTCGAAGTGCACCAGCGTGCCGGAGAACCGCGAGATGCCCGGCCTGATCCCGATCCGGCCGTGGTGCACCCAGTACAGCAGCAGATCATTGACGGTGGTCGCCCCTCCCGCCAGGGTCTGCGAGCGCGGCATCGGCATGCCGGGATAGTCGCTGTTCTGGCCGATGGACACCCGGGCCAGGAGCCGGTTGATGAGGTCTTGTTCCTGCGGACTGAACTGCGAAAGCCACGTGAGCTCGGCTCGGGGCACACCGAAGTAGGTCTTGGGCTGAAAGTGGATTCCCTTGCGCATCACCACATCGACCTCGAAGCGATGCTGTGCGCAGTCGACCGCCAGGTCGCAGCCGGAGTTACCGGCGCCGACCACCAGAACCCGCTGGCCGGCCAGATCTGTGGTGTTGCGGTACTCGCTCGAGTGCAACTGGATACCGGTGAACTCGCCATCGACCTCCGGCACGGACTTGTCCCACAGGTGCCCGTTGGCCACCAACACCCCGTCATAGATTCCCTCGTCACCCCGCGAGGTCACCACATGCCACCCAGCCGATCCGATGGGGCCGTCGCCGGGTGCCGGGCTAACCGAGAGCACTTCGGTATCGAAGTGGATGATGTCGTAGTGACCGTGGTGCGCGGAATAGGACTCGATGTAGGAGCGCACCTGATCGCGACGTGGAAAGTGCGGATACGAGGCCGGCATCGGGAAGCCGTCGAAGTGCGTCATGTCACGTGAGGTGATCAGATGCAGCGCGTCGTAGTCGGTGTGCCAGTGACCCCCGACCCGGGCGGTCTTCTCGAAGCAGTCCACCTCGAATCCGGCCTCGCGCAGTTGCTGGAGGGCGGAGATGCCGGCAGCGCCAGCTCCGATGATGCAGTATCGAGACACGCTCTCTCCCTTGGCATCTGAGGTTCATCCGGGGACGCCGGAGGCACCTTCGTCGAGTTGTGATCAGGCTCCGACGAGGCGAGGGCTGGTCGAATCGTCGGACGAGGGGGCAGCCCAGGACCGGTGGGGGCTGCCACGGGTGAACTCCTCCAGTGTGCGAGTAGGCATCCACCGTCGTCCATGGCCGGCTCAGGCCATCAGGCATAGGCAGAGCCTTGAGCTGGAGAGTGCCGCGATCAGCGGGCGTTCAGGGGCGCGGAATGGGGAATTCTCGAGAGTTCATCACAGATCAGATCGATGAGCACTCGGGTCGCGGGTGACAGGTGCGCGTGGCGTAGCGTGATGAAGGCGAAGGTCTCGAAGAGCGGCGGCTCAAGGGAAGCCCATTGCAGGGAATCCGTCACACCCACCGCATGCGCCAATGGCAGCGAGATGATCGTGTCCCCGACCCCACGGGCGGCCAAAGCGAGGGCCGCGGCCGGCGACTCCACCTCCACCATGGGGCTGATCGACGCGCCGGCAATTTGGGCCCGCGCGACAAGTTGGCGTCGAGTCGGATCCATGTCGCCCCAACGCACCTCCGGCAGCACCAGTTCGGCTTCGGCCAACTGCTCGATGGCGACGGGCTCACGGACCCGCTCGGCGTCGCGGGAGAAGTACACCGCTTCGGCCACCCATTGCACCGGGCTCACCCACAGCCCGCGATCGTCCACCGGGAGCGCGACCAGACCCGCTTCGAGTTCACCCTCACGCACACCATCGGCCACCTGCACCGAGTTGAGACCGACGAGTCGTAGCCGGACGTTCGGGTGCAGAGCCCGGAAGCGGCTGGCCACCTCGGTGTGCAGGAGGTGGTGCGCGGTACCGAAGGTGCCGAAGGCGACGGTACCGCCGGTCAGGGTACGCACCGGATCCACTGCGGCGGCTGCCGCTTCGGCGGCCTCGACGGTCCGCTCGGCATGGGGGATCAACACCCGCGCCGCCTCGGTGAGGATCAGCCGACGATTGGTGCGGGTGAAGAGCGTGACACCCAATTGGCTCTCAAGGCGGCGGATCTGCTCAGACAGGCTGGGCTGGGCGATGTAGTTGGCCTCCGCCGCTGCCGAGAGCGAGCCGTGCTCGACCGCGGACAGGAAGTACTGCAACTGCTGGATCGTGATGGATGTCGACATCTGTCGCCTCGTCCCCTCGCCAGAAGACCACCATACCCGCTGGGTCCGTTGGCCGTCGGACCTGACGGGCGGGTGGCATCGAGGCGCGCAGGTCCCTCGCACAGACCGAGGCTCAACGGGCCCGGAAGCCACCGTCGACGATCAGTTCGGTTCCCGTCACGAAACTGGCGTCCTCGCCGGCCAGGAAGGCAACGGCGGCGGCCAGCTCGCTCACATCGGCTCGCCGACCCATTGGGGTCTCCGGGATGACGCCCCCGTCCGGCTCCGCCTCGTTGAGTGGGGTGCTGACTCCCCCTGGCACCAGGGCGTTCACCCGGATGCCGTCGGCTGCGAATTCCAGTGCCGCCGTGCGAGTCAGGCCCAACAGGCCAGCCTTGGAAGCGGCGTACGCGGCGTAGCCGATCGCCCCCGACGGGCCGAAGATGGATGAGGTGTTGATCACCGAGGGGCCGCGGCCCTTGCGCAGCAGGGGCAGCATGGTCCGCATTCCCAGGAAGGCTCCGGTCAGGTTGACTGCAAGAACCCGCTGCCAGGCGGCCAGATCCTCTTCCGAAATTGTCGTGACATGAACAATACCTGCGTTGTTAACCAGAATGTCCAACCTATTGAATCGCTCGGCGATTTCATCGTGGGCCCGTTGCCACGACTCGGGGTCGGCGACGTCGAGATGCAGGTAGGTCGCGTCGTGCCCCCGCTGCCTCAGGTGCTTCTCGGTGATTCGGCCCTCCTCGTCGAGGACGTCACCGAGGTAGACGACGGCGCCCTCGCGACACAGCCGGTCGGCATGAGCGGCGCCCTGCCCCCGCGCACCCCCGGTGATCAGCGCGACTCGCTGGTGGAACCGGGCCTGCGCAGCGGGGTCAGGCGAGGCGTGGGTCGAGGGCGACCCGGCGGGTGAGGCAGTGGTCATTGTCGGACCTCCACGTGGGGGCGGGTCAGGTCCACCGGCTCGCGCCACCTTCGGTCAGCCAGATAGGTGTACGACCCGGGGTTCGACGCTCGTCTATCGGGATCGCAGAAGGCGAGCGATCCGGGCGCGGTGCCCGGTCGCCGTTTCTGCCGGCCCCATTCTGTTCTTCCCGACGCAGCCCGTGAAGCGTCGCTTTACGACACCGGCCATAGGCTCAACCATGAGCTGGGATGCGCCGCCCGCGGGGCCCGAGCGGGCAGGCGAGCGTGGCGAACAGCACGTGCCGGGTGGGGTGGACCGCCACTCGACCTGCCCAGCCCGGGGCTACTCTCGCGCCATGCGCTCTCACGGGTGGCATCCGGCGCGGGTGGTCCCCCTCGGATTCGTCGGCCTCATCGCCATCGGCACCGGGGCGTTGATGCTGCCGGTCAGTCGCACCGGTGACCAGGATCCTCACCTCTTCATCGATGCCCTCTTCACGTCGGTGTCAGCCGCCTGCGTTACCGGTCTGACAGTCGTGGACACCGCCACCTACTGGACGCCCTTCGGCCAGGCGGTGATCATGGCCCTGATCCAGATCGGCGGCATCGGGGTGATGTCACTGGCCACCCTGCTGACTCTGCTGGTCGTCGGCCGGCTCGGCGTGCAGGCGACGCTGGTGGCGCAGACGGACTCGCACACGGTGGCACCAGGCGATGTTGCGCACGCGCTCAAGGTGATCGTCGGGTCGTCGTTGGCCTTCGAGGTGATCATCGCGGCATCGCTGACCGCCGACTATCTGCGGACCTACCACGAGTCCCTCGGCAGCGCGCTGTGGCACGGGACCTTCCACGCGGTGAGCGCTTTCAACAACGCCGGTTTCGCGCTCTACAGCGACAACATCGTCGCTTTCCGGCACGACCCGTGGTTCATCCTCACCATCTGCCTGGCCATCATCGCCGGCGGCATCGGCTTCCCGGTCTATCGCGAGTTGCTGAGCCAGCGGCGCAGGGTGTGGCGGGCACTGCGAGGCGCGCCCTATCACTGGCATTCGGGACGGCAGCGGGCCAAGCCGCTGTCGGTGCACGCCCGGATCACCCTGCTGGGCTACTTCGGTCTGGCGACGATCTCGATCTTCTCCTTCAGCCTGGCCGAGTGGAACAACCCCGGCACCCTCGCCGGGATGCGTCCGCTGGACAAGCTTCTCGTCGCGGTGATGAGCGGGATCACCCCGCGCACCGCCGGCTTCAACGTCATCGATTACGGCCAGGCCGAGCCCGAGACGCAACTGCTGGACAGCATCATGATGTTCATCGGCGGCGGCAGCGCCGGCACTGCTGGCGGCATCAAAGTGGGCACCTTCGTCCTGCTCGGCTTCGCAATCTTCGCCGAGATGCGGGGCGAACCGCAGGTGCTCGTCGGACACCGAGCCATCTCGGCGGACACCCTGCGCCAGGCACTCTCCGTTGCCCTGCTGGGGGTCGCCGCCGTCGTGGCCGGCACCATCGCGCTGATGGGCCTGTCGGATCATCCGCTCGGCCCGGTCCTCTTCGAGGCGGCCTCGGCCTTCGGGACGACCGGGCTCTCCACCGGCCTGACACCCACCTTCGGGGACGCCGGCAAGAGCGTGCTCATCGCCCTGATGTTCATCGGCCGCCTCGGGCCGATCAGCGTGGCCACCGCCCTCGCCCTCAACACCCGAGAACGGCTGTACCGGTTCCCCGAAGAACGTCCGATCGTCGGGTGAGGTCAGGGCGCGGGTGGCGAGCCGGAGGGTGCTCGCCCTCCCGGCATCGGCAGGAAGGGCACGAACCGGGGGGTGGCCCTGGCGTACTGCGGATAGTCCGCGAAGGTCTCGGTGAGCCGGGCCTCTTCCCATCGGGCCTTGACCGAGAAAAACGCCAGGGTGAGCACTCCCAGGGCCAGGCCGAGCCACGATCGGGTGCCCACGGTGATGCCCACCACGATGGCCAGCACCCCCGTGTAGATCGGATGCCGCACGAACCGATACGGCCCGTCGGTGCGCAGTCGGCCCCGTCCATTGGGGACCGGGGTGGGGGTGAGCGCTCGCCCCAGCCACAGCCCGGCACCCACCACGATTACCGCCCCCGCAGCGATCAGGATCAGGCAGAGCGCGCGCAGCCACCCGGGCATCGGCCAGTCGGTGCCGGTCGGGAAGAACACCAGGGCGATCAGCAACATCACCTGGACGGCCACGAAGAGCCACCCCGTGCGAGTACGGGACACCCCGTTACCTTACGTCCGGCCCGGTTGGTGATGTCTGGCCCGGCTGGTGATGTCTGGCTGGTGATGTCTGGCCCGGTTGGTGGAGCCGCACCGCAGGATCGCCGACCGGCCGACTCCCGGCACCGGCCGTACCCGACCAGGTGACGGCCGCACGCAACGGTGACGGGCCCTGATCGAGTCCGGCGTCGGGCTGTGGCTGGGCGTACTGTGCCCTCACGGAGCAGGCCCAGGCCTATGCAGGGTAGGAGGCGCGATGGAGCACACACCCGGGGCGTCGCTGGATGGGCTCCAGCAGATCGTGGACCGGCTGGCGGTGTCGCTGGGGCGATCGGTGGCCATCGACGACACCCAGGGCCGCCTCCTGGTGGCGAGCCAGCACTTTGGTGAGGAGGACTCGATCCGGGTCTTCGCGATCGTCAACCGGGTCTCCGATCCACGCGTGATGGCGCACTTCAAGGCCCACGACATCTACTCCTGGACGGCCCCCGGCCGGATCCCGGCGAGCGAGGACTTCGACTTCAAGGCCCGGGTATGTCTGCCGATCCGTGACCACGACATCTTGTTCGGACACCTTTTCCTCATCGACAGCGGCGTCACCGATGACGAGATCAGTGAGGCGGCGCAGTCCGTCGAGCAGATCGGTCACCTCATGTACCGGCGCCTGGTGCTGCATGAGGAGGCCCAGCGGCGTACCGAGGCCGTCGTGCGGAACCTGTTGGCCGACGACCCGGCGGGCCGGCAGACCGCGATGGAACTGCTGGCGAGCGACCAACTGGTCGATGCCACCGAGCCGGTGCTCGCAGTCGTGGTCCGCGCGCTCGATCACCCCGACCCCGAACGCGCCCAGGCCACCTTGCGCGAAGCAGCCGAGGTGGCCACCCGCGACCGTCTGCGGGGCCTGAGCCTGCTGTGGGTGCACGGTGACCAGGTCGTGGTGTTGCTCTTCGGACGGGCCGCGACCTCCCAGCGGGGACGCGCCCTGGCCGATGCGATGACAAGCCGAGCCAGCGGCCGGACCGCACGGGCAGGCGCCGGCCGGGCAGGCCCGAGCGCGTTCCGGGTGATCGCCGGCGTCGGTGTGGCCGGCTCCGGGGTAGCGGCAGCCGCCGACTCCCGACGCGAAGCCCTCGTGGCGCTGCGCGCCGCTGAACTCCTTGGTCCGCCGGACGTGGCGCTCTGCGACGAACTGGGGGTCTACGGACTGGTCCTACGACTGCCCGAGGAGGAAGTGCATGAAGGTCGTTACCCCGACGGGCTGCGTCGCCTCCTGGCGGTGGACGGCAAGGATGCGCTGATCGAGACCTTGGAGACCTATCTGGATTGTGGTGCCGACGCCAGTCGAGCCGCCGCCGCCCTGTGTATCCACCGATCGACGCTGTACTACCGGCTCGGCAGGGTCGAGACGGTCGGCGAGATCGACCTGCGCGACGGAAGCCAGCGGCTGTGGATGCATGTGGGCCTCAAGCTTCGACACGTGGTGAACGCGCTCTCCCGATCCTGACCGGGCTGGCGACCGGCCCTCGGCCGCGGGGTGACGCGGGTGGCAGCCGTTGAACACGTGTCGAAGCTCACGGACCCAAGTTGGTGAAGCTGTCGCAAGCGGCGCAGCCGGTCCGGCCCGGAACATAGGTGCACGCCGTCAACGGTCGAGGCGATCGAATGATCCGACGGTCCAGTTCACAGTTGGAGGGTTCATGAACAGCATTCGCGACGTCGTCGTCGTCGGCGGCGGCCTTGCGGGCCTCGCCGCGGCTTGGCGGCTGCGTCACTGGGATCCCCTCGTTCTCGAGGCCGACGACCGGGTGGGCGGGCGGCTGAAATCCGAGCGTCGCGGACCGTACTGGCTCAACTGGGGCGGCCACGTCTTCGCCGGCCCCGGCACTTCCACCGACGCCCTGCTCACCGAGGTCGGCGTCAGCGCCGTCACCGTACCCGGCTCCCTCAAGGGCATGGCGATGAATGGCAAGCTGCTGACCTCCGGACACATCGCCACGTACCCGCTGCGGATCCCCATGTCGGCCCGGGCTCGCGCGGCGATCTACACCGCGGGGGCCAAGGTCGGCCTCAGCGCGCTGCGGTACAACGCGATGGTGCGCCGTCACCAGGGGGACTCCGCGGCCAACCGGCAGCAGCACATCTACGATTTCGAGGACGTGCGGACGTTCGCGGACCTCGTCGGACAGTTGCCGGCCGATGCGAACTCGCTATTCGAGACGGTCGTCACCCGTTCGGCAGGGGACATGGACGAGATCTCCGCCGGCTGTGGGGTCGGCTACTTCTCGCTCGTCCTGTTCGCCGGCAACGGGCTCAACCGCGGCATCGTCGGCGGCCCGTCGACCCTCACCGAATCGATCCACGCCGCGCTGGGAGACCGGGTGCAGTTGGGTGCGGCGGTGCAGGAGATCGTGCATCGCCGGGACTCGGTGGTGGTGCGCTATCGCCGCGCAGGGGTCGACCACGAGGTGCAGGCCCGCACCGTGGTGCTGGCCGTCCCCGCCACCGTGGCCCACCGAGTCGGCGTGGACCTGCCCGCCGACGTGCGCGAGGCGCTCGGCCAGGTGGTCTACGGCCCGCACGTCAGCACGGCCTTCTTGACCAACGAAACCTCTTCCCGGCCTTGGGATTCCACGTACGCGATCGCGGCGCCGAAGAGTTCCTTCGCGATCGCGCTGAACCAGGCCAGCATCGTGCGGGGTTCGGAGAAGCAGCGACTGCCCGGTGGCAGCATGATGACCTTCTCACCGGCCGGACGGGCGCGGGCCCTGCTGGACAAGAGCGACCAGGAGATCGTCGACATCCACCTCGCCGACCTGGACGCGATTCTCGGCAATGGCTTCGCCTCGACGGTCGTCGAGGCAAGGTCCAGTCGGTGGGTCGACGGGTCGCCCTATCGGTTCCCGGGCCGGGGCGCACTGCAGCCGGCGCTCATGCGGGGCGGGAGCCGAGTCTTCCTGGCCGGAGATTACCTGGGCACCCTGTACACCGAATCGGCGATCACCACCGGCTTCGCGGCGGCCCAGAACGCGGCGAGCATCTGCGGGACGGTGCGCCAGCAGGCCGGTCAGCCCGCCCACCTCGCCGCCTGAAACACCACCTACTCCGTCATCGCACCCACAAACATGTCATCTCAACCAGAAAGGTCCGCCATGACCACGTCCCTGCGCGGCGTCCTCGTCGCCCTCGCCACTCCGTTCACCTCCGACCAGGCCCTCGACGAGGCAGGCCTGCGGGCTCTGGTCGACCGCACCATCGACGGTGGGGTGCACGGCGTCGTCGCCTGCGGCTCCACCGGGGAGTTCACCGCCCTGACCAGCGACGAACGTCGGCAGGTCGTGGAGACCGTGGTCGCCCAGGCCGGCGGACGGGTCCCCGTCGTCGCCCAGACCGGGGCCACCAGCACCGCCGAGGCGATCGCGCTGACCCGCCATGCCGAGGCCGCCGGGGCCGACGTGGTGATGCCCGTGGCCCCGTACTACGAACCGCTCACCCTGGCCGAGACCCTCGCCTACCTGCGCCGGGTCGCCGACTCGGTGCAGATTCCGGTGATGCTCTACAACCTGCCGCACGCCACCGGGGTGAACCTCACCCCGGACGTCGTCGCCGACCTGGCTCGGGACGTGCCCAACGTGCGCTACATCAAGAACACCAGCCCGGACATGGCCCAAGCCGCCCAGCTCATCCACCATCACGGCGACCTCGTCTCGACCTTCGTCGGCTGGGACTCGCTCATGCTCTCGGCCCTGGTCAGTGGAGCCGCCGGGGTGATGGCCGGCACCGCCAACGTCATTCCCGCCGAGCTGGTTGCCGTGTACGACGCGGTCAAGGCAGGCGACCTGGACGCCGCTCGGCACGCCTGGGACACAGTGTTCCCACTCCTGGACGCTGCCCTCGACATGCCATATGTCACGGCGGTCAAGGCTGCCCTGGACGCGGCCGGTCACTCCGCCGGACCCACCCGCGAACCACTGCTCCCGCTGCAACCCGAGCTCAATGCCCGCATCCGCACGCTGGTTGCGGCGCTGCACCGTGAACCCGCCACCGTCTGAGATCGGAGACCACCGATGACCACCTCCACCCTGCCCGAGAACGCCATCACCACAAGCCAGGTGCGTCGCGCCGACAACCCACAACGCCTGCAGGACGGTGACCTGCCTCCCGGGGGCCACTTCATCGACGGACGATTCCAGCCCGGCAGCTCGACCGGGACCATCGACGTGGTCGACCCCTGTATCGGCGAGGCCTTCACCACCGTGACCGAGGGCACCGCCGCGGACGTCGACCTCGCCGTCGCGGCAGCCATTGCCGCCCAGCGCGACTGGCGCAACCGCACCCCGCGCGAACGGTCCGAAGTGCTGCACCGGATCGCCGACCGGATCGAGGCCAACCTCGACCTGCTGGTCCGGCTCGAATCGGCGAACTGCGGAAAGCCGCTGGCTGTGGCGCAGGACGACATCAGCAGCTGCGTGGACACCTTCCGATTCATGGCGGGGGCAGTCCGGGCGCAGAGCTCGATGGCCGCAGGTGACTACGCCGAGAACCACCTGTCGGTCATCCTGCGGGAACCCGTCGGCGTGGTCGGTGTGGTCACCCCGTGGAACTATCCGCTGTTGATGGCTGCCTGGAAGCTCGCCCCCATCCTGGCCGCCGGCAACACCGCGGTGCTCAAGCCGTCCGAGCAGACACCGCTGACCACCCTGAAGTTCGCCGAGCTGGTCGCCGATCTGCTCCCAGCAGGTGTGCTCAACGTCGTCACCGGGTACGGCCCGGAGGTGGGTGCCCGACTGTCCACGCACCCGGACATCGATCTGGTCGCGCTGACCGGATCGGTGGGCAGCGGGCGGGCGGTGGCGCGCGGTGCCGCGGACTCGCTCAAGCGCGTCCACCTGGAACTCGGGGGGAAGGCGCCGGTCGTGGTCTTCGCCGACGCCGACCTTGACGCGGTGGCCGCCAGCGTGCGGGAAGCGGGCTTCTGGAACGCCGGGCAGGAGTGTGGCGCCGCCTGCCGGGTGCTGGTCCACGAATCCGTCGCAGAAGAACTCGTGGCCAAACTCGTTGCGCAGGTCGAGAGTCTCGTGGTGGGTGACCCGGCCGCCGGTCCCGACGTGGAGATCGGTCCGATGGTCTCCCAGGCCCACTATGACCGGGTCCGGGGCTACCTGGACCGTGCCCGGGAGGCCGGCATCACCGCCGCCACCGGTGGTTCCGCGGTCGAGGGTGCCGGCTACTTCATCGAGCCGACGGTGCTCGCCGATGTGCCGGCGGGCGCCGAATGCGCTCTCGAGGAGATCTTCGGACCGGTCATCACCGTAGAGACCTTCGCCACCCCCGAAGAGGCGATCGACCGGGCCAACGAGGTCCCCTACGGCCTGGCCGCCTCGGTGTTCACCGAGGACGCCCGGCGGGCGCTTGAGGTACCCCGAGACCTCGACTTCGGCACTGTGTGGGTCAACTCGCACCTGGTGCTGGCCACCGAAGTTCCCTGGGGCGGTTTCAAGGGTTCCGGCTACGGCCGCGACCTCTCGCTGTACGCCCTGGACGACTACTCCCGCACCAAGCACGTCATGCTCAACCACGGCCGGTAGCCAAGCACCGGTTGTTCCGAACGTCGCGCCATCGCCGAGACGCTCTCGGCGTGAGGTGTCCAGGTCGGATCCCCCCGAACCTGGACACCTCAGCCGGCCTCGCCCTCCAGCGGCGATGCCATTCACCGGAGCCTGCTCGCAGGGCCATCGCCCCGGCTTGTCTCCAGATGAACGCCACGGTGCCTTAGGGCATCGGCACTGACTCGCGGGGAGGGTGCCGCGAGGGCACCCACGTCATCCCGCCGCCCGGTGCTTGGCACCAGGGCATGTGTATTCGATCCCGTTCCGCCCCGGCACCTGGCCAGCGCTTCACGCTGTCCCGAGGTGATCCTTCCTTCTCGCCATGATGCGGGGGCGTTCGCTCGTTCCAGAGTGTTTACACCCCAGCCTGGCTCACCAAACGCCCCGCCTGCGCCGGCGGCCAGGGGTAACAGTTCGGCTGCGCGCCGACCCACGATCCGGTAGGAAAAGTCACTACGACAGGAGTCCACGATGTCCTCAGCGAGCGGTACGTATACCGATACCTCTCCAGCCTTCAAGAAACGATTCCTGACCAGGATGTTCGTGGTCCTGATCGGTGGCATGTTCCTCGACGGGTACATCCTGGGAATCATCGGCCCGGTGTCCAGCATGATGGCCGAGGACCTGGGCATCAATGCCTGGTGGGAAGGGATGATCGCGGCGGCCGCCCTGATCGGAATCCTCTTCGGCTCCCCGCTCGGTGGGTGGGCCGCGGACCGGTGGGGTCGCAAGCCGCTGTTCATCGTCGACATTTCGCTGTTCACGATCGCCTCGGCGGCGCAGTTCTTCGTGGACTCCCCGATGCACTTGCTGCTGGTACGGCTCCTGATGGGGATCGCGATCGGATGTGAGTACTCGGTCGGGTGGCCGTTGATGAGCGAGTTCGCCCCGGCTCACCTACGCGGCCGGATGATCGGCGCGACCCAGATCGCCTGGTATGTGGGCTTCATGGTGGCGTTCCTGTTCGGGCATCTGCTCGTGCAGTACACCAATATGGGTTGGCGAGTGATCCTGGGTACCAGCACCTTCCTGGCTCTGGCCCTGTTCCTGGCCCGGCTCGGCCTGCCGGAGTCACCCCGGTGGCTGTGGAGCGTGGGGCGTAAGGACGAGGCTCGGGCGTTGGCCCACCGGTATATGGGGGCGGATACGTTCGCCGATGTCGAGCATGAGGACGTGGCTCGCGGGAGCTTCGGAATGCTGTTCAGCAAGCAGTACTGGCGGGCGACGCTCTTCGTGTCTGGCTTCTGGTTCTGCGCTGTCACTCCGTACTTCGGGATCGCGACCTTCGCGGACAGCGTGCTGCAGCAGTACGGTCTCAGCGGTGGCTTGGCCGGAGGTGTCGGGCTTTCCGCGGTCGCCGCTGCGGGCGTGGTCTTCACCGTGCTGGTGATCGACAAGGTCGGGCGCCGGGTCCTGACCGTCCCACCACAGTGGCTGTGCACCGTGGTGCTGGCGATCATCGGCCTGTGGGCCGGAGCGCCTCCGCTGGTGGTCCTCGTGCTCTTCCTGGTCTTCTCGTTCTTCAATGCGATGTACAACGCGCTAACCGGTGTGTACCCCGTCGAGGTGTTGCCCACCGAGATCCGTGGTGTCGGAACCGGATTCGCTGCTGCCGTCAGCCGGCTGGGCGCCGGCGCCGGGACCTTCCTGTTGCCCATCTCGATGGAACACCTGGGCAGTTCGGTGACCATGCTGATGGCCGCCGCGGTGGCCTTCGCCGGTGCGGCGCTGTCGCAGTGGTTGGCCCCCGAGACCAAGGGGCTCAGCCTTACCGAGGCGGCCGCCCTGTACTCGCACTGAACCCGATCAGCCTCGGTCGACGGCCTGGATGGTTCGCCATCCAGGCCGTCGGGCTGTTTCCCGTCCACCTGGCCCACGATCGTGCACTCCTGGTGCACGATCGACCACCACATCATTTGATTGTTCTACCTGGTTGCTGACATTACGGTGATGATCTCACCCGATCTCACCGAGGAGAACTCACATGAGTGCGCCCATCGACACGCGTTTGGCCAGCCGGCAGACAGCTTTCCATGACATCCCGCTGATCGACATAGCCGCGCTGGTGGACGGCTCCGACCCACAACAGGTGGCGTCGGAGATAGGGCGAAGCTGTGAAGAGGTCGGGTTCTTCTACATCACGAACCACGGAGTTCCCTCCGAACTGATTGAGCGCATGTACACCTACTCGAAGCGCTTCTTCGCGTTGCCTTTCGAGAGCAAGCAGGAGTTGAATGTGACGAACTCCGGGCCAACGCTGCGAGGTTACATTCCGACCTACGCGGAGAATGTCGACCCCCAGCACACCAGAGACTTGAAGGAGTGCTTCGACTTCGGGGCCCATGATGATCAGGTCTCCCTGTTCTTCGGCCCGAACCAGATGCCTTCCGACTGGCCGGAGTTCGCCGAGACGTGCGAGCAGTATCACGCAGCGATGATGCTACTGGGGCGTCGGCTGGCCAGCGCCATCGCGCTGAGCCTGGGCCTGCCGGCCGATCACTTCGAAGCCCTGCAACGCCGGCCCATCACCATCGGGCGGCTCCTGCACTACCCGCCTCAAGATGGTGACGTGGTGCAGGAGGAGATCGGCATCGGAGCGCACACGGACTATGGGTTCCTGACGATTCTCTCGCAGGACGAGGTGGGTGGTCTGCAAGTGCGCAACCGAGATGGCGAATGGGTGAGTGCTCCGCCGGTGGAGGGTAGTTTCATCATCAATATCGGAGATCTGGTGCAGACACTCACCAACGACCGCTACGGCTCGACAGTGCACCGCGTGGTGAACACGAGCGGCAGGGAGCGCTACTCCGTGCCATTCTTCATGGACCTGGACTTCGATGCGGTCGTGGAGCCCCTGCCTCCTTGTCGCAGCGACAACGATGCTGTTCTCGACCGATACACCTGCGGCGAGCACAAGTACGCCAGGTTCGTCACCAGCTACTCACACCTGCAGGACGTGCAGACCCGGTGACCGGGCTCACTCCAGGGCGCGAGCAATCTCCTCGGCGAGCTCTCCCAGGGTGCTGAGCGCCTCGGTGAGCAGCGGATGGTCGCCACTGCCCGCGCGGGTCGCCACGATGATTTGGCGACGTGGGGCGGTGGCCCCGGCCAGCCGGACCCGTCGTACCGGGTAACGGTCGGGCAGATTGGCCAGCCGCGGGATGAGGGCGATCCCCAGTCCGATGGAGACCAGCGCTGCTGCGGTCTCCCATTCGAAGGCATGGTGGGCGATGTTCGGCCGGAAGCCGGCCGACAGGCAGGCGGTGAGGAAGAGCCGGTGATAGGCAGTGCCCTCCGGGTCGGTGATCCAGGCCTGTCCCGCGAGATCCGACAGGTCCAGCTCGGGTGCTGCGGCCAGGGGATGGTCCCGGTGAATGAGGACCTCCAGCGGGTCGGCCAGCAGCGTGCGTTGGCAGAACCGTGGATCGTCGATCGGTGGAACCTCGCCGGTGGCCACCACGACGGCGAGGTCGCAGGAGTCAGACAGCAGCAGTTCGAAGCAGTGCGCCGGGTCGGCCTCCTCGATACGTACCTCCAGCTCGGGCCGTCGCGTTCGAAGCCGAGTCACCAGGGCCGGCAGGATTGCGGCGGTCGGGGTGGAGAAGCCGCACAGGCGCAGCAGTGTCGGCCCGGTCTGGGCGCGTACCGCCAACTCGGCGCGGATCTCCTCCCAGAGTTGATTCAGGTCAGCGGCCCGTTGCACCAAAAGGTGTGCTGCGGGAGTGAGTTTCACCCGGCGTCCATCCGGCTCGAGCAGGGTCACACCCAGCTCCTCGGCCAGGGCGCGCAGTTGCGCGGACACCGCGGACGGGGTGTAGTTGAGGGCTGTCGCGGTCGAGGTGACCGTGCCGTACTGGGCCAGAACCTGCAACACCAGCAGGCGCCGATCTATCACGCACTCATTCTGCCTGCGCCATGGTGAGTGTGGTGCCAGCCGCGCCTACCGGTCGCTCGCCGTCCCGTCGGCGAAGCCCTGATAGGCCCGGCGAAGCGTGTCCAGTAATGCCTGGCCACCGATCGCGGCGGTCGGGTCGGGCAGCTGACGCAGCAGCACGTCCAGCCGGCGCAGCCAGGCCGCGGTGCTCTCGGGATCGACGCCCACGGTCGGGTTTCGCCATGTGCCGGCCCGCAGGGCGGCCCGGCCGACCGATGCCTCCTCGCGCGCGAGCTCAGGTGAAGGCAGTGGGGCGCCGCCCCGGGTGGGCAGAGTCAGCACGGTAATGGCCTCGACGGTGTCTGCTGAGTCACCCGCCGGCTCGCGCCCGTCAGCGGTGGCGTCCCCGATCAGCCGCTTCGCGGCGAGCCTCACGTCCTTTTGGTGCCAGGTGGGTGACCGCCGCAGTCCGGGGGGCGATGACCTCGCTCATTCACCAGCCCACCGTGGAGATCCCCGAGGCCGCCCTCCGCCCGGTGACCCCTTGGGCCCGGCCTAACCGAATTGCCCTAGTGTGGAGAACGGCCCCGGGTCGCCTGGGAAACCGGTTCCCGCCGGTGGCTATGAAGGGTTCTGCCATGATCACCCAGCTGACCAGAAGCCACGACAACATCCTGGGCTTCGGGGTCGAAGGAGATGTCACCAAGGAGGACTACCAGGTCCTCGTCCCTGCGGTGCAGGCCGCGCTGGAGTCCCACGCGACCGTCTCCTTGCTGCTCGACCTCGTGGGCTTTCACTGGGAGAAGGTCAGCGCTTGGGGCGCCGACCTGCGATTCGGTGCCACCTACCACGACAAGATCGCCAGGATGGCGATCGTGGGTGACCACACGTGGGAGAAGTGGCTGGCGAAACTTGCCGACCCGTTCTATGCCCGGCAGGCACAGTACTTCACCACCCACGACGAGGCCTGGGCCTGGCTGGAAGAGGCCTGAGGAGGAGTTGCGGTTGTGGCCCTGCGGGCGGGCGGATCCTGACCACCCCGATCTTCGCCGCGGTGCCGTCAGGCCCGGTCCCCCTCAGGCAGGGTCGCGCAACTCGTGACCGTGCACGATGAGGGCCCAGATCACGCAGATGTCCATCGCGATGATCACCAGGGACCAGAACGGGTAGGCCGGTAGGGAGACGAAGTTCGTCAGCAGGCTCAGCGCAGCCAGGACGACGGCCACGGTGCGCGCCGCCACATTCCCGACGAAGACCGCGATCCCCGAGAGGACGACGATCACGCCGAGGATCAGGTGCACCCAGCCCCAACCGGTGAGATCGACGACCAGCAACTCCCGCTGACTGAAGACCACCCAGTCGCTGCTGAAGATCGCCGCCAGACCGTAGACCGCCTCCAGGCTGCCGGAAATGAACATCATCACTCCTGCGAACCAGATCCAGGCCACCCAACCGGTCATCTGCTGTCGCGCCACACCCTCACCCATTCCACATTCACGTTGGCGTTCATGTTGGCCCGCTGGTGACGTTCTCGTCGGTCAGCCGACACAGATCAGGTCGCTCAGACTCTAACGTCCCCGCGGACGACCCAGCCAGAGACCCCGGGTGCGTGCCCCTGCGGGAGGGGAGCGACGTCGTCATAGGGCGCCGACCAGTCGCTGGCCATCTGCGTCGATGTCGATCCGGATCAGCCCCGGTCGCGCCGGGCGCCATCCGGCATGCCACCCGTCGAGGGACGGAAGCAGCGCGTCGATCCAACGGTGGGGGATCACCGCCAGGACGGTCTCCCCGCGGAACAGATCAGCCAGGTCGATCAGCACGGCGCCCGGCTCCTCGTCCGCCGGGTGCTCCACGCAGACCAACCCCAGGTCAGCGGCCACCGAATGCGCGGTCGACGAGGTGCCAGGCCAGGCGTGCAGCGCGGCGACTCGCGCCCCCGCCAATTCCGGGACCCCCGAATCGTCGTCCTCGGCGAGCAGCAGGAATGTCGCCGGGCACTGCAGATCCGACATCCGGCCTCCTCACCGCAGCACCCACCGTAGGCCGCAATCTCGCGTCGGGATAGATCACCAGCCCTTGTGTCTCGACCCATCCCATCCCATCTACCCGGGCGGTGCGGCCTGATCGCATCACCAATGTCGCAGGCACCGCCTAGCCTGGGGTGTCATGTCCGAGCAGAGCGCGCAGCACCCCGGTGACCAGGCCCGGTGGCCGAGTGATCGGGTGCTCGACCTCGCCCCCGACGCCGCCTCGGTCTCGGCCGGGCGCAAGATCGCCGACAGCCCGGGCTGGTCGGGCGAGGGCTGCACACCGCACGCGCTCTGGGGGCTGGCCTCGGGGTCGGGCAAGAACCCGTACCGGACGGTGGTCGACCTGGACGGCCCCGCCTACTCGTGCTCCTGCCCGTCACGAAAGTTCCCGTGCAAGCACTCCCTCGGGCTGCTGCTGCGCTGGTCCAACGGCCGAGTACCCGCGGGTGAGCCGCCCGAGTTCGCCGCGACCTGGCTGGCCGGGCGGGCCGAGCGGGCGCAGGCCAAAGCCACCAAAGCCGCCGAAGCCAAGCCGGCCGATCCCGCGGCGCAGGCCAAGCGTGCCCGAGCGCGAGAGGCCAAGGTGGCCTCCGGCATGGACGAACTACGGCGATGGCTCGCGGACCAGGCGCGCCTGGGCCTGACCCAGTTGCGCGCCGGCGGGTACGCCGCCTGCGAGGCGCCAGCCGCCCGGATGGTGGACGCCCAGGCACCCGGAGTCGCCTCCTGGCTGCGTGAGCTAGCCTCGGTGATGGCTGCCGGAGGCGACTGGCCCGACCGCTTGCTCGAAGAACTGGGCCTGCTGCAGCTGCTGGCCGACGCCCATTCCCGGCTGCCCGAACTGGACGAGGTGAACCCTCGGCTGGCGGCCACCGTCCGCGCGCACATCGGCTACCCGGTCGCCAAGGAGGCCGTCCAGCAGCAGCCCGCGATGGCCGACCACTGGCTCGTGTGGGGCATCCGCACCACGCTGCTCGACCGGCTGACCCAACGCACCGCCTACCTCACCGGGCTGCACTCTGGCCGCACCGCATACATCCTGTCGTTCAGCGTCGGCGCCGCCGCCGGCGACCCGTTACCCGTCCCGGGACGCTGGATAGACGCCGACCTGCACCCCTACCCCAGCGGGGGCCGAGTACTTCTGGGAGAGGTCCGGGGCGAGGTCGAGTCCGGCTGGGACGGTGTCGGCACCGACGCCCAGCACACCGAGCCGCGCCTGACGCTCGGCGTGGAGGCAGCACTGGGCCGAGTGGCCGCAGTGCTGGCCGATGATCCGTGGGCCAGGGAGATCCCGGTTCCGCTGCTGGTCACCCCCACCCGCCACGAGAACCGTTGGCTGCTCGTCGACGGGGACGGTGCAAGCCTCCCGCTCGGTGGGGTCGAACCGTGGCGGCTGGTGGCCACCTGCGCCGGGCAGCTGCATCCGATGCTGGCGTGCTGGACGCCGCGTGGATGGATTCCGGTGGCCGTCAGAACCCCGGATCGGCGGGTGATCGCGGCATGAGCACCTGGGAGTCCCTCGTCGCAGGCGCCGTGCAGGGCACCTCGCGCCGTCCACCCGACCTGGCGGCCTGGCTGGCCGACCTGGAAGATCTGGCGACCCTGGCCGTCGATCCACCGCGCCAACTCCTCACCGCTGCTGCGCTGGCGACCGGGTTACGCCGCGGCGGCGGGCGAGCGGGCGTGGCTCCGGTGCCCGCGCCGGGCCCGTCCGACCCTCGGCCGGCAGTGGCCGGTGGCCTCTTCCAGGACGCGCCCCTGGACCTGCAACGAGAGTTCTTCGCCGAAGTGGCCCACGGCGGCATGCGACTCCACCCGAGCGACATCCCCGCCGCCTTCGACCTCGCCGTGCGAGGGGCCCCGGCAGACCGGCCGCTGGAGAGCGACATCGTCATCGCGGCCGGGCCTTTGGGACAGTGGCTGGCCGCGCAGAACCCCGAATGGGCCAGCCTGGTCAGCGCGCCCGAGTCATCGACACGCCCCGCGGGGGCGGGCGATGCGGGCGAGGTATCCCTGGACTCGACCCTGTGGCGAGAGGGCACCGCGTCCCAACGGCTCGCCTGGCTCGCGGCGCTGCGCCGGAGCGACCCGGCCACCGCCCTCGGCTACCTGACCCCCCTGCTGACCACCGCCAAGGAGCAGCCGGCCTTCCGGGCCCGCGCGATCCTGCTCCTGCAGGGCACCCTGCACCCCGGTGAGGAGGAACTGCTGGAAGCAAGCCTGGACGCCCGCGCCGGAGACGTACGAGCCGCAGCCGCTCAAGCCCTGGCCTGGCACCCCGGCTCGGCCCTGACGGCGCGGATGCACGAACGCTTCCGTCGCTGGCTACGGCCCGATCCGGACACTGGCGGCATCCTCATCACGGTCCCGGTCGAGCTCGCACCGGATGAGGTGCGCGACGGTATCGACGTGGGCGCCCACCGACGCGAGAGCGTTGCGGCCCGGCAGGCACGCTGGCTCGTCGCCGTCTGCGCGCCGTTTCGGCTGCGCGACTGGCGGGAGCACTTGCCGGGCCTCGACCCGTCCCGTCCGCCGGAGCTGACGGGTGTGCCGCCCGCTCTCATCGACGGCTTCTACACCGCGCTGGTGGCCAGCGTGCGCCGGGCGCGCTCGAGCGAGTGGGCGGATGCCCTGCTCACCGCGGCCCTGCTGGCCGACGCCTCCGCCACCTGGCCCTGGGAACCATTGGCGCCGCTGGCAAGCCCGGCGCTGCGGGACGAGATCACCCGTGCGGTCCTGTCGGGACGGGTGAGCGAGCCGGCAGGCAAACGCTGGTTCCACCAGATGCCCTTCCCGGTACCCGACGACCTCTGCCGCGAGCTCATCGCCGCCCTTGGCGGGCTGGCGAACTCCCAGTTCGGGGTACTCATCGACCGGCTCGGGCGTGAGCAGCCCCCGACCTGGTCCGCCGAGCTGTTCGAGGTCGCCGTCCGGTTGCCCTCCCGGCGAGGCTCCGCCGTGCTCGAGGCCTCCCAATGGCAGGAACGCCGCGCCGAACTGCGGCGCGCCCTTGAGCAGTCCCGGCCGGCGAACTCGAGCGAGACCGACCCCGATGCTTCTGCGTCAGCCACCAGCAGCCCACACGCGGCGCGCACACCGTCACCGACACCACCGGCAGGAAGGCCCCATCCGTGACCAACTCCCCGGCATCCGAGGTCGCGTCCAATGGCGCCACCCCGGCGCCCAGCGAACCGGCCAGCCCACAGGCGTTGCTCCGGCCCCACGCCGAACAGACCTTCGCCGACGAACTGGCGGCTCTCGCCGCGGCGGACGAGCGGGCCAGGCCACCACAGTGGCGGCTCTCCCCGTGGGCGGTTGTGGAATACCTGATCGGCACCACCCTGGCCGACGGCACCGTCATCAGCCCCAAGTACGTGGGGCCACGCCGACTCATCGAGGTGGCGGTGGCCACCCTGGCCACCGACCGGGCCCTGCTGCTGCTCGGGGTCCCCGGAACGGCCAAGACCTGGGTCAGCGAGCACCTGGCCGCCGCCATCTCCGGCAGTTCCACGCTGCTGGTCCAAGGCACCTCGGGCACCCCGGAAGAGGCTGTGCGCTACGGCTGGAACTACGCTCGCCTGCTGGCCGAGGGCCCCACCCCCGCAGCCCTGGTGCCGTCACCGGTGATGGTCGCCATGCGCGAGGGACGGGTGGCCCGGATCGAGGAACTCACCCGCATCCCCTCCGACGTGCAGGACGCCCTCATCACCATCCTGTCCGAGAAGTCCCTGCCGATCCCAGAGTTGGGCCAGGAAGTGCAGGCAGCCAAGGGATTCACCGTCATCGCCACGGCCAACGACCGCGACCGAGGCGTCAACGAACTCTCCAGCGCCCTGCGCCGACGCTTCAACACGGTGGTGCTCCCGCTGCCCGCTACGCACGATGACGAGGTCGACATCGTCACCCGCCGGGTCGCCGACCTCGGCGTCAGCCTCGAACTGCCCGACGTGCCCGCAGCAGCCGAGGAGATCCGCAGAGTGGTGACCGTCTTCCGGGAATTGCGCTCCGGAACCACCACCGACGGTCGCACCTCCTTGAAGTCGCCCTCGGGGACACTGTCGACCGCCGAGGCGATCTCCGTGGTCACCGGGGGACTGGCCCTGGCTGCCCACTTCGGCGACGGGGTGTTGCGAGCCGGTGACGTGGCCGGCGGAATCCTCGGTGCCGTGGTCAAGGATCCGGTCAGCGACGCCGCCGTGTGGGCCGAGTACCTGGAGACGGTGGTGCGTGAGCGCGAAGGCTGGGACGACTTCTACCGGGCCGCCCGCGAGGTGAGCGGGTGAGCGTGGACGAGGCCGAGCCGTTGGTGCGGGTCTGTGGTGTCCGGCACCATGGCCCCGGTTCCGCCCGTGCCGTCCTCGCCGTGCTCGAGCAGATCCAACCGGACGCGGTTCTGGTGGAGGGCCCCGCCGATGCCGACCCGCTCGCCGCGCTCGCCGCCCACGACGGGTTGGAGCCGCCGGTGGCCCTGCTGGGCTATGGAGTGGGCAACCCCCGAGTGTCCTCGTTCTGGCCGATGGCTATCTTTTCACCTGAGTGGCAAGCGATTTCGTGGGCAGCCAGGCATGAGGTGCCGGTGCGCTTCATGGATCTGCCGGCCGCGGTGGTGCTGGCCGCGCGTGAGGCCGAAACCGCCGGGCAGCCGTCGGATGATGACGGGCAGGCAGGCGATTCCCGCGACGACGATCGACCGAGCGACTCTGGCCTGTCCAGCAGCGACTCTGGCCTGGGCCCCGGCGTCGACTCCGAACAGGTGGGCCCCGACGCCGACCCCGAACGGGCCGGAGTTGACGCCGACCCCGAACGGGCCGGTGCCGATGTCGCGGGCCCAGCCCTGCGCTCGGATCCCCTTGCCCTGCTCGCCCACGCGGCCGGCTACGACGACCCAGAACGCTGGTGGGACGACGTGATCGAAGGCCGCCGCCCCGCAACCGCTCCCGAGCCCAGCCCCGGGCAGGACCCCTTCGACGCGATCACCGAGGCGATGGCGGCGCTGCGCGCCGATCGGGTGGAGCCGGCCGACCCGGACGAGGCCCGACGTGAGGCGCATATGCGCCAGGTCCTGCGGGCGACCTTGAAAGCCGGTGCCCGACGAGTGGTCGTGGTCTGTGGAGCCTGGCACGCGCCCGCCCTCACTCTGCCGCTGCCACCCGCAGCCCCGGATGCGCGGCTACTGCGCGGTCTGCCCAAGCGCAAGGTCGAGCTCACCTGGGTGCCATGGACCCACTCCCGGCTCTCCCTGGCCTCGGGGTATGGCGCCGGGGTGACCTCCCCCGGGTGGTACGCGCACCTTTTCGCCTGCACCGAGCGGCCCGTGGCTGACTGGCTCACCCAGGTGGCCGGTGTGCTACGAAGGCGCGATCTGCCGGTCTCCAGCGCCCACGTCATCGAGGCGGTGCGGTTGGCCGAGACCCTGGCGGTGCTGCGAGGGCGCCCATCCGCCGGCTTGGCCGAGGTCAACGACGCCACTCGCGCGGTGATCTGCGAAGGGGACGACGCGGGCTTGGAAATCGTCGTGCGAGACCTCGTGGTCGGCGAACGGCTCGGCCAGGTGCCCGAGGACAGCCCCACGGTCCCGCTGGAGGCAGACCTGACCGCAACCTGCCGACGGCTGCGGATCCGTCGCGCACCCGGCCCGACCGAGAAAGACCTCGACCTGCGCAAGACCACCGACCTGGAACGTTCAGCCCTGCTGCATCGGCTTGACCTCCTCGACATTGCTTGGGGCACAGTGACTTCCACCGAGGCGTCGAGTACCGGCACCTTCCGGGAGAGTTGGCGGCTCGATTGGCAACCGGAATTCGCCGTCGCCGTCATCGAGGCCTCCCTGTGGGGGACCACCGTGGCCGCCGCGGCGGTGGCCCGTACCTGTGACCGGGCATTGGCGGCGGATCTGCCGGGGTTGACTGACCTGCTCGAGCGGGCGCTGCTGGCCGATCTGGCCGAGGCCTTGCCGGATCTGTTGGGGGCACTGGAGGTTCGCTCCGCCCGCGATCACGATCTGCTCGAGCTGATGCGTGCCTTCGCGCCGCTGGTGCGTAGCCGACGCTACGGGGATGTCCGCGGGACCGACCTGGCCAGTCTCGATACCGTGATCGACGCGCTGCTCGTGCGGATCTGTGTCGGCCTGGGCGCCGGGGTGCGGTCCCTGGACGATGCCGGGGCGACTCAGTTGCGCACGCAGGTGGACGCGGTGCACCGGGCCGTGGGCCTGCGCGGCGATACCGAGAGCCACGCTCGGTGGCTCACTGCCCTGGTGGGGCTCGTGCCGCGGGCCGATGTGCACCCCCTCCTCGCCGGGCGCATCGTCCGGATCCTCGTCGACGCGGGCGAGATGTCCGCTGAGCAGTCCGCTCAGCGACTCTCCCGGGCCTTGTCCATCGGCTCCGACCCCGCGCACAAGGCCGCGTGGGTCGAAGGGTTCCTCGCCGGCAGCGGGGTGTTGCTCGTCCACGATCGCGACCTGCTGGGACTCGTTGACGACTGGATTCGCGGATTGTCCGAGCAAGAGTTCCTTGACGCGGTCGCTCTGTTGCGCCGCACCTTCGGCACCTTCGAGGCGGGCGAACGCGCCGCGATCGGCGACGCGGCCGCGGTGCTCAGCGGTGGTGTCCGACCGGGGACCGGCTCACCGGTTGACTGGGACCCGGACCGCGCCGCCCCCGTCCTGGCGACCGTGGCAGGTCTGCTCGGCTTGCGCCCGCTACCCGAGCCGGGGCACGGCGGCGGTGTCGGCCGTCCCAGCAGGGGTCCCGAGACTCATCGACCGGCCGACCTCGACCGCGATCTCGGCTCCCGAGAAGGTCCGCTACGGCGGCGGAACCCCACAGACCAAGATGGGCCATCCGAGGCCGGGGAGGTGTCCCCGTGAGCGAGCAACCGGCCGGACCCGGGCGCGACCCAGGGCTCCAGGGGGCCAGCTCGGTCGAGGAGTCCGAGCGCCTGCGACGGTGGCGACTGCTTCTGGGCAGCCCGGCCGAAAACTTGTGCACTGCAGGGCTCGACGCCGACGACGCGCGGATCGACGCCGCGCTTGCCGCGCTCTACGACGCCCGCCCCCCTCAGCGGGGGAAAGGCAAGCGCAGCGCCGGACTGGGCGGCTCCGCACCGAGCGTTGCTCGCTGGCTCGGCGACATCCGCAGTCACTTTCCCAACCGCGTCGTGCAAGTGATGCAGAAGGACGCCGTCGACCGGCTCGGCCTGGCCCGGCTGCTGATGGAACCCGAACTGCTGCAATCGGTGCAGCCGAACGTCCACCTCGTCGGCACGCTTATCGGCCTGAAGAACCACATCCCCGAGCGAACCAAGAACACCGCCCGTGCGGTGGTACGGCACGTGGTGGAGGAGATCGAGGAGCGGATCGCGAGCAAGACCACCGCAGCCGTCTCCGGCGCTCTCAACCGGGCGGCTCGGATCCGCCGGCCCAGGCTCAGCGACGTCGACTGGAACGCCACCATCCGGGCGAACCTGGCCACCTACCTACCCGAGCATCGCACGATCGTTCCGGAGCGGTTGATCGGCTACGGCCGGCGACAACAGACCTTCAGCAAGGAGGTCGTGCTGGCCATCGACCAGTCCGGCTCGATGGCCAACTCGCTGGTCTACTCCTCGGTCTTCGGGGCGGTGCTGGCCTCCATCCGGGCGCTGAAGACCTCCCTGGTGGTGTTCGACACCGAGGTCGTCGATCTGACCGACCAGCTCAGCGACCCGGTCGATGTGTTGTTCGGAGCTCAACTCGGAGGTGGCACCCACATCAACAAGGCCATCGCCTATTGCGAAGGCCTCATCACTCGCCCTCGCGACGCGATCTTCGTGCTCATCAGTGACCTGTACGAGGGCGGCGTGCGCGAAGAGATGCTTCGTCGGATGCGTGCGTTGAACGCCGCCGGCGTGCAGGTGGTGGTGCTGCTCGCCCTCAGCGACGAGGGCGCACCCGCGTACGATCACGAGATCGCCGCCGCGCTCGGCGAACTGGGGATTCCCGCGTTCGCCTGTACCCCCGATGCCTTTCCCGACCTACTGACGGTCGCGCTGACCGGAGGCGATATCGGGGCCTGGGCGGAGCGTGACCAGGCCGCCCGGGAGCGGCCTGGCCGTTGAGCCGACAGGCCGAGGGTGAGATCAGGAACCTGCGATGTTCACGTGCCAGAGGATGCCGAACCTGTCTTTGAGCAGGCCGTAATCGTCGCCCCACATCTGGCGCTGCAGGGGCATGATGACTTCCCCGCCCTCGGCGAGCTCCTCCCAGTAGCCCCGCAACGAGATGCCCTCGTCCCCGGACAGGCTGATCTGGACGTTGGTGCCCTCCTGGTATGACATGCCCATGCCCTCGGCGGTGTCACTGGCGAAGATGTGGAAGCCGGCCGGGGTCTCCAGAGCGGCGTGCATGATGCCGTCCGCGTCCAGGCCCGACTCCCGGAAGGTCATCTTCTGCACCGTGCCACCGAGCGCATGCGCGTAGAAATCCATCGCCTCGGCGCAGTTGCCATTGAACGTGATGTACGGGTTGAGCTGCTGGGCCATCGTCTCGACCTCCAGATCGACTCCTTGGACACCACTCTTGCGGTGTCCGGGCACACGCTAGTGGGCAGCACTGACATGGATGATGTGAAACGGCTGGCGGCCCGATCCGGGGAGGAACTGAGGTGCAGTCGAGACGACAGAACCACACCCCCGGCCGTCAGGTCCGCAGGATCTTCTCCATCGCCTTTCCCTTGGCCAGTTCGTCGACGAGTTTGTCCAGGTAGCGGATCTTCTGCATCAGCGGATCCGGGACGTCCTGCACCCGCACTCCGCAGACCGATCCGGTGATCAGTGAGGCGTTGGGATGAAGCCGGGCGTCGGCGAAGAACTCCTCGAAGGTGGTCTCCGAGTCCAGGTGCGCCTGCAGGGCGTCGGCGTCGAAGCCGGTCAGCCAGCTGATCACCTCGTCCAGTTCGGCCTGGCTGCGGCCCTTCGTGGTGACCTTGCGGACGTAGTGCGGATAGACCGATGCCACGCTGGTGTTGAAGATCCGGCTCACCGGCTCAGGGTAGATCGCCTGCACCAGTGGGGACGCAATCCACAGGGGGACGCAATCCAACTGTGCGTCCGGGAATTGCCTCCTGGCCCATGGACGTGGGCGGCGAGTGGAGATTCCACCCGCCGCCCACGCGGTGCCTGTTCAGCCGGAAGCGTCGTCCTCGCTCAGTGTCCGTTCACGGTCACCTCGGCGACGCCGAGGTAGCCGGAGACCTGACGCTGCACGCGCACGTACCGTCCGTTCGCACCGTCCGCGGAGAAGGTCGCGCTCGTCCCGACGGTCGGCACGCTGATCACCTTGATGCTCGGGTCGTTGAGCAGGTCGCTCAACGCCCGGCCGGTCATCGGGGTGTTGGAGATGAGCAGCACCGAGTCGTTGAGCCGGTCCTGGCAGCAGTCACCCCGGTTCAGCAACTCGATGCTGCTGATGGTCCGGGTGGTGCCCAGGTCCACCTCCCACCAGGGCTGGACCTCGCCGATCGTGCTGGCCACGCTGCCACTGGCCCACGCGGTGTCCGGGCTGCCGTCGACGGCCCGGAACGCCTCCCCGCCGGGCCAGGTGCTGCTCTGGGTGGCCGGACGGTTGAGGGCGACGTTGACGTCCGTGGGGGCAGCGACCGTGACCGTTCCACAGTCCAGGTCGTTGTTCACTCCACCTTCGCGGTAGCGCACCACGTAAGCATGTGCCCCGACGCTGGCGGAGGTGTCGGTGTAGCTCGTGGTCGACACCGAGGTGAGATAGCTGCCATCCCGGCGCACCGAATAGTTGGAAGCACCGGTGTCGGTCCAGCCGAGCACCGGCTGCCCGCTCCCGTCGAGGGTCGCGGTGCACACCGCGGTACCACCGCCGCCACCTGCCCCGAGCGAGGTCCCGCAATCCAGGTCGGTCGTCACGCCGCCACTGCGGTAGCGCACGACGTAGGAGTGGGCCAGGCCGCCGGTCGCGGTGTCGGTGTAGCTGGTTGCCGAGACGGAGGTCAGGTAGGAACCGTCGCGGCGAACCGCGTAGGCCGAGACCCCGGCGTCCTGCCAGGTGAGTGAGGCGTCACCGTTGGCGGCCGTGGTCACCGAGCACTGACCGGTGACCCCGCCACCCTCGCCCACGGTCACCGCGGAGGTGGTCCAGCCGGACGGGCGTCCGGCGTAGTCGAGGGCGCGAGCCTCCAGCGTGTACGCGCCGGTGGCCAACGTGGTCTGGAGGTTCCAGTCCACGTCGACTCCGGGGCGGGTCAGGCCGAGATCGGCGGTGCGCGTTGCCCCGGTGAAGGAGAAGCTGCCGTCCGCCTGGAGGTAACGTCCGGCCGAGTCGCGCACCCGCACCTGCACTTGGCGAAGCCGGATGTCGTCCCGCGCGGTGCCCTGCAGGGTGACCTGCGGGCCGGCCTGCGGGGTCTGAGTGGCGATGGCCACCGTGGGTGCCTGACTGTCGACGGTGGCGGCGCCGAAGTCGAAGAAGCCGCCCCGGCCGGTGCGCACCCCGCCGAGCCAGGTGCCGTCGCCGCCTACCAGCAGACCCCGGGCGGTCGGCTTGAGGGTCAGCACGCCGCGATACACGTCCGTGCCCGGGTCCCAGGCCAGGGGAGTGCCGTCGGTGGGGTTGAGGGCCGCGATCTGCCAGCGGTAGGCCCCGTTCTGCGGGTACGCGGCGGTGGTCCCCGAACAGGTCTTGTCGGTATAGCGGCCGCTGCCGTCCAGGTCGGTCGGGCCGGGGCCGGAGGCGATCTTGCAGAAGTGGCCGCCGGTGTAGATGGCCTGGTTGGTCACGGCGAGGGCGTACACCGAGTCCTGGTGGTCCTTGGTCCACAGCCGCGCCGGCTCCGGGGTGTCCACCACCGGGAAGGCGAAGACTGCGCCGGTGCTCACCAGCACGAAGAACGAACCGTCCTGCGACATGGAGCCGTCCGCGGGGGCGTAGTTCAGGTACCTGGCGCCCTCGTCGTAGTTGTTGACGCTGAACGGAGTCAGACGCGGATTGGCCGGATCGGAGACGTCGAAGATGGCTGCGCCGCGGTGCCGTTCACCATTGATCGTGTCGGCGGTGTGCACGACGACCATCCGGGTGTCATCGGGAGTGAAGCCCACGAAGCGGATGTTCTGCCCTGCGCCGCGTCGGCCCGCGGTCCCGTCGAAGACGAAGGAGAAGGCCGTGTTCGGCTTACCGGTGGCCACATCGAGTTCGGCCAGCCGGTGAATGGGGTTGCCGCGGACCCGGGTGAAGACGCCCCCGATGAACATCCGCTGGTCGTTGAGGAAGGAGATCTCCTTGACCTCGCCGTCGGTGTCCGCTCGCCAGGACTGCACCACGGAACCGTCCAGCAGGCTGAGCCGGGCGACGTTCTTGCGGGCTGTCCCCGAGACGGTGGTGAACTTGCCGCCGATGATCACGCTGTGCGTGTCGGGTGCCAAGGCGATGGAGGTCAGCGTTCCGTCGATGGTTGGTCGGAAGGAGGCGATGAGGTCGCCGGTGTCGATGTCGAAGGCCACCACGGACGGCTGGGAGATGACCGTGCCGTTCTTGTCCTCGACCTGGGTGAAGTTCCCGGCCGCGACGACATACTCCTCGTTGGCGTCCATGTCCAGCACTTCGCCGTCGAGGATCTTGGGGAAGTCGGCCCGCGGTGTCTCCGGCACGACGGCCGGGTGATTGATCGGCTGCTGGGCCAGTGCCGGTGGCGCGGCCGACAGCCCCAAGGCCGTCGCCAGGACCAGCGCGACCACTCCCGGTAGCGGGAGCCGGAGAACCTTGCGCATCGCTCTACTCTCATTGGGTTCGATGAACACTCTGCGTGACTGTTCCCGAGTTTACGGACCGGTTCACGCCCGTTGACAGGCTCCGTCGCCTGGAACCGATCGGTATCAGGGAGTCACTGGACAGCACCCTCCGACCCCGGTCGACTCGTCCGAAACGCGCCAGTCGGATCGGGGTGATGCGGTCGGCGAGCCGGGGCGAATGTCGTAAGGCTTGTGATGCGAATCACATCGTCAATGCGAGTCACCACTTACCGGGCGAACCTCTCGTCGTGGCGCAGGTGGTGCGAACGTGCCTGGTGCCACTGGATAGGGTCGTGCCTTCGCGGTGCGGCCGTGTCCCGACCGTCCCGCGGGCCGAGCTGCGGGTGGTCGCCCGCCCGATGCCGACCGGTAGCGCCACGTCCGCCCGATGCTGGAAAGCGTGTCTGCTCGCTCCGGGTCTTAAGTGTGGTGAATATCTGGCCGGGCGGAGTTACCGTGGATGGGATGCGGGTCGATCTGACCGTTGTGGCGATCCCGGCCTACCTCGCGGGCATGGGGGTCGAATACGCCTGGCAGCGTCGACACCCGGCTCCCCTCGGGGGTCCCCGTGCCGAATCCTGCGATAACTCGCCGGATGTGGGGGCCAGGTACGGCGGCCGCCCGGGCGACTACCGGCTCGAGGACACTCTCGCCTCCCTGACGATGGGCGTTGGCTCGCTGCTCGTTCCCTTGGTGACCCGCCGGCTGCTGGCTGGGCTGGCGCCCGGTGCAGGCCGGTGGGGACGGATCCCGATCGCCGTGGCATTGACCGCCGCGGCAGCTACCACCGTCGCGGACCTGCTGGGTCGCCGATCGCCGGACGGTCGGCTGCCGGAGGCCGGAGTGCTTGCGCAGCGATCCGACGCGCGGCCCGGTTCGCGCGAGTCCTCGCGCTCAGGCCTGCTCGCCGACACCACCACCCGGGGGCGTCGACCTCAGCTGCGGCGGCTCACCGGTGCTCTGGCCGCCTCCGCCGTGCTGTCCACGGCCGTCGCGGCCTCTGCCGCGTGGACGGCCGGCACCAGCGCCGATCGATTGTTCGCCCGTCACTCTCGCGATCTGGGGTCCGGGGCGACGGCCTGGGCGGTGGCGCTGTTGGGCTGGGACTTCCTCTACTACTGGAACCACCGGATGATGCACGAGAGCAGGTGGCTGTGGGCGTTACATGTGGTGCACCACAGCAGCGAGCGCTACAACCTCTCGACCGCGCTGCGCCAACCCGTTGCGGAGGGGTTCACGCTCAACGTCCCGTATGGAGTTCTTGCGCTGGCCGGGGTGCGGCCTGCGCTCATCCAGCAGGCCAGAGCCCTGCATCTGATCTACCAGTTCTGGATCCACACCGAGGTGGTCGGCTCGCTCGGGCGTCTGGAAACCGTCTTCAACACCCCTTCGCACCACCGGGTGCACCACGGCTCGAACAGCCAGTATCTGGACCGTAACCACGGCAGCGTGCTCATCGTGTGGGACCGACTGTTCGGCACCTTCGAACCCGAAGACGAGCGTGTGGTCTACGGGCTCACCCGCAACATCGACACCTTCAACCCGATCGTCATCGCCACGCACGAGTGGCGGGACATCGTTCACGACATTGCCGACGCCAGCACGTGGCGGGACCGGTGGTCTTTTCTCGTCCGCGGCCCCGGGTGGGCGTACGCCCGGCGCGTTGACCCACGAAACGAACCCGCCGACGCCACGCAGGCACGCCTGGCACCCGTCGACGAGTCCGCCTGACCCGGCGCCTGTGAACAACCTGGCTCGACGTCGCATCGCCTCGACAGCCGCTTGCCTTGTTGCAACTATTGCAGTGTAATCATCGTATGAGTGATATCAGTGCATGGTTCGAAGGTCGCCTTCCGGATGAGTGGTTCACCGAGTCGGCGAGCATCACGGTCGACCGAGACGAGATCCTCGTGGTGGGACGCCTAGCCGAGCCGACGGTTGAGGGCGATGACACTGACCTGCCAGCCGCCGAGGCCGGTCGGCTCCAGCGCTTCCGGGAGGACACCCGGTCTCGCCGGATGCGGATCGCGGACGAAGCGGAGGCCCGGTTCGGCCGCAAGGTGGCCTGGGGAGCGGAGTGCGGTAGCACCCGCCAGGTGTTCACCACCCTGGCCGTGCCGGTGATGACCCGGCTCCGCCAGCCCGAGCGCCTGGTGTTGGACACCCTCGTCGAGGCGGGCGTGGCGCGTTCTCGCTCGGACGCCTTGGCCTGGTCCGTGCGTCTGGTGGGTCGGCACCAGAAGGAATGGATCGAGCAACTGCGCCAAGCCCTGGTCAATGTCGAGGCGGCCCGGGAGGCGGGTCCGCGGGCCTGAGTTCAGCGGTGCACGCCCTTCGCAGCGTCGGTCCTTAGCCTGCGGCCTCTTCGCTGTGGTCAACGGCTGCTCGCACCTCGATGGCGCCGTCCGGTTCTGCCAACACCTGGCAGATCTCCAGCAGGTCATCGATGTCGTCACTTTCGACGGTGTAGAAGGCGCCGAGCTGCTCGACACTTTCGGCATACGGGCCGTCAGTGATCGAGATCCTGCCGTCAGACTTGGTCAGCGTCTTCGTCTCAGCGGATGGCGTGAGCTCCTGACCGCCGGTGAGCTGGTGCCCGCGGGCTTCCAGGAGCGCGGCGAACTTCTCGTGCCGCTCGAAGACGTCAGCCTGCTGGTCTTCGGACATTCCTGCCCATGCGGACTCGTTCCCCGTGAGCAGAACTGTGTAGGTCGTCATGATCTGTCGCTTCCTTCGCGTCGTGATGGTGAACGAGCGCGACTGCAGCCCGTCACCGTGATGACGCGCGACAGGCTGTCAGATCGACACAGCCGGATAAGAATCTCGAGATCGACGTCGCCTCCGATTCGCGGCCGACTCGTGTGGTTCACTGGCGCAGATCACCTAACGTGTTTCTGGAACGGTCGACCGCCCGCGCGCACGATCGCCTGAACGAGTTACCGCGGCTTGGCGTCGAGACCGCGGCGAGCGGAAGCGAGTCCACTGTGACGCTCGTTGAACAGTTGCTTCGCGACGAGTGGGGCCGGCTTCTCGCGCTGCTCGTGGCGCGTTTTCGTCGGGTCGACCTCGCGGAAGACGGCCTCGCAGACGCGTTCGAAGCAGCGGTCCGGACGTGGCCGGAACAAGGTGTTCCCTCGTCTCCAGCGGCGTGGTTGCTGACCGCGGCTAAGCGAAAGATTCTGGATCGGCTGCGCTCCGAAGATGTCCTCACCCGCCGCATGCCGCTGTTGATCATCGACGCCGAGATCGCACAAGCATCCCAACAAGCACTTGAGCATCCCAGCGATGAACTCCGAGATGAGCGTCTTCGACTGATCACGCTGTGCATGCACCCCAGGCTGTCTCGGGAGGCATCTGCAGCCTTGACCTTGCGGCTGGTTCTCGGCGTGTCAACGCAGGATCTCGCGAGCCTGTTTCTCGTCCCCACCCCGACGATGGCCGCGCGTCTGACTCGTGCCCGCCGCAAACTGGCCGGCGCGCACTTCGAGATGCCGTCCCAATCGGAGCTCCCGTCAAGAGTCCCCGCCCTCGCAGACATCGCCTATCTTGCGTTCACGTCGGGGTATGCACCTGCCTCGGGCGATGCCGTCTTGCGGGCCCGGATCTCCGGCGAGGCGATCCGGCTCGTCCGGGTCATCCGCTCGCTCTTGCCCGACGTCGCACCGGATCTCGACGCACTCCTCGCGCTGATGCTGTTTCAGCACTCGCGCCGGGACGCACGCGTGCGCGATGGAGTGCTTGTGCTCCTTCCTGACCAAGACCGTTCACAATGGCGACACGAGGAGATCACCGAAGCACTGGCCATTCTCGTCCGCCTCCGAGACGCAGCCCCATCATCGTTCTTGCTGCAAGCACTGATCGCCGCGGAACACGCGATCGCTCCCGTCAGCGATGCTACGAATTGGCACAGAATCGTCCGCCACTACGACGAACTCCTCACCCTGAGCGACTCACCCGTCATCCGGCTCAACCGGGCCATCGCCGTTGCCGAAGCGGACGGCCCCATCAAGGGACTGGAAGCACTCGATCGCTTCTCCTTCACTGGGCACCGGCTTCCTGCGACGCGCGCAGAATTCCTCGCGCGCTCCGGCCAGACCACCAAAGCAATCCAGACCATGGATGCAGCCATCGCACTCTGCCGCAACGACTCAGAACGCACACACCTTGAGACGCGACGAGCCCTGTGGAGAGACGATCTAGGCTGCCGATAACCACCGGATTTACGCCTCACAACCCTGCATCCTCCGCTCCGCGGTGGCCCCACCAACACCCGTCACAGGGGTCGATTTCACACGGCAGAACAGGGTGAAGGTTCGGTCGGCGTTGACAATCTGGGTGGACCGGCCCTGGTCGGTGTCGAGGCGGCGCGGGAGCCGGTCCCGGGTTCCTGCGTAGGCTCGGTGCATGGCCACCGCGCGTCGTCCATCCCCGGAGCTCATCGCTGCGGGTTTGAAAGCCCAACTGGAACGCTCCTCGACGTTCATCGGCACGGTCGATCCGGTGGCGGCAACCCAGACCTACCTGCGTCTGGTCGGGTTGCTGGAGGGCCGGCTGGAGGAACTGCGGTTGAAAGCCGGCCTGCGGCGGGTGCCGCGCCCGCACGAGTATTGGCTGGCCAGATTGCCTCCGGCGAGGTTCGCTGATTCGCCGGTCCCCTCCGATCGGGTCTTCACCTACTGGAACCAGCCGCTGGAGACCGCGCCGCCCCTGGTGCAGGCGTGTGTGGCGCAGTTGCGCCGGGTCTATCCGCAGGCGCAGGTCCTGGACGGCTCCTCGGCACGCCAACTCATCGACATCCCGGACCGGATCGCCACCCTCCTCGAGGCGGACCGGCCAGCCCACTTCTCCGACTACGTGCGTACTCGAGTGCTGGCCGAGCACGGCGGACTCTGGTTCGACGCGACGATCTGGGTGGACCGGCCGCTGGACGCCGAACTCTCCGGGTATCTGCGGGCAGGCACGGTGTTCCCCCGGTGGACCAGCACGCAGATCGGCAACTGGTTCATCGCCTCACACCCCGGGACACCGCTGATCACCTTGCAGCGACTGGGTCTGGACTGCTGGTGGGAGGCCAACGACGACCTGCCGGATTACTTTCTCTACCATCGGATCTTCGACGTGATGAACCGCTTGGTGCCGGAGGCGCGTGGCCAGTGGCGGGCGACACCGGTGCTGTCCAGCGCCGAGGCGCACCGGTTGCAGCTGGACATGATGCAGCCGTGGAACGAGCAGCGGGTGCGCAAGCTTCTCACCCAGGCCCCCTTGCAGAAGCTCAGTTACAAGTACGACGACGTGCCTGCTGGCTCGGTCCTGGAGCATCTGCTCGGCACGGCCGGAACCTCCAGCTGACTCTCCACCCGTGCTGACTCTCGATCCGTAAGGCTGAGGATCGGGAAACCCCTTCGGGTGCCCCATCGTGGCGATGGGACACCCGAAAAGGTGTGTTGCCAGGTGATTACCTCTTCCAGATCACGCCCCCGGAGTTGCTGTACATCACCAGGTTGCCGTCGCTCTGGAGCCGGACCTCGGTGCCGCCTCGGTGCTGCGTGGCCGTGCTCCAGCGGTATCCCCCGGAGCGGCTATACATCACGAGGTTTCCGTCGCCCTGCATGACCAGGAACGAGTATGGATCGTTCGTCCTGGAGCTCCAGACGGCGCCGTTGGGCCCGTACTCGACGAGGTTGCCATCGCGCTGCATCACCAGCCGGTAGTCACCGACGGTGACCTGCTGTCCACTGCGCAGGCCCTGCTGCTGGTGGATGGAAGGCCCGGT
>JBKECN010000092.1:0-18498 GCA_047974565.1 Actinomycetales bacterium
CTCGGCGGTCTGGGTGTTCATCTCCTCGCGCTGCAACTGCTGGGCCTCGTCAGCGGCCTCGGTGATGATCTGCTGCTGTTCGGGATCGAGGCGATCCCAGCGCTGGCTGGACATCAGGAAGGGGTTCATCTCGTACTTGTGCCCGGTGACGGCGAGGTACTGCTGGACCTCTTCGAGTCGTGCCGACTTGATGTTGACGACGGGGTTCTCCTGGCCGTCGACGGCTCCTTGACGCAGCCCCAGGTAGAGCTCACCGAAGGCCATCGGGGTGGGGTTGGCGCCGAGTGCGTTGAAGATGTCGATCGTCATCGGGTCGTCCGGGGTGCGCAGCTTGAGGCCGGCCACGTCCTCGGGGGTGTTGATCGGGTGTTTGCTGTTGGTGATGTCGCGCATCCCGTTGTCCCAGAAGTTCAGGACGTGAAAGCCCTTCTGCGCTGCCTGGTCCCGCAACTCCTCCTCGATCGGACCGTCCAGCACGGCATAGGCATGCTGGCTGTTCTCGAAGAGGAATGGCAGGCCGATGAGGGCGGCCTCGGGCACATAGGAGGAGAACGGGCCCTGGGAGTTGATCGTCATGTCCAAGGATCCGGACGCGACCGAGACCATCATCTCGCTGTCGGAGCCGACCGACTCCTGCCCGAGGATCTGGATGTCGATGGCGCCATTGGACTTCTCCTCCACGAGCCGTTCGAACTCCAGGGCGGCGTCGCTGCGCGGGTTTCCGGGGGCCGCTCCGTGCCCGAGGATGATCCGGATCGAGTTCGTGTTGCGTGGGCCGTCGCCGCCAGCGCAGTTCGCGAGCAGCATGGGCAGGACGAGAAGGAGACCGAGCAGCGCGGCTCGTGCCCCACGTCTGTGTGGTGTGTGCATGGTTCTCCTTGCGGTTGCGCGCCGTGGTTCTCGACACGATGGTGGAAATCGATGGCTCACCGGCCGAGACCGGCTGTGCCGGAGGCATCAGCCGGCCAGCAGGTGACAGATCTGCCCTGCCTCGCTCACGTCGTCGGCCAGACCGGTGGCGCGCGCGGCGCCCGCACGCGAATCCTGGGCTTCGGCAGTCGGACGTGGGTGACTGGGCCCGATGGTCAGCCGGTGAGGGTCTGCCCGACCGCCCGGACGGCCAGGACGAAGGAGACGGCCCCCGGATCGGGGGTGCCTAGGCTCCGCTCGGCCAACGGTCTGGCCCGTCCCTTCTTCGGTGTCAGGTCGGCGGTCGCCTGTGCTGCGGTGTCGGCGGCGGAGACCGCCTGAGACCAGGCCACTTCCAGGCGGGCGCCGGATTCCACCCCGGTGCGCAGTGCCTCGACGAAGGGGACGACGGCGTCGACCAGCGTCTTGTCGCCGACCTCGGCCTTGCCCAGCCCGGTGAGGGCGTCCAGGTACCCCTGGGCGGCGGCGACGACCTGATGGGTCGTTGGTGTCCCGGCGTTACCCAGGGCGGTGCCGAAGGACCGGAGCCCGGCCCCCCACAGCACCCCCGAGGTGCCCCCGGCGTGCTCGGCCCAGGCGTCCCCGGCTTCGGCAAGGACTCCCGCTGCACCCCAGCCGGCCTCGACGGCAGCCGCTGCGGCGCGGACGGCGTGGTCGACCCCACGCGCCATCCCGCGGCCGTGATCGCCATCGCCGGCGACAGCGTCGATCCGCCCCAGGTAGTCCTCGTTCTCGTGGACCACATCGTGCACGGCCTGCAGCCCGGTCAGGATCCGGGCCGCGCAGGCCCGGGACTCCTCGTCCCCGATCACCTCGACGGGGATCTCGCCCGCCTCCTCCTCGACAGCCTCCTCGATGTCGCCCTCAGAGCCGGCCTGGACCACGCCACGGGTGAAAGCTGGTGTGTCGCAGGGCGCGAGCCACAGCTCCTGCAACTCGTCGTCCAACCAGGTCAGCGTCAAGGAGACCCCGGCCATGTCGAGGCTGGTGACGAGTTCGCCGACCTCAGGAGCCACCAGTTCCAGGCCTGCGGCCCGCAACCGGGGCGCCACCGCGGCCCACAGCACGAAGAGCTCCTCGTACTTGGTCGCACCAAGACCGTTGAGGATTACCGCGACCCGGCCTGCGCTGGCGGCCGGCCGCTCCTGGAGCAGGCGGTCGACCATGAGTTCACCGAGTTGGTCCGCGGGCATCCAGTCCACGTCCCGCAGCCCGGGCTCGCCGTGAATTCCCAGTCCCAGGCCCATCTTTCCCTCGGGGACGGTGAAGTGCTTGTGGTCCGCACCGGGGAAGGTGCACCCGTCGAAGGCCAGACCGATGGTGAAGGTGCGGGCGTTGGTGTGATTGCCGATCCGTTCGACCGTGTCGATGTCGTCGCCTCGCTCGGCGGCGGCGCTCATCGTCTTGAAGACGACGAAGTCGCCGGCGATGCCGCGGCGCTTGTCCAGCTCGGCGGCGGGGGCGCTGGCCACGTCGTCGGTGATGATCACCTGTCGGGCGTCAACGCCCTCGGCTTGCAGCCGCTCGCCGGCAAGGCCGAAGTTCATCACGTCGCCCGCGTAGTTGCCGTAGGTGAAGATCACCCCAGCCCCGCTGTCTGCGGCGCGTCCGACCGAGTACGCCTGGGCTGTAGAGGGGCTGGTGAAGATGTTGCCGATCACCGAGCCGTCTGCGAAGCCGGGGCCGACCACGCCGCAGAAGGCGGGGTAATGGCCGGACCCTCCGCCGGTGACGATCGCGACCTTGGGCCGACGGGACCGGCGACGGCGGACCACGCCGCCGGTGACCGGTCGCACGTACGAGCTGTACAGGTCCACGAATCCCGCGGTGGCGTCCTCGCTGAACTCCGCCGGATCGTTGTAGATGGTGCTCATCGGGTGCCCTCCAGGAGGTCGATGACGAGGCTGCGCGAACGGTCCGCGTCGGCTTCGCGGTCCGCCTCGGCCACGTCGTGGGTCTCTAACTCGAGGATGTAGCTACCGGTGAAACCACCGGCTTCCAGGGCCTGGATGGTCGCGGCGAAATCCACGTCGCCGCGCCCGATTCCGAGATTGAGGTCTCCCGGCACGGCGTCGCGCAGGTGGACCCGTTCGACCCGGTCGACCACCGCGCTGGACCAGGCGACGACATCCTCACCGGAGGCGACCACGTGTGAGACATCGAGCAGCAGCCCGATGCTCTGCGGGCCGAGGCGGGCGAGCAACCGGTCAGCCTCGGCAACGGTGTGGATATACCGGCGGTGGTGCAGCACCTCCACCAGCAGACGTACACCCGATGCGGCGCACCATTGTGAGATGGCCTCCAGGTTGGCTGCGATCCGATCCAGGTCCGCGTCCTCGGAGACGATGGCAGCATGGTCGGCCCGCCCGGCAGGCACGATCAACGCGGCCCCGGTGGCCGCGGCCAGGTCGATCAGCGGCTGGGTGACCTGGCGCAGCGTGGCCTGGTCCAGGGCCGGATCGTTGAGGTCCCCGACGTCGGCGTTCACGGCACCCGCCCGCAGCCCGTGGCCGGCCAATGCCGCGACGTACTCGGCCGGGTCACCGGCGAACGGGACGGGGACGTGGTCGGTGACCGCGGGAATGGCTCCCAGGTCGATCTCGGTGGCGCCCAGACCCTGAATGATCTGCAGTGCCTCGGTCAGTGGACGGAACCGGAAGGAGATCGTGGAGATCCCCACCCGGTCGGCGAGTGTGCTGGTCATGATCTGCGCTCCGAGCGTCGATGGTCGAGAGTGCTTCGGGAAGAAGCGAGGTCATTTGAGAGGCAGCGCCCGGCGCGGTCGTCGCGCCTGGCAGGACAACCGGTGATCAGGCGATGTAGGCGCCGCCGTTGATGTTGTGGGTACCACCGGTGATGTAGCCGGCGTCCTGGCTGGACAGGAAGACCACCAGGGCGGCGATGTCATCGGGGGTGGCCTGTCGTCGCAGCGGGACCGAGGCGGCCAGCCGTCGCTCGTTCTCGGCGTCGGTGGCACCAGCGCGGATGTCGGTGTCGACCACGCCCGGACTCACCGCGTTGACGGTGATGTTGTGCTCGGCCATCTCCCGGGCGAGCGACCGGGTCAGGCCGAGCACGCCGGCCTTGGCTGCGCTGTATGGGGTCTTGGAGAAGACCCCGCCGCCCTGCTGGGCCGAGACCGAGCTCATGTTGACGATCCGGCCGTAGCCGTTGGCGATCATCGTGGGCAGGAAGGCCTGGCAGGTGAGGAAGGTGCCGGTGAGGTTGATGTCGAGCACTCGATGCCACAAGGCCAGATCGACGTCGAGAAAGGGTACCGGAGAAGGGATTCCGGCGATATTCGCCAGGGCGCCGACCGGCGGCAGGGAATCATCGGCAGCGATCGCCTCGGCTGCGGCGCGCACCGAGGATTCGTCGGTGACGTCGCACTGGCGGGCCAGCACGGGGACCTCGGCTTTCTCGGCGAGGGCACTCGCGGCGGCCGCCGCCCCGTCGGCGTTGAGGTCGAGCATGGCCACCCCCCAACCCTCTTGGGCGAAACGCAGCGCCGTGTGGAAGCCGATGCCGTTCAGCGAGGACGCGCCGGTGACCACAGCGGTGCGCTGCCCGACTCCGGTTCCGTAGCCCATGATGATCTCCTTCGATCTATGCTTACTGTTGTCTGTTAACAGTCGACAACTCTGCCAGCCATGAGCGGGACTGTCAAGGGTGGAATCGTCGAACTCAGGCCTTGCGGCCTGCGTCCTCCCAGACCTGGGAGGACGCGGCCATGTGGGCGCGCAGGGTGGCCGTCGCAGCGCTCTCGTCCTCGCCGCGCATCGCCTCGACGATCGGGACGTGATGCTCCCTGGTCATCACCGGCTTGGGGTACCGGCTCACATCGCTGACCACGACGATCCGCATCAGGTCCTCCAGTCGACCCCACACCTCGGCGAGGATCTGGTTACCGGCCAGCTCCATCATCGTGCGGTGGAAGGTCATGTCCAGGTCGAGGCACACCTCATAGGCGAGGTGCGTGTTCCTCTCCGGAGGCAGCGCGGCCTCGAGCCGGTCGAGCCGCTCGGGCTTGTCCGGAGCCTGCATGAGAAGGGATACCGCGAGTACCTCGAGCTGAGCGCGGACCTGATACAACTCAGCCACCTCGTCCGAGGTCAGCCGCCGGACCTTGAGGCCGCGTTCGGCGCCATCCACCAGGCCCCCCTGCTGGAGGGCCCGCAGCGCCTCACGCACGGTGCCCCGGCTGACGCCGAGTTGCTCGGAGAGTTCCACCTCGCCCAGGTGCGTGCCGGGGGCCAGCCGACCGGTGAGAATCGCCTCGCGGAGACTGGCCAGCACTTGCTCGCGCAGGGTCAACTTGCTCACCCCGCTCAGCACGCTGCGCTCCATGGCTCCCTCATCCGGCGCCGGCCGGCTCGGGTAGAGCCTGGCCACCGCGATGTCCACGCCTCCCGCGCGACGCTGGGCTGGCACCCATGGCGCCCTCCCGTCCGGGAAACGTCGGCTCAGGACTGCCCAGCCCGGACCCGCTCGACGATCTTACCCGTGCTCACCCCGTACCTGTCTGCCAGAGTGGGCAGTGCGCCGGCCTCGAGGAAGGCGTCCGGCAGGCCGATCGGCACCACGTGGCGGCCGACGCCGTGCCGAATCATGGTCGAGGCGACAGATTCGAAGAGACCCCCGACCACCGTGTGGTTCTCCGCGACGTAGGCGGGCCGGTCGCCGGCGAGGGCGTTGAGTACCGCCTCTTCGTCCAGCGGCTTGATGGTGGGCACGTGCAGCACCGCCACGCCGATCCCGTCGCGCTCCAGGGCCGAGGCGGCAGCGAGGGCTCGCTCGGTCATCAATCCCGACGAGATGATCACCGCCTCCGCGCCGTCGCGGAGCAGGGCGGCTTTGCCGAGACGGAACTCGTAGTCGTACTCGTCCAGCACCACCGGGACGCGTCCCCGCAGCAGCCGCAGGTAGGTGGGGCCCGGGTGAGCGATCATCGCCGGGACGGCCTGCCGGATGTCCACGGCGTCACAGGGATCGATGATCACCATGTTGGGCATGCCGCGCAGAATGGCGATGTCCTCGGTGGCCTGGTGGCTGGGCCCGTAGCCCGTGGTCAATCCGGGTAGGGCACAGACGAGGTTGACGTTGAGATTCCGCTCGGCGATGTCCACGCAGATGAAGTCGTAGGCCCGCCGGGTGGCGAACACCGAGTAGGTGGAGGCGAAGGGCACGAAGCCCTCTTGGGCCAGCCCGGTGGCTGCCCCGATCAACGCCTGCTCGGCCATGCCGATCTGGTAGAAGCGCTCGGGCATGGCGTCGCGGAAGATGTGCAGGTCGGTGTACTTGGCCAGATCCGCCGACAGCCCGACGATGCGTTCGTCCGTGCGGGCCGCCTCCAGCAGCGCGTGCCCCAAGGGGGCGGACTCGGTGCGCTGGCCTTCGGCGGCCAGGGAGGCCGACATGGCTCCGGAGCGCAGCTTCGGTGCGGCCGCCACCACGTCGGGCGAGGAGGTCTGGGGGCGCATGGGCGCCTGCTGAGTCTCGGGCTGGTTCACTTGGCTGCCTCCTGGTCGTCACTGCTCAGTGCCACGTCCTGGGCGCCCGCCTGTTCCAGGCCGGCCAGGTAGGCGGTGAAGGTCTCGGTGAGTTGTGCTCTGGCAGCTGCCCATTCGTCGGACGCCACGGACATGAAGTGCAGCTTCTCCCGGCTCTCGAGCATGGGGACTCCCCTGCCGACGCGGGTCCCGCAGATCAATGCGGCCGGCTGGCCGCGGTGGGCGCGCAGCTCCTCCAGTGCTGGGACGAGGGCGGTCAGGTCGTTCCCGTCCACCGCTCGGGCGTGCCAGCCGAAGGAGCGGAACTTCTCGTCGATCGGCTCTGTGCCCAACATCTGCTGTGACGGCCCGTCGGCCTGCAGGCCGTTGTAGTCGACGATCGCGATGAGATTGTCCAGACCGTGATGGGCGGCCACCATGGCTGCCTCCCAGGTGGAGCCCTCGTCGAGTTCGCCGTCGGAGAGCAGGGTGTAGACGTGGGCGTCGCTGTTCTTGCGTCGCAGCCCCAGGCAGATGCCCAGCGCGATGCCCAGCCCGTGCCCCAGCGAACCCCCGGCGATCTCGACCCCGGGGGTGTATGTGGCCATCGCCGACATCGGCAGACGAGAGTCGTCGGCGGCGTAGGTCTGCAGCTCCTCCTCGCTGAGCACCTTGGCCTCCACCAGTGCGGCATAGAGCGCGAGCGCGTAATGCCCGATGGACAGCAGGAACCGATCCCTGCCCTCCCACTCGGGATCGCCCGGATCCAGGACGAGTTGGTCGGCGTAGAGCGCGGCCAGGATGTCGGCCACGTCCAAGGCCTGGCCGATATAGCCCTGGCCCTGGACCTCGGCCTGGGTGAGGCTGTGCTGGCGGATCCGGTACGCGGCCTCGGCGATGTGGCGTAGACGTTGCGGATCGATCGTGGTGGTCAACGGTGACTCCCATCTGTTGTCTGTCAACAGTCAACATACAGTCGGTGAGCCCCGCGGTAAAGGGCGAGGCTGAAAGTGCAAGTCCGGCAGTCAGTTACCCGTGTTCAGACTGATCGCGATCGGCGAGTGATCGACTGTGTGATGAGGCGAACCAGCCAGGACCTGGCCGAGCCACGTCGAGTCGAGGGCGGGCACTCCCGGGCGTCCACCAGGGTTCGGCGCAGCGGGGCTGGGGTGAAAGGCGCCGCTACTTTGGAGCCGAAGCCGGCGGGCGATGATCGCCGGCGGAGAGAATCCAGCCACGCGAGCCCGGGTGAGTGGAGAAGATGAACGAGGTCTCGACATGGTTGACCCCGGGGCGGCTTGCGATGTGGTCCAGCACCAGATCCCGCAACGCCGAGGGACTCTCGGCGGCCAGATGGACGACGAAATCCTCAGCACCGCTGACGTTGTAGGCCGCGAGCACGCCCGGCACCCGGGCCACCTGGTCGCCGAAGGCGGCCACCCTCTCTCGGTCCTGACCGGCCAGACGCACTGCGACCATGGCCTGAACCGCAAAGCCCAGCGCTTCGAGGTTCACCTCGGCGCGGACCCCGGTGATCACTCCGCGATCGCGCAGCGCCCTGACCCGACCGCTGCAGGTGGTCTCCGGGATCCCGATGCGGCGCGCCAGCGCCACATTCGACAGCCGCCCGTCCTGGGTCAGTTCCGCGACGATGGCCGCATCCACCACGTCCAACCGGGGGCGAGCACGAGGCGCCGGCCCTGGGGTAGTGGGCGGAGGCTCCTGCGGCATGACACGTAGTGTGCCCGAGTTTCTCGCTGATATCACGGATCTAGGAGACTAATCGGTGACATCCGCGGGACTCTTGCCGTTCCACGGTGAGATGCGCACTCTACTGGGATGACCGATCTGGAGACCCGTGCCGTTCACGCTGGCCGTGAAGACCTCACCGGCCTGGGAGTCCACGTCCCACCGATCGACCTGTCCACCACGTACCCGATCCCGGACATCGATTCGGGCGGTCGGGCCTACGAGCTGCTGGCGGCCGGGCAGCCACCGGGCTCGGACACCGGCTCGCTGGTGTATCAGCGGCTCTGGAACCCCACTGTGGCCAGATTCGAGCAGGCTGTCGCCGATCTCGAGGGTTGCGAGGCGGGCGCCGCCTTCGCCACCGGAATGGCTGCCGTCAGCGCGGCGCTGCTGTCACGCGTTTCAGCCGGGCGAGGGCATGTGGTCGGTGTTCGCCCGGTCTACGGAGGCACCGAGCATCTGCTCAACACCGGGCTGCTCGGGACCAGTGTCACCTGGGCGCCGGTGGACGGAATCCGCGCCGCGCTGACCCCACAGACAGGGCTCGTGGTGGTGGAGACCCCGGCGAATCCCACGCTCGATCTCATCGACATCGAGTCGGTGGTGGCCGCGGCCGGCTCGGTACCGGTGCTCGTGGACAACACCTTCGCCACCCCGGTGCTGCAGCAACCGGCCCGGCACGGTGCCGCTCTCGTGCTGCACTCGGCCACCAAGTTCCTCGGCGGACACGGCGATCTCATGGGGGGAGTGGTGGTGGGATCGCCCGGCCTGATCGCCGAGATCCGCTCGGTGCGTGCCCTTACCGGGGCCCTGCTCTATCCGTACGCCGCATACCAACTGCATCGCGGCCTGCAGACGCTCCCGGCCCGGGTACGGGCGGCGCAGGAGTCGGCCACCACCATCGCGCGATGGCTCGAGGACCGTCCGGAAGTGGCGCGCGTGCACTACCCCGGCCTGAACGGCACGGGCGACCTTGTGGGCACCCAGATGCGTGGCCCCGGCTCGGTCCTGGCCATCGAACTGCACGGCGGCTTCTGCGCAGCCGACCGGGTCGCCCGGCAGGTGCGCCTGGTCACCCACGCGGTCTCCCTCGGGGGAGTCGACACCCTCATCGAGCACCCGGCGGCCCTCACTCATCGACCCGTAGCGCAGGCGGGCCGTCCACACGCCGGCCTGCTGCGGATCTCGGTGGGCCTGGAAAGTGTGCGGGACTTGATCAACGACCTGGAGGGCGCGCTCAAGTGCATCTGAGTCGCTGCGGACCCGCGGTGCGGGTCTAGGGTGTGGACCCTCACCAGCGGCGATCGGCATGCTGCCGACGATCGGCAAAACTGCTGGCGGCCGGGCCCCGTCGGCTACCCGAAGATGAGTCGGATTACACGAAGATGATCTGCGCGCCCTGAGCCAGCTCGATGAAGTCCCCGGCGCTGATCACGGCCTCCACCCCGGGGTGCAGATCGGCCTCGATCATCTTCGCCATGTCGAAGGACAGTTTGCACGCGTACATGTGCGCGCCGGACGCCTCGAGCAGGTCGAGGAACTCCGGCACCGTGGGTATCCCCTCATCTTCCATCTGCCGCTTCAGCATCCGAGTGGCGAAGCCCGTCATGCCCGGCAGGTTCCCCATCGCCTGGGGAATGGACAGGTGCTCCAGCCCCGGACGCAGGCGACCCAGGTCATTCATGTGCATCGCGGTGTTGGCGGCCATCGTGAACTTGAGATTGTGGTTCGTCTTCTTGTTCACCATGTCCAAGCCCCAGAAGGTGAAGAAGATGTGCACCTCGAGCCCTTCGCCGAGGGCGGCATTGCCCATGATCAGCGCCGGGTAAGCCATGTCGAGGTTGCCCTTGGAGCAGATGAAAGCCATCTTGCGTGGCCCGCTTGGCTCCGCGGCCGGGCTCGGCTCGATCAGGCTGCCGACGCGCGCCGTCGGTGCGGTCCGGGGCCGGGCATCGCCGAAGTCCGGCAGGATGAAACCGTCGGAGAGTTCGGGCTTGGAACTGGTTAGGCTCGTGGTCATAACTGGAAATCCCCTCTCACGGGCTTGGGCGGCACGCGCGTTACGGCAGTGCGATCACACGCATCCGACCGGCTTTCGCAACCCGGCGAGCCAGGCCATCTTCTTCGCCGGCTTGCCCGGGTACAAGGCGAAGAGTTCCTTGACTCCGAACCCACCCACGGTCTGCATCCGCCGCAGGGTGGGCGTCACCCCGGTCTGGGCGGAGTCCTCCCGCATGAACCTCAACGGAGCCAGATGCGTCTCGTCCAGGTCGATTCCGATCAGGCCGGCCAGGTCTGTGGCCAGGTCTTCGCTCCACTGGTCGCGATGGGTGAAGAAGCCCTCGTCATCGACGTCGAAACTGCGGCCGTTGATGGTGTTGGTGGGCATGTGTCCAATGCTCCTGGGGTGAGTCGGTTGCGGGGCTGTGCAGGCCTAATGAGGAAAGGCCTAGGCGGCGGGCTGCTTCTTGCCCGCCATCGACATGTTGGTGGTCACCGGGAGGCGGTGTCCGGGCAGCAGCAGACGCCAATAGATCTGCTCGAAGGCCAGCTTTCCCAGATGGTTTGCCCGGGAACGCTTGAGCAACCGCATCGGCCCGACGGCAGGTAACGGGAAGTCGCCCTTGAGGGGTTGGGTGTCGTAGTTGAAGTCGAGCAGCAGCGCCTGGCCGCGTCCGGACTCGACGAAACAGTTGGCATGGCCGTCGAAGGCGTTCGGCATCGGCCGGTCGTGCACGGCGGCCAGGAAGTTGTCGATGAACAACTCGGTGTTGAAGTGCGCGACCGAGCCGGCCTTGGAGGTGGGTAGATCGCCGGCGTCACCGAGGGCGAAGATCCGGTCGTGCCGGGTCGAGCGGGAGGTGTGCTTGTCCACCGGTACGAAGCCGGCGTCGTCGCCCAGGCCGGAGTCGACGATGAACTGCTGACCGCTGTGCGGCGGGATGGTGACCAGCAGATCGAAGGGCAGTTCACGCCCGTCGTAGGCGACCAGGCGCTGGTGCTCGTTGTCCACTCGCTCCACCGCGAAATCGGCTGCCAGCCGGATGCTGCGCTCTTCGAGCAGACCACCGAGTTCGGCGGAGGCGACGGGTTTGGTGAAGGCACCGTCGAGTGGGGTGACATAGGTGATGTCCACCTGGTGACGAACTCGACGCTTGCGATAGTGATCTTCGACGAGGAAGGCGAACTCCAGCGGGGCCACCGGGCACTTGATCGGCATCTCCGACAGGTGCACCAGGAGTCTTCCCCGATCGAACTGCTGCAGTGCGCGTTTGAGTGCGATCGAGCCCTCGAGGGTGTAGAACTCGTGGACCTTGTCGCGCCAGAGCGAGCCTTCCTCCATCCCCTGGACCAGATCGGGACGCACCCGCGAGCCGGAGGCGATGATGAGCCAGTCGTAGCCGAGCAGATCGCCGCCGACCAGTTCGACCTGCTGCCGCTCGGGATGCACGACGCGCACGGCCGCCTGTTCGAAGGTGATACCGGGAGAAAGGAAGGCGCGCCGGTCTTTGACGACGCGGTCGGGCTCCATCCAGAACGGGATGAACAGGAGTCCGGGTTGGTAGAGGTGGTGGGTGTCCTGGTCGACGATCGTGATCGACCAAGTTTCGTCCAGGGCCTTGCGCAGGAGGTTGGCTGACATCGTTCCCGCGGTGCCGGCCCCCAGGATCAGGAGGCGCTTCATGGGTCCGATGATACCCCACTGGGTATTCCTGCGGATGGTAATTCGCCGGTTTCGCGAGCGTCGTCAACCGACGGGACCCGAGCTCCATCGACTCGCGTGGGCCTGCTCCAGACCGTCCAGCATCACGTCCAGGGCGAAGCCGAACTCGAAGTCCTCATCGCACGAGGTCGCCCCCGGACGACGGCGGGCCGCGTCCGCCGCGATGGCGAGAATGGCGGGGTAATCAGCCGGATCCGGCGTCGGGGAGACCTGCCGACGATCCCGCTGAGCCGGGGTGGACGTCCCGGTCGGCTGCGGTGACGGCGACCCCGAGCCGACCGGCTCGCTGAACAGCTCCGGGCTGAAACCCCAGATCCGATTGCCCAGCGTGTGCATCGCGTGGTGGGCCAGATCGGGGCTGAACCCACGCCGCAGGAACAACTGGGTCACCGACTCCATGTGGTCGAGGACCGAGACCGTGCGGGTGGTGCGGGTCTCGATGGCGCGGCGCGCCCACGGATGCCGCAACACTGCGGCCCGGGCCGCCAGCAGCGCTCGGTGCATGGCCGAACGCAGGGCCTCGGCATCCTGCGCCGGCATCGCCGTGGGGTCGGGCCGTCCGAACTCGGCGATGACGGCGTCGACCATGGCATTGACGAGGTCCTCCTTGTCGCGCACGTGCTTGTACAGCGCCATCGGGACCACCCCGAGCTCATCGGCCAGGCTCCGCATGCTCACGGCCTCGACCCCTTGCCGATCTGCCAGCGCCACCGCCGCATCGACGACCGCGCTGCGATTGAGGCGGGCGCGACCCCGGCCCGTACTCATGAGCGACCACCGGGCTCGGCACCCGTGCGCCAGGCCTCAGCCATCGCGTCCTCCTCTTGACAGGTGTACACCCTACACCTACTCTCGAGATCAGCAAGGTGTACGTCATACACCTTGAGTCGTGGCCCGCAGGTTCCAACCCCATCAGTCCTGCACCTTCGACCGGTGCAGCCTCACAGCCGTGCCCGTTCACAGCCGTGCACGTTCACAACCGAGCCCATACAACCGAGCCCATTCGCAACGGTGCCCATTCACAACCGGTGACCGTCCCATCCCTGCCGTTCACAACCGTCCGCGTTTCCAACCGTGCATCCAGAACCGGCGCACTGGCGCCACCGCATCTCGAAGGAGTCCCTGACATGAGTCCTCGCTCGACCGCCCGGATCGCGGGCTGGCTGTTCCTTCTCACCCACCTGACCTCGGTATCGGCCGTGATCCTCTACGGCACAGCGGCGGGCCCGCTCGCGCCACTGGCCGGCCGCTGGCAGGTGCTGGCCGGGGCCATGCTGGAGGTCGTGCTCGGCGCCGCCGTCGTGGGGACCGCCGTCGCGCTGTACCCGCTCCTGCGGGCGCACCGCCCTGGACTGGCCATGGCCTACGTCGGGCTGCGGACGCTCGAGGCGGGCGTGATCCTGGTCGGGGTGGTGACAGTACTGCCCGTGGTGGCAGTACCCGCCAGCCCGGTCTCGCCCGGCCTGGAACCGTCTGTGGCGCAAGCGTTCACCCTGGCCCACGCCTGGTCCTTCGTGATCGGCCCGGGCCTGATCTGCCCGATCAACACCGTGGTGCTGGCCTGGCTGCTGCTGCGCACCGGGCTGGTGCCACGCCCGATCGCGATCCTCGGGCTGATCGGGGGGCCGGTGATCGGCGTGGCCAACCTCCTCGTCGTCGCGGGACTGATGTCCACCCCGTGGTTCGCCGCCCTGCCGATCTTCGCCTGGGAGATCGCCCTGGCGATCCACCTCATCGTGCGGGGGCTGCGTCCGGCCCGTGGGATGTCGCCGGGCACCGGTGCCGACGGAATCGACGCGGCGGTCAAGCAGGTCCATCCCATCGCCCAGGTAATGCACCCGTAGCCACTGCCAGGCCGGCACAACCCGTAGCCACGCGGAGCGCATCGATAGCCATGGAGAAAGCCAGGGAGAACTTCTCCACTCCGCCCATGCACCGGGCTCCATATCGATCATGGGGTGCCTGAACGGCACCGGTTTCGCGGAGACGAAGACGCGCCGCCAGACCACCCTCGAACCGCCGAGCGGCACGGTGAACCCGCAACTGCCTCAAGGGCACCATGATGGGGGCACCGAGACGCCATGAGGAGACCCGATGCCCAGGCAGAGCCCGTCCCGTCCGCACCCCGTCCCCGTGCGGATGGCCCCGACGATCAGCGGGTTGCCCGTCCTGGAGGTCGACGGACACCTCTTCCGCGATCTGGACCACGACGGCGTCCTGGCCCCCTACGAAGACTGGCGACTACCTGCTGCCGCCCGGGCACGCGATCTCCTGGCAAGGATGACACTGGCCGAGAAGGTGGGCACGATGCTGCACGGGTCCGCGCCCGCGCGCGGTGATCTGGGTGGGATCGGGGTCGGAGCCGAGTACGACCCGGACGGCCTGGACGAGTTGATCAGACATCGGCACATCACCTCGCTCATCAGCCGGTTGTCAACTCCGCCAAGCGATTTCGCCGTGCAGAACAACTCGGTACAGGTCCTGGCGTCCGGCTCGCGGCTCGGCATCCCGGTCACCTTGAGCACCGACCCACGGCATCACTTCGCCGGCGTGCTGGGGGCGTCCACCTCGGCTCAGGGCTTCTCCCAGTGGCCCGAGACGCTAGGGCTGGCGGCCATCGCGGATCCGGAGGTGATGCGGGAGTTCGGCGACGTGGTTCGTCGCGAGTACCAGGCGGTGGGCCTGCACATGTTCCTGGGACCGCAAGCCGACTTGGCCACCTCCCAGCGATGGCCGCGCATCGAAGGGACCTTCGGCGAGGATCCGGCGCTGGTGAACAAACTCGTCGAGGCGATGATCGAGGGGCTCCAGCAGGGCCGCGACGGCCTGCACCCTGGGTCGGTGGCGGCCGTGGTCAAGCACTGGGTGGGCTACGGCGCCTCACGGGACGGCTTTGACGGGCACAACTGGTACGGCCGGTACTCGGCCTTCCCCAGCGGAGCTCTGGCGGACCACCTCGATGCCTTCACCGGGGCGCTGTCGGTCAAGGTGGCCGGGGTGATGCCCACATACAACATCCTGCAAGACGTTCGCGTCGACGGCCGCCCACTCGAGCCGGTGGGCGCCGGATTCAACGCCCAGCTCATCGATGGGCTGCTGCGCGGCGGCTACGGCTACCGGGGGACCGTGTTGTCGGACTGGGCGATCACCCGCGACCTCACCGAGTCGGCTCGCACCGGCGTGCCCGAGCAGTCCCCAGCACAGATCGCCATGCCCTGGGGCGTCGAGGACCTCACCCGGGTGGAGCGCTTCGCCCGATGCATCAACGCCGGTGTCGATCAGATCGGCGGCGAGGACGACCCCGCTCCGCTCGTCGATGCGGTCGAGCAAGGTCTGGTGGCTCCGGCCCGGATCGACGCGGCCTGTCTGCGGATCCTGATGGACAAGTTCCGTCTGGGCCTCTTCGACGCACCTTTGGTTTCGGTGGATGCGGTGCCCGGCGAGGTGGCCAGACCGGCCGACCTGGCACGCGCCCGGGCCGCCGAACACGCCTCGCTCACCTGGATCACCCACCCGTCAAACGATTTCCCGGTCCCGCTGCCGTCCGGCACGACGGTGTACCTCGACGGGGTGGCCGCCACCGAGGCCGAAAGCCGCGGTCTGAGGGTGACCACCGATCCGCGAGAGGCGGCGGTGGCGGTGACTCGCACCTCCACTCCGCATGAGCCCTTGCACCCAGGGCACTTCTTCGGCCGGATCCAGCACGAGGGGAAACTCGATTTCACCCCGGGCGAGCCCGAGACCGAGCGGCTCCTGGCCTTGTGCCGCGCCGTCCCGACGATCATCGTCGTCCACCTCGACCGGCCGGCCGTGCTGGGCGAACTGGCCACCGCCGCTGCAGGCCTCATCGGGGAATTCGGCGCCAGCGACGCGGCAGTGCTCGACGTGCTGACCGGCCAGGCCGCGGCAACCGGACGGCTGCCCTTCCGCCTCCACGCCACGATGCAGGACGCCCTCGACCAGCCGTGCGACCGGCCGCGCGCGGAGCTGCCGGGCAGGTTCCCGCTCGGGCATCGCGCCGAGCCCTGAGCGCCCGGCAAGCCACGCGCCCGAGGATCCGAGAGCCCGCATCGCCAATGCGGCTGACTGGACTATTAGTCCAGCGAGCATGATCCGAGAGTCGCGGCTGCTGTCACATGGGGACGAATGGGGGACACCCTATGGTGAACCGTGTGATCCGCCGATAGTGGTGTTGCCGCCTGGCCGCGTCCGTGCTTACCGTGGCCACGGTACGTGTGAAGCATCCCTGATGGCCGCCCGCCAATCGAGCTAATAGCAACCGAACATGCTGTGCTTCATGCCTTCTCCTAGGAAATGCAGCTGTCCTCTGTCAGCGTGTAGGCGATTCGCGGCCCACCTGGTAGCGGATCTCCACAATCGCCCGATGGGTTGGAGAAGAATGTCCAGCGCCCTCCGGTCGCCCCTCGCCGCGCTCATGAGTGCGCTGGTAGCGATCCTCGCCGTCTCAATAACCGCGCTTCCCGCCGCGGCAGCAACCTTCACCTCAGCCACGTACACAATCGACACCTCCAGCCCGACCTATGACCGACTGGCAACCCAGTGCATCCCCGGCGGGCCGACGTCGTACTACCAGGTCATCGAGTTCGAAACCGTTCAAGACGTAGTCGAGCCGAACGTGATCGACATAACCGTAAACACCACCGACGATGCCTTCGCGACGCTTTACTGGGGTAGTTTCGACCCCACCATGGCGGACTCGAACTGCTGGAGTTTCATCGAGTCGATCGCGGCCCCCTCCGGTACTTTCAGCAGTACCTACTCCGATGGTGGCACGCAGCACTGGTACCTCGTCATCACCCACGACTCGCCGGCCACCGGAGTCGACGTTTCGGCAACCATCACCACGAGCGCAGGCAGCGTGAACTCCGTGCCCGCCCCGCCGACCATCACCCTGGACCCCGCGACAGCACCGAACGGAACGGTCGGAACCGCCTACTCCCAGGCTTTCACCGCAAGCGGCGGGACCGGCCCGTACACCTTCGCGGTGTCGGCGGGCACGCTGCCAGCCGGCTTGTCCCTCTCAGCCTCGGGTGTGCTCTCCGGCACCCCGACGACCGCAGGGACCTCCAACTTCACGATTCAGGCCACGGATGCGGATCTCTACCAGGGCGTCATGAGCTACTCCTTGGTGATCGACCCCGCGCCGGTGTCCATCACCACGACCACCCTCGCCCCGGGAACCGCCGCTACCCCCTACTCGGCGACGATCGAGGCGCTCGGCGGTACCGCTCCCTACACCTTCGCGGTAACCACCGGCAGCCTTCCGGCGGGCACCTCGCTCACTTCTGCCGGCCTGCTGAGCGGCACCCCCACTGCCGCGGGAGCGTTCACCTTCACCGTGACCGCAACGGACTCGACCTCCGGTACCGCGCTGACCGACACTCAGGAACTCACCCTTACCGTCGCCCTTCCCACGGTGACCCTGGACCCGGCTCAGCCCAGCACGGGACAGATCAACTCCGCCTACTCCCACTCGTTCACCGCTTCCGGGGGAACCGCCCCGTACGCCATCGAGCAACTCATGGGCACCCTGCCCAGCGGCTTGACCCTCAACTCGAACGGCACGGTGAGTGGCACGCCTACCCAGTCGGGGGTGTTCTCCTTCTCCCTGCGGGCGAGCGATTCCACCACCGGCACCGGCCCAGCCACGGGCGACGCCAGCTACACCCTGACCATCGCCGGCCCTGACCTGACCATCACCCCCGACACGTTGCCCGAGGCCACCGCAGGCACCGCGTACAGCCAGACCTTGAGCAGCGACTCCGGAACAGCTCCATACACGTTCGCGGTGACCGGTGGATCGCTTCCGGCCGGCCTGAGCCTGACGAGTGACGGGACGCTGGCCGGCACACCCACCGCCGCCGGGAGCTTCCCGTTCACCGTCACGGCGACCGACTCGACGCTGAACGTCGGCGGGACAGGCCAGATGGCCTACACCCTCGTCGTCGCGCTGCCGATGGTCACCCTTTCCACCGACCCCCTGCCCGCCGGAACCGCCGGCGCGCCCTACTCCGCCACGCTGACCGCCTCCGGCGGCGTGCCCGACTACACCTTTGACCTGGCCACCGGCACCCTGCCCGCCGGCCTGACCCTGAACCCGGACGGCACCCTGACCGGAACACCCACCGAGAGTGGAACGTCGACCTTCACCGTGACCGCCACCGACTCCACCACCGGCACCGGCCCAGCCACCGGCACCCGCGAGTACACGATCACAGTGGCTAGTTCCTGCCAGAGCAACAACGAGGAGATCGCCGCCGGCCAGTTCCGGGCCTCAAGCTCGGCCACTCCTCTCGGGCTGCCCTACGTGCTCGTCATGCAGTTCGACGGGAACGCCGTGGTGTACGCACCAGACTTCAAGCCCATCTGGGATACCCACACCGCAGGCAATCCCGGGGCACGGCTGGTCATGCAGGGCGACGGCAACCTCGTGGTCTACTCCACGCAAGACCGGGCGCTGTGGTCCAGCCGCACCGGCACCGGCTGCTCCCAACTGGTCATGCAGGCCGACGGAAACCTCGTGATCTACACTCCGGACACCCCCGCGCAGGCCGTCTGGAGCTCCGGAGTCGATCACCTGGTGGG
>JBKECN010000106.1:0-34724 GCA_047974565.1 Actinomycetales bacterium
CGCGTCGCTGGCCTGTCCGACGCGACCGCTCAGATGCACAGGATTCCCAACAACAACCTCAATAACCTGCCGTTCGGACACTTCGGACGCGATCCGCTGCAGGTCCTCGCCGGTGCGTTCACGCCGGGCCAGGGTCGCCACCGGGCTCGCGATCAGGCCCGCAGGATCGCAGGACGCCAGCCCGACCCGGGCGGCTCCCACGTCCACGCCGAGGCGGGTACCCGGTCTCACCAGCAGGACCCTGCGGCCGTGCCACCCACGCTCGCGGGACGGAGATCACCCCGGCGCCGCCGACTGTCGACGTAGCACGCCGGGGGGCTCCACGGATGGCACCGACCGAAGCCCTCTGCGGGTGCGGATCCGCTCACCGGGTGGTCGCGGCATGACCGACCGCGTGCTCGACGGCCGTCAGGGCCTCGCCGATCTTGGCCGGGTCGGTGCCACCGCCCTGCGCCAGGTCGTCCTTGCCGCCGCCACCGCCACCGAGGGCTCCGGCACCGACCTTGACCAGCGCACCGGCGGTGATCCCCCACTCGCGAGCCGCGGCGTTGGTGGCCACCACCAGGCTCGGCCGTTCCTTGACCTGGCCGGCCACAGCGACCACGGCAGGACGTTCGGTACCGAGTCGGCCCCGCACGTCCGTCACCAGGGTGCGCAGGTCGTCGGCGTTGGAGACCTGGCCCGCGTCGTGGGCCACCAGGCTCACGCCGAAGACGTCCCGGGGGTTGGCCGCGAGCGTGCCTGCCGCCTCGAGCACCTTCTGGGCGGCGGCCGCGGCGAGCTTGCGCTCGGCCTCCTTGAGCGAGGCGAGCAGGGCGTTGACCCTCTCGGGCAACTCCTGCGGGCGGACCTTGAGGGTGTCGGTGAGCACGCCGATCAAGGCGCGCTCGGCGGCGAGGTTGCGGAAGGCCTCGATCCCGGTGAAGGCCTCGATCCGGCGGGTGCCCGATCCGATGGACGACTCCCCCACCAGGGCCAGCATGCCGATCTGGGAGGAGTGCGACACGTGGGTGCCGCCGCACAGTTCCCGGCTCCACTCCCCGCCCATCTCCACGACCCGCACGTCGTTGTCGTACTTCTCACCGAAGAGCGCGGTGGCGCCGATGCCGCGGGCCTCGTCCAGGGTCATCTCGGTTGCCGTGACCCCGAGGTCGCGGCGGATAGCCAGGTTCGAGACCTCCTCGAGCTCGCTGCGCACGCTGTCGTTGAGCCCGGCGCCCCAGGAGAAGTCCAGCCGCAGGTAGCCCGGCTTGTTGTACGAGCCGGCCTGGGTGGCGGTGGGGCCGAGCACCTCGCGCAGGGCGGCGTGGATGACGTGGGTTGCGGTATGCGCCTGGCAGGCCCCGATCCGCCAGTCCTCGTTGACCCGGGCGGTGACGTCCTGGCCGAGGTGCACCTCGCCGTCGGCGACCTGGACGGTGTGCACGACCAGGCCCTTGACCGGACGTTGCACATCGAGCACCTCGAGCGTGAGACCGCCGGGGCCGGTGATGACGCCGGAATCCGCCTCCTGGCCACCGGATTCGGCGTAGAAGGGGGTCTGCTCCAGCACCAGTTCGACGACCTCGCCCTGGCTGGCAGCTTCCACCGGGTTGCCGTCGCGCAGCAGTCCGCGGACGCCAGAGTCGGTGACCAGTTCGTCGTAGCCGGTGAACAGGGTCGGCCCGCCGGCGGCTAGCGCGTTGTAGGCGGAGGTGTCTGCCCGTCCGCCCTTCTTGGCCTTGGCATCGGCCCGGGCGCGTTCGCGCTGGGCCGTCATCAGCCGGTCGAAGCCGGCCCGGTCGATGGTCAGGCCGTGCTCGGCTGCCATCTCGACGGTCAGGTCGATGGGGAAGCCGTAGGTGTCGTGCAGCGCGAAGGCCTTCTCCCCGCTGATCAGGGCGGGGGCCCCGGTGGCGGGAGTGGAAGTGGCTTTGACCTCGGCGACCGCGGTGTCGAAGAGCGTGGTACCGGTGGCCAGGGTGCGCCGGAAACTCTCCTCCTCGGCGTAGGCGGTGGCGCTGATCCGCGCCCAGTCCCGCTCCAACTCGGGGTAGGAGGCGCTCATCCGCTCCATCGACACCGGCAGCAGCGTGGGCATCACCGGGTCGGTGACACCGAGCAGACGCATCGCGCGCACGCTGCGGCGCAGCATCCGCCGCAGCACGTAGCCGCGTCCCTCGTTGCCGGGGGTGACCCCGTCGCCGATCAGCATCAGGCTGGAGCGGACGTGGTCGGCCACCACCCGCAGCCGCACGTCGGCAGTGTGATCGGAGCCGTATTGGATGCCGCACAGCTGGGTTGCGGTCTCGATGACCGGGAAGACCTCGTCGATCTCGTAGAGGTTGTCCTTGCCCTGCAGTAGGTAGGCCACCCGCTCCAGGCCCATCCCGGTGTCGATGTTCTTCTTCGGCAGCGGGCCGACCACGTCGAAGTCGTCCTTGGCGCGCACCTCACTGAGTTCTTCCTGCATGAAGACGAGGTTCCAGATCTCCAGGAACCGGTCCTCGTCGACGATCGGGCCACCGTCCGGGCCGAACTCTTCGCCGCGGTCGACGTAGATCTCGCTGCAGGGCCCGCCCGGGCCGGCCACGCCGGTGTGCCAGTAGTTGTCCAGCTTGCCGCGACGTTGGATGCGGTGTTCGGGCACTCCGACCTTGCGCCACAGCGCGGCCGCTTCATCGTCGTCGGTGTAGACCGTCACCCAGATCTTGTCCGGGTGGAAGCCGAGGCCACCGTTGTGCTGCTCGGAGGTGACCAACTCCCACGCGAAGTCGATGGCGCCCTTCTTGAAGTAGTCGCCGAAGGAGAAGTTGCCGTTCATCTGGAAGAAGGTGGCGTGCCGGGTGGTCTTGCCCACCTCTTCGATGTCCTGCGTGCGCACGCACTTCTGCACGCTGGTGGCGCGGTCGAAAGGCGGGATCTGCTGCCCGGTGAAGTACGGGATGAAGGGGACCATGCCGGCGACCGTGAAGAGCAGGGTGGGGTCCGGGCTGATCAGCGAGGCGCTGGGCACCACCGTGTGGCCGCGGTCGGCGAAGAATTCGAGCCAGCGACGGCGGATCTCTGCGGTCTGCATGGGTGTCCCTTGGTCTGGTGGCGGCCCCGGGGGTGGGTCGCCGACGGTACCGGTGCGGGGAAGAGCCTACGTCGTATGGCCAGTTGGAGCCGAACCCGTTCCGGGGCTGTCGCGCCGGGCCCGACCAAACGTCACCCGGGTCACGATCAGCAGCCCCGGGTCGCCTCCAGCGTCACCCGAGGCAGCACAACGTCACCACGGTCACGTTTCGCAGCGGCCAGACCGGCAGCGGGACCGGCAGCCGGACCCGCCAAACGTCACCCGGGTCACGATCGGCAGCTCCGGGCCACCTCTAGCGTCACCCAAGGCGGCACAAGGTCACCCCGGTCACGTTTCGCAGCGGCCAGACCGGGCAGCCTGGCCCGGCCAAACGTCACCCGGGTCACGATCGACAGCCCCCGGCCACCTCTACCGTCACCCAAGGCGGCACAACGTCACCACGGTCACGTTTCGCAGCCGCCAACCGGGCAGCCGGACCCGCCAAACGTCACCCGGGTCACGATCGACAGCCACCGGCCACCTCGAGCGTCACCCAAAGCAGCACAACGTCACCACGGTCACGTTTCGCGGCGGCCAGACTGGCCCGGCAGCCCCTCGACCGCACGCAGGGCGCGTCTGCCCGGCTGCTCTGGCTCCTAGCTCTCGCGCTCCTGCGCAGCCGAGCGAGCAGTACCCCGGAACTCGCGTCCGTCCCCGCGGCGTCGGCCGGACTGCCCACCCCGGGGGGCGTCAGCCTCGGGTGGCCGGTTCTCAGCCAGTTCGCGGCGCAGCTCGTCCTCGCGGCGGGCAGCGAGAGCGGCAACATCGGCTCCGAAGGCGCGCAGCCCCTCGAGGGTGCTGACCGCACCATCCTGGGCGCGTCCGGCCAGACCCTGCGGGGTGTAGGAGCGGGCGAATCGCGACACGCGGCGGAAGGCGAGCGCGCCGAGCACGATGCCGAGGGTCAGCCAGAACATTCGCCGCAACATCAGTCGCGCTCCGGGTGCTTGTCCAGGTCGACGGCGCGGCCTTCGCGGCGGGCGGCCAGGGCTTCACGCAGCCCGTACGACAGGGCCGCCACCCGGATCATCGGCGACCCGAGAGTGGCGGTGAACAGCGCGGTGAGAGTGGACACGTTGCCGGCCACCTGGACGCCGGACTCGGTCATCGCACTCACCCGGGTGGTGATGGTGTCGACCTTCTCAAGCTGGTGGTTTGCGTGGCCCACGGTGGTCGTCACCTCACCCAGCAGCGGCATCGTCTTGCCGCCGACGCCCTGGATGGTCTCGCGCAGGTCGTCGACCGCTCCGCCCAGTTTCCACAGCACCCTGGACAGAAAGCCGACGAGAAGTGCGAAGACGACGGCGGCGATGAGTGCCGCGACGTCGCCGAGGGACGCTTCCATGCTGGACCTCCTGCGTGGCCGCTGGTGAACCGACCCTGGCGAGTCGACCCCGGTGTGTGACGACGGACCGGCGAGCGGACCGCTGCGACGTTGGACCGGCCCCTGCCTGGGACCGCTTGGATCTGACGTGCACAGACTGTCGGACCGTCGTCGGACATCGGCGACCCTACCGCGCAACATGTGCGCACACACCTGCTCGAGCCGGGAGCGTGTCGGATCGAGTCGGCACAGGCCGTTGCCCGACCACAGATCACCCTGGAACGCCCGCCACGGCGGGCCCAGTTACGCATACACAGCGAGGTAGGACTCGCACGCGAGTCGCCGCGGTGCCGGGCGGCGTGGTGCTCGGCCTGTCAGGCGGGGTTGCAGCCGCGATCTAGGACGCGCGTAGCCGCGCGACGGAGGCGATGCCCAGGTAATGAGCCAGGGACAGCTCTACTTCGGTCATCTGGTCTCGGGAGAGATAGTCCCACCGGGTCACCGACCAGATAGTCGGTGTCGCTCGAGCGGATCCGATCGACAAGCATCCGAGTGGGCCGCCCGGCGACCTCCAACTCGGGCCGGTGAATCGCCGGCTGCGCCGAGGTCGACGTCGGGACGATGGTCACGACCGACAGCGGCGACTCTGAGGGCGAGACCACCAGGCCCAGGGGTCTGCCGCGCTGCTCATGACCACGTGCCTGTCCGAGGTCGATGCGGTAGACGGCTCTGCGGATCACCAGGCTTCCGGCTCGACGTTGACGTCCTCGCCTTTGATCCTCTCGGCGTCAGCGTGGAACTGGCCGAGCCACCGTTCGTGGTCCAGCAGCCGCAGGGCACGGCGCAGCGTGTCGGAGGTGCTTTCCCCCGGCCGGGCGGCCTCGCGCAGGATGCGCTCGTCCTCGGCCGTGGGCCGGAAACCGATCGAGGTGGACATGGCACCATGCCTACTCTTGTGTTCGACACTTGTTCAACACGCGGTCTCCGCTCGCGTCTGATGCGATTGGCCAGCAAGGGCCGACCGGCGCGAGCAAGTGCAAGACGGGTATCCGATCGGCAGACGCAGGAGGACGTCGGGTTCGGCTCTGGGGTTGGTGGTGGAGATGGTTGGGTGCCCCCGGCAGGATTCGAACCTGCGCTTCCGCCTCCGGAGGGCGGCGCTCTATCCCCTGAGCTACGGGGGCCAACGAGCGCAAACGTTACCAGTCCGAAGGCCCCACCCCTAAACGGTTATGCCCGCGTCCCCACTGCCGTCGGCCTCGACCAGCGGGCCGCCTGGCGATCGACCGACCCACGACCCGCGAGCCCGCGCCACCCCGGCCATTCGGTGCTCACCCACACCGTGTCACCAGTGGCTGGGAGCACTCGAGAACGACCCGGGCATCCAACGGGTTTCAGCCGAAGCCAGGCCCATGCCGAGAGCCGATCAGCTGTTCCGAGCGGCGGCGTTGGCCGCCCGCTTTTCCTTGACTGCTGCGGTGTACTCCCAGTGCCACGGCTCGTGTGGCCCTCTGCCGCCGGCACGGGCCCATTCCGGGTTGTCCCAACCGAACTTGGGTGCGTTCTGCGACATCCACCGCCACTGCTCGGTGGTGTCGGTCTCCACGCCCCCGCACAGGTCCACCGCGAGCGCCCAGCCGTGGTTGCTGGCTCCGGCGCGGGCGGCGAGGCCGGGCTTGCGGGCCCGCGCGGAGGCCTGCTCCTCATAACTGCGGTAGGCGTCACCGATGCAGATGTCGGTGCCGAACGCCACCGCGTACTCGGCGTTGAGGCGGGCCAGGGCGATCGCGGCATCCCCGCGCAGCCGCCGTTCGCCCATCTGACTCCCGTCGGTCACGGACCACGGGATGACACACAGGTCGTTGACGTCGAGACGTCCGTTCTCCGCGTCAGGGTTCTCCACCCGCCCGCTGCAATCGGGCATGGCGGCACGTGCCTGGTTGACGCCGACCACCTCGGCCTGAGCCCGAATGGCCGTCAACTCCTGCGCGCTGAGTTCGGCACCGGGTGTCGGGGCGAACTGCGCGCCGATGTCGGTGCTCGGCTCCTGATCGGGAACGATGGCCTGGAAGGCCACTGGAGCCAGCTCCGCCCCAGCGCGAGGCAGGTCGGCCATGGAGGCTCTGGCCGAACCGAACGGTGCGATGAGGCCGGGGACACCGACCACGGGGAAGGCGATGGTCGCGGCGCCGAGGGCCACGGCGATTCCCAGCCGTGAAGCCCGCACCCCGGGGTGGACGTGCGCGAAGGTCCGCAACCGCGCCCCGGCCGCCGAGATGGAGTGCTCGCTCGAGCGCGGCGGGGTGAGGGGCCGCGCGGCCGCGTGATGGACGGGCGAACGGTGGCGTTTGGGCGCCGGGTCGTCGACGCCGGTCGTTGTCCGAGTCCCAGCCGGTTCGCGTCCCGGGACCAGAGGGGCTGCGTCGCAATCCGCTTCGGCCGCCACCCGGTCCGCGGTCGACGCGACCGGGTCCGTGACGACCGGCGCGGCATCGGCCACCCGCTGAGAGGTACGCGCATGACGGGCCAGAACCGGACGCCTCAACGGCCGCGCCACCTCGGCAGCGGAGGCCTCGGCGGCAACCTCGGGCACCTGGTCGGCATCCGCCACCGGCGCGACGTCGGCCACCCGCTGAGACGTGCGCGCGTGACGGGCCAGAACGGTCCGGGTCCATCCCGGCCGCACAACCTCGCCGGCCTCGACACCCTCCGGCACCACCGCGTCGGCATCCGCCGCCGGCGCGACATCGGCCACTCGCTGCGACGTACGCGCGTGACGGGCCAGAACCGGCCTGTTCCATGCCGGCCGACGGAGGGACCCGGCCGGGCGGGCCTGGCTCTCCTGGCTCGAAGCCGGGCGGGCCTGGGAGATCGCGGAAGCATCCGCCGCGGTGGCCGGTGGGGCCGGCAGAGACGCGTCCGTGGCCGGTTCGGCGGCTCTGCGCCGGAAGAAGGAACTCGCCTTCGCGTGCCCCGCAGCCGGGGACGCCGCCTTGGCGTGCCGGGCCTGAATCGTCCGCGGACTTGCCGGGCCGGTCTCCTCAACCGGCGACCCTGGAGCCGCACTCCCCTGTTCCCGGGCGACGTGCTGCCCTGGCGTCTGCTCGCGCGTGCCGGGCTTGCAAGGCTCCACCCCATCAGAGAGCAAAGGGGCGAAGAGTGCCTCCACGTCGATCAACCACGAGGGAAGTTCCTGGTCCGGGTCGTCCTCCCAGAGCAGCGATCCCACAAGCGGGTGCAGTTCACCGAAGCGGGATGGAGGCTGGCCATGGCCCGGGCGCGCTCCGGCGCTGACCAGAGCAGAACTGACCAGAGCAGGCTCGCGCAGATCGATGACGGCGGGCGGCGGCGGCTCGGTACGGGCTGCCTCGTGGCCGAGGTCGTCGCGCATCGGCGCCCGGGCGCTGACCACCGGGACGGACGATCGCGCGTCGGCCTGGCGTGCACCATTGACGGTCGTCTCGTCGGATGAGGTAGGGGCAGCCGGGGACGGGCTGCTGTCGGGAATGACGCGGCCGACCGTCACGAGGTCGTGACCTGACCTGCGCGCTTTGGCGTGCCGCGGCCCAGGCGACCGATCGACGGCATGACGTGCCTGCATCGATCGCCCCACTGTCACCTCCGGCACCTTTCGTCACACCCGGAGGCGTGAACTAGCCCGGGCGGGTGAAGAACAAGTCACGGGATCGTAACAGCATGGCGTGTCAATGCGTCAAGTTGACGACAAAGATTACATCGATGAAAGTCGTACTGATGATCGATGACGTGCTGGGCTGGGTCGGACTTTTAGCCGTTACCGCCGAGAGCGTCGACCTTTGGATGTGTCCAGGATCTCGTCGTGGATCTCCCCGACCAGTTCCTCGAAGACGTCCTCCAGGAAGACCACCCCGCGCTGGACGGGCCCGTCGACCACCAGGGCGAGATGGCTCCGCGAGCGTTGCATGGCGGTGAGCACCTCTTCGACCTCGGCATCCACCGAGACTGTGTCGAACTGCCGGATGGCAGCGTGCGCCATCGGTGACCGATAGGTCTCATCGCCGATGCCCAGCACGTCCTTGACATGGACGTAGCCCACCAAACGCCCCTCGTCCATCACCGGGTACCGGGAAAATCCGTACCGTCGAACCGCATCCTCGAGGTCGGCCGCGGACGCGGTGATCCGCACGGTGACCAGCTGGTCCAGGCCGATCATCACGTCCCCGGCGTTGTGCTCGGTGAACTCCAGGGCCTCGGTCATCAGGCGACCGTCACCGATGAGCCCCTCGCGACGGGATTCGGCCACGATCCCCTGCACCTGCTCGACGGTGTACGTGGAGGAGACCTCGTCCGCCGGTTCGATTCGCCCGATCCGCAGGCACACGTTGGCGATGGCGTTGAGGAACCAGATCACCGGGCGCAGCACTCGTGACACCAGGACCAGTGGCGGGGCGAGCAGCAGGGCCGAGCGCTCGGGAGCGGCGATGGCCAGGTTCTTCGGCACCATCTCCCCGATCACCACGTGCAGGTACACCACCACCGACAGCGCGATGGCGAAGCTGATCGGGTGGACGAGGTTCTCCGGCAGACCGATCCACTCGAAGAGCGGCTCGAGCAGATGCGCCAGAGCCGGCTCGGCGACGGCCCCCAGCCCGAGCGAACAGATCGTGATGCCGAGCTGACAGGCGGCCAGCATCAGCGACACTCGTTCCATCGCATACAGAGTGGTCCGCGCCATGGCGGATCCTGCGGCCGCGCGCGGTTCGATCTGGGTCCGCCGGGCGGACATGATGGCGAACTCGGCACCGACGAAGAAGGCGTTACCCAACAACAGGAACACCCCCAGGAGCAGGCTCATCGCTCGTCCTCGCGCTTCGGGCTGGTCCAGTTACCTGAAGGTCCGGCCGCTTCGGCGCCGGACCGGTCATCCGGCCAGATCCGAACCTCCTCGATACGCCGGCCCGCGATCTCCTCGACCCGCAGCCGCCAGCCGGGCACCGACACCTCGTCTCCCTCGCTCGCCAGGCGCCCCAACTCGTCGAGGATGAAGCCGGCCACCGTCTCGTAGTCGGGCCGCTCGGGAATGGGCGCGCCGATCGCCTCCTGCACCTCGTCGGGACGCAGGTCACCGGGGATCAGGTAGGCCTGCTGCCCGAGCGGACGGACCCGCGGGTCCTCGCGGTCGTGTTCGTCCACGACCTCGCCGACGAGTTCCTCGACCAGGTCCTCGATGGTGGCGATGCCGGCCGTCCCGCCGTACTCGTCGGTGATCACCGCGAGTTGGATGCCGTGCGTGCGCAGCCGGGCCAGCAGCGGGTCGAGCCGCAGGGTCTCGGGAACTCGCAGCGGCTCGGTCATCAGGCTGCCGACGTGGGCGTCCGAGCGGCGCTCGCGCGGCACAGCCAGGGCCCATTTGATGTGGACGACCCCGACGATGTCGTCCAGTCCGCCGTCGCCGGTGACCGGAAATCGCGAATGGCCGCTGGCATGGGCGAGTTCTACGACATCGGCGGCGGTGGCTGACTCCTCCACGGCCACCACGTCCACGCGGTGCTTCATCACGTCTGCGGCCGAACGCTCGGAGAAGTCGATCGAGCGGGCCACCAGGGTGGCTGTGCCTGCGTCGAGGGTGCCTGCCTCGGCGGAGCGCTTGACCAGGAAGACGAGTTCCTCCGGTGTCCGCCCAGAGGACAATTCCTCCTGAGGTTCGATGCCCCACGAGCGCAGGATCGCGTTGGCCGAACCGTTCAGGACGGTGATCACCGGCCGGAAAAGCCAGGTGAACGCCCGCTGCAGCGGGACGGCCCACAGTGCGGTACGCATCGGCACCGAGATGGCCAGGTTCTTGGGTACGAGTTCGCCCACCACCATCGAGACGACGGTGGCGAGCACCATCCCCGACGTGACCGCGACCGGCTGCACCGCGGCCTCGGACACCCCGAGATCGACGAACACCGGCGTGAGCAGCCGGGAGATCGAGGGCTCCACGAGATAGCCCACCAGCAGTGTGGTCAGCGTGATGCCCACCTGGGCACCGGACAACTGGGTGGACAGGGTCTTGAGGCCGGCCAATACCCGCCCGGCAGCGGGCGAGGTGCGCGCCGCCCGTTCGACGTCCGGGCGGTCGAGGGTGATCAGAGAGAACTCGGCCGCCACGAATACCCCGGTCATCAGGGTCAGGACAACGCCGAGAGCCAGGAGTAGCCACTCCACCAGCACGCTGGAATCACACACTTTCGATGATCGATGCGGTTCCCGTCCCACCCGGGTGGGCGGCGGCCGGATCAAGTGTAGGACGTGCCTGCCGAATCCTCGCGTGGTGACCCGGGGCTCGTCCCGGGTGCCGACCCTCAGCGGCTGTCAGCTGTGCTCAGCGAACTGGGTCGGCGGCCTGACCCACCGTCACGCCCCAAGCCCAGGCTCGAAGCGGCGCAGCACACCTCACCCCGTCAGCGACCACCGGGCACCACCCCGTGGCCTCAGCCCACGATCAGGACAGTGCCGCCAGCGCCGCGTCGTAGTCGGGTTCCTGGCCGATCTCGGGGACCTGCTCGGTGTAGGTCACGGTTCCGGACGGGTCGACCACCACGACGGCGCGGGAGAGCAGCCCGCGCATCGGGCCGTCGGAGATCGTCACTCCGTAGGCCTGGCCGAAGTCGGAGCGGAAGGTCGACCCGGTGGACGCGTTCTCGATGCCCTCCGCCCCGCAGAACCGCGCCTGCGCGAAGGGCAGGTCGGCAGAGACGTTGACCACTGCCACATCGTCCAGGGAGCCGGCGGCCTTGTTGAAGGTGCGCACGCTCATCGCGCACACGCCGGTGTCAATGCTCGGGAAGATGTTGAGCAGCACCGACTTGCCGGCGAAGTCGCCATGGGTGACATCGGTCAGGTCGGTGCCCACCAGGCTGAACTCGGGGGCTTGAGAGCCGACCGCGGGAAGGTCGCCGACGGTGGAGATCGCATTGCCGCGCAAGGTGATGGAAGCCATGCGGCGATCTTGTCACAGTCGTTCCGCCTGCCCCCATCCGGGCCGCTACCAGCCCCCGGGCAGCGGGCGGCCCTCCTCGTAGCCGGCATGGGTCTGGATGCCGACGATGGCCCGCTGGTGCAGTTCTGCCAGCGTACGGGCGCCCGCATAGGTGCACGTGCTGCGCACCCCGGAGGTGATCTGATCGAGCAGATCCTCCACCCCCGGCCGCTGGGGGTCGATGAACATCTTCGAGGACGAGATCCCCTCCTCGAACAGTCCCTTGCGGGCCCGGTTGAAGGCGTCGTCGCTGCCGGTGCGCGCGGCCACCGCGCGCGCCGACGCCATCCCGAAACTCTCCTTGTACTGGTTGCCACCGACATCGCTCATCAGGTCCCCAGGGCTCTCGTGGGTGCCGGCGAACCACGAGCCCACCATCACCTGGCTGGCCCCGGCCGCCAGCGCCAAGGCCACGTCACGCGGGTGCCGCACTCCCCCGTCGGCCCACACGTGCTTGCCGAGCGCGGCGGCGGCCTCGGCGCACTCGAGCACCGCGGAGAACTGGGGCCGCCCGACCGCGGTCATCATCCGGGTGGTGCACATCGCCCCAGGCCCCACCCCGACCTTGACGATGTCCGCACCGGCAGCGATGAGTTCTCGGGTGCCCTCGGCGCTCACCACGTTCCCGGCGACCACCGGCACCCCCGGGTCCAGGGCCCGCACGGTGGCCAGTGCGGCGAGCATCTTCTCCTGGTGCCCGTGCGCGGTGTCCACCACCAGGACGTCCGCGCCGGCGGCGAGCACGGCGCGGGCGTTCGCTGCCACGTCACCGTTGATCCCGATCGCCACGGCGATCCGGAGCCGGCCGGCATCGTCCAGGGCCGGGCGGTAGATCGTCGAGCGCAACGCCCCGGTACGGGTGAGTAGGCCGACCAGGCGGCCGTCACGGACCACCGGGGCCAGCCAGCGCCGCGCGGCATGCAACCGGGTGAAGGCCTCGGCCAGGCCGGCCCCGGGGGCGCCGGCCTCGACCTCGTCGGCGTCCAGGGTCAACGGGTCAGGGGTCATCACCTCGTGCAGCTGGGTGAACCGATCGACTCCGGCACAGTCCGATTCGGTGACCACGCCCACCGGCCGGCCGTCATCGACCACCACCACGCCACCGTGCGACCGCTTGGGGATGAGGTGCAGGGCGTCGGTGACGGTGTCCGAGCGAGACAGGGTGAGTGGGGTCTCGAAGACCGGGTGGCAGCGTTTGACCCACCCGATCACGTCGGCCACCACCTCGTGCGGCAGATCCTGCGGGAGCACCGCCATCGCCCCGCGACGAGCCACCGTCTCGGCCATCCGGCGTCCGCTCACCGCGGTCATGTTGGCCACCACGATCGGGACCGTGGTGCCGGTGCCGTCCCCGGAGGTCAGGTCCACGTCGAGCCGGGAGGCCACGTCCGAGCGGGACGGGGTCAAGAAGACGTCGGAGTAGGTCAGGTCGTGGGCGGGGCGATGCCCGTCGAGGAAACGCACCCGGGCAACCTACCCGTGACCGGCATCAGCAGGCAGCGGTTCACTGCCACGGGCCCGCGTCGTCGCCCGCGAGCATGCGGCGAGAACACCGCAGGAGCCACGAAGATCCTAAGAAAGACCCGAAGAACACTGTCTGCCCGAGCGGAGCGGCCGAGGCTCACCCCACGGCTCGGTGCGGCAGCCGGACCACCATCCGGGCTCCCACCTCGGAGTCGCCGACGCTGATCGTGCCGCCATGCAGGCGCACCGCCCAGCGGGCGATCGCCAGGCCGAGGCCGGTGCCGCCGCCGGTGGACGTGGTGGCCCCGGCTCGGTGGAAACGCTCGAAGACCCGCGAGCGGTCCTGCGGGGCGATGCCCGGGCCCTCGTCGCACACCTCGATGACCACGTCGTCCGGGTCGGGGTCGAGCCACGCGCGCACCCGCACCACCCCGCCCGGAGGGGAATGCCGGGCCGCGTTGTCCAACAGGTTGGCCACCACCTGATGCAGCCGAGCCTGATCGGCGGCGACGGTGAGGTCCGGCGGACGCACGTCCAGCATCCAGTCGACCTGCCGGTTGACGTTCTCGCTGATCATCGTCGCCTCGTCCAGGGCGTTGTCGAGGAAGACCTCGACCGGCACATCGAGCCGCTTCATCGGCGCCACCCCGGCCTCCACCCGGGACAGGTCGAGCAACTCGGTGACCAGATCGCCGAGCCGCTCGGTCTGGGCCAGGGCCAGTCGCAGGGTGGCCGGGTCGGGCTCGCTCACCCCGTCGACGAGGTTCTCCAGGATTGCCCGCAGGGCGGCCACCGGGGTCCGCAGTTCGTGGCTGACATTGGCCACCAGATCCCGGCGCTGCTGGTCGACCTCGGCCAGGTCGGTGGCCATCTGGTTGAAGGCGTCGGCGAGCAGGCCGACCTCGTCGTGGCTGGTGGCCCGCACCCGGGTGGAGTAGTCCCCGGTGGTCATCAGTCGTGCCGCTGCGGTCATCTCGCGCAGCGGCGAGGTCATCCCCCGCGCCAGCACCTGGGTGATGAGCAGTGAGCCGATCAACGCCAGCGGGAGCGTGTACCGGGGACCGAAGCCGTTGCGGGCCATCGCCCAGGTGAGCACCACCGCGACGACCACCGACGCGGCCACGAGCAGCCCGAGTTTGACCTTCAGCGAGCGCACCCGGTCCAGCGGCCGGACATCCGCCAGACGCCGACGGGGCGGGCGGGACGGTGCCGGGGAACTCACTCGGCCGTGGCCTCGAAGGCGTAGCCCACACCGTGGACGGTGCGGATCAGGTCCGGACCGAGCTTGCGGCGCAGCGCCTTGACGTGCGAGTCCACCGTGCGGGTGCCGGAGGCGTCCACCCAGTCCCACACCTCGGCGAGCAGCCGCTCCCGGCTGAGCACCGCCTTGGGCTGCGATGCCAGGCACACCAGCAGGTCGAACTCGGTCGGGGTCAGGTGCACCACCTTGCCGGCGCGGCGCACCCGGCGTTCGCGCTGGTCGATCTCCACGTCGCCGAAGATCATCACCTCGGTGCCGGGGTCCGGCTCGGTGGCCAGGCTGGCTGCCCGCTCCACCCGGCGCAGCAGGGCCTTGCTACGGGCAACCAGCTCTCTCATTGAGAAGGGCTTGGTCATGTAGTCGTCGGCACCCACGCCCAAGCCGACCAGCATGTCCGTCTCGTCGTCGCGGGCGGTGAGCATGAGCACTGGCACCGGACGCTCCGCCTGGATCCGCCGGCACACCTCGTGTCCGTCCATGCCGGGCAACATGACGTCCAAAATCACCAGGTCCGGCGGATTCGCCAGCGCCATCCTGATCGCCGTATTGCCGTCGTGGCAGGCGCCCGCCTCCCATCCCTCGCTACGCAAGCGGGTGACGACGGCTTGGGCGATGGCTGGTTCGTCCTCGACGACGAGGACCTTCACCGGACGGGACTGGCTGGGCGCGCTCACGCGGGAAAGCGTAAATCGTCACCGACGGTGCGGGCCCGCTACGGCGGGCCGCCTCCCCGAGACGTCCGCAGGATCGCCATAACCGGCGCAATCACCGTCGACCGACGAGTGTGCGTGACATCCCACCGGCCAGGGCAGCGCGGCGCCACCGAACCCGGCCCGACAGCAAGGTTCCGACCGTCCGCAGCAATTTGTCGACCGGTCAGCGCGCCGTCCGCGAACCAGCCGGTGGAATGAGTCAGCAGGGGGTTAGGCTGAACATCACCCGCACTGCGACGTGGTTCCGGGGACCATGCCCTGATGCAGGTATGCAGGGGTGGCTTCGCGCCCCCACGACGAGCTTCGGAAGGTCGACCCAGGACGTGACGACGCAGACCCCCAACACCGCCGGCTCAGAGGGGTATGGCATCAACGAATGGCTCGTTGACGAGCTGTACGCCCAGTACAAGCAGGACAAGAACCTGGTGGATCCGCAGTGGTGGGACTACTTCGCGGACTACGAACGCAACGGGGGCACCGGCGGGTCCGCCACCACCGGGCAGATCCCGACGGTCCCGGGGGCGCAAGAGGCCCGCCCGATGGCCCGTGAGCGCAGCAGTGCCCGAGCCTCCGAGCGCGCCGACGGTCCCCGGCCTCCGGCTCCCTCTCCGCCACCCGACCCGGATTCGCCCAGCCCCGCCTCGGCGGGCGCCCCGCACGCCGCCCAAGTGCCCACCGCCTATGAGGCGCCCTTGATGAACGCGATCCCCAGCGCCCGCGACGTGCCACCCCCGAAGGTGCCCGAGCTGGACGCCGAGGAGCCTGCCGTCACGGAGAAGTTGCGCGGCATGTCGGCCCGGCTGGTCGCCAACATGGACGAGTCGCTCACCGTCCCGACGGCAACCTCGGTGCGCGCGATCCCGGCCAAAGCGCTGATCGACAACCGGATCGTCATCAACTCCAACCTCGCCCGGGCCCGCGGCGGCAAGGTCTCCTTCACTCACATCATCGGGTACGCCATCGTCGAGGCGCTGAGCATGATGCCGGAGATGAACGCCGGCTTCGTCAGCATCGACGGCAAGCCGGGGGTGCGTCGCCCCGGCGCGGTGAATCTCGGGATCGCCATCGACCTGCCCAGGGACGACGGCACCCGCAAGCTCGTGGTGCCCTCGGTCAAGCAGGCCGACCGGCTCAGTTTCGCCGAGTTCTGGGCCTCCTACGAGGACGTGGTCAAGCGCGCCCGGGCCGACAAACTCACCCTGGAGGACTACCAGGGCACGACGATCTCGCTGACCAACCCGGGCACCATCGGCACCGTCCACTCGGTGCCGCGCCTGATGGTGGGTCAGGGCGCGATCATCGGGGTCGGCGCGATGGAGTACCCGGCCGAGTTCGCCGGCGCCTCGGACCGCACGCTCGCCGAACTGGGCGTGTCCAAGGTGGTCACCCTGACCTCCACCTACGACCACCGGATCATCCAGGGCGCTCAGTCGGGCGACTTCCTGCGGCTGCTGCAGAAGAAGTTGCTCGGCGAGGACGGCTTCTACGACCGGGTGTTCCGCTCGCTGCGGATCCCCTACGAGCCGGTCCGCTGGGTCACCGACAAGACCTTCTCCAAGCAGGACGAGGTCAACAAGACCGCGCGGGTGGTCGAACTCATCCACGCCTACCGTGAGCGCGGCCACCTGATGGCCGACACCGACCCGCTGGAGTACCGCCAGCGCAAGCACCCCGACCTCGACGTGCAGACCCACGGCCTGTCGCTGTGGGACCTGGACCGTGAATTCCCCACCGGCGGCTTCGGCGGCGCCCCGATGATGAAGTTGCGGCACATCCTCGGCGTGCTGCGTGATTCCTACTGCCGCACCACCGGCATCGAGTACATGCACATCCAGGATCCGGAGCAGCGAGCCTGGATCCAGCAGCGGGTCGAGCGCCCCTACATCCGGGTCAAGCGCGAGGATCAGTTGCGGATCCTGCGTCGGCTCAACGCTGCCGAGGCCTTCGAGACCTTCCTGCAGACCAAGTTCGTCGGCCAGAAGCGATTCTCCCTCGAGGGCGGGGAGACGATCATCGCGCTGCTCGACGCACTGCTGTCCAAAGCCGCCGAATCCGGGCTGGACGAGGTATGCATCGGGATGCCGCACCGCGGCCGGCTCAACGTGCTGGCGAATATCGCGGGCAAGTCGTACGGGCAGATCTTCCGTGAGTTCGAGGGCGCCCAGGACGCCCGCTCGGTGCAGGGCTCGGGCGACGTGAAGTACCACCTGGGCACCGAGGGCACCTTCACCGCAGAGTCCGGGGCCAGCACGCAGGTCTATCTGGCCGCGAACCCCTCGCACCTGGAGGCGGTGGACTCGGTGCTCGAGGGCATCGTGCGAGCCAAGCAGGACCGACTCAACCGGGCCGGGGAGTCCTTCCCGGTGCTGCCGGTGCTGCTGCACGGCGACGCCGCCTTCGCCGGGCAGGGCATCGTGGCCGAGACCCTCAACCTCTCCCAGTTGCGCGGGTACCGCACCGGCGGCACCGTGCACATCGTGGTGAACAACCAGGTCGGCTTCACCACCGCGCCGGCGTCCTCGCGGTCCTCGTACTACTGCACGGACGTGGCGAAGATGGTGCAGGCACCGATCTTCCACGTCAACGGGGACGACCCCGAGGCGTGCGTGCGGGTTGCCCAACTCGCCTTCGACTTCCGGCAGGAGTTCGACAAGGACGTCGTCATCGACATGGTGTGCTACCGCCGACGCGGGCACAACGAGGGCGACGACCCGTCGATGACCCAGCCGCAGATGTACACCCTCATCGAGGGCAAGCGTTCGGTCCGCAAGATCTACACCGAGTCGTTGATCGGCCGTGGCGACATCACCGTCGACGAGGCCGAGGCGGCGCTGAAGGATTACCAGACCCAGCTCGAGCGGGTGTTCGCCGAGACCCGGGAATCGATGTCCAACCCGGACCAGGAGGGTCTGGACGTTCCGTCCGCGCAGAAGCAGGCGGCCAGCATGGACCTGGAGCGCCGCCAGACTGCGGTCACCCCCGAGGTGATCAAGCGGATCGGGGACGCGCACGTCTCGCCACCGAACACCTTCACCGTGCACCCCAAGTTGCGGGCCGTGCTGGACAAGCGCTCGGCGATGTCCCGCGACGGCGGCATCGACTGGGCCACCGGGGAGATCTTCGCCTTCGGCTCGCTGCTCATGGAGGGCGTGCCGGTGCGCCTGACCGGTCAGGACTCCCGGCGCGGCACCTTCGTCCAGCGGCACGCGGTGCTGATCGACCGACGGGGTGCGGACGAGTGGACGCCACTGCTCTACCTGTCCAAGGATCAGGCCCGGTTCTGGGTGTACGACTCGATGCTCAGCGAGTATGCCGCGCTCGGCTTCGAGTACGGCTACTCGGTGGAGCGGCCGGACGCGCTGGTGCTGTGGGAGGCCCAGTTCGGCGACTTCGCCAACGGGGCCCAGACGATCCTGGACGAGTTCATCTCGTCCTCGGAGCAGAAGTGGGGCCAGAACTCCTCGGTGACCCTGCTGCTGCCGCACGGCTACGAGGGTCAGGGCCCGGATCACTCCTCGGCCCGGATCGAGCGGTACCTGCAACTCGCCGCAGAGAACAACCTCACCGTGGCCATGCCATCCAACCCGGCCTCGTACTTCCACCTGCTGCGCCGGCAGGCCTATGCGCGTCCGCGCCGTCCGCTGGTGGTGTTCACCCCCAAGTCGATGCTGCGTAACAAGCAGGCGGTCAGCCCGGTGGAGGAGTTCACCACCGGTGAGTTCGTGCCCGTGCTGCCGGACACCACGGTCGACCCGAGCAAGGTGCGTCGGGTGCTCGCGTGCGCGGGCAAGGTCTACTGGGATCTGGTGGCCGAGCGCACCAAGCGCCAGGACGAGACGACGGCCATCATCCGCGCCGAGCAGTTCTACCCGCTCGACGTGGACTCCTGGCGACGAGCCCGCGAGCCCTTCGGCGACGTGCCGTTGACCTGGGTGCAGGAGGAGCCGGCCAACCAGGGTGCCTGGGGATACCTGCTGCTCACGCTGGCCCCGATCATCGGTGAGCTCAACGTGGTGTCCCGGCCGTCCTCGGCCTCGCCGTCCACCGGCTCGTCCAAGGCGCACGCCGCGCAGCAGGCCAAGCTGGTGCAGGACGCCTTCGACGCCTGAGGGTGTCGCTGCCGGGTCGGCCTGATGTCGACCGGCCCGGCGTGCTCGCTCGTAGGCTCAGGCCTTGACGGTCGCCGGGCGGTCGTCGATGACGAGGTCCCGGGCCATCCGCAGGATGGCCTCGGTGTCCTCCTCGCTCAGCGCCTGATCGTCGGGGCCGACGAACTCGGCGAGCAGCACGTCCCGGGCGTTGTCCACGATCACGCCGAAAGCCGCACTCCCCCGGTCGGTCAGGACGAGGCCGTCCGGGCGGATGGTGATCAGCCCCGAGCGCTCGGCGTCGGCGAAGGCCGGGCCCAGCACGGCGCTGGGCATCGCCCGGCGGGCGGCGATGCTCTCCGGGTCGGCGAGGCCGTCTCCCCGTTCCTGAGCCGCGGCCACGACCCTGACCACCCACGCCTGGGACAGGTCCACGTCGGCGCCCTCGAGGATGGTGTCGGTCATCCGCGGGAACCGCGTGGCGAAGACCCGGGACACCTCCACCTCCAGTTGCTCCTCGCTGGAGCGCCAGTCGGGCACGGCGAAGCTCTTGCCGGTGTCGTTGGCGCCGTCCTTGACGATCCCGCGTAGGGGTACCGATTTGAGGAAGACGGCGATGACGAAGGCCAGCACGGCCACCGGGATGGCGCTGGCGAACATCGACGACAGGGTGTCCGCGTAGGCCCCCACCACGGCGTCGTGCTGGGCGCCGGTCAGGGATGCCACGGCTTCCGGGGTGGTGATCGATGTCGGGTCCACCCCCGTGGAGGTGGCGGCACGCTGCAACGCGGGCCCGAGATTGTTGCCGTAGATGGTGCCGAAGATTGCCGAGCCGAAGGTCTGACCCATCGTCCGCATGAAGGTGACCCCGGAGGTGGCCACCCCCAGGTCCTGATAGGCCACCGTGCTCTGCACGATGATGACGAGCACCTGCATGGACAACCCGATCCCGACCCCGAGCACGATCATCGCCAGCGAGATCGACCCCGACGAGGCATCGTCGCCGAGCCGGGAGAGCAGGAACATTCCCAGGGCCATGATGAGCGAGCCGATCACCGGGAACGGCTTGTAGACGCCGGTCTTGCTCACCGTCTGGCCGGACAGGATCGAGGCCAGGAACAGCCCGATCACCATCGGGAGCATGTGCACCCCGGACGTGGTCGCCGAGACTCCCTGGACGTACTGCAGGTACGTCGGCATGAAGGTCATCACACCCATCAGGGCGAAGCCGACGACGAAGGACAGGATGCAGCTGACCGTGAAGACGTTGCCGCGGAACAGGTGCAACGGCAGCATCGGCTCGGCGGCCCGACGCTCAGCGACGACGAAGGCGACCAGCAGAACGCCCGCAGCGACGAACAAGCCGATGATGGTGGCCGAACCCCAGGCGTACTGGGTGCCGCCCCAACTGGTGGCCAGCACCAGGCAGGCGGCGGCGAGCGCGATCGTGACGATGCCCGCATAGTCGATGGTCGGGGACTTGCGCGCCCGACTGGACGGCAACAGGCGGATCGCGAAGGGCAGCAGGACGAGCGCGACGGGCACGTTGACGTAGAACACCCAACGCCAGGAGATGTTGTCGGTGAGCAGGCCGCCGATCAGCGGGCCGATGACGCTGGCCAGGCCGAAGACCGCGCCCATCGCACCCTGGTAGCTGCCGCGCTCGCGCAGCGGGATGATGTCGGCGATCAGGGCCGTGGCGGTGACCGCGAGGGCGCCGCCGCCGATGCCCTGCACGGCCCGCATCGCGATCAGCCAGGTCATCCCCTCGGCCATCCCGCACAGCGCGGAGGCTCCGACGAAGACGATGATGCCGCCGATGTACATCCTCTTGCGGCCGACGATGTCGCCGAGCTTGCCGGCCAGCACCGTGGAGATGGTCTGGGTCAGCAGGTAGGCGGTGACCACCCAGGTGATGTGCTCGGCGCCCCCGAGATCTCCGACGATGGTCGGCAGGGCGGTGGAGACGATGGTGCCGTCCAGTGCTGCCAGCAGCATCCCGCCCGCGATGGCCGCGAACGCCAGCGTGCGATCACGACCCTGCAGGGTGTATTCGTGGACGGCCTCGGCTCCGGTTCGTGTCGCAGTCGCCATTTCCCCGACGATAGGGCACATCGTTCCGGCCTATCGAGGTCGGTCACGATCGCTTGTGTCACACAGGGATTAACTCTTTCCGCTGGGCGGTCGCCAGACCCACCGGGCGGTTGGCGGCCCGCCGGCGGGCACGTCAGCTCAGGGCCTTGGCCTTGAGGGTGTCGAACTCGGCCTGGCTGATGGTTCCGGCGTCCAGCAGGGTCTTGGCCTGCGCGATCTGGTCGGCCGGGCTGACCTGCGAGGAGACCTCGCGGATGTAGGAGTCGGTGGCGGCCTTCTGCTGGAGGGCGTCCCGCCGGGCCCGGTCGGCCATGCCGTCGCCGCGGGCGATGAGGTAGACGAGCGCGGTGAGGATGGGGAAGACGATGAGGAAGAAGACCCAGATCGCCTTGGCCCAGCCGGACGCCGAATGATCGCGGAACAGGTCCATGATGATCGCGAACATGGCGAACAGGTACGCCGCGAACGCGAACGTGACGAGAATGAGCCACAGCCACGACAGGAAAGCGTCCATCAGAGTCCTCCGAGTCAGACCTGGGCGGGGCGGGCCCCTTGTGAAACCCACCAGAACACTACTGCGCCAGGCTACTCCGGCCGGGCCGGGCCCGGTGCGGACGGCCCGTCTGACCGGGGAACTGTGGCCCGTGCCACACCCCGGCGTGGCATCGCTGGAACCGCAAAAATGGTGCACAAGACAAGAACGTGTTGGCTTGACCGGGCTTGGCCATCCCTCGGACCCGAGCCGGCCCGGTGGGAGTCGCCCTCTGCCCTGGCCCAGGAACTCAGCCTGGCGACCGGCCGGCCCTGGCACCAAGACCACAGGACCGCCATTCGCTACGGTCATCCCTATGGCGCCGCAGCGCGAGTTCGTCATCGCTCGCAATCCCGAGCCCGGTACCACGCTGCCGTATCTGCTGCTGATCCCCCTGCCCGACCGCCAGATCGTGCTCAAAGCCCGCGACACCTGGCCTCGGACCGCGAAGATCTTCTGCCACCGCGACGCCGACTGGCCAGCCGATCCGCAGATCGTGGAGCGGGTCCCGGTGCGCTCCTGCCAGCGGCGCGGCGGGGCCATCGACCTCGTCCTGGACCGCAGCCGGGAGAACCGCAGCCAGTTCGTCATGACCCGCATCCGCGGCAACCGGGAGGCGATCTTCTGGCAGTCCGCCCGCACGGCCAAGCAGGCTCGACCGAACGTGTCGCTCCCCACGGCCCGGGCCCGGGGCCTGAGCGCGCAGGATGTGGAGATCATCGTCGACGCCCACGAGCGGTACGCCTGGACGTTCGCCGAGCAGCAGGCGGTGACCCGGCGAGGGCCGCTGCGGGTGGGTGACTACGGCATCGAGGTCGACGGGCACCTAGTGGGGGCGGTCGAACGCAAGAGCCTGAGCGACTTGACGTCCTCCTTGACCGGGGGCCGGCTGAAGTTCGCGCTGGCCGAACTGGCCGCACTGCCCCATGCCGCGGTCGTGGTGGAGGAACGGTATTCGCAGGTGTTCAAACAGACCACGGTTCGGCCCGCGGTGCTGGCCGAGGGCCTGGCCGAATGCGCCGCGAGGTTCCCGAACGTGCCGATCCACTTCTGTGAGACCCGAAAACTGGCCCAGGAGTGGACCTTCCGCTTCCTGGTGGCGGCACGGGCCGACGTCGTGGAGTCCCGGGCCGGCGAGGCGGCGGATGGCGGTTTTCGGACCGTACCAATCGATCTCCAACTTCCGGGCGATCCCCCTCGATCCGCCGCGGGCTCGGCCCGGCCCCGGGCGCGCGGTTCTCAGCGGTCGAACGAAGCGCAGATCGACATGGGGCTGGTGCGGGCCTGGGCCGGCGAACAGGGCGTCCGGGTCGGCGCGCGCGGTCCGGTGCCTCGCACGGTGGTCGAGGCCTTTCTGGCCGCCACGGGCAACGGGGAATCTGCACGGCAACCCGCTGATCCTGCCGAGGACAACCCCGGGCCGGTCGACCCACCGTCCGGGCAGGCCGACGACGCGGCGCAGGGTGCACCGCGATGACCACCATCGCCGACGTGGCCCGGATGCGTCTGTTGTCCCAGCGACTCGTGCACCCGATGGGCTCGGCCACCGAGGTGGTGCGGCACTTCGGATGCCTGCAAGGGCAGGACTTTCCCGGGTCGACCGTCTCGGTGGCGCTGCGCACCACCGAGCGCACCCGCCAGGGGGTCTTCGACAGTTACGACGCGGGCCAGATCGTGCGCAGCTGGCCGATGCGCGGCACCCTCTTCGTTCTGCCTGCTCAGGATCTGGGCTGGATGCTGTCGCTGACCGCCGATGGCCTGTTGCGCGCCACCTCTCGACGACGCGAGGCTCTCGGACTCGACACCTCAACGCTGGACACCGCAGAGCAGGTGGCCAGGAACACCCTCAGCGGCGGCGGGCTCAATCGAACGGACCTGCTGCAGGCGTGGACCGAGGCCGGCGTGCAGGTCCGCGACGGACGCGGCTACCACCTGATCTTCCATCTCGCGGTGCGCGGGATCATCTGTCAGGGCCCGATGGACGGCACCCAGCAGCGCTTCGTGCTCTCGCACGAGTGGATCGACCGGCCCCGCACTCTGGAGCGGCCGGCAGCGGTGGCCGAGTTGTTCACCCGGTACGTGCGTAGCCACGGCCCGGTGCCGGCCGCCCAGTTCCTGTGGTGGACCAAGTTGGCCAAGCGTGACCTCACCCCCGTGCTGGATCAGCTTCCCGATGACCTGCAGGTCATCGACGTCGACGGCGTGCCGCACTGGGTCGATGCCCAGGTGCTTCAGGACTACCCGGCTGCCAAGCGGAGCACCGCAGCGCCCCTGTTGTTGCCCGGCTTCGACGAAGTCGTGCTCGGCTACGGGGATCGTCGGGCCGTGCTGACCGCTGAACAGGAGAAGAAGGTGGTACCCGGGGGCAATGGGGTCTTCCGCGCCACCGTGGTGGCCGCCGGGCGCGCGGTAGGTACGTGGCAGCGAGCCAAGCGCCGCGGCGACCCGGTGGTGGTCGACCCCTTCGACGACGAACTGCCCGCCCCGGTACAGCGGGCCGTTGGCCGACTCAGCGCGATGCTCCCGGTGTAGGCCCGCCCGTTTACCGGGCGAGTTACCGGCCAGGAGTGCCAGGCGCCGGAGCCCACCCGCTGCGTCAGGCGTGCCTGCCTCGCGCGAGGGTGCAGGGTGTCCGGGGGCAGGCCCCTCGCCTACGGTAGGCAGATGCCAGACCCGATCAGCGACATGCCCGCCATGACCGGCTACGGCGTCGGGGGCGACACCTGGGAGCCGCTGCCCTGGTCGTGGGCGGCACAACGCCTGCGCGATAGCCGCAACTACTGGCTGGTGACCGTGTCCCCCGACGCAGCGCCGCACACCCTGCCGGTCTGGGGCGTCTGGCACGACGACGAGCACCGATTCTGCTTCTCGTGCGCCCCCAACGCCCGCAAGGCCCGCAATCTGGCCGGCAACCCGCAGGTGGCGGTGACCCCGGAGTCGACCGTGGAGGCCCTGTCGGTGAACGGGACCGCGCACACAGTCGTCGGGGCCAGGCGCGAGGAATGGATCGAGCGATACCTGGCCAAGTATCTGCCGCTCTCGCCGGACCTGACGGCCGACTTCCTGCGTGAGAACGCCTGCTATGAGGTCATACCGGTGCGGGCCATCGCGGTGATCGAGCGGGAGGACGAATTCGCTACCCGGGCCACCCGCTGGCGATTCGACGGGCGAGGCTCGCTCCCCGACAGTTGACCCGTCTGCGGGGACGAGATGACTGTTGGGTGTACAGGAATGCGTCCGTGAGACGCAAAAGTGTTCAGTGGGGCGGGGGGACCCCCGGGGGCGAGCCGGTTTGACCCGGGAGATCTGCAATTCCGCGGAGGTCAACGCCGCCACCAGGGCATCGCTGCCCAGGCGTCGGCAGTCCGCGCTGCATCGCGTTCAGCGACAAGGGTGGCGACACTCCCCCGGCGTCGCGGCGATCCGACTGGCCGAAGCGGTCTGGCCGGGCGGCACGGCAGCCGAGCCCAGCCCCGCGCGGCGGGCTTCGCCGATCCGTTCCCTCCGGCTTGGCACACTGTGCACATGTACTTCACCGACCGCGGCATCGAGGAACTGGCGCATCGGCGCGGGGAGGAGTCTGTGACCCTTGCCTGGCTGGCCGACGAACTCCGCACCTTCGTCGACCTCAATCCGGAGTTCGAGACGCCGATCGAGCGGTTGGCCACCTGGCTGGCTCGTCTCGACGAGGACGACGAATGATCAGGACGAGGGCGCTGCCGGCGACGCGCCGTGCGGGGCTGGACCGATGAGACCGACGCCGGAGATGAGGCAACCAGCATGAGTGACGACCTTCTGCCCGCGGGACTGCGGATCTGCGTACTCGGCGACGCCCTGGTCGCCGGCATCGGTGACAACAAGGGACTGGGCTGGACGGGCCGGGTGGCGGCCCGCACCACGCCGGGGCCCGGGGGGCTGGCCATGTTCCCGTTGGGCATCCCAGGAGACGGCACCCCCCAACTGCTGGCCCGATGCCGCAACGAGGCATGGCTGCGGTACGACCGCGCCGCCGACAACCGGCTGGTACTGGCCCCGGGCACCGGCGATCTGGATCAGGGCGTCAGCCTGGCCCGTAGCCGTCTCAACCTGGCCAACCTGCTCGACGACGCCCGCGCGGACGAGGTCTCCTGCCTGGTGGTGGGCCCGCCGCCGACGACAGACCGGCAGGGCAACGAGCGAGTGGGCGACCTGTCCGCTGCCTACGCGGACGTGTGCGAGCGCCGCGACATCGGCTTCGTCGACTGCCACACCCCGCTGGTGGGTCATGAACAGTGGTACGCGGATCTGGCGTCCGGCGACGGCCGCCACCCCGGACAGGTCGGTTACGGACTCGTCGCCTGGCTCGTGCTGCACAACGGATGGCACGCCTGGCTGGGATTGCCCGGCGCACAGTAGGCACCGCTGTCCGCGCCCCGTCAGCGGCCACCCCCCGACGGCTCGGCGGAGCCCGTCCTGCCGACACTGATCGCGCAGGCCTGAGGTGCCGACGTCCGGGTGGCGGGTGGCCGGTGGTGCAGGTCCAGGGCACCCCCGTCGGTGCCGGCCCGCTCGCGCAGGCCGCGGCCAGGTCTCGTTGCCGAGCCGTTGCGTTGTATGGGCGGTGTGCGGGGACGAGATGGCTGGCGGGTGTACAGAAATGTGCCTGTGAGACGCAAAAGTGTTCAGTGGATGGGGGCCGGGCCGGTGCGGCGCCGGGCCGGTGCGGCGGTGGGGCCGGTGCGGGGTGGGGCCGGTGAGTGGTGCGGTGGGGGCCGGTGAGGTGCGGGGTGGGGGCCGGAGCGGGTGGGCTGAGAGCCGCTGACCCGAGGTCAGCCCGACGGGCGGGGTGAAGGGACCCTCACATCGCCAGGACGACCGGCCGGCGGGCGTGGACCGCGATCAGTGGGTCCCCCGGGGCGAGCCGCTTGACCCGGGAGATCTGCAATCCCGCGGAGGTCAACGCCGCCACCAGGGCATCGCGACCCACCAGCGCCATCGCCGGACTCTGGGTGCGCAGCAGCAGATCCAGGTGCCGGGAGATCACCGACTCGTCCAGGTCGGTGGTGATCACCACGAGCACTCCCCCGGGACGCAACCGCGCGGCCACCACCTCAAGCAGCCCAGCAAGCGCGGCCGGGTCGAGGTAGTAGACGACGTTCGCCGCCACCGCCAGGTCGAGGCTGCCTTCGGGAACCAGGTCCGTGCCGGTGAGAACCTGGGTGGCATCGCCGGTGGCCAGGTCCACCCGATGCCCCACCCCGGCTCGAGCGCACGCGCGCGCGGTCTGGGCCACCGCCTCCGACGCCACGTCCACCCCGACTCCTCGAGCCCCCGGCGCAGCCTGCAGCATGTGCACCAGCAGCGCCCCACTGCCACAGCCGATGTCGAGCACCCGACCCGCACCCCCCTCGGACAGCGCCTTGGTCAGCTCGTCGAGGATCAACGGCTCCAGCAGGCGGGACAGCCGCGCGACGAGGTCGGCCTGGTCCTGGGTGTCCCGGCGAGGCACGGCACGGAACAACGGTTCGTCCAGCTCGCGATACAGGCCCGTGTGATAGCCATCGAAGGCCTCGAACATGGCTCGGGCGGTGTCGTCCGCGACCAGGGCGTGCCCCAGCCTGGTCAGGCGCCATTCCCGGTCACCGCCGCGCAGCAGCCCTTCGCCCGCGAGCACGTGCAGGAAGGCGTCCAGCATCGCGACCCGGTCGAGGTCGCTGACCGGATCGGCATCGACGCGATGCACCCCGGGCCCACCGGCCGGGACCTGAGCTGCGTCCGGCTGAGAGTCGGCCAGCTGACTGGCCAGTTCACGCGTCGACCGGGGCTTGGCGTCCAGGGCGTCCAGCACCCCCAGCCGTAACGCCGCCGCCGTGGCGGCCAGGCGCCTGGCACCCAGCCCGGAGGTGAGCGCCCGGCGACGGGCCCGGACCGAACCGGCCCGGGCGATCCGCATGATGGTGGCTGCCTTCACCGCGTCGACCCCAGGTACGCGGCGAGCGGCCTCATGCCCGCGCCGCTGGGTTCATCGGGTGAGCACCAACTTGCCGAAGACGTCTCCGGTGTGCAGTTGCTCGAGCGCCTCTCGGGCTGACTCCATGGGCATCTCCCCGGCGATCACCGGACGAACCCCGGTGGCTGCGCAGAACCGCAGCAGCCGGTGGAACTCCTCGATTGTGCCCATCGTGGACCCGACGACGCTGAGCTGGAGGAAGAAGATCCTGGTCAGGTCGGCGGGAGGCATCGGACCGGAGGTGGCTCCCGAGATCACCACTCGGCCACCGGGCTTGAGCGCCTTGAGGGTGTGCGACCAGGTGGCGGCCCCCACCGTCTCCATCACGGCGTCCACCCGCTCTGGCAGCCGGGCACCGGACTCGAAGACCTGCTCGGCGCCCAGGGCCAGGGCTTTGTCGCGCTTGTCGGCCTGGCGGCTGGTGGCCCAGATCCGGTAACCGGCTGCCGTGCCCAGCGCGATCAGGGCAGTGGCCACGCCGCCACCGGCTCCCTGCACGAGAATCGTGCCGCCGGGAGCCACCCCGGACTTGGTGAAGAGCATCCGATAGGCGGTCAGCCACGCCGTCGGCAGGCAGGCCGCCTCGACGAAGGAGAGCTCGGGGGGCTTGGGGAGCACGTTGCGTGAGGGCACCACGACGTAGTCCGCGAAGCTGCCCTGGTGGATCTCGGAGAGGATCGAACGGCGCGGATCCTCGGTCTCGTCACCCGCCCAGCCGGGGCTGCTGATCACCGAGTGCACCACCACCTCGTTGCCATCATCGTCCAGGCCGGCAGCGTCGCAGCCGAGGATCATCGGCAGCCGGTCGGCGGGTAGGCCGACACCCTGCAGGCTCCACAGATCGTGGTGATTGATGCTGGAGGCCTTGACCCGCACCCGGGTCCAGCCGTCGGGCACCTCCGGTTCTGGACGCTCCCCGATCTGGAGGCCGGACAACGGGTCGTCGGTGGACTGGGAACTGGCATAGACCGCGAACACGGTCCAACCCTACGGCTACCTCCGATCGCAAACCCCGCCCGGGCCGGGCGTGTTCGTGCGGGCTGTGCGCCGGCAGCACCGGGTGAGCTCAGGCCGGGCGGTGGGTGGGCCGGCCCTCCCGGGCGTCGCCACCACGCCCGGTCCGCACCCGGGAGGCGGCAAACCCCAGGCACGACGAAGGGCTGCACGCCCTCAGACGTGCAGCCCTTCGTGATGCGCGACAGTACCTGTCAGGCGATGTGGGGTCAGTCCTTGTCGGTACCGATGTACTCCACACCGGGACGCCCGCCCAGCAGCGCCTGGTAGGAGAAGCCTGCGATCAGCGCGCCGACGATCGGGCCGACGATGAACAGCCACAGCTGCGACAGGGCCGGGCCGCCGGCGAACAGTGCCGGGCCGATGGAGCGGGCCGGGTTCACCGAGGTGTTCGTCACCGGGATCGACACGAGGTGGATGAGGGTCAGCGCCAGGCCGATGGCGATCGGCGCGAAGCCCGCGGGGGCGCGGTGGTCCGTCGCGCCGAGGATGACGTACAGGAAGATCGCGGTCATCACGATCTCGCAGACGATCGCCGCGAGCAGCGAGTAGCCACCCGGGGAGTGATCGCCGTAGCCGTTGGTGGCGAAGCCCGACTCCGAGGCCGAGAAGCCGGCCTGGCCCGATGCGATCACGTAGAGCACCGAGGCTGCCACGATCGCCGCCACGATCTGCGTGACGATGTAAGCAGGCGTGTCCTTCCAGGCGAATCGCCCGGAGGCGGCGGCGCCGAGGGTGACCGCGGGGTTGAAGTGTCCGCCCGAGACGTGGCCCACGGCGTACGCCATGGTCAGCACGGTCAGACCGAACGCGAAGGCGACACCGACGAAACCGATGCCCAACGAGTTGTTGTCCGCGTCCGGGAAGTTGGCGGCGAGGACGGCGGAACCACAGCCGCCCAGAACCAGCACGAAGGTGCCGAGGAACTCGGCAGCCAGCTTGTGGCCGAGGGTGGGAGAGGAGGCAGCCATGTTGGCCTTTCATGAGAGGGGGTCAACGACGCAGCGTTCGATCTGCATCGCCGTCGACACCGTGCGTCCTTGGACGGGTGACGCGGTTGTGGAGCATAACCGTCAGATGTTCACCCTTTCGGCGTAACAGGCGGCGAGTCTGACGTGCGGTCGGTCACAGAACGTGGTCGTTGCCGGGAGCGGTGCGAATGGGGGATGGCCGACGAACGGTGTTGTCCCACACCGATCCCCGACCGGCGATGTCGGCGGGCCAGTCGGATCCGAGGGCAACGTCGAGGGTCGACCCGCGGTGGGCTGCGGCCCGAGGGCACGGGTCGTCAACAGTGGCGCCCATGGAGCGGTCGAGCGGTGGGACACCCGCCGGGAACGCTCTCGATGTGCGCACGGCCACGCTACCCGGGCTCCGCTGCCGTATCGGGCATAGCGCGCGGGTCGTTGTGTGCTTGTGACCCACGCGGCCCGTCGGTTCTCCTGGAGAGGCGATGGGGCCCTGCCGTCGCGACGGGTGGCCCGGGTGATCCCACCGACACGCGGCGAGAACCGGCCGCCCCCGGCGGGCTACCGTGACTGCTGTGACCGAAGCCACGCTCCTCCTGGGCCCGCTCCTGCGCTATGTCGACAGCGGTGCGGCCACGATCTGGGTGGAAGTGGACCGGCCGGCCCGGGTGACGGTCACGGTGACCGACGGCGCCCGTCCCGGACCTCGCGGCCCCGAAGCGGACGTCCCCGAAGCACACACCGCTGCAGGAGACGACCCTACAGCAGGCGCCCCGGAAGCAGAACAGCATGCCGGGCACGCAGATACCTGGACGGTGCACGGGCATCACTACGCGCTGGTCATCCTGACCGGTCTGCCGGCGCAGACAACCATGCCCTACCGAGTGCTGCTCTCGGCTCGTGGAGAGTCCGGCGGCGATGCCCGGCAGGTGTGGCCGCCGACCGAGCCGGGCAACCGGTTCGCGCGCCTGCCCGCCTCGGTCATTCGCACCTTCGGCACGCAGGAGGAGTTCCGGCTCGCTTTCGGCTCCTGCCGACGTTCGGCGGGTGACTCACGCCAGGACCTGCGGCGCTTCGGTGCCGACGCATTGGTCGCGCTGGCCCGGCGGATGCAACGCTCGCCTGTCCAAGATTGGCCGCACGCCCTGTTCTGCGGGGGCGATCAGGTGTACGCGGATCTGCCGTCGCCGGAACAGAAGCAGCGCCTGCTCGCCGCCAGAGGCATCACCAAGGCGTCCCAGCTCAGCCGGGCCGACCCGATGCGCGAGGTCGCCGAGGAGATCCAGAGTTTCGAGGAGTACACCTGGCTGTACCACGACAGTTGGGCGCGCCCGGACGTTCGGTGGCTGCTTTCGACCGTCCCGACGGTCATGCTGCTGGACGATCACGACCTGCGCGATGACTGGAACACCTCCGAGCAGTGGCGTCGGACGGTGACGGCGAAACCCTGGTGGCGGCCCCGGGTGCTGGGAGCGTACGTCTCGTACTGGGTGTACCAGCACCTGGGCAACCTCTCCCCCGCCCAGCTGGAGCAGAACGAGATCTACGCGCTGGTGCGCGAGATCGAGGACGACGCAGAGCCCGACCGTCGCCTGGACCAGCTGGCCTGGGAAGCGGACACCGACCCGGCCAAGGTGCATTGGAGTTTCGTGCGCGACTTCGAGCGCGGGGACGTGCGGATCCGGCTCGTCGCCGTGGATTCCCGCTCCTCGCGAGTGCTCGAACCCGACCACCGGGCGATGCTCGACCCCACCGAGATGGAGTGGCTGGCCGAGATGCTGAACGAGCCGGTCGACCATCTGCTTGTGGGGGCGACCCTGCCGCTGCTCATGGTGCCCGGCATCCACCACCTGGAGGGCTGGAACGAGGCGCTGGCCGCCGGACGGTTCGGCCGTACCGTGGCGCGCGCCTCGGAGTGGCTTCGCCAAGTGGTGGATCTGGAGCACTGGGCGGCTTTCCGGGATACCTTCACCGCACTCGTCCGGATGCTGGACGAGGTGGTGACCAGGAGCGATCCGCCGGCCAGCGTGCTCATCCTTTCCGGAGACGTGCACTGCTCGTATGTGGCCACGGCTCAACTTCCCGGGCAGGATGAGCGCCGCACCGGCGTGCATCAGTTGACCATGTCTCCCTTCCGCAACCCACTCGAGCAACCGATCCGGGTGGCCAACCGGCTGCTGAGCCTGCAGTTGGTGCGGCGGATGTTGCGCAGGTTGGCCGACGGGGCCGGGGTGGACCGGGTGCCAGTGGAGTGGGAGGTCACCCAGGGTCTGTGGTTCGACAACGGGGTGATGACGGTGGTGATCCGGGGCCGACAGGCTCGGGTGGATGTCGACCACGCCCACGTCGAGGGCACCGAGCAGGTGCTTCGACGCACGACGAGCGTCTCGCTGACACCTCGCGACGACGAGGTTGCCGAGAGATAGGGATCACCCGGGACCTGGCCCCGCCGAGCGGCGCCGAGCGGATCGGGGTGCCAGCCGGGTGGGCCGTGGCCACACCCGGGCCAGGACGATGCCCCGGCAATCCTGGGGTGGTACCGCCCCGTGGGAGAACGAGTCGACGCCCTCGGTGGCCGAGTCTCGCTCGACCCACCAGCCGCCATCGGGCTCGACCTGCAGGAGTCGCTTGACCGACAGCGGCAGGCCCGGCCAGGTGAGGACGACGAGCGCGCCCGGTGCGATGCCACGCGCCCGGGTCGGTGTGATCGCGCGGATGAGCAGGATGTCCCCCGGCGACAGCGTCGGGACCATCGACCTACCCTGAACGCGAACCAGTCGCAATCTGGGCACCAGGTCGCGCCGGGCAGGAAGCATCGGAGTAGTGTCGCAATCGCCCCTGAACTGCGCCGAAAGGACTCACCGATGCGTTTGCCCCTTGTGACTGTCAGCGCCCACTGCGATCTGCCCTGTGGGGTCTACGACCCGGCTCAGGCCCGGATCGAGGCGGAGTCGGTCAAGGCCTGCATCCAGAAGTCGAACGACTCCGACGACTCAAACTTCAAGGCCCGCGCCCAGACCATCAAGGAAGAGCGTTCCGACCTGGTCAAGCACCACCTGTGGGTGCTGTGGACCGACTACTTCAAGCCGCCGCACTTCGAGAAGTACCCGCAGTTGCACGAGTTGTTCAACCAGGCCACCAAGCTCGCCGGGGCCGGCGGCACCAAGGCCAGCAACGACGTGGCCGTGGCCGACGACCTGCTCGCCAAGATCGACGAGATCGCGGTGATCTTCTGGGAGACCAAGAAGGCCTGAGCCTTTCTCAGATGAACCACTGGCCGGTGTCCGACTCGAGGTCGGGCGCCGGCCTTCGTCGTCCCACCCACGCCAACGCTCGTCGTCCGCTCGTCGGGGTGCCCGAGCCGGCCGCCCGTCCACGCATGATGCCGGACGAGAAGTCCGAGCCCTCACGGCTCGTGAGCGTACTCGGGCAGGTCCGGTCTTTGGTGATAGTCGCTGGCCGTGCTCACCCACCAGGCGGCCTCGGTGCTGAGCCCGGTGGGTGGGTCGAGGGTGCCGGCGCACACCGACACCTGGCCGGGCTCGGCATCGACCCGCCAGAACAGGCTCGAACCACAGCGCCCGCAGAAGCCGTATTCGACGCCCGGTGAGGCCTGATACCACGTCAGGGTCTCGCACGAGCGAAAGCTCAGATCGGCGGTGGCGGCCATCGTGGCAGCCAGGTAATGCCCGGTGAAACGACGGCATCGGTCACAGTGGCAATTCAAGACTGGGCGCAAGGGTCCATCGACAACGAATCGGACGCTTCCGCACATGCACCGGCCGTGGTGTGAGGACACGAACGGCAGTGTGCCAGGACCCCGCGCTTTCGCCCAGACGCGCAAACGCCGATGGGCCCCCGACCAAGGTCGAGGGCCCATCGACGAGTGACGGTCTCGGCGGTTTCACCCGACGAGAGCGCGCCTTCGTAGGGTGCAGGTCAGGCGAAGACCACCCCGCTCCACCAGCGAGCGGTTCCCGAGCTGTACAGCACGACGTTGCCGTCGTGCTGCACCACCAGAGACTGCAGGCTGCCCGGGTCCAGCGGCTGGTACGTTCTCGACTGCCAGAGCACCTCGCCGGCAGGGCCGTAGATCACGAGGTTGCCGTCGCCCTGAGTGACGAAGAATGCCCCTGGGTGACCATAGGTTCCCCACTGTCGCACAGGAGTCGCCGTCGTACCGTCGACCCGGTACTCAACCAGGTTCCCGTCCGCCTGCATGAGAAGGACATACTGTCCGTCGGCGCTCCACACTTGGTCGCCACTGTTCATCCGCACGTTCGCCTCGTAGCCCGGCAGACCGGGTGAAGCCGAGATCGTGGTGCACGTGGTGTCGCTCTCCCACAGAACGTCGTCGGTGACGCTGAAGATCACCGCATTGCCGTCGTTCATCATCTCCATGGTTGCCCCCGGGTTGCCCCAGGTACCCGACCACCACAGTGCGTTGCCGACGGCGTCGTAGGCGACGAGGTTTCCGTCCGCTTGCATGATCAGCATCGCGGCCGGAACCACATCCTGGTACAGCCACTGGACGTTACACACCGAGTTCACGGCAGCGATGTGACCTTCGCCGTCCACCTCGAAACCGCCTTGGCCGGACGGACTGGTGACACTCTGACCGGGCGTCAGGGTCTCACCACTGCCCATGCCGCCGCTGCCGCCGGCAGATCCCTGCGTCACTTCGACCGATGTGGTCGCGGTGGCGCCGGCGTAGGTGGCATCACCGGAGTAGGTCGCGGTGACCTCATGAGTGCCCGCGGCCAGCAGCGCGCCTGTGGTGCAGGTCGTGGCTGGGAGGGTGGCCGTACACAGTGTCGACCCACCGGCAGTGAAGGCCACGGTCCCGGTAGCGGCACCGGGCAGCCCCGCCACCGACAGCGCGGTCGTACCGCCGACCTCGACGGAGGCCGGGTCCGCCGACGCGGTGATCGTCGTGGCCATGCCAGTGACCTCGAAGGAGGTCGACGCGGTGGCACCCGCGTACATGACGTCACCGGAGTAGGTGGCGGTCACGTCATAGGTACCGATCGCCGGAGCGGTCGGCTGACACGACAAGTCCGGCAGCGTGGCCGTGCACAACGTCGACCCACCGGCCGCGAAGTCCACGGTCCCGGTGGCGGCACCGGGCAGCCCCGTCACCGACAGCATCGTCGTGCCACCCACCTCGACAGAGGCCG
>JBKECN010000004.1:0-16548 GCA_047974565.1 Actinomycetales bacterium
CGCGATCGTCGGGGTGGTGATGCGCGGCTGACCCGGCTGAAGCGGCGTACGTTTGGTCATTCCGGCCACGAAATCACCGTAGGTACGCTCCTCCATACACGACGCGACGTCCGTCACTCCGACGCCTTCTGCGATGGTAAGAATCTGCTCATCACTCAGTCCGACGCTGCCTTCTTCAGGCTGATTGGCGAACATCGACTGCAGAAAGGGCAACGTCGCATCTTCATCGGATTCCGCGACACAGTACATCGCATTGGCCGCCCGAGTCGAATAATCAGTTCCCGCCGAGAGACGGTCAAGAATAGAGATCGGGTGGATCCCGAGAGTGATCGTGCCCTCATCCACCAAGCCCTCGATGGTCTCGCCATAGGCCGCTTCGAAGCTGCCGCAGCCTGGACACATGAAGTCGAGGTACGTATCCAGGCGCTTATCTCCACTTCCCACGAGAATGGCGCCGGTCTCTACGTCAACGTTCGCCCCCTCGGGCGCCTGACCCACATCGGTGGCCATATTGTTGAGCCAAAACACGAGGGTAACGACAAGGGCGAGGGCGACCGTGGTACCAATACTGACCCAGATCGCGAACCAATTCGTCTTCTTTGCCTGCGCTGCCATTTCCTTGTGTCTTTCCCTCCCGTGGCCACCGTGAACGTGACCGCTAGGAGATTGGTTGCGGTGTCACGCCGAAGGGAGCCAATTCGGCGGCCCCACCGTCGAGTGCGGTTAGGACCCATACCCCACCATCATGCACTGCAATACTATGTTCCCAGTGTGAACCGGCCGATCCGTCCCGTGTCGAGACCGTCCAGCCATCGCTTTCCACGAAGGTCGCTTCGTCCCCGATGACCACCATCGGTTCGATCGCAACGACCAGCCCGGGGCGTACCTCGGGCCCCGGGTCGGGAACCCGGTAGTTGAAGATCGATGGCGGTTCGTGCATCTTTCTGCCGATACCGTGACCGACGTACTCACGCAAGATTCCGTAGCCCGGCTCAGGGGCATGCGCGACGATATAGTCCTCAATTGCCGCGCCGACCTCCCCCAACCGCTCCGCAGATGCCAAAGCGGCGATTCCCGCCCACAACGACCCGCGTGTGACATCCGAGAGTTGTTCGCGCTCGGCAATGAGCTCTGGGCGGTCGGGGTCGGGCAGGACAACAGTAAACGCCGAGTCCCCGTTCCACCCCCGAAACTGCGCACCGCAATCGATCGACAGAATGTCTCCCGCACCGAGTTCACGCTCGCCGGGAATGCCGTGGACCACCTGCTCGTTCACGGATGCGCAGACGGTGTGCCGGTATCCGCGTACCTTCTTGAAGTTCGACACCGCGCCTCGGGAGGTGATGACCTGTTCGGCGATCCGGTCCAACTCCCCGGTGGTGACACCGGGAGCGATCCGTTCGCGCACGGCGGCCAGAGCTGCCGCGGTGATCAGGCCCGGTTCCACCATCGCCCGCAGCTGTGCGGGGGTCTTGTAGATGGAGCGCCCCAGTCCCCGCGTCACGCAACTGCGGCAGCGACGATCCCCCGCGCTGCCAAAGCCGCGGCAATCCTCGCGGCAATCTCATCGAGCGAACCCACTCCGTCGACCTCATCGACGATGTCACGCTCGCGATACACATCCAGAATCGGTGCGGTTTCGGCCTCGTACACGTCCAGACGACGCGCGATGACCTCTTCGGTGTCATCGGAACGGCCCTGTTCGGCGGCCCGAAGGGTGAGGCGTTCCAGACTCTCCGCGCGCGGCACGGTCAACAGGATCACCGCATCCAGCTGGACGCCTTGTTCGGCGAGGAAGCCGTCCAGATCGCTCACCTGGCCGACATTGCGGGGGTAGCCGTCAAGCAGGAAGCCCTCGGCCGCATCGGCCTGCGAGATCCGGTCGCGCACCACGGCGCTGGTCATGTCATCCGGAACGAGTTCACCGGCCTCGATGATCGCCTTCACCCGCGCGCCCAAGACGCTCCCGTCGGCCACGGCGGCTCGGAACATGTCTCCGGTGGAGATCGCCGGGATACCGAGTGCTTCCCCGACCCGGACCCCTTGGGTGCCCTTGCCGGAGCCCTGCGGCCCGACGATCAGAAGGCGTGCGGGGGAGGAAGTGTTCTGCGTCATCGGAGAAGCCCTTCGTAGTGGCGCTGCTGAAGCTGCGCGTCGATCTGTTTCACGGTATCGAGTCCCACACCCACGATGATGAGGATGGACGCACCACCGAACGGGAAGTTCTGGTTTGCACCCACCGTCGCCAAGGCGATCAACGGCAACAGGGCGATGAGGCCCAGGTAGACCGAACCGGGTGCCGTGATACGCGTGAGCACATAGTCGAGATACTCGGCGGTGGGACGGCCCGCACGGATACCGGGGATGAAGCCGCCGTACTTCTTCATGTTGTCGGCGACATCGACCGGATTGAAGGTGATCGCCACGTAGAAGTAGGTGAAACCGACAATCAGCATGAAGTACAGCGCCATATAGAACGGGTGATCGCCCGTGACAAGGTACTGCTGGATCCAGGCCACCCACGCCGGAACTTCTTCGCCCGGTTGCGGCTGGTTGAACTGCGCGATCAACGCCGGGATGTACAGCAGGGAGGAAGCGAAGATGACGGGCACCACACCGGCCATGTTCACCTTGATCGGAATATAGGTGTTGGTCCCGCCGTAGGTGCGACGCCCCACCATGCGTTTGGCGTACTGCACCGGGATACGACGTTGGGACTGTTCGACGAAGACGACCAGGGCGACGACCAGGATGCCGACGGCGAGCACGAGCAAGAAGATCTCGAAGCCGCGGGACTGCCAGATCGCCCACATCGACGCGGGGAATGCGGCGGCAATCGAGGTGAAGATGAGCAGCGACATGCCGTTGCCGATGCCCTTCTCCGTGATCAGCTCACCCATCCACATGATCAGCCCGGTGCCCGCGGTCATCGTGAGGATCATGATGAGGATGACCGCGATCGACTGGTCGGGGATGACCTGATCGGCCACCGCGCAGCCGGGGAAGAGATTGCCGGAGCGGGCCACCGCCACGTAGGTGGTGGACTGCAGCACGGCCAGCCCGATGGTGAGGTACCGGGTGTACTGGGTGAGCTTGGCGGTGCCCGACTGACCCTCCTTCTTGAGGGTCTCGAAGTGCGGGATCACCACGGTGAGCAACTGCACGATGATGCTTGCGGTGATGTACGGCATGATGCCGAGAGCGAACACCGACAACTGGAGCAGTGCGCCGCCGCTGAAGAGGTTGACCAAGCCCATGAGGTCGTTGTTCGTCATCCCGCCGGGAGCCAGGCACTGCTGCACGTTCGTGTACGAGATGCCCGGCGTCGGGACGAACGAGCCGAGCCGGAACAACGCCATGATCGCCAGCGTGAAGAGCAGCTTGCGCCGCAGGTCCGGCGTCTTGAACGCCCGGACGAATGCGCTGAGCACGAATATCCTCCCTCACAGGTGACCTGGAGCCACCGGCTCCGTCGAGCCACCTCGCGGCCCCGGCACGGGACCCCACCACGTTCGGCCCCGACAACGAGGCCCAACCACGTCTCCCGGGTGCTACCCCAGGATGGACAACGACCACCTGGATTCACGGTTCCCGCGCCCGCGGGCGTGCGCGATCGCGGGCCAGATGCCCGGAAAACCTTACCTCTCCTGGCACCCGGCATTCACCCACTCCGGCAAAGTGGCGGATCAGGGACGCCGTGACGCTCGGCACGCGTCCCGCCTGGCCCGGGTCGGCGCTGCCTTCGGCGGGCTGGTGAGGATCATCACGATTTTCGTTTTTGTTGCGTATTGCCCGAGAACGTCGGACTCGACACGCTTGCTCCGCACGCCCTTCAACACCGCCACCACGGTCGTTCGTGACCATCGTCGCTCGCGAGGTACCCATGCTCGGTCTGATCGGGATCATTCTGTCTCTGGGCCTGTTGATGTTTCTGGCCTACCGGGGCATCAACGTGCTGGTTCTGGCGCCGCTGCTGGCTCTGTTGGCCACCCTCTTCGCGGCTCAGCCCCTGCTCGCCACCTACACCCAGGTCTTCATGCCGGCGCTGGGCAAGTACGCCATGACGTACTTTCCGCTGTTCCTGCTCGGGGCGATCTTCGGCAAGCTGATGGACGACGCCGGAGCGGCCAGGGCGATCGCGCACTCGATCGCCGACCGGCTGGGCTCCGGGCGGGCGGTGCTGGCGATCGTGCTCTCGTGCGCGTTGCTGACCTACGGCGGGGTCTCGTTGTTCGTCGTGGCCTTCGCGGTCTTCCCGATCGCCGCGGCCCTGTTCCGCGAAGCCGCCGTGCCGCGGCGATTCATCCCGGCGGCGATCGCCCTGGGGTCGTTCACCTTCACGATGACGGCGCTGCCGGGCACCCCCGCGATCCAGAACGCCATCCCCTCCCCCTACTTCGGCACGAACGCCTTCGCGGCCCCCGGGCTGGGCATCATCGGCGGCCTAGTGATGTTCGGCGGGGGCATGGCCTGGCTGACGGTACGCACCCGACGGGCGATGGCAGCCGGGGAGGGATACGACGACGGACCGCTGATGCGGGCCGGCGGTGCGCCGGTGGCCGGCCCGGACGTGTCGGGGTCGGGTGGCACTGCCGGCGGCGGTGGCGGTGCTGCAAAGAGCAACGAGCGAGCCGGTTCCCGCGGGACGGGCTCCGGTGGAACGGGCTCCCGCGGAACGGGCCCGTTCGAGCGCGATGCCGAGGCAGCTCCTGCGGGCGATCAGCATGCCGGCACGCTCACCGAGGCACCCCCGCAGGCGGACGACCGGCCGTCGATGGCGCTGGCGATGATCCCGATCGTCGTGGTGATCGCGGCCAACTACGCCCTGGTCAACTGGATCTTCCCGGCGATGGACTTCGACTACCTGGGCCAGGACGCGTACGGCAACACCGACATCGCCACGGTCGGGGGCATCTGGGCGATCATCGTCGCCCTGGTGCTGGCCTGCGGCTGCATCCTCGTGCTGTTCTGGCGCCGCATCGCCGACGCCAAGCAGTCCCTCAACGCCGGGACGATGGGTTCGCTGCTGCCGATCTTCAACACCGCCAGCGAGGTGGGCTATGGCGCGGTGATCGCCTCCCTTCCGGCCTTCACGATCGTCAAGAACGCAGTGCTCGGCATCACCGGCAATCCGGTGCTCAACCTGGCCGTGGCGGTGAACGTCCTGGCCGGCATCACCGGCTCCGCCTCGGGCGGCATGAGCATCGCCCTGCAGACGCTCGGGGAGACCTTCCGCCAACAGGCCGAGGCGCAGGGCATCAGCCTCGAACTCATGCACCGGGTCACCGCGATGGCCTCCGGGGGCTTCGACTCCCTGCCGCACAACGGCGCGGTGATCACGCTGCTGGCGATCTGCGGGCTGAGCCACCGGCAGTCCTACAAGGACATCGGGGTGGTGTCGGTGGTCATCCCGGTGATCGCCACCATCGTCGTGGTCATCCTGGGGAGCATTTTCGGCGGCTTCTGAGCGCTCCCTGGCCAACAGCCATCCTGGAAGTCCTGGTGGGCAGTGGCCGGTGGCCAGCCACCGCAACCCACTCCACGGGCAGGCCTGACGGACCGGTGGAATCAGTCCCGGGGTGCCAGCCTCGGAGCACGCTGCCGCCTGGTGTACAAGGCCAGCGCGGCGGCGACGGAGACATTGAGCGACTCCACCTCCGGGTTGATGCTCACGTGGAAATGCTCGGCGACGTGGGCGTCCAGCCGGTCCGAGGAGCCTCGACGTTCCCCGCCCATCAGCAGCGCCACCCGGCCCCGGATGGTCGCCAGCTCCGAGAGCGGGTCACCGACGTCGGTGTCCATCCCGACCAACGGGATTCGCCGCTCGCTCAGGTACTCCAGCACCTGCGCCGGCTCGGCCAGCAGCACCGGCACCGCGAAGACCGCGCCCCGGCTGGCCCGCACCAGCCGCCTGTCGAGAGTGCTGGACAGGTCCGAGTCGACGAGCACCACGCCCGCCGCGTCGAAGGCCAGCGCACTGCGGGTCACCGCGCCGATGTTTCCGGCCAGCCGCACCCCGTCCAGGACCACCAGGTCGCCGGGCCGCTCGTCCAGATCCCGCAGTGCCACGGGCTTGGGCCGGTAGGCCAGGGCGAACAACCGGGATCGCTTCTCGGTGCGAAAGAGCGCCTTGCTCAGGTCGGCGGGAAGCTCGAAGACCGGGAGTCCGGCGGGCAACAGCGGCGCCAACTCGTCCGGGATCTGCGCACCCGGGGCGATGCACAGGTTGTGCAGGTGCACCCCGGCTCGGAGAGCGGCCACGACGTTCTCGGTGTCGTCGATGACGATGGTCCGCTGATTCCGCCTGCCATCGTTGCGCAGCACGTCGCTGACCTGGCGGTAGAACGGATGGCTGCTGGAGCCGACCACGCCCCCCTCGCGAGATCTGCCCGGGGTGGAACGGCCCGACGAGGACTGACGGGCAGGGGGAGGCTGCGGCATGAGGTCATCCTAAGGATGCCGCGCGCCCATCCCTCGGATCCGCCGGCGGGACAACCACAGCGCCGCCGCGCAGCAACTGGCCCTGACAACCAGGTGCCGCACAAACGCCAGTGGCCCCTCCCCGAGGAAGGAGCCACTGGCGGGATCATGCGATAGTGCGCCTCAGGCGGTGGTCACCGATCCACCGGCGGCCTCGATCTTGGCCTTGGCCGACTCGGATACCTTGTCCGCGCTGATCCGCACGGCCACGGAGATCTCACCGCTGCCCAGCACCTTGACCGGCTGGTTCTTGCGGACGGCACCCTTGGCGACGAGGTCGTCCACGGTGACCGCGCCGCCCTCGGGGAAGAGCTCCCCCAGGGTGGCGACGTTGACCACCTGGTAGGTCACCTTGAACGGGTTCTTGAAGCCACGCAACTTGGGCAGCCGCATGTGCAGGGGCGTCTGGCCACCCTCGAACCGCTCCGGCACCTGGTACCGGGCCTTGGTGCCCTTGGTACCGCGACCAGCGGACTTGCCCTTGGAACCCTCACCACGACCCACCCGGGTCTTGGCAGTGCGAGAACCGGGAGCCGGGCGCAGGTGGTGCACCTTGAGGGTGTGCCCCCCGCCGCTTTGCTCCGCGGACGACTTGGCGAGGTCGACGTTCTCGGTGTCGGCCATCACTCGGCTACCTCCTCCACCGTCACGAGATGACGGACGGTCTGGACCATCCCCCGAATCTCAGGACGGTCCTCCTTGACCACCGTCTGACCGATGCGCTTGAGCCCGAGGCTGCGCAGGGTCTCCCGGTGGTTCTGCTTGCCGCCGATCTGCGACTTGATCTGGGTCACCTTGAGCTGGGCCATCACGCACCAGCCCCGGCCTGGGCCCGCAGCAGGGCGGCCGGAGCCACCTCGTCCAGGGGCAGGCCACGGCGGGCCGCGACCGACTCCGGACGCTCGAGCAGCTTCAGCGCGGCCACAGTGGCGTGCACGATGTTGATGGCGTTGTCCGAGCCGAGCGACTTGGTCAGCACGTCGTGAATGCCGGCGCACTCCAGGACGGCGCGCACCGGGCCACCGGCGATCACACCGGTACCGGCTGAGGCCGGCTTGAGCAGCACGACACCGGCAGCCGCCTCACCCTGAACCGGGTGCGGGATCGTGCCCTGGATACGAGGCACCTTGAAGAAGGCCTTCTTCGCCTCCTCCACGCCCTTGGCGATGGCGGCCGGGACCTCGCGGGCCTTGCCGTAGCCGACGCCGACGGTGCCGTCACCGTCGCCGACGACGACGAGCGCGGTGAAGGAGAACCGACGACCACCCTTGACCACCTTGGCGACGCGGTTGATCGTCACCACGCGCTCGAGATACTGGCTCTTCTCCGCCGAGTCCTGACCGCGACGGTCGTCACGGCCGCGACGGCCGCCGCGCTCTCCCCGCTCGCCTGAGCGCTCGTTGCCGGCGGCACCGGTGCCGGTACCACCCCGGCGCTGGGTTCCTGGCATGTTCACTCTTCCTTGTCTTGTGGAGTTGGTCAGAGGGTGAGCCCGGCTTCGCGGGCCCCCTCGGCGACGGCAGCGACACGGCCGTGGTAGCGGTTGCCACCCCGGTCGAAGACGACGGCCTCGACACCGGCCGCCTTGGCACGCTCGGCGACGAGTTCGCCGACCCGCTTGGCTTTGGCGGTCTTGTCGCCGTCCAGGCCGCGCAGGTCCGCTTCCATCGTCGACGCGCTGGCGAGGGTCTTGCCCACGCTGTCGTCCACCACCTGCACGAAGACGTGACGGGTGGATCGGTTCACGACCAGGCGCGGACGTGCCGACGTGCCCGCCAGCTTCTTGCGGGCCCGCTGCTGGCGACGCAGCCGGGCCACGCGGGTGCCCTTGCCCTTGACGGAGATGGTCATCACTTACCAGCCTGTCCGGCCTTGCGGCGCACGACCTCGCCCGCGTACCGAATGCCCTTGCCCTTGTACGGGTCGGGCTTGCGCAACTTGCGGATCTTGGCGGCCACCTCGCCGACCTGCTGCTTGGAGATGCCCTGCACCGCGAACTTCGTCGGCGACTCGACGGCAAAGGTGATGCCCTCAGGTGCCTCCACGGTGATCGGGTGGCTGTAGCCGAGCGCGAACTCCAGGTTCGAGCCCTTCGCTGCCACCCGGTAGGCGGTGCCGACGATCTCCATCTTCTTCTCGTAGCCCTGGGTCACCCCGGTCACCATGTTGGCGATCAGAGTGCGGGTCAGCCCGTGCAGGGCACGGGAGGTCCGCTCGTCGTCGGGCCGGGTGACGCTCAGCGCGCCATCTTCTCCCCTGGTGACCTCGATGGGGGCGGCCACGGTCAGGCTCAGGCTGCCCTTGGGCCCCTTGACGCTCACGTCGCTGCCCTCGATGGTCACGTCCACGCCGGACGGAACGGGCACCGGGATCTTGCCGATTCGGCTCATCTGCTGGCTCCCTTCCGATTACCAGACGTAGGCGAGGACTTCCCCGCCCACACCCTGCTTGGCCGCCTGCCTGTCGGTCAGCAGGCCGGACGAGGTGGAAATGATGGCGATGCCCAGGCCGCCGAGCACGCGCGGCAGGCCGGTGGACTTCGCGTAGACCCGCAGGCCGGGCTTGGAGATGCGGCGCACCCCAGCGATCGAACGCTCCCGGTTGGGGCCGAACTTCAAGGAGATGGTCAGCGTCTTGCCCACCTCGGCGTCGCTGACGGTCCAGCCCGCGATGTAGCCCTCGGACTGCAGGATGTCGGCGATGCGCGACTTGAGCTTGCTGTACGGCATGGAGACCTCGTCGTGGTACGCCGAGTTGGCGTTCCGCAGACGGGTCAGCATGTCCGCGATTGGGTCGGTCATGGTCATGGGCGCGTATCTGCCCTTTCTCTCCGCGGTATCCCTACCTGTCGCGAGACCAACGGAGTTGGACGGTTGATGATTACCAGCTGCTCTTGGTGACTCCGGGGAGCTCACCTGCGTGAGCCATCTCCCGCAGGCAGACCCGGCAGAGCCCGAACTTGCGGTACACCGAGTGCGGACGCCCGCACCGGTTGCACCTGGTGTAGGCGCGCACCGCGAACTTGGGCTTGCGGGCGGCCTTCTGCTTCAGCGCGGTCTTCGCCATCAGTTGCTCTCCTTGAAGGGGAAGCCGAGTCGCTTGAGCAACGCCCGGCCCTCGTCGTCGGTGTCGGCGGTGGTGACGATGGTGATGTCCATCCCGCGAACCCGGTCGATCCTGTCCTGGTCGATCTCATGGAACATGGACTGCTCCGTGAGGCCGAAGGTGTAGTTGCCGTGGCCGTCGAACTGACGGTCCGACAGGCCGCGGAAGTCGCGGATCCGGGGCAGGGCCAGGCTCAGCAGCCGGTCCAGGAACTCCCACATCCGGTCACCACGCAGGGTGGTGTGGCAGCCGATCGGCATGCCCTCGCGCAGCTTGAACTGGGCGATGGACTTGCGGGCCCGGGTCACCTGCGGCTTCTGGCCGGTGATCGCGGTGAGATCGCGGATGGCGCCCTCGATGAGCTTGGAGTCGCGGGCAGCGTCTCCCACGCCCATGTTGACGACGACCTTGGTGATGCCGGGGATCTGCATGACGTTCTCGTAGGAGAACTGTTCCTGCAGGCCCGGGACGATCTCGTCGCGGTACCGGGTCTTCAGCCGCGGGGTGGTCTTGGTCTCGGTGGCGCTCACGCTCAGATGTCCTTACCGGAACGACGGGACACCCGGACCCGGACGCTGCGCGTGCGACCGTCACGCTCGACGGTCTCGGTGCGCGAGCCGACCCGGGTGGGCTTCTTGCTGGACGGGTCCACGAGCATGACGTTGCTGATGTGCAGCGGCGCCTCGTGGATCTCGATGCCACCGGTCTTGCTGCCCCGGCCGGTGGTGCCGACCTTGACGTGCTTCTTGACCCGGTTGACACCCTCGACGAGCACCCGGCTGGTGTCCGGGTACACCGCGATCACCCTGCCGGTCTTGCCGCGGTCGCCGCCGCGCTCCGGCGTGGCGCCGGAGATCACCTGCACGGTGTCGCCCTTCTTGATCTTGATCTTCGCCATGCGCTTAGAGCACCTCCGGAGCCAGCGAGACGATCTTCATGAACTTCTTGTCGCGCAGCTCGCGCCCGACCGGGCCGAAGATGCGGGTGCCGCGCGGGTCCCCATCGTTCTTGAGGATGACCGCGGCGTTCTCGTCGAACTTGATGTATGAACCGTCCGGGCGGCGGCGCTCCTTGCGGGTCCGCACGACGACGGCCTTGACCACGTCGCCCTTCTTGACGTTGCCACCGGGGATGGCGTCCTTGACGGTCGCGACGATGACATCACCGATGCCGGCGTAGCGCCGCCCGGACCCGCCCATCACCCGGATGCACAGGATCTCCTTGGCGCCGGTGTTGTCCGCGACCTTGAGCCGCGACTCCTGCTGAATCAACTTTCACTCCTTCGTCGCATCGGTTCTCCCGCCGGGAGCCTGATGGAACCTTCCTGCCGCGGGCCTCCCCGCGGGGAGGCCGTGAGCCGGCTGACTGATGCCTGAGGTGGCCTGGCTGACCCGGCCCTGGCCGGCGACTGCCGGTGAGCCCGAGTCCTGGCTCGGCCGACTCAGTTTCGACGCGCTACTTCGCCTTCTCGACGATCTCAACGACGCGCCAGCGCTTGGTCGCCGACAGCGGACGGGTCTCCATGATCCGCACACTGTCGCCGACGCCGCACTGGTTGGTCTCGTCGTGGGCCTTCACCTTGGACGTGCGGCGCATGACCTTGCCGTACAGCGGGTGCTTGACGCGGTCCTCGACGGCGACCACGACGGTCTTGTCCATCTTGTCGCTGACCACGTAGCCACGCCGGGTCTTGCGGTATCCGCGCTGCTCGGCCCGCTCCTCGGCGGTGCCTGCGCCCGCCGACTCGACCTGCTCGGCCGTCTCGACCTGCTCGGCCTCGTTGACCTCGTTGCTCACGGTGCCTTCCTCGTTCTCGGTCACTGCATCACTCACTGGACTCCTCCACCGGTGCGCCGATGCCGAGTTCGTTCTCGCGCATGATCGTGTAGATGCGGGCGATGTCCCGCCGCACGGCCTTGAGCCGGCCGTGGCTCTCCAACTGGCCGGTGGCCGAGGCGAAGCGCAGGTTGAACAGCTCCTCCTTGGCCTTGCGAAGTTCCTCGGCCAAGCGCTCGGCGTCGTAGCCGCGCAGCTCCTCGGCGGTCAGGTCCTTGCTTCCGACTGCCATCACTCACCACCCTCGCGCCGGATGAACCGGCACTTCATCGGGAGCTTGTGGATCGCCAGGCGCATCGCCTCGCGAGCCACATCCTCGGGAACCCCGGCAAGTTCGAACATCACCCGGCCGGGCTTGACGTTGGCGATCCACCACTCCGGCGAGCCCTTACCCGAACCCATCCGGGTCTCGGCGGGCTTCTTGGTGAGCGGACGGTCCGGGTAGATGTTGATCCACACCTTGCCGCCACGCTTGATGTGACGGGTCATCGCGATACGAGCGGCCTCGATCTGCCGGTTGGTGACATAGGCGGGCTCCAGGGCCTGAATGCCGTAGTCACCGAAGGAGATCGCGGTTCCACCCTTGGCCGCACCAGACCGCTTGGGGTGGTGCTGCTTTCGGTGCTTCAACCGTCGTGGGACGAGCACTGCTCAGCCCTCCTGGGTTTCGGTGGCCGGAGTTGCCTCCGGGTTCTGCTCGACGGCCGGGGCCTGCTGGGCCTGCTCGGCCGCCGCCTCGCTGTTGCGGCGCCCGCGCGGACGCTCGGCCCGGTCGCGGCGCGGACCGCGCGGAGCCTGCGCCGCCTGCTGGGCGGCGAGCTCCTTGTTCGTCACGTCGCCCTTGTAGATCCACACCTTGACGCCGATCCGGCCGAAGGTGGTGCGGGCCTCGTAGAAGCCGTAGTCGACGTTCGCGCGCAGCGTGTGCAGCGGCACCCGACCCTCGCGGTAGAACTCCGAACGCGACATCTCCGCGCCACCCAGGCGTCCGGAGCACTGCACCCGGATGCCCTTGGCGCCGGCACGCTGCGCGGTCTGCATGCCCTTGCGCATCGCCCGCCGGAACGAGACCCGGCTGGAGAGTTGCTCGGCGATGCCCTGGGCGACCAGCTGGGCGTCGGTCTCGGGGTTCTTCACCTCGAGGATGTTGAGCTGCACCTGCTTGCCGGTGAGCTTCTCCAGCTCGCTGCGCAGCCGGTCGGCCTCCGCGCCACGGCGGCCGATGACGATGCCCGGCCGGGCGGTGTGGATGTCGACTCGAACCCGGTCGCGGGTGCGCTCGATCTCGACCTTGGAGATGCCGGCCCGCTCCATGCCGGTCGACATCATCTTGCGGATCGCGACATCTTCCTTGACGTAGTCGCGGTAGCGCTGACCCGGCTTGGTGCTGTCGGCGAACCACCGCGACTTGTGGTCGGTGGTGACGCCGAGCCGGAAGCCGTGCGGGTTGACCTTCTGTCCCACTAGGAGCTCCTCCTCTTGCTGCCGCGACCGCGGCCGGCGGCCTTGACCCCGGTGACCGGTGCGGTGGACACCGCAGCGCCGTCCTCCGGGGCGCCGACGACGACCGTGATGTGGCTGGTGCGCTTACGGATCCGGTACGCCCGGCCCTGGGCTCGCGGCCGGAATCGCTTCATCGTCGGGCCCTCGTCCACGTAGGCCTCGGTGATCACAAGCTCGCGCTCGTCGAATCCCGTGCTCGCCTCGTCCGCCTTCACCCGGGCGTTGGCGACCGCGCTGGCGACGACCTTGTACACCGGCTCGCTGGCCGCCTGCGGCGCGTACTCCAGCACCGCCAGGGCGTCGGGGACGCCGCGGCCACGGATGAGATCGACGACGCGCCGAGCCTTCTGGGGCGACACACGGACGAACCGCGCCCTCGCCATGGCTTCCATCGCTGTCCTACCTTCTCGTTCTCTTGAAACCGACTGAGCTTCGCAACCGACCCGAGGTCAGCGGCGACGGCCCTTGCGGTCTTCCTTGACGTGACCGCGGAACGTCCGCGTGGGGGCGAACTCGCCGAGCTTGTGGCCGACCATCGACTCGGTGACGAACACCGGGACGTGCTTACGGCCGTCGTGCACGGCGAAGGTGTGGCCGAGGAAGTCGGGCGTGATGACCGACCGGCGCGACCACGTCTTGATGACGTTCTTGGTGCCCTTCTCGTTCTGGACGTCCACCTTCTTCTGCAGGTGGTCGTCGACGAAGGGACCCTTCTTCAGGCTGCGCGGCATGTATCAGTCCTTCCGCCGGGCGTTCGGTGTGCTCGCGTGGGTGTCGGTGGGGGCGTACGGGTTCATCGGGTCCGCCCTCAGCGCTTCTTGCCGGTGCGGCGACGCCGGACGATGTCACCGTTGCTGGCCTTGTTGGGGTTACGGGTCCGACCCTCGGGCTTGCCCCACGGGCTCACCGGGTGACGTCCACCGGAGGTCTTGCCCTCACCACCACCGTGCGGGTGGTCGACCGGGTTCATCACCACACCACGCACGGTCGGGCGCTTGCCCTTCCAGCGCGAGCGGCCCGCCTTGCCCCAGTTGATGTTGGACTGCTCGGCGTTGCCGACCTCACCGACGGTGGCCCGGCAGCGCACATCCACGTTGCGGATCTCGCCGGATGGCATCCGCAACTGAGCCTTGACCCCCTCCTTGGCGACCAACTGAACGCTGGCACCAGCGGAGCGGGCGATCTTGGCACCGCCACCGGGACGCAACTCGATGGCGTGCACGACGGTACCCACCGGGATGTTGCGCAGCGGCAGGTTGTTGCCGGGCTTGATGTCGGCGCCGGGGCCGTTCTCCACCATGTCGCCCTGCTTGAGCCGGGTCGGCGCGAGGATGTAGCGCTTCGTGCCGTCCTGGTAGTGCAGCAGTGCGATCCGGGCCGTGCGGTTCGGGTCGTACTCGATGTGCGCGACCTTGGCGGGCACGCCGTCCTTGTCATTGCGACGGAAGTCGATGACCCGGTACTGGCGCTTGTGCCCACCACCGATGTGCCGGGTGGTGATCTTGCCGGAGGCGTTGCGCCCGCCGGTCTTGCTCAGCGGACGGACGAGCGACTTCTCCGGCTCAGACCGGGTGACCTCGACGAAGTCGGCGACCGACGAGCCGCGTCGGCCCGGAGTCGTCGGCTTGTACTTGCGGATTCCCATGTTGTGATCCTTCGCTTCCCGCCGGTCAGTTGACCGGGCCGAAGATGTCGATGGTGTCGCCCTCGCGCAGGGTGACGATCGCGCGCTTGGTGCTCTTGCGCCGTCCCACGCCGAAGCGGGTGCGCCGGGTCTTGCCCGCGCGGTTGATCGTGTTCACCGCGACGACCTTGACGTCGAAGATCTGCTCGACGGCGATCCGGATCTCGGTCTTGTTGGCCCGAGGGTCGACGAGGAAGGTGTACTTACCCTCGTCGAGCAAGCCGTAGGACTTCTCCGAGACGACCGGCTTGAGGAGTACGTCGCGGGGGTCCTTGACGTTGTTCACGGAGCTCACTGGTCATCCTCCTGCGGTGCGGCCTTCGTGGTGTCGACCGTCGGCGCACCCGAACGGTCGCCGAGGAAGGTGTCGAGCGCGGCGGCGGTGAAGACCACGTCGTCGCTGCACAGCACGTCGTACGTGTTGAGCTGGTCGGCGGTGAGCAGGTGCACCCCGGAAAGGTTGCGCAACGACTTGTAGCCGGACTCCTCGCTGCGGTCGAGCACGACGAGGAAGTTCGTGCGCTCGCTGACCTTGGCCAGCAGCTTCGCGGCGGCCTTCGTCGACGGGGCGTCCGCTGCAACGGCCGTGACCACGTGCACCCGGCCGTGCCGGGCCCGGTCGGACAGCGCGCCCTTGAGCGCGGCGGCCTTCATCTTCTTGGGAGTGCGCTGGGAGTAGTCGCGCGGCTGCGGGCCGTGCACGATGCCACCACCGGCGAACTGGGGAGCCCGAGTCGAACCCTGACGAGCCCGGCCGGTGCCCTTCTGCCGATAAGGCTTTGCGCCACCACCGCGCACGTTGCCGCGCGTCTTGGTGGAGTGGGTGCCCTGTCGGGCGGCGGCCAGCTGAGCCAGCACCACCTGGTGGATGAGCGGGATGTTGGTCTGCACGTCGAAGATCTCGGCGGGCAGCTCACGACTGCCGCTGGACTGGCCTTCGGCGTCGAGCACGGTGACGGTGACGGACATCTGGTCAGGCCCCCTTTGCTGCGGAGCGGACGAGAACCACGCCGCCACGCGGGCCGGGGATGGCGCCCTTGATGAGCAGCAGGCCCTTGTCGGCGTCGATCGCGTGGACGGTCAGGTTCTGGGTGGTCTGGCGCTCGTGGCCCATCCGGCCGGCCATCCGCAGGCCCTTGAACACCCGGCCCGGGGTGGCGCAGCCGCCGATCGAGCCCGGCTTGCGGTGGTTGCGGTGGGCACCGTGCGACGCGGAGACACCGGAGAAGCCGTGCCGCTTCATGACGCCGGCGAAGCCCTTGCCCTTGGTGGTGCCGACCACATCGACGCTCTGACCGGGCTGGAAGGTCTCGACGGTGACCTCCTGACCCAGGGAGTAGTCGGCGGCGTTGTCGGTGCGGATCTCCACCAGGTGACGGCGGGGGGTGACCCCGGCCTTGGCGAAGTGCCCCGTCATCGGCTGGTTGACCTTGCGCGGGTCGATGGCACCGTAGGCGAGCTGGACCGCGTTGTAGCCGTCCTTGCTCTCACCGGTGCGCACCTGCGTGACCACGTTCGGGCCGGCCTCGACGACGGTGACCGGCACCAGCCGGCCGTTGTCGTCCCAGACCTGGGTCATTCCCAACTTTGTGCCGAGGATGCCCGAGACGTTGCCCACGCTGCGCACAGCAGCTGTCGTTGTCATGGCTCGTCAGTCCTTCTCAGAGCTTGATCTCGATGTTGACGTACGCGGGCAGATCGAGGCGCATGAGCGAGTCGACTGCTTTGGTCGTCGGGTCGATGATGTCAATGAGCCGCTTGTGCGTGCGCATCTCGAAGTGCTCGCGTCTGTCCTTGTACTTGTGCGGGGACCGGATCACGCAGTCGACGTTCGTCTCTGTCGGTAGCGGTACGGGTCCCACGACGGTGGCACCGGCTCGGGTCACGGTGTCGACGATTTTGCGGGCCGAGGAATCGAGCCCGGCGTGATCGTACGACTT
>JBKECN010000006.1:0-9661 GCA_047974565.1 Actinomycetales bacterium
TCGGGTTCTTCGCCACCGAGCGAGTGCAGACCACCCTGGACGACGACGCGCACCTGATCGGGACGTGGATGACCTCGAACAACCAGATCCACCAGTTCGCGGTGATCGAGGGCCCGCAGGCCCGGTTGCACCACTTCGCCTTCCAGCTCGACGACTGGCACTCGGTCGGCCACGCCGCGGACCTGTTCTCCATGGACGACGTGCCGATCGACGTGGGCCCGACCCGGCACGGCATCACCCGCGGGCAGACGGTGTACTTCTTCGACCCCTCGGGCAACCGCAACGAGGTCTTCGCCGGTGGCTACATGGCCTACCCGGACCGGCCCTGCAACGTGTGGACGGTCGACCAGATCGGCAAGGGCATCTTCTACCACGCCCGCGAACTCAACGAGCGGTTCACCACCGTCACCACCTGAGTTCACTCCCAACATCGACGCGAACGGCCGGTCCCTGGTGGACCGGCCGTTTCGGCGCGCCTGCACCGATCCCCCGGTCGTCCGCCACGCGCGATGGGTACGCTGCGATGACAGGAGGTTCCATGTCCGGCAACGAAAATGAGCAGTCATCGACGACGCTCAGGTCGGTCGGGATGGCAATTGCCGTTCTTGACTGCTTTGCTGTCGATGACGAACTGGGCGTATCCGACATCGCCCGTCGCCTTGGCGTCGCCAAGTCGACAGCGCACCGGATGTTGTCCACCACCACCGCCCGCGGGATCACCGAACAGAATCCCGAGACGGGCCGCTACCGGCTCGGGCTGCACCTGTACGAACTGGGGTCTTTGGCGCAAAGCCGGCACGCCCTGCGCACGGTGGCGCTGCCCACCCTGCGCCAGATCGCCATCCGGGTCAGCAGCGACGTGCACCTGTCGGTGCCCTATGGGGCCGACGTGATCTTCATCGAACGGCTCCGGGCCCGTGAGGACAGCCGGATGCAGATGATCGGAGCCCGGGCGCCAGCGCATTGCACGAGTTCGGGCAAGGCGATCGCGGCCTTCAATCCGCAGGCGGATCAAGCCCGCCGAGCCGCGGGCTTCCCGCCTCGCGCCAGCATGACCATCCGCACCCTCGAGGAATGGGACGCCGCACTGACCAGCGTCCGTGCCACCGGCTATGCCTACGCCTACAACGAACTGGTCGAGCACTCGTCCTCGGTGGCGGTGCCGATCTTCAGCACAGCGCACCGCGCGATCGGGGCGCTGTCGGTGTATGGGCCCGCGTCCAGCATCGACTCACGGGTGGGGGCGCTGGTGCCGCTGCTGCGCTCCGGTGCCTCGGCGATCAGCAAGAACCTGCACCGGGTGCCGTGACCAGCCCCTTGGGACACCCGCGCACCCGCCCGGTGCGGAGCTGAACGAAGGTGCCGGAAGGGGATTCGGTCAGGGCCACCGCCCAGCAGCTCGAGCGGGCGTTGTCCGGCCACGAGCTCGTCGCCGCCGAGTTGCGCTGGCCCAGCCTGGCCGGAGTGAGGATCACCGGACGCATGGTGGTGGAGACGGTCTCGCGAGGCAAGCACCTGCTCACCCGGCTCGACCGAGACGGCGACCGCCCGGCACTGACCCTGCACTCGCACCTGCGGATGGACGGGCAGTGGCGCACCTGGGCCACCGGGAACCGACGACTTCCCGGCCCCACCACCCCGGCTCGCGCCATTCTCGTCACCTCAACATTTACCGCGGTGGGCCTGAAGCTGGGAATGCTCGACTTGGTGCCCACTACCGCGGAGGATCGGCTCGTCGGGCACCTTGGCCCGGACGTCCTTGGACAGGACTGGGATCCGGGCGAGGCGCTGCGCCGGTTACGCGGCGAACCGGACCGGCCGGTCGCCGACGCCCTGCTCGACCAGCACCTGCTCGCCGGGCTGGGTACCTACTGGGCGTCCGAGGCACTGCACCTGCAGGGCATAGCTGTGCACCGGCCGACGGGTCAGGGCGGCGACGAACTGGACGCGCTCGTGCACCGTCTGCCGTCCCTTCTGCAGGTGCCGCGCCGACCGCCGGCCCGCGTGTACGGCCGCCGGGACCTGCCGTGCCAACGCTGTGGCGCCCGGATCCGGACCACCCGGCTGGGCCCGCCCGAGCGGGACCGGCAGTTCTACTGGTGCCCCGGCTGCCAGCGCTGATCGCTCCCGGTTCAGGAGACGACCGGCAGCACCTCCAGGCCACCGAGATAGGGACGCAGCGCCTCGGGCACATGCATCGACCCGTCGGCCTGCTGATGGTTCTCCAGCAGCGCGACGATCCACCGGGTGGTGGCCAGGGTGCCGTTCAAGGTGGCGGCGACCTGCACCTGAGCGTCGGCGTCGCGGTACCTGATGCCCAGGCGACGCGCCTGGAAGGTCGTGCAGTTCGATGTGGAGGTGAGTTCGAGGTAGCGGCTCTGGCTCGGCAGCCAGGCCTCGCAGTCGAACTTGCGGGCAGCGGAGGAGCCCAGGTCGCCGGCGGCGACGTCGATCACCCGGTAGGGCAGTTCGACCGCGGCCAGCATCTCCTCTTCCCAGCCCAGCAGGCGTTGGTGCTCGGCCTCGGCGTCCTCGGGTCGGGCGTAGACGAACATCTCCACCTTGTGGAACTGGTGCACCCGGATGATGCCCCGGGTGTCCTTGCCGTAGGAGCCTGCCTCCCGGCGGTAACAGGCCGACCAGCCCGCGTAGCGCGCCGGCCCTGCCGAAAGGTCGATGATCTCGCCCGAGTGATACCCGGCCAGGGCCACCTCCGAGGTGCCCACCAGGTAGAGGTCGTCGGCCTCCAGCCGGTACACCTCCGCCGCGTGGGCGCCGAGGAAACCGGTACCGGCCATCACCTCGGGGCGCACCAGGGTGGGGGTGATCATCGGCGTGAAACCCGCTGCGACCGCTCGGTCCATGGCCAGGTTGAGCAGCGCCAGTTCGAGCCGGGCCCCGACGCCCGTGAGGAAGTAGAAGCGAGCACCGGAGACCTTGGCGCCGCGGGCCACGTCGACCGCACGCAGCCCCTCTGCCACTTCGAGGTGGTCGCGCACCGTGATGCCGTCCGCGGCGAAGTCGCGCGGGGTGCCGACTTCCCGGAGCACGACGTAGTCCTGCTCACCGCCCACCGGCACACCGGGGATGACGATGTTCGAGACCGTGAACATCAACTCGTCGAGCCGTGACTGGGCCTGGTCGGCCGTAGCCTGGGCGGCCTTGACCTTGCCGGCCAGTTCCTTGGTGGCGGCCACCAGGGCAGCCTTCTCCTCCCCCTTGGCGGCGGCGACCTGCCGGCCGGCGTCCTTCTGCTCGGCTCGCAGCCGCTCGAACTCGGCCAGACTGGAGCGGCGCTCGGCGTCCGCGGCGAGCAGGCCGTCCACCACGTCGGGGTCTTCACCGCGGGCATGCTGGCTCTCCCGCAAGGCGTCAGGGTTGTCTCGCAGCAGGCGCAGGTCGATCACCAGAACACCCTAGCGGCCCCAGGGATGGCGCATTCGCGCCCTGCCGTCACGCGTCGCAGCGCGAGAATCCCGGCCCGCCTATACGGTATGCGCATGGATCCGGCCTGGTACGCCCTGCCGGCCGTTGCGGCGGTGGGGTTGGGCCTCAGCCTGGTTCGCGGCGGCCAGCAGTTTCACGCGGTTCGAGACGACCTGCGCACGCCCGACTCCTCGGAGCCCGCTCCCGCGTCCAGCAGTGTCGTGGTGATCAACCCGTCCAAGTTCGAGAACGAGGCGGAGGCCCGGGCCCGGATCAGTGAGGAGTTCCTCGCCCACGGGCGTGCCGTCCCGGAGTTCCTCACCACCACCCCCGAGGACCCGGGCGCCGGCATGGCGCGCCAGGCCCTGGAATCGGGGGCCGAGCTGGTCTGCGCCTGTGGAGGCGACGGGACGGTGCGCGCGGTCGGCGAGGCACTGGCCGGCAGTTCCGCGACGATGGGCCTGATCCCGGCCGGGACGGCCAACCTGTTGGCCCGCAATCTGGATCTGCCCCTGGACGACCTGCGGGCGGCGGTGCGGGTGGCCCTCACCGGGCAGGCTCGCGCCATCGACGTGGGCTGGCTGCGGGCCGATGACGGTCCCGAGCAGGCCTTCCTGGTGATCGCCGGCGTCGGATACGACGCAGAGATCATGATGAACGCTCCCGAACCGCTCAAGGCCCGGGTGGGGCCGACGGCTTACGTGGTCTCCGGCGTGCGCCACCTCAACGGTTCGCGCGAACGGGCCCGCATCCAACTCGGTGACGGTCAGGAGTTCACCCGCAGGATCCGGTCGGTGCTCTTCGCCAACTGCGGCAAGCTGATGGCCAACATCGACCTGATCCCCGAAGCCGAGGTGGACGACGGCACCCTCGACGTCCTCGTCCTCTCCCCCAAGGGCGTGGTGGGGTGGGCCGCGGTCGTCGGGGAGGTGCTCACCCGGCACCGGCGCGGTCACCGGATCCACGAGCACTTCACCGAGCAGTCGGCACAGGTCACCCTGGCCAACCCGCTGTCCTGCCAACTGGACGGCGACCCGATCGGGGAGGTTCGGCAGGTGGCCGCCCGGGTGGAGCCGGGAGCACTGACGATCATGGTTCCACCCTCGTGAGCACGCCCTGACCCGTAGCGAGTTCAGCACCTCTACCTTCTGGGTATGACCTGCGCCGTCTTCGATCTGTCGGTGCCGATCGTGGGCGCCCCGATGGCCGGTGGGCCCACGACCCCTGCACTGGTAGGTGCCGTCTGCGCTGCCGGCGGGTTGGGCTTCCTGCCCGGCGGGTACCGCAGCGCCGAGGAGTTGGCCACGGACATCGCCGCGGTCCGCCTGCTCACTGATCGATTCGGGGTCAATCTGTTCGTCCCAGGCGCTGGTGACCTCGACCTGACCGCCTTTCGGGCCTATGCCCGCGCCCTGCAGCCGGAGGCCGAGGCATATCACCTTCGGCTCGACGACGAACCTGTGAGGGACGACGACGGCTGGGCCGACAAGCTCGCGATGCTCGTGCACGACCCGGTGCCGGTGGTCTCGTTCACGTTCGGGCTGCCCGACGCCGGGGACGTGGCCGCGCTCCGCCGGGCCGGATCCTTGGTGCTGGCCACCGTGACCACTCCCGCCGAGGCGAGCGCGGCGCACGAGCGCGGTGTGGATGCTCTTGTGGTGCAAGGCGCTTCGGCGGGCGGGCACAGTGGGACCCACGACCCGCATCGCCTTCCTGCGCTGCTGCCCACTCACGTGCTCGTTCGTCAGGTCCGGGCGCAGGTCGATCTGCCGGTGATCGCGGCCGGCGGAGTGGACGGACCGGGCAGCGTTCGCGAACTGCTTGAGGCCGGTGCCGAGGCCGTCGCGGTCGGCACCCTGCTCCTGCTGGCCGACGAGGCGGGTACCAGTGTGGCCCATCGAGCGGCCCTGACCGACCCGTCCTTCACCGCCACCGCGATCACTCGCGCCTTCACCGGACGCCCGGCCCGGGCCTTACGCAATGGCTTCATGGATCGCCACGACGCGATGGCTCCGGCGGCCTATCCGGCCGTCCACCACCTGACCCGGGCGCTGCGCCGGGCTGCTTCGGAGGCCGGGGATCTGGATCGGGTGCATCTGTGGGCCGGAACGGGTTTCCGTCAGGCGGTGCCCGAGCCGGCTGCGGACACCGTCCGTCGCCTGGCGGGGTGAAACCGACCCGGACGGTCACGGCCCGGGTCGAGCCGAACCCCTCATCCGGATGCGCGGCTCGCGGGCGGCGGTGCGGTGGACGTGCGCACCACGAGGGTCGGCTCGGTCATCTCCACCAGCGGGACGGCGTCCGGTTCAGCCGAGCGGCGCACAGCCAGATCGACGGCTCGCCGGCCCAGGTCTCCCGCGTGCAGATCGACCGTGGTCAGGCCGATCACCGCCGGCCGGCTGGCCGAGGTGTTGTCGTAGCCGACGACGGACAAGTCGTCCGGCACCCGGATACCCCGACCTCGGGCCGCATCCAGGACGCCCAGTGCGGTCTGGTCGTTGTGCGCGAAGATCGCGGTGGGGGGTTCCGCGCGATCGAGCAACGCGCCCGCCTTACGCACCGCAGACTCGCGGGCGTACTCGCCATCGATGACCTCCGGGCGTAGCCCGGCGCGGATCATCTCCTCGCGGTAGCCCATCCGACGGTCCAGATACCCGTCGGTGGCGGGAGCGGCCAGATGCACGATGTCGCGATGCCCCAGATTCACCAGGTGCTCCACCGCGAGGGTGGCGCCCCGGATGTTGTCCGAGGCGACCGCGTCGAAACCGGGCACCACCCGGGCCACACTCACCATCGCCAGCCTGCCCTGGTACTCGGACAGTTCGGCGTCGCTGAGCAACAGTCCGGCGGCGATCACCACGTCAACCCTTGAGCGCACCAACCAGTCCAGGGACGGACGGTCGAGTTCCCCGGCCAGGGTGCCGACGGTGAGCACGACGTCGCGGCCGTGTTCGCCCGCCGCTTCACGCATCCCGTCGAACATGTCGGCGAAGACCTCGTTGTGCAGGTCCAGCAGGAAGACCCCGAGCGTGGGATCGGCCTTGCTGGCCAGCCGAGAGGCGAGTCGGTTCGGCTGGTAACCCATCCGGTCGGCGGTGGCCAGGATTCGGTCCCGAGTGGTGCTGCTGACCCCGTACGCATCGCGAAAGGCCAACGACACCAAGGCAAGTGACACCCCGGCCTCGCGGGCGATGTCGGCCATCGTCACCTTCGCCATGAACGCCGCTCCTTTCGCCTCTCCGACTCCGCGGACGACGGCGTGCCGGGCCGAGGCGTGCTGCCCCGCTACCGCATTCTGCCCGGCACCGCACCCTGCCCGGCCACCGGACGCTGTTCCGCCACGCGGCTCGGCCAACGCGCCCTGCCCGGCCACCGCACGACGCGCGGCCACCGCGCACTGCTCCGCCGCCGCCCCTGCTCAGCCACCGCTCTGGTCCGCCACCGCACGCCGCGCGGCCACCGCCCTGTTCCGCCGCCGTACCCTGCCCAGCCACCGCGCTCTGGTCCGCCACCGCACGGCGCGCGGCCACCGCGCTCTGGTCCGCCGCCGTACTCCGCTCAGCCCCGCGCTCTGGCACGAGCGGGGTCGCGCTCGGGCCTGCCGCCCGCCACCATTCATCACCTGGGCATCACCAGCCCCATCCGCCGCTCCAGCCTCGCCCCCCGCTGTCCGGTGTACACAAATGCGTCTGACAGACGCATTTGTGTTCATTGGACGGCGACCCAGGGCACATTTCGCCGCTTCCCCCTCTTGACATGACAATCTAGAGCGCTCTAGATTCTAGATCAACGGTTCTGAAGCGCTCTAGATCGATCCTCAAGGGTCATCGAGAGCCAATCCACATCCTGCGGCTCACCTGCACCCATCAGCGGAGCCACTGCCTGGCCCGGCACATGGCCACCATCCGGAGCCATCGACCGGCCGCCCCCCACCCACCGGACAGTCACCACCACCGGCCCGGCACTCATCACCACCCGATCCGACACTCACCACCCCACCCCGTCACCACCACCCACCAGGCAGCACCACTACCCGGCAGTCACCACGACCCGCCCAGCACCACCACCCGGCCTCTACCACCCTGGAGCACACCCACCATGACCACCACCCTGCGGATCGGCATCATCGGCGCCGGCATGGCCGGTCAGGCCCACGCCTTCGGTTACCGCAACGCCACGATGGCCCCGGACCTGGCCGACGTGAACCTCGAGTTGCGCACCATCGCGGACCCCAACCTCGCACTGGCCCGGGCCGCGGCCCACCGGTACGGCTTTGCCTCGGCGGTCGCCGACGTCGACGTCCTACTGGCCGACCCGGAGATCGACGTCGTCTCGGTCGCACTGCCGAACAACCTGCACGCGCAGGTGCTCCCGAAGGTGCTGGCGTCCGGCAAGCACCTGTTCGCCGAGAAGCCGATCGGTCGCACCCCGGCCGAGGCTGCCGAACTGGCCGCCCTCGCCGAGGCATCCCCGGCGATCACCGGCGTGGGCTTCTCCTTCCGCCGGCTCCCCGGCCTGGCGGCGCTGGCTCAGGCCGTTGCCGGCGGCGCCATCGGCGAAGTGCACACGGTGCGCGGCTGGTACGACGCCGACTACGCCGCGGACCCCGACGGAGCCCTGTCCTGGCGATACGACCAGGAGCTTTCCGGCGGCGGGGCCCTGCTCGACATCGGCTCGCACGCCATCGACGCAGCCCAGTTCGTGGCTGGCCCGATCGACCGGGTGCTGGCCACCACGCTGCGCACCGTGATCGCCGAACGACCCAAGCCGGCCGCCGGCGCGATCGGACACGGCGGCGCCACCACTGATGAACGCGGGCCCGTCACCAACGACGACATCGCCCTGCTCACGGTCGAGTTCGGCAACGGCGCGATCGGCCAGTTGCGAATGAGCCGGATCGCCCACGGTGCCCCCAACTCCCTCGGCGTCGAGGTCTTCGGCACCCAAGGTCACGCCCGGTTCGACTCCATCAGCAGTGGCGAGTTCCACCTCTACAGCCAGGGCGTCGCCGAGGCCGCCTACAACGGCCCCCGACGCATCTTCACCTCACCCGCCCACCCGTACTTCACCGACGTGGCCCCGATGCCCGGCGGCGGCGTCGGCACCGGCTACGGCGAGGCCTTCGTCGCCGAGGTGCAGGAGTTCGTGCGCTGCGTGCGCGACCACACGCCGATGGACACGGACTTCGCCACCGCCCTTCGGATGATGAACGTCGTCGGCGCGGCCTTCGACGCCAGCGCAACCGGCTCCCCGGCAGCGGTGCCCACCAGCAGGCAGCTCATCGAGGCCTGACCCGGCCGGGGTGACGCCCCGCCCCACCATCCGGTGCACCCGCCGCTCGGCTGCGCCACCCACAGTGCACCCGCCGCCCGGCTGCACCACCCACAGTGCACCCACCCATAGCTGCACCCACCCACAGCACCGCGAACAGGCAACCCGCCTGCATGACCGACCTCGACACCCCACGACATCCCGACATCACAGGAGATGGACATGTCACACGGCTCGACGGCCCCCACGCAACTACCCGCACTACGACCCGGGCCTCACACCAGACGGCTCGACCAGATCGCCATCGTCGCCACGATGGGTGGCCTGCTCTTCGGGTACGACACCGGCGTCATCAACGGCGCCCTTGAACCCATGAAGGAACAACTCGGCCTCACCGCGGTCTCCGAGGGCCTGGTCACCTCCACCCTTCTCCTCGGCGCCGCCGTCGGTTCCCTGCTCTGCGGCCGGATGAACGACGCGCTGGGCCGCAAGAAGACCCTGACCCTCCTGGCGGTGATCTTCTTCGTCGGCACCGCCGGCGCCGTCTTCGCGCCCAACCTCGCGGTCATGCTCCCAGCCCGGTTCATCCTCGGCTTCGCCGTCGGCGGCGCCTCGGTCACCGTCCCGGTCTACCTGGCCGAACTCGCCCCCACCGAACGACGCGGCGCCCTGTCCGGACGCAACGAACTCGCCATCGTCATCGGGGCGGCTCTGGCCTTCATCGTCAATGCGATCATCGCCAGCCTCTGGGGCCACCACGACGACGTGTGGCGGTACATGCTCGCCGTCTGCGCCATCCCGGCCGTCTTCCTGTTCCTCGGCATGCTCCGGATGCCCGAATCACCCCGCTGGCTCATCTCCAAGGGCCGCCAGCACGACGCCCTCGAAGTGCTCATGCAGGTGCGCACCGAAGACCGCGCCCGCGCCGAGATCGCCGAGGTCGAGCACCTCGCCGAAGAGGAGC
>JBKECN010000088.1:0-100216 GCA_047974565.1 Actinomycetales bacterium
CCCCACACGCCCTCATCTCCATGGCCATGCTCACCCGCAGCGGCCTATGCCCACCCCTACCCACCCAAATAACAGTCACCAACACCAAATAAAACCACCCACACAACCGTCAGTAGGGCCCTAATCTTCGTTATCATATATCTGCTTTTCTCATTTCTTCTTGTGGTTAAGAAGAGTAGTTTTCGCAGTTCTGCGCCGACTGAGCCCCACGCATAAGACATGAGTTCGACAAGGGGCGTTCCGCCCATCTAGCCAAAGTGGCCCTGTCGGGCCGCCCGTTCCGGGGTGAGAATGGTGGTGCGGTCGCTCGGTGACGCCGGTGTTCCTATGGTCCCTGTGAGGCCGTCGTCTAGCCGGGTGGGGAACCGTGTGGTGGGGGGTGTGTACCAGCAACGGTGTAACTGGCCTGACGGTAGACGGCGTGTCTACCAGAAAGGCACAGTGATGACCGACAAGATTCCAAGCGTGAACTCAACACTCATTCCTCCGAAGGTGAATCCGCGCGACGCTGAACGAGCCGCGATCCGTGAGATGGTGAAATCAGCCAATGAACGAGGAGAGGACATTACCGGACCGACAGGCCTGTTGAAACTCTTCACCAAGACTGTTCTCGAGACGGCGTTGGATGAGGAAATGACCGCTCACCTGGGATACGCAAAGCACGCGGTCGAAGGCCGTGACGGCGGGAACTCGCGTAACGGGATGCGAACCAAGACCGTGATCTCGGACGCGGTCGGGCCGGTGGAGATCGAGGTCCCTCGTGATCGTGAGGGGACGTTCGAACCGAGGATTGTCGCTAAGCGGCAACGCCATTTAGGCAGTATCGACGACATTGTCCTGTCGTTGTATGCGAAAGGGTTGACCACGGGTGAGATCAGCGCCCAATCCGGGCGAGGTGTACGACGCGAGCGTGTCCAAGTCCGTGATCTCCACGATTACCGACAGCGTGGTGGCACAGATGAGTGAGTGGTCGAGCCGGCCGCTGCAGCCCATCTACGTGGCCGTGTTCGTCGATGCCATCCACGTCAAGGTCCGAGAGGGCCAGGCCTGCCGACAGGCCCTTCTACGCCGCCATCGGGGTGGACCTGGCCGGCCGCAGGGACGTCCTGGACTGTGGGCCGGCACCCCAGGTGCCGCGTGGGGTGCCTGGCCGTAACTGCTTGTGGTAGGCCAGGATTGACCCGAGATCGGCGTCGGCGAACCGGTGGTGGACGGCGGCGTGCCCGAGCGCCCAGTCCACGTGGTCGGCCCCGAGCAGGGCGGCGAGGTCGACCCCGGTCGCCATCTTCACCCGGATTCTGCTGGTGCCGGCGGCGGCTGCCTCGCACAGCCAGGTGAGGGCACCGTCACCGATGGCGAGGAACTCCTTCTCGGCGGTGGTGCGGGGTTTGGGTGCCCGGTGCAGTGCCCGGCCGGAGCGGGCGGGAAATGCTCGTCATCGAACCGAGGGTTACCAGGGGTGGTGACCAGGTGGCGGGCGACCTCGACCGGACCGGCCGCCCCGACATGCACGACCACCAGTTCCGCCCGTTCTTCGTGTCCCGGTACTGCACCCACACGCTCTGACCCATCAACTGGTGCGGAACCGAGTACTGGGCGCCGTCGACCGTGATCATCGGCGTGTTCGCCGGGACCCGGCGGGTCGTGCCGAACGTGAGCGTGTGCGGGGCATCGGGGACCGGGTGGAAGCCGGGGAACGTCGAGCAGGGCGAGGCGGACTCCGAGCAGACCACGAGATCCAAAGCGGCTGAAGAGGCGAGGAAGTGGTTCCACAGACGTGGACGCGGCAACGGCGGGCCTGACAAGGGGCCCAGACAGCGGTAGCGCGCCATTCCCGTGCCGGGCGGGTCGATCCTGGCCGGTCGTCGGGCCGCCAACGCCCGGTGGGTCAGCCTGGCCGCCCCGGGTCGGATTCCGCGGCGGTGTCGTTCACACCGCCGGAATCCTCACCAGCACCCGACAACCGAGCCCTTCGTTGCGGATGCTGATCTCACCTCGATGCGCCTCCACCAGGCCTCGCGCGATCGCCAGACCCAAACCGCCGCCGGTGGTCTCGTCCTTGCTCCTGGCCGGGGACCCGCGGAAGGCGACGTCGAAGACGCGAGGCAGATCCTCGGGTGGGATCCCACCGCAGGCATCGCTGACCGCGAACCACACCCGGTCCGAATCGCTGCCCGCCTCCAGGGCCACCACCCCGTCCGAGGGTGTGAACCGGATCGCGTTCACCAGCAGGTTCCGCACCACCCGTCCCAACTCCGCCTCCGAGCCGACCACCGCGGTGGCAGGCAGCGGCCGGGAGGTGAGGTTCACTCCGCGCGCTCGCGCCAGCGGGGCCGCCGAGGCGATCGCCTCCGACAACACCTCGGCCAGATCGACTGTGCCCGAAGGCAGCCGGAAGGCACCTGCCTGAATCCGGGAGAGTTCGAAGAGATCGTCCACCAGCAGCGTCATCCGGTCGGCTTCCTCCCGGAGTCGACGGTGGTACTCGGCGGTGGTCGCAGGGTCGTTCACCACCCCGTCCTCCAGCGCCTCGCTCATCGCCCTGATACCCGCCAGCGGGGTGCGCAGATCGTGCGACACCCAGGCCACCAACTCGCGGCGACTGTGCTCCATCAACCGCTCCTGCTCGCGCAGTTCGTCGGCCCAGATGGCGTCCCGGCGCAGCCCGCGACTCAGCCACCAGGCCGTCACCGCACTCACCGCCGCAGCAACCGCCACCACCACCAGCGTCACCTTCAGATCGTGCGGGGACAGGAACATCTGCATGCTCACCGTGACCACACCGAGCACGATCGAGAGCACCACGGCCACCAGCAGCACAGCCACGCTCATCGTCACCCGGTGGTTGCGCAGGTGCCGTAGCAGCGCCCACGCCGCCACTCCCACAGGCGCCGAAACCAGCAGTGCGTAGCCGGCAATGACCAGCAGATCGGATAACGGGATCACCGTAGCCCTCCCGCAGAACCTGGCGCGGAGTGCGTACCGGAAGGACGCCCGGGTTCGGAGCTGGAAGCGGCCACCGGCTCGTACCGGTACCCGACGCCCCACACGGTGACGATCCGCTGTGGTGCGCTGGGATCGGCCTCAACCTTCTCCCGCAACCGCCGCACATGCACGGTCACGGTGGAACTGTCGCCGAAGGACCAGCCCCACACCCGCTCCAACAACGCCTCCCGGGTGAACGCTGCTTGTGGATGAGACAAGAAGTGGGCCAGCAGATCGAACTCGCGCCCGGTCAGTGCGAGGTCGGCTCCGGCGAGCCGGGCCGCTCGGGCCACCGGGTCCAGAACCAGGTCGCCGTCGACGACCTGCGCGGCCGGGGCGGCCTCAGCGGGAGCCACCCGACGCAGGATCGACCCGATCCGCAAGACGAGTTCCCGCGGGCTGAACGGCTTGACCACGTAGTCGTCCGCGCCGATCTCCAAGCCCAGCACCCGGTCCGACTCCTCGCCGCGGGCCGTCAGCATCACCACCGGCACGTCGGACTCGCGGCGAACCAGGCGCGCCACCTCCAGGCCGTCCAGCCCCGGCAGCATGAGATCCAGGACGGCCAGGTCCACTCCACCCGAACGAAAGACCTGCAGAGCCTGCAGCCCGTCGACGGCGGTCACCACCTGGTACCCGGCCTGATCCAGGTAGCGCCGCAGCACGTCCAGCACCGTCGGATCGTCGTCCACCACGAGAATTCGTGCCATCCTCACCACTCCGTCATGACGCAGATCTGCATGAGTAATGCCCACGCCGCTGTTGCGGCCAGCCACCAGCCGGTGCGGCGCGGCGCCAACGCGGCCACCGCCACCGTCAACCACGGGTAGAAGGGCAACCAGATCCGCTCCACCTCGCCCTTGGTCATGCCCGTGACGTCCACGATGACGATCGCCACCAGCACCGGCAGCACCAGCACCCGCGTCTCCGGTCGGCGCAGCACCCCCGGGAGCGCGGCGACCACGGCGGGCCCGACCGCGAACGCTGCCACCACCAGCCCGGCCACCACGAAGTAGGCATAGGGCCGGTTATGCCAGGACGGCCCATCGGCCACTCGCAATGCGGTCGCGTGCAGGCCCTGCCACCACCAGAACCCTGCGGCGCCGGCCGCAAGCAGCGGCGCCAACGCCCCGCTGGCCACCCAACCGATCCGGCGCCAGGTGCCCTGATGAGCGACGATCGCCAGCCCGAGCAGACCCAGCGGGGCCACCCCGTACGAGCCGAAGGCCGCCAGCCCTGCCAGCAACCCAGCCGTCACCGCCAGCACCCGCGAACGGCCCGCGCCGGTGAGCGCGGCGAACGCCCACGCCAGCGTCCCGGTCCACAGCGCATCCGCCGAGGTCGCCACCCACATCGCCCAGGGGGCGAGCACGAGAAAGGGAGCCACCCGACGGGCCGCCTCCTGATCGCCGCACGCGCGGACCGCGATGAGCACCGCCGGCACCGCCGCCGACCCCGCCACGATGCACGCCAGGCCCGCCCACACCGGGCCCCCCAAGCCGATCGCCTCCAGCCCGGCGAAGAACGCCAGCGCACCCGGTGGGTGGCCGCCCACGTGCGTGGTCCAGGGATCCGCATCCTGGGCCGAGACATGCTGGACGTAGGTCGACAGCAGCTCACCCAGGCCGTTGACCCGGGGAACGTCATAGAGGTACTCGTGCCGCGACGTCAGGGGACGGGCCAGCACCTGCCACGACAAGCCGTCTCGCACCCCGGCCAGCGTCACCGCCCAACCCAGCGAACCCAGCCAACCGGTCGCCAGCACCCACGCCCACGGCCCCTGCCGCCACCACCGCCGCGCAGCCAGCACCACGAGGGCAACGGCGACCGGGGCCACCACCCAGACGCTCACCGCCGGCTCGAAGGGACCCCGCAGGAGCAAACCGTCCGCCAGATGCAGCCGAACCCCGTCCTCGACGAGTCTGCGCCCGACCAGCCCGGTGCCGATCGCCACGATCGCCACCACGGCGACGGCCACGATCCCGGCGATGTCGCCGGCATAGCCGGGCCGGGCCGAGGGCCGGCGCCGGGCGCGCGCGGCGTCGGCAGGGGACTGCATGCCCACACGCTAGGAGAGTCCGCGCGAGCTTGCCCACCGAAAGCACCAGCCAGCGGCCTGTCGTCACACTTCGGTAAGCCCGATCCAGGCCTACGCTCCTCAGAGCTGGACGCGACGTTGACATTTTCCGGTGTCACACAAGGCGTTCCCGGTCCGGACCCACGAGGTGAACTGACCGGCCCGGCCGGCGGCCGTCATTGTTCGGTAAGAGTGCGAACGCTTCCGCTTCGCGGACACCGTCCGTACTGTCGACGCCATGCCCGATGTCGTTCTGCCCTGTCTGGACGAGGCCCTGGCGCTTCCGGCGCTCTTCGACGCGATGCCCACCCGCTGGCGCCCGATCCTGTGTGACAACGGCTCCCGGGACGGCTCGGCGGACATCGCCCGGCGGCGCGGAGTTCAGGTGGTCGAGGTCCCAAGGCGGGGATACGGTGCCGCCGTGCACGCCGGCTTGCAGGCATCGGACGCCGACGTGCTGGCGGTGATGGACGCCGACGGCACGCTCGACCCCCGCCAACTCGACCGGGTGGCCGCACCGGTGGAGGCTTTCGAGGCCGACCTCGTGGTGGGTCGGCGAAGGCCGGTGAACTGGCGGAACCATCCGCTCACCGCCCGGACGGTGAACGCCGTGCTGACCCGCCGGGTCCGACGCGGTGCCGGAGTGCACCTGCACGATCTGGGGCCGATGCGGGCCGCCCGCCGTGAATCACTCCTGGCGCTCGGTGTGCAGGATCGACGTTTCGGCTACCCCTTGGAAGAGCTGATGCGGGCGGGCCGCGCCACCTGGCGGGTGCGCGAGGTGGATGTCGACTATGGTTCTCGCGCAGCGGGTTCCACATCGAAGGTGACCGGCTCGGTGCGGGGAAGTCTTCGCGCGCTGCATGACCTCGGCGGGGTGGCCGCGCGCGCCGCCGGGCCGGCGCATCCGCAGCCCACGGTGGTGGTGATGTCCAAGGTCCCCGCACCAGGGAAGGTCAAGACCCGCCTGTGCCCGCCTTTGGCCCCCGAGTCGGCGGCCACACTCGCCGAGGCCGCATTGCTGGACACCCTCGACGCGGTCTCGGCCACCGCCGGGGTGCGGCGGATACTCGCCCTGGCCGGGGAGTGCGCCGAGGCCGAGCCGTGGAAGCGCTGCGACTTCACCCTCGTGCCGCAGCGCGGCCAAGGGCTCGGGGACCGGTTGGCGAACGTGCTCACCGACGTCCATGATCCAGACGGCGGGCCGGTGCTCCTGGTGGGCATGGACACCCCACAGTTGCGGCCCGCGCACTTGTTCGCCGCACTCGAAGTGCTCACCCGGAAACCGGTGGTGCTCGCCGACGCCGACGACGGGGGATGGTGGCTGATCGGGCTGCGGGACTCCAGAACCGCCGAGGTACTCAGGGGGGTGCCGATGTCACGCCCGGATACCGCCGACCTCACCCGTCAGGCGTTCGCCGCCCGCGAGGTGGAGGTGGCCGCTCTGATGACCCTCACCGACGTGGACACCATCGACGACGCCATCCTGGTGGCTGCACAGGCGCCCGCGTCCAGGTTCGCTCACGCGGTCCGTGAGGCACTGGCGTGAACGCATCCACCGACGGATTCGATCTCGCTCTGGCCTCGGTGCGGCGTCGGCACCGCCTGCGGCAGGAGTCGCTCTGGCTGGTCTCCTCGGACGGCACCCGGCGCAAGGCGCCCTACCGGGCCTGGTGCCGGACCGCGATCTCCGGCGACGAGACCATGCTGAGCCGGTGCAGCGGGCCGACCCTGGACGTCGGCTGCGGCCCGGGACGGCTGGTGGCCGCGCTCACCCGCCGAGGCATCCCCGCACTCGGCATCGACATCAGCGACGAATCCCTGCGCCACACCCGCGGACGCGGGGCGCTCGCCCTGCGTCGGGACGTGTTCTCCACCCTGCCCGGTGAAGGACGGTGGAACACGGTGCTCTTGGCTGACGGGAACGTGGGTATCGGGGGAGACCCGGTACACCTGCTGCGACGGTGCGCGAGCCTGCTCGGGCGCGGGGGGCAGGTGCTGGTGGAACTGGCCGGGCCCCGACAAGACACCTGGCGGGGCGCCGCCCGATGGGAATGCCGCCGCAGCCACAGCGAATGGTTTCCCTGGGCGGTGCTCAGTGTCACCGACCTGGCGGAGGTGGCGGCCCTGACCGGGATGACAACCCACCTGACGCGGGCCAGCAGCAAGCGCTGGTTCGCCAGTCTGCAGCCCCAGCCGGACCCGGTGCGATGAGATCACCACTGCGACTGCGCCTCCCGGAACCCCCCACGGCCTTTCGTCACGGCCCCTTCGCCGAGAACGCCTTTCGCAGCCACTCCCGCAGCGAGCGGGTGACCAGCCTGCTCGGGATCGCGCTGGCGGTGACCTTCTCGATCTGCCTGGTCACCGGCCTCATCTCCCACCAACTGCAGGAGCCGATCGACGACGGCACCGGCTGGCTGGCCTGGCCCACCGGCCCGGCGTGGGGATACCGCCTCACCCAAGGTGTGCACGTGGCCAGTGGCCTGGCCAGCATCCCGCTCTTGCTGGCGAAATTATGGTCCGTGTATCCCAAACTCTTCCGTTGGCCTCCTGCCGTGGACGTCGCGGACGCGCTGGGCCGACTCTCGCTTGCCGTCCTCGTCGGGTCGGCGATCTTCCAGTTGCTCACCGGGCTACTCGACATCGCTCACTGGTACTCGGTGATGCCATTCTTCTTCCCGGACGCCCACTACGGCACCGCCTGGGTCGCCAGTGGCGCCATCGCGATCCACGTGGGGACCAAACTTCCCGTGGTACGAAGGGCGCTGGCCGGCGGCTCAGCCGAGCATCGGCCGGGCCCGCAGTCCGTGCCCTCTGCGAGTCAGTCCACCGATGCCGGGTCGGCGGCGGCCCCGCGCCGGGGCGGGGATGACGAAGGTGCGGACGGTCAGGACCGGTCTGACCTGGACGGCGCATCACCCGCGGCTCTCGGGCCGGAGGGTGGCCGGGCCCCCGGCCTGGACCGGCGCGGCTTCCTGGGCGGGGTGGCCCTGGCAACCGGTGCCGTCACCGTCACCACCATCGGGCAGTCCGTCCCCATCCTCTCGGGGCTGGCGGTACTCGCGCCCCGCGACCCGCGGGTCGGCCCCCAAGGGCTTCCGGTCAACAAGACCGCCGAATCCGCGCGGGTGCTGGAGTCGGCCAACGCCGCGGACTATGCGTTGCTGGTCGTCGGGCCCGGGCAGGTGAGCCTCAGCCTGGCCGACCTACGGGCACTGCCCCAGCACAGTGTCGAGCTGCCGATCGCCTGCGTGGAAGGGTGGAGTGCCACCGGACACTGGACTGGCGTCCGGATGCGAGACCTGCTGCTGCTGGCTGGTTTTGACCCGGCAGACGACAACGACAGGTCCTTCGTGCGGGTGGAGTCGTTGCAACGCCGGGGCCGGTACCGGGCCAGCAGCCTGCCGTCCCGGTTCGCCGCGGACCCCCGCACCCTGCTCGCTCTCCAATTGGGCGACGAGCCGCTGCACCTCCAGCATGGATATCCGGCCCGGCTTATCGCACCCAACCGTCCTGGAGTCCTGCAAACAAAATGGGTGTCCACGGTGACGGTGCTTCCTCGAGGCGCGTCATGACCTGGGTGCAGCGAACCCTGTACGTCATCGGCGTCGCCGCAGTCGCCTATGGGGCCTACTGGCTCGTCACGGCGCTGTCCACTCGCTCGCTCATCGGGTTGGCCATCTTCGTCGCCGTCGGCATCGTCCTGCATGACGGGGTCATCGCGCCCCTGGCTGCGCTGACCGGAGTCACCGTGCGCCGGCTGGTGCCCCAGCGGGCTCGACGTCCCGTGCTCATCGGGCTCATCGTCACCGGCTCGCTCCTGGCGGTCGCCTGGCCGATGGTGCTTCGGCTCGGGGCGGACCCGGTGAACCCCTCGTTCCTGCCGCGGGACTACACCGCCGGACTCTTCGCGGCGATCAGCGTCGTCTGGGTGGGCGTGGCTGTCGCTCTGCTCGCCCGACGGATCACCCGCCCGCGCTGAGCCGTCGCGCAGTGCCGCATGGAGTTCGGCTGCCTCGTTACCCACGTACGACGAGGCGGCCACCGACCTCGTTGTGTCCCGGGCACTGGAGCTGTTCGACGCGCTCTGACCCTGCCATCGCCCGGACGGCGCCATCGCCCACACGGCGCCATCGTGCACCGACGGCAACGGGTGTCCACGACCAACGAACCGTGGACACCCGCGAACCGATCGAGGGGCTACTCCTTCGGCAGCACGTGCTCACCGGTGCGGTCGGTGCTCAGGCACAGCGAGCACACGAAGCCATCACCCGTGCCGGACGCGGTGGCGTCCGGACGCTCGAACGTCTCCGCGCACACCTGGCAGTCGATCTCCGCCGCCGACGGGTTGCCGAACTCGTCGAAGGGCAGCAGGTCGATGCCGTCGTCGGTGCGACGCAGGTAGTAGCGGCCCTTGGTGGCCACCGCCAGCACGGGCGGCAACACGGCTGCCAGCACCACCGCGACGATCGGTGAGAAGGGCTGCACCGCAGGGCCGAAGGCGCCGAAGAAGACCGCGATCGACAGGCCGCCGGCCGCAAGTACCGACACGAAGCCGACTGGGTTGATGTCGTAGAGCATGCCGCGGCGGAACTCCGGGCGCATCGGGGAGATCTTCAACAGGTACTTGTTGATGGCGATGTCGCTGGCCACGGCCACGATCCAGGCGATTCCCATGTTGGCGTAGAAGCCCAGGATCGAGTTGAGGAAGTCGAACATGTTGAGTTCCATGAGCAGCAGCGCCACGCCCACGTTGAAGAAGACGAACTTCAGCCGTCCCGGGTAGTGCTTGGTGACCCGGGTGAACGAGTTGGTCCACGCAAGGGAGCCGGAGTAGGCGTTGGTGACGTTGATCTTGATCTGGCTCAACACCACCAGCACCACCGACAGAGCCACGGCCAGCCACATCGGCATCATCTCGCTGTACACGGTGAGGAACTGGTGCACCGGCTCGTTCGCCACGCCGGCGCCGTCCACCACGTTGCCGATGAGGTACACCGCCAGGAACAGCCCGATCACCTGCTTCAGCGCGCCGAAGACCACCCAGCCCGGGCCGGCGATCATCGTCGCCGCCCACCAGCGGCGCGAGTTCTGCGGGGTGCGAGGCGGCATGAACCGCAGATAGTCGATCTGCTCGGCGATCTGCGCGATGAGCGACAGGCAGACCCCGGCCGCGAGCATCGCCGAGGCGAAGGAGGTGCCGGTGGACTCGCCCTGGAAGGCAAGGAAGTTCCCCACCGACTCGGGGTGAGCGAGAATCAGATACAGCAGTGGGGCACCCATCAGCAGCAACCAGAACGGCGTGGTCCACACCTGCAGCTTCGACAGCGCCTTCATCCCATAGGCGACCAGGGGAATCACCATGACGCTGGACACCAGATAGCCCAGCCACAGGGGGATTCCCAGCCCGAGCAGGAGTCCCTGCGCCATGATCGAACCTTCGAGCGCGAAGAAGATGAACGTGAAGGTGGCGAAGATGACGTTCGTCAGGACCGACCCGTAATAGCCGAAGCCCGATCCGCGGGTGATCAGGTCGAGATCGAGATTGAAGCGGGCCGCGTAGTACGCCAGCGGAACCCCGGTCACGAAGATGACCACGGCGGCAATGAAGATGCCCAGCAGCGCGTTCGTGGTGCCATGCGCCAGCCCGATGTTCGCACCGATCGCGAAGTCGGCCAGGTAGGCGATCCCGCCGAGCGCCGAGGTCGCCACCACCGCCGGAGACCAGCGTCGGTAATGCCGGGGCGCGAAGCGCAGGGTGTAATCCTCCAGGGTCTCCTTGTTGGCCCGCAGGACGGAGGTGGTCTCCGTCGGGGCCGCCTGTGCGGCTTCGGTCACGTGGGTTCCTTCCGGAGAACGAGCGACGACCTGAACGGCTCGCCGGGTACGCCGGAAACCTAGAAGTGGCATGTTTCGCCTTGGGGCCCGGAATGTTTCGCCGGTGTAACCAGTGCCGCGGGGGGCGTGGTGAGCCTCACGTCGCCAACCGGGCCAGCGCCTCCCATCGCTGCCGACCGGCTCTCGTCTCCTGAGCCGTTCGTGGTGCGACGAACCCCTGGTGCAGACGAACCACGCCCCAGCCGCTTGCTTGCGTGGCCCAGCCCCCGCACGCGACGTCACATGGGCGCGGGGCCACTCGGTGCTGCGTCCAAGGAGGCCATCCACCTCAGCCACGCGGCGGTGAGGTCGGCCGCGTGTGCCTGTTGCGCCAGGATCCGACGGACCGCTCCGGGTCCTGCCAGGACGAAGGCGTGTGGGTCCGCCGGAGGCCGCCAGCCGAGAGCCAGCACCGAGTCCAGCACTCGCGGGGTGCCCGAGAGCCCGTCAGGGCGGCCGGCACCACCCGGCAACGGCTCGGCAATCTCCTCCACCAGCAGGGGCTCCCCGGCCACGGTCGCCTCGGTGCGGGCCACCAGTCTCCCCGGGGGCTCCGCGTGCCGACCGAGGACGAGTTGCTCGCGCAGCAGCACCCGGGCACCGGCCGCGAGTTCCACGACGCCGCATCGATGTACGTCCGCTCCGGCGGCGATGACGAACGGTTCACCGGCCCAGGTGAGGACAGCGTCCGGCCCCGCCTCGACGGCCACCGACCACCGAGCCCGTGCACCCCGGCCGTCGTAGGCGACGGTCCCGGCAACGTCGGTGAGGTCCAGCCTGCAGCCGGCACCCACCCGCACCCGGAACCGGCAGTGGTCCCCGCCAAGCAGTGACGCTGTAGCGGCCACCAGTGCTACTCGGGCCCGGCGCCCCCGCACGCCGAGCAGCCGCGGGCTCAGCATCCCGGTCCGAAGAACCACATCGGCGCGGCCGCCTCGGCTCACCACCTCGACGAGTGCCTCATCCATCGGCATGCGAGTGTGGATGGCTGTGCCTGGCCATCGGGCCGGGGTCGATCGGGACGTGCCTGCCTGCTCGGTAGGAGGCGACGAGATCGACCACCCAGGAACACAGTTCGGCCACCGACGCCGAGTCGCTGCGGGAGAGCGCGACCACCGGCCGGCCCTGGCGGGCTCGCCGGCCCTGCTCTGCCATCAGGGCCACGTCCACCCCGACGTGTGGCCCGAGATCGGTCTTGTTCACCACGAGCAGATCCGCCCGGGCGATGCCCGGCCCGCCCTTGCGCACCACGTCACCGCCGCCGGCCACGTCCAGGACGAACAGTTGGGCGTCGACGAGGGCGGGGGAGAAGGTGGCGGTGAGATTGTCTCCGCCGGACTCCACCAGCACCAGATCCAGCGGCGCGAAGTCGCGCTCCAGATCCTCCACGGCCAGCAGGTTGGCGGTGATGTCGTCCCGGATCGCGGTGTGCGGGCAGGCGCCGGTCTGCACCGCGCGGATCCGGTGCGGGTCCAGCACCCCTGCCGATCTCAGCAACTGGGCGTCCTCGTCGGTGTAGATGTCGTTGGTGACCACTGCCAGGGACAGGCTGTCGGCCAGTTCCCGGCACAACAGGCCGATGATGGACGACTTCCCGGTCCCGACCGGGCCGGCCACGCCGAGCCGCAACGGGCGCGCGCGATGCCCTGGGCCGGTGGTGCTGGGGGAACTGCTCACGGGGTGGCTCCTCAATTAACGAACAGGCTCACATGACGGACTTGCTCAACTGGCCAAAGGCACTCAACTGACGACCGGGCACTCAACTGACGACCAGACATTCAACTGACGAACAGGCGGCTACCGGTGCCGGCGTGCTCGTGCTGCCACTGCTCCACCCGTGCCGCCGTGGTGGCCGGGACCTCGTCCGGTCGGCGAAGCGCAGCAAGCTCGGTGCTCATCGCCGAGACCACCGGCTCCGCCGCCACCGTCCAGGCGACCCCGTCGAGCGGGTCGAGGGGGATCAGCTTGAGCGCGGCCGAGCAGATGGCGGCGACCTCGTCGTAGCAGACCCAGGTGGCCACCGCCTGGGGCGACAGGCCCAGGGCGTAACCCACCGCGCCCATCGCCACCGGCCTGGCCGGAGGTTCACCCAGGGCGTCCACCGCGTCGAGGGCGCGGCGGGCGGCGTCGCCGTCGAGGCGCCGCAGCAATCGCAGGTAGCCGCGGCCCAGGGTCTGCGCGGCCGTGCGCACGTGCTGGCTGGGGGTGCGGGCCGCCCAGGCCACCTGCAGCGGGTGCAGTGGCGACCCGTGCTGCACCAGGTGCCGTGCGACCACGGCAGTACCGGCCTCCACCCGCACTGCCGTGCGCAGCCGGGTGTCGATGAAGCCCGGCACGTCCCGCGGTTCCAGGCCGCCCATCAGCGCAGGCTCCAGGGCGCCGGACGCGGTGTGACCGCCCACCGGTAACCGGCCGTCGGCGAGCATCAGCGGCAGCATCGCCGGCCCTAGTCGGCGCTGGTCTGGCATCGACACCTCAGAACAACGAATAGCGTTGGGCCAGGGGGAGTTCGGCGGCCGGTGCAGGCTCGACGAGTTCGCCGTCGATGCGGATCGCGAAGGTCTCCGGATCCACCTCGATCGTCGGTCGCGCGGTGTTGTTACGCATGTCGTCCTTGCTGATCTCCCGGGTGGGCTGGACCGCGACCAGCCCACGGCGCAGGCCCAGCCGGTCCGGCAGGCCCGCGTCCAGTGCCAGCGGGGAGACGAAGGACAGCGACAGGTCCGCTCCGTGCCCGCCCGACCCGACCAGCCCGGGCCGCATGAGTACCGGTTGTGGGGTCGGGATGGACGCGTTCGGATCGCCGAGTGCGCCGGCCACGATCGCCCCACCCTTGATCACCACCTCCGGACGAACCCCGAAGAATCGTGGATCCCACAGCACCAGGTCGGCCAACTTCCCTGCCTCGACCGAGCCGACCTCCCGGTCGATCCCGTGTGCCACAGCCGGATTGATCGTGTACTTGGCGACATACCGTGTGGCGCGCAGGTTGTCAGCGGGCCCGGTGAGCGGGCCGAGCCGGTGCTTCATCGCGTGCGCCACCTGCCAGGTCCGGGTGATCACCTCGCCGATGCGTCCCATCGCCTGGGCGTCCGAGGAGGTGATCGACAGCGCGCCCAGGTCGTGCAGGATGTCCTCGGCGGCGATGGTGGTGGCCCGGATCCGCGATTCGGCGAAGGCCAGGTCCTCGGGGACGGCAGGGTTCAGATGGTGGCACACCATGAGCATGTCCAGGTGCTCGGCGACGGTGTTCACGGTGTGCGGGAGCGTGGGGTTCGTCGATCCGGGCAGCACGTTGGCCAGCGCGGCGATGGTGATGATGTCGGGTGCGTGCCCACCGCCGGCGCCCTCGGTGTGGAAAGCGTGGATGCAGCGGCCATCGATGGCGGCGATGGTCGACCCCACGTAGCCGGCCTCATTCAGCGAATCCGAATGCAGGGCCACCTGCAGTCCGTACTCGTCCGCCGCGGTGAGGGCTGCGTCGATCGCCGCTGGGGTGGAGCCCCAGTCCTCATGCACCTTGTACCCGCCGGCCCCGGCAATCGCCTGCTCTCGCAAGCCAGCTCGGCTCACCGTGTTGCCCTTACCCATGAGCAGCAGGTTCACCGGCAGATGGTCCAGCCCCCGGTGCACGGTCTGCAGATGCCAGGCGCCCGGGGTGACCGTGGTCGCCTTGGAGCCCTCGCTCGGCCCGGTGCCACCGCCGCCCAGGGTGGTCAGACCAGTGGCCAGTGCCTCGTATACCTGTGAGGTAGACAAGAAGTGCACGTGCATGTCGACGCCGCCCGCGGTGAGGATCCGCCCCTCGCCGCCGATCACGTCGGTGCCCGGCCCGATCTCCAACTGCGGGTGCACGCCATCGGCGATATCGGGATTCCCGGCGCGGCCGAGCGCCACGATCCGGCCGTCCCGGATACCGACATCGGCTCGCACGATGCCCCAATGGTCGAGCACGACGACATTGGTGATGACGGTGTCCAGCGCACCCTGGCCGGACGTGGCCAGCCCCTGGGCCATCGACTCCCGGATGGACTTGCCGCCACCGAAGACGGCCTCCTCGCCGCCGCGGGTGAGGTCCTGCTCCACCTCGATCCACAGATCCGTGTCGCCGAGACGCACTTGGTCGCCGGTGGTGGGCCCGTACAGGTCGGCGTAGGACTCCCGTGAGATCTCCACCATGGCTCAGCCCGTCGCCCCGCCGGCCCGGATCTGCAGGCCGGCCACATGCCGGCGACCCTGCAGGCTGACCGCCGACACGCTGCGGGAGACGCCGGGTTCGAACCGGACCGAGGTTCCCGAGGGGATGTCGAGCCGGAATCCCTCGGCCGCCACCCGGTCGAACTCCAGCGCCCGGTTGGCGTCAGGTAGATGCAGATGTGAACCGATCTGCACCGGGCGGTCTCCGGTGTTCACGATCACCAGATCGATCCTCTCGCCGTCCGGGCGCTCGTTGAGGGTGATGGTCCCCGGGGCGATCCGGCGATGCGCCGGCTCGGTGGCTGCGATCGGATGATGCAGGGTGACCAGCTTGCGGCCGTCCGGGAAGGTCGCCTCCACCTGTACCTGCGTGACGAGCTCTGCCACCCCCTCCATCACGTCCTCGCGGGAGAGCACCTCACGCCCGGATGACATCAACTCCTGGACCCCGGCGCCCTCGCGCGCCCGTTCGATCACCCACGTGGACAGCAGCGCGACGGCCTCGGGGTAGTTGAGTGCCACACCCCGGCTGAGCCGATCGCGGGCCACCATGCCGGCGACCGAGAGCAGCAGCTTCTCGGTGTCTGCGGGAGTCAGGTGCATGGGGCGCAGCATAGGCCGCCCCGTGTGAACAGGATGTTTCGCGGGCCGCTACTCGCCGGCGATCGTCCGGACCATCGTGGCGCTGGTGCGGACCGGGACGAAGCCGACCGAGGTGTACAAGGCCCCGGCTCCGGTGGGGTTCTGCGAGTCAACCTCCAGCTCGATGAGGTCGTACCGGCCTGAGTCGGCCGCGGCCGCGACCACCTCGTCCAGAACGAGCCGGGCCAGGCCCCGGCCGCGGGCGGACTGCCGCGTTCCCAGCACCATGACGTGCAACTCCCGCGGGCTCCACTCGCCGGTGAGCGCGTAGGCCAGTACCTGCTCCCCGTCCACCGCCAGGCGCGAGTCAGCCGGCCGGAAGCCACGCGAGCCGACCACGTCGGCCCAGCGTTGCGGGGATGCGGGGACGGACCCCCAGTGGGTGGCGAAGGCGTCGTTGTGAGCGGTGCGGGACGCCTCGGTCAGATCGGGGATGAAGGGGCGTACGGTCACCCCCCGGCTGTGGGTCGCCGGGCTGGAGGCGCGGGGTGGCCGGTCGCCGAGCTGACAGGTCATGTCCGTGAAGTAGCGCATGGGCCGGTACCCCAGGTCGCCGAGCAGCGGGCGGGCATCGCTGCCCTCGTCGCGGCCCTCCGTGCGCAATTGCACGACTGCCCCCGGGTGACGCTGACGGGCCAGCGTGAGCGCTCGGGTCTGCATCCGGGCGAGCAGTTCGGTACCGACCCCACGCCCCCGCCACCGTGGGTGCACCCCACCGTTGAGCTCTGCCACAGCCAGTCCGTCCGGATCCAAACCGTCTGACACCCACAACTGGCCATAGCCGATGAGATTCTCGCCGTCCCAGACGGCCCAGGAGTCGAGCGCGGGGTCGACCCCGTGCTCGGTGAGTTCCTCGGCGAGATCCTCGGCCTCGAAGAACTCCCCGGTGTCGTCGTGGTGGGCCAGAACCTTGACGAGTTCGGCCCACTGCTCGACCGAGTCGGGTGTCAGAGATGTCCACGTGGGCATCCGCTGATTGTCGGGCATGTCCGGGCCGGGCGGGAACTCCTTTTTCGCGTTCGGCCGGCGTACTCCAGATTCACCGAACACAAGACAGGTTCACCGAACACAAGACAGGTTCACCGAACCTAAACCAGGCTGAGGCAGCCGCCACTGGAGCTCAGTCCCAGCTCCCGGCCCCACAGCCTGTTTTCTGCTTTGTTGACAGCGGGTGAATCGTCCATGAGCATGCATCAGCATCAGCATCAGCCGAGGGAGATCGACAGTGTCATCAGCCAGTGGCGTCAACGACTGGAACAGCCAGATCATCGAGGAGTTCCGGGCCAACGGGGGTGCGGTCGGTGGGCAGTTCGCGGGGGCGCCGCTGCTGCTCCTGCACACCACCGGTGCCCGCTCGGGACAGTCGCGGATCAACCCGATGATGTATCAGGACCTGGGCGAGGGACGGGTGGCCGTCTTCGCGTCCAAGGCCGGGGCGGACACCAACCCCGCCTGGTACCACAATGTGGTGGCCAACCCACAGGTGACGGCCGAACTCGGCTCCGACACCAAGCACTTCCAGGCGCGGGTGGCCTCGGACGATGAGCGCACCCCGATCTGGCAGAAGCAGAAGCAGGACTACCCGGGCTTCGCCGGCTACGAGAAGTCCACCAGCCGCGTGATCCCGGTGGTGATCCTCGAACCCCGCGGGTAGTCCAGCCCAGGTCAGGAAGAGTCAAGCCCAGGTCAGGAAGAACTGTCCGGGATCGCGATGCTCGTCTGCCGGTTGGCCTCCACGACATGCACCACGACGTTGGTGGTGCGCGAGACCCGTTGTTGCAGAGCCTGAGCCAACTCCTGCGACGAGGGTGGGGTGCTGCCCGCCGGGCCGATGATGGTCACCTCGACCTGCGAGGAGGTGATCGACAGGCTCATCACCTCGTAATCGTTGGCCTCGCTCGCCCACGTGGTGACCGCCGACCGGATGGACCCCTCGGTGATCGCCTTGGTCACCAGTTGCCGGCCGTTGAGGAAGATCCCGGCGACGACGATCGCGGCCATCACCGCGATGGCGGCCACCGCGGTGCGGATGCGTTGCTGCCCCGCCGTCAGTTCATGTACCGATGACTGCCCGGTGAGCACGAACATTAGCGAGCCGACCACCATGATCGACACCGCGTTGGTGAGGAACAGCAACAGCGCGCCATTGCCCTGGGACCACGCGCCCTGGGAATAGCAGATGCCCACCACGGTCAGCGGCGGTACCAGGGCGATGGCCACGGCCACTCCGGGGAGCGCGTCGGCGACGCTGGACCTGGACAAGCCGTACGCCCCGGCCGCACCGGCGGCGATGGCGATGAGCAGATCCACCACGGTCGGGGCGATCCGCGACTGGATCTGGCTGTTGGTGGAGATGTCGAGATAGTTGCCCATCAGCAGGCCGACGAACAGCCCCACGACGATCGCCCATCCGGCCCCGGTGCCGGCGATCAGGGCCGAGCGGGCCAAGCGGTGCGGCCACCCCATCGACAGGGACAGTGCGATGCCCATCAGCGGGGTCATCAGCGGCGCGATCAGCATGGCACCGATGACCACGGCGGTGGAGTCGCCGATCACCCCCAGGGCGGCGATCGCGGCGGCGAATCCCATCAGCGCGAAGAAGCGCGCGGTACTCGCCCACCCCGTCGCGCCCTCGTAGAAGATCTTGGCGTGCAAGGTCTGTCGTTCCTCGTTGCTCATCGGCCGCTGGTCGAACCACTGGGCCACCAGGGACCGGGGCTCGCGGTCCACCCGGTCCAGCGGGCTGAGGGTGTTGAGTTCGGCGATGACGATGAGCGTGGCGCCCGCGGCGAGGATCGAGAAGAGCGCGGCGAGCAGGCCGAGCATCTCGCGCGGGAACATCACGATGAGGATCCCGGACGCGATGCTGATCGCGGGCAGGATCGTGGCGCGTGGCGTGTCCGGGTCGTGCACCCACCAGCGGCGGATTGCGTCGATGATGAGCAACCCGGCGACGATTCGGGCCAGCGGCTCCTCACTGCCGAGTTGACGGCCCAGCAGAGTGTTGCCGCTGAGGACCGCGGCACCCACGACGATGAACAGCACCGACAGGAAGAACTCGAAGCGGTGCTCGCGCCAGTGGTGCCAGATCGACACGAGCTGGACGCCGCCGATGGCGATCGCCGCGATCGCCACGAGGGTGGCCAGGGCGCCTCGCTCTGTGGGCTCCGGCCACAGCGCTATCGCTCCGAAGGCGATCGAGCTGGCCAGCACCTGCACGGTGGCAGGGTGGGCGAGCGTCCGCGGATCCAACGATTGGGGAATCGCGGGCCCGTCCAGGTCGCGGTTCACGGCGACGTCTTCGGTCATGCCGCCGAGCATAGGCATCGAGGGTGCCAGGCTCGGGCGTAGCGCTCACCGGGTGGGCGGTGCCTCAGAACAGGGTGTGGTCCGAGGCCTCCAGGTCCAGCAGCGCTCGTTTGCGGTTGATCCCGCCCGCGTAGCCGGTGAGTGAGCGGTCGGCCCCCACCACGCGATGGCAGGGGATGACGATCGGGATGGGATTCGAGCCGTTCGCCAGGCCGACCGCGCGGGCCGCACCAGGTCCCTTGCCGAGCCTGCCCGCGAGTTCGCCGTAGGTGGCGACCTCGCCGTAGCTGATCTCCAGCAGCAGGCTCCATACGCGCTGCTGAAAGTCGCTACCCACCGGTGCCAGCGGAAGGTCGAACCGAGTGCGCTCCCCGGCGAAGTACTCGGTGAGCTGCGTGCGGGCGTTTACCAGGACAGGGTGATCGTCCTGGCGAGGTCCGGTGGCGCGACCTTCGCTACGTCGGCGCGCGCGATCGGCTGAGGCGGGCAGCTGCCCGATCATGTCCCGCGGTACCGATGGGTCTGGCCAGAACTCGATCGCCACGATCGCCGCCTTCTCCACGACCACCCGCAACGGACCGATCGGGGTATCGACCAGCGTGTACGCCATCATGCGGCGCCGGAGGTGGGCGCGCAGCAGGTCGCGTCGAGGCGGGAAGTCACCTGGTCATCCTCGCCTGCCGTGCCGACTGATGCCAGCCACACCGACCGGCTCTCCTGCGGGGACAGGTCGGCCGTGGCGCGACCGGTCCGGCACCGGCCGCGCCACCATGTGGCTCAGGTCAGGCGTTCGGCCCGGCGAGCCAAGACCCGCTCGAGTGCGTCCAGATCCAAGCTCATGCCGTCGAAGGCTGCCATCGCGTTCATCGGCATGCTGCCCACCATCGCGGCGAGCTCGGCGTTCGCGGTGGGATCGGTTTGCCCCGAGGCGATCTCCTCGGCCATCAACTCCTTGGCCAGGGGGTCTTGCAGCCATTCGTCCAAGGTGGAGTCCAGCTCCAAGGGCGACGCGATGGACGGGGCGTCAATGCTGACGGTCGCGTTGAGCGGCAGATCCCGGGAGTGGCTGCCCACCTGAATGTCGAACTCTCCGGACTCCACCACCCAGCGCCCCAGCGGGGCGGAGAAGAAGGAGAAGGCGCGCTGGTCGAGAGTGAGCGACACTCGCCGGCTCTCACCTGGTTCGAGGGCGACCTTGATGAAGCCTTTGAGTTCGCGCTCCGGGCGTGGAATGGCCGAGACCCGGTCGTGCACATAGACCTGGACGACCTCGGCGCCGGCCCGCGAGCCCGTATTTGTCACGGTGACCTCCACCAGGGCGGCGAGGTTGCCGTCCGCCGCGGAGCCGGAGGTGGTGACGGCCAGATCGCTCAGGGCGAAGGTCGTGTACGAGAGACCGAAACCGAACGGGAAAGCGACCTCCTGGTGGGCGGCGTCATAGCCCCGGTAGCCGATGAAGACCCCCTCGCCGTAACGCACCACCAAACCCTCGCCGGGGAAGTTCAGGTACGAGGAGTTGTCCTCCAGGCGCAGTGGCATCGTCTCGGCGAGTCGGCCGGACGGGTTGACCCGGCCGCTGAGCACATCGGCGATGGCCGCTGCGCCGGCTTGTCCACCGAGCCAGGCCTCGACCACCGCGCGCGAGTGGGCCAAGACTTCTCCGAGCTGCACAGTGGAGCCATTGACGAGCACTGTGGCCACGTTCGGGTTAGCGGCGGCGACCGCGGCCAAGAGTTCGGCTTGGTCGGCGGGCAGATCCAGATGGGTCCGGTCGAAGCCCTCGGACTCGTACGAGCCGGGCAGGCCCACCAGGACCACGGCCACGTCCGCCGCGGCGGCAGCGCGAACGGCCTCGGCGCGCAGTTCGGCCTCGTCGGCGTCCTCGGGAACGGGGGAGCCGGCCAGCCGGTATCCGGGCGCGAAGGTCACCTCGAAGACCTCCGCCAGCGTCTCCAGGGCGGAATCGAGTCGGGTGGGCGTCACCTGGGAGGAGCCGGCGCCTTGGTACCGCGGGGTGCGGGCGAACTCGCCGATCACCGCCACGGATGTGCCCGGTGCCAGGGGCAGCAGGTCATTCTCGTTGCGCAGCAGGACGATCGACTCTCCCGCCGCTTCGCGGGCCAGGGCGTGGTCCGCCTCGATGTCGATGGTCTCGTCCAGGTCGAGGACGTGTGCACCCTTGCGCACCAGGTCCAGGACGGCCCGGACCCGGGCGTCCAGCACGTCCAGCGGGATCTCGCCGGACTCGACGGCGGCCACCACCTGCTCGGGGCTGCGCTTGTTGGGCGGCATCTCCAGATCGGTACCCGCCAGAACCGCGGCCACTCGGTGGTAGACCGCGCCCCAGTCCGAGACGACCAGGCCTTGGAAGCCGAACTCCTCGCGCAGCATGGTCTGCAGCAGCCACGCATTCGCAGACGCCGAGGTACCGTTGACCTTGTTGTACGAACACATGACGGTCCAGGGCTGGCTGCGCCGGACCACCGTCTCAAAGGCGGGCAGGTAGATCTCCCGCAGGGTGCGTTCGTCGATCTGGGCGTCCACCCGCAGCCGCTCGTGTTCCTGGTTGTTGGCCGCGTAGTGCTTCACCGAGGTCCCGACGCCTTGGGATTGCACGCCGTCCACCAAAGCGACCGCGAGTTCGCCTGCCAGGTAGGGATCTTCGGAGAGGTACTCGAAGTTGCGCCCGCACAGCGGGGAGCGCTTCATGTTCACTCCCGGGCCCAGGACCACGGACACACCGGTGGCCCGGGCCTCGCGGCCCAGGGCCTGCCCGACCCGGTGCAGCAGATCGGGATTCCAGGACGAGGCGATGCTGGCCGCTGGTGGGAAGCAGGTGGCCGGCTCGGCGCCGCCCAGGCCGATGTGGTCGCCCATATCCTTCTGGGTGCGCAATCCGTGCGGGCCGTCGGAGACCATGATCGCCGGAATGTCGAGCCGCGGTACCGGTGCGGTCCACCAGAAACTGGATCCGCTGGTGAGCAGCGCCTTCTCCGCCAGGGTGAGTTCGCCGAGCAGTGTCTCGACATCGGCTGCGTCACGAGGACGGTGGGGCGAAGGCTGTTCCGCGCGAGGGGGTTCGGCGTGCTCGGGCATGCGAGGTCTCTTCTCTGCAAATGTGCTGAATGGCGTGGTGATGGATGGTCGACGAGCATTCAAGCCCGCGGGGTTTGACCGTAGGCAGCCCGGCACTCAACGGGTGCTGGGGTGCCGTAGGCGGGTGTCAACGTGAGGCGAGGACGAACCCGCTAACGGACCGATCTGATCGGCACGATCGCCAGTGCACCGAGAATCGCCGAGGCTCCGGCCACATACAGCATCAGTGAGTAGTTCTCGTTGGTGACCGACCCAATCGAGACGAGAATTCCGGCGAGTACCGGCGCCAAGGTCTGCGGCACGGCGTTGGCGAGGTTGAAGACGCCGAGGTCCTTCCCGCTGTCGTCGGGGTTGGGCAGCACGTCGACAACCAGGGCGAGGTCGACCCCGACGTACACCCCGTAAGCAGCGCCGAGCAGCGCCTCAAGGGCGTAGAACTGGCCCACCGAACTGACGTGGGCGAGAAGGATGGTGCCAATGCCGAACATGGCCGAGGAGACTCCGACGAAGATCTTGCGCCGCCCCATCATGTCGGAGAGTTTGCCGGCCAGCCAGGCGGTGGCGACCAACGCGATCGTGTAGATGAGGACGCTCATAGTGATGACGCTGGTCGCGCGCTGCTGGCTCAGGTCCAACTCCCCCATCAGGAAGTACAACCGGTACGTGGTGAACATGAAGGTGCCCAGCACGATGAGGAAGCGGGAGATCCAGGCCAGCCCGAAGTCGGGGTGCTCCCGGGGGCTCACCCAGAAGGTCCGGCCCCACTCGCGCAGGCTCATCGCCGGGGGCTTGGCCGGTAGCACCTGGTCGGGGAGGATGAAGGCGTACAGCCCCATGATCGCGATCGCGATGATGGCCGGGCCGACAAACATGATGAGCATCTGGTCCTGGAAGCGCTCGGCCACCCAGGTGCCGCCGAGGATGCCGGCGTTCTGGGCGATACCGAGCCAGGCGGCCAGTCGGCCGCGCTGGAACTGAGGTACCTGGTCGGCCAGTGTGGCGACGAAAGGCGCGAATGCCGCGTTCGCGCCGAGTTGGGCGACGAACCAGCCGACTGTGGTCGTGGCGATCGACCCGGCCTGCGCCATGACGAAGAAGCCGATCGTCATGACGATCGTGCCGCTCACGATCCAGGGCCGACGGCGTCCCCAACGGGAGGCGGTCCGGTCGGAAAGACGCCCGAAGACGACGTTGCCGATAGCCGCCGCCGCCGCACCCACACCGGCGACTAGGGCGTGTCTCCCAATGATGGGTGGGTGGGTGCGGGATGGTCGTGAGTATGGTGCGCACTGGTGTGATTTCGGATGAGTTCTGGGCGGTCGTCGAGCCGTTGCTGCCGGCCAACGGGGTGCGCAGGGGGCGCCCCTGGGCGGATCATCGTCGGACCTTGGAGGGGATCTGTTGGCGGTTCCGCACGGGATCGCCGTGGCGGGATCTGCCGATGGAGTTCGGCCCGTTCCAGACGGTGTGGAAGCGACACAAGCGGTGGTCGGTGGACGGGACGTATCAGCGGATGCTGGATGCTGTGGTGGGTGCACGGCTGTCGAGTGAGGTTGTGGTGGAGTTGATGTCGGTGGATTCCACGGTGGTCCGGGCGCATCAGCACGCGGCAGGGGCGCGTCGGGACACAGGGGGCTGTAGCGAATTACAAGAATTGCGCAGTCCAGGAGCCTGAGGACCATGCGTTGGGTCGTTCTCGGGGTGGATTGAGCACCAAGATCCATGCCCTGGCCGATCAGGGATGCGCTCTGGTGACGGTCGCGGTCACGGCCGGCCAGGCCGGGGACAACCCGATGCTGGAGCCGTTGCTGGCCGCGTATCGGGACCGTCACCGCGGGCGGATCCGGGTGTTGGCTGACAAGGCGTACTCCCACCCCTCTACCCGGGCACGCTTGCGAGCCAAGAGGATCGCGTGCACGATCCCCGAGCGTGAGGACCAGAAGGCCCGCCGCAAAGCGAAGGGATCTGCCGGAGGCCGTCCTCCCGCGTTCGATCCGTCAATGTATAAGAAGCGCAACGTCGTTGAGCGAGGCTTCAACCGGGCGAAGCAGTGGCGAGGGGTCGCGACTCGTTACGACAAGTACGCCGTGACCTTCCTCGGTGGCGTCCTACTCAACGCCGCCATCACCTACCACCGCACCCATTAGGAGACACGCCCTAGAGCAAGAGCCGGAGCTCGCTGGGCTTCGGTCTCGACGACCGCATTGACCTTGATCGCCACGCCCACGACGGCCGGCCCCAGGAGGGCGACGAAGAAGACGAACTGAGCCAGAATCAGCGTCGCGGTGAACCGCAGACTGACCGGCTCGGTCGGCTCCTTGAACACATGCTGCTCTGCGAGCGGCGCTGACGCGGCCATGGTAGGTACTCCTTCGTCCTTGCCTGCTGATGCGGGTTGACAGGAACCCGTTTCACGAATCAGTGATTCGTGTCACGGATGCTGTCGTACCGGGCGGAAGCGGGTCAAGGGCGACAGCGCCGGCACCACCGGCCGTGATGACTTCGTGATGTGAAGGAGGGGACGAAGGGCGATCGCCGTCAGACGAGCCGGGCTGCGTCGATGCCGTCGCAGGGGGAGAATGCCGACGACTGTGCCTACGCTGTGTCCCGGGCGCGGCATGAGATGACTCGGCACGGCGCACGAGTCGAGGAGGAGATGCGGATGATCGGCAGGCGGGCGACCAGTGCAGATGTCGCGCGGCGTGCCGGTGTCTCGCGGACCACGGTGAGTTACGTGCTCAACGGCCGGGCCGACAATCTGCCAGTGGCCACCCAGGCCAGGGTGCGCCAGGCGGCGGCCGACCTGCACTACGTACCGTCGGCCGCGGCGCGAACGCTGCGCCGGGGCCGAAGCGACCTCGTGGTGCTGATGTCGCCGCGCTGGACCTACGCCTACACCACCGGGGTGGTTGTGGAGCGGCTCACCGAGCGAGTCGACGACCTCGGGCTGTGCCTGATGCTCACCCAGGCCGACGCTGCCGACGACCGGGTGTGGGCTTCGGTCGCGCCGTTGGCGGTGGTGAGTTTGGATCTGATCCCCGCCGAAGCGGTGGCCCGGTTGCATCGCCTGGGAGTGCAGCACGTCATCCACCCGGGCGCGGCCTGGAGTGTGGCTGAGGGCGGCGCCCGGCACGGCCGCGTGCAAGCCGAGTATCTGATCGGCAAGGGACACCGGCGTTTCGGGTTCGCCTGCTCCAACGACCCCACGCTGCAGTGGTTCTCCGAGATCCGCAGCGAGGGATTTCGCCGCGCCATCACCGGCACCGGTGAGGTGCTGCCCCTTCCGGTGGGCACCAGTCCCGAACTGGCGGTCGATGCGGTGCAACGCTGGCAGCAGGCAGGGGCCAGCGCGGTGGCCGCCTACAACGACGAGACCGCTATCGCGGTGCTCGGAGCCATGCAGCGGCTGGGTCTGACCTGCCCCGACGACCTGGCCGTGATGGGCGTGGACAACAGCCCCGCCTCGCGCTGCGTCCAGCCGGGCCTGACCACCCTCGACGTAGCCCCCGCCGCGGCGGCCGATCTGCTGGGCAACCTGCTGGCGCGCTCGCTGGGCGGCGACTTCGCCGAGATCGATCCCTTCTCCTGCATCGCAGTGGTGCCACGCGAAAGCGCCTGACGCCGGGACGAAAACCTCCAGGCGGCAGGCACTCTCACGATAGGAGCGGCATCGGGTGTAGGTGACCGCGGATCAGTTACGCGGTTCCCAGCGCCAGCTGACCGTGGTCACGAAGGCCGCGACCACAGCCCAGAAGATCATCATCACCACGTCGAAGACCACCGGGCTCACCGGCAACGGGGTGGCCACCAGCAACTGCTCGCTGAGCCCGGAACCGCGGGCCACCAGGTCGACAGCGCCCATGAATGGGGCGAACAGCAGGTAGCTGTGCCAGCCGTGTGCTCCGAGCCCGACGAGCAGATTGGCCAGGATGGCGGTGAGCATGAGCAGGGGCATCGCGGTGTACTGCACCCGCTCGCTGGAGGGGGCCAGGGCCCCGACCGCCAGCCCACACGTCACGCTGAGGATGGCCGTGGTGATCACCGCGAGCGCCAGCAGAGCGATCGAGCGCGGCGCGGGTGCACCGAGCACCACCATGCCGCCGACCACGATCAATGCCTGGACCACACCGACCAGCACCAATGGCAGGGTCAGCGCGGTCAGCATCTGAACCGGGGTGAGCTCGCTGGTGCGCAGCCTCTTGAACACCTGGAGTTGGCGTCGCGTCGCGACGATGGAGGCCGCGGTGTAGTACACCGAGAAGACCATGACGAGCACGGTCATCGGTGCCATCAGGGCCCGCCACATATCCGGGGTCTGGGGCTTGATGATGAGCGGGTACCCCAGGATCGCGATCGGCACCACGAGCACGGCGAGCAGTGAGGTGCGTTGGCGCACCAGCAGACCGAGCTCGAACCGGACCATGTTCAGGGTCCTCTGCAGGCCGGACCGGCGGTGGACCTGGGCCGCCTCGGGCAGGGGACTCTCGATACTGGTGGGGCGTACGTCCATGGCGCTCATCAGGACCTCACGGTGGTGTCGGCGACGAACTGGTCGTCGTGGCTGGGCCGGTTCTCGCTGGGCCGGTCTTGACCGGGCAGGTCGTCACCCGCCTGGTCGTCGTGGCCGGGTTCGTGTCGGATGTGATGGAAGACCTCCTCCAGGGAGGCGGGGGAGGCGCGCAGCGGGCCGAGTTCCAGCCCGGCAGCCTCAGCGGTGTTGACCAGCCAGCGCAACGACTCGTGCTGGTCGTCGCTGGTCGCGGTCAGCACCCGGTGCCGGGGATCGGCCGGGCGTCGAACCTCGTCCCAGGTCACCTCCACGTGCGGTGGTGCGCTCGCGGCGAGCAGCAGCCCGTCCTGTTCGCGGACATCCACGGTGATGCGTGCGGGGCGGGTGGCCAGCACCTCGTCGATGGTGCCGTGCACGGCGATCCGACCGCGGTGCATGATCGCCACCCGCTCGCTGAGTTGCTCGGCCTCTTCGAGGTAGTGCGTGGTGAGCAGGATGGTGGTGCCCTGAACGCGCAGCTCGCGGACGATCTGCCACAACGTGCGGCGGGACTCCGGGTCGAGACCGGTAGTCGGCTCGTCGAGGATCACCAGTTCGGGGGAGCCCCAGATGGCCATCGCGAAGTCGAGCCGGCGCCGCTCGCCACCGGAGAGGGAGTCCACCTTGGTGTCGCGCCGGTGGGTCAACTCGACGAGTGCCAGAACCCGGTCGACGGAGTCTCGTCGGGACGACAGGCTGGCCCACATCCGCAGGGTCCCGGCGACGGTGATGTCGCTGAAGTGCCCGCTCTCCTGCAGCACCACCCCAGTTCTGGTCCGGATGACTCCGGGTTGCCGGGCGGGGTCGACGCCGAACACCTCGATGGATCCGCCGGTGGGCCGTCGAAAGCCCTGCAACAGTTCAAGGGTGGTGGTCTTGCCGGCGCCGTTGGTGCCCAGCAGCGAGAAGATCTCGCCGCGCCGGACGGTGAGGTCGACCCCCTGGACGGCGTGGTATGTGTCGTAGTGGTAGTCGAGGCCCGTCGCCGAGACGGTGACCTCTGACTCTGGGACTTGCGAGAGCTTCTGCTTCATGTCGTCAATCCTCGTCTCGGGCGGAACGACCGGTTAGTGCCAGCCCGCCGGAACGGACATGACATTTCTCAGGTGAGGTCATGCAGATTCGTCAGACCGGACAGGTTCGCCTGCACGGCGGTCGGCTGCGAAGGGGATGCGCCCAGGTCAGCACGCCCTGAGTACTTCGGCCCCCGCGAGCAGCGTGCGGGCCGCGCCACAGACGTCCTCGTCCGGAGTGTGCTCGACGGCCGCAGCCAGGTCCACCAGGCACCCGCCTGACAGGCCGAGCGACGCCAGCGTCAGGTACAGGTCCGCCTCGGCGTCGAAGTCGGCTGTGGCAGTGACCAACTGACCCAGGCAGAGCTGTCGCACCGTCCGCAGATAGTGCTCATCCCATTCCTGGACGTGTGATCGGGTGGACTCGGGGTCGACGACGAGGGTGCGTGGGAGAAGGTCCAGCGGGTCCTGCCCGGGCTCGGCGACGGCGATTGCGCGCAGGGCGCGAATGGCCGGGGTTCGGCCTCGAGCCACGTCGTCTAGGCGGTTCAGCGCTCCGACGGCAACCCATTGGGCGGCTAGCCGGTCCAGTTCGACCCGGGGGCGTCCCCAGGCCCGCAGCGGCGCCCGATCGAGTGCTTCGCCGCTCAGTGGTCCCACTGCCACCAGGTAGCGCGGTGGGCTGGCGAGGGCGTGCAGCGCGTTGAGTGTCCCCTGCAGATCGTCGCGGTCGTAGACCACAGCGGCGGCACGATGACCCAGCAGGTCGGCCGAGCCCGTCCACAGTGGATTGGTGGAGGGTTCGTCCAAGCGCACCCTCAGGTGCGTGACGCCCGGCCGGGTGATCGCCAGGCCGCCCTCGGTCCACAACGGATGGCGCCGCGGCATACCGACCGTGGTCGGGGCCGGTGGCGGCTTCGGATTCGAGCGCACCCAGGTGGATTCCTGGCTGCTGGAGAAACGCGCCTGCGCATTGACGGCGCCGGGCCCGGGCCGGACCACGGCAGGTTCGGTGTCGGCGAGCCAGCGTGCGTGCCCGGCCAGGTCTGGAACGAGGTTCTGAGCACTCCTGCGAAGGGTCTCCAGTTCGCATCCGGACAGGAACTCCACCCGGGCGCCGGCGACCAGGTCGTGCTGCCAGTGGGACAGCAGCGTCTCCAGCGTCCGGCGCGGCCCGGCGAGATCGGACGGGCGGCCCAGCGCGTGCACTGCGGACTCGAGGGTCCCCTCGTCGTCGGCGCCGATGACCACCTGTTCGCGGTCGGCCGCGCAACCGGCGCCGATCCGGCCGAACCGAACCTGAACCCCGGGGACGCGCAACTGCTCCGCGGCTACCGCCCAGGCGAGATGGCCCAGCGGGTCGCGAGCCAGGCCGGGCACCGACCAGCCCCACCAGACCTGGCGCACCCCGGGTGCATGGGCTTGCAGGTGCAGGTGTGCCGGCGCCTCGGACAGCGGGTCGGATTCGGGTGGCCGTGGGTCGGAGGGCGCGTCGAGCAGGGCGATCACCTGGCGGGGATCAATGGCGGTGAAGTCGGTCTTGATCGCGATGAGGGCCCGGGCAGGACGAACGTGCCGGGTGACGAACTCTCGACACTGCGCAGGGGTGAGCCGTCCCACGGCCGCCGTGTCGCCGAAACCCTCGTGCCCGAGGGGGAAATCGGCATGCAGCGCCGGCGACAGCGCCGGCCAGGGTGACGGCGAGGCATGCAATGCTTCGATCTCCTCGATGACCGCGTCCCGCTGCCGGGCAAACTGTTCGGCCTCGGTATCGATACGTCCGGCCAGCCGGCCGACCTCTACCTCGAGCAGGGTCGGCAGCAGGCTCGCCGGGGCGAGAGTGGTGAACTCGACGTGGTCGGCGAAGGTGTGTGCCTCGAACGTGGCGCCCGCGAGTTGTAGATCGCGGGGAAGCGGATCGGCAGCCACCGTGAGCAGATGCTCCACCAGGTGGGCGGTCCCCGCGTCACCGGGTGGATCGTGTCGCCAGCCGGCGCGGATGAGGGTCGATACAGTCGCTGCGCTGCAACCGGTTTCGTGTCTCAGCAGAACTGTGAGCCCGGCGCGGGTGGTCGTCCGGGCGACGCCGGCGCTCACGAGCCGGACCGGTTCTGCACCAGCCAGTTCACCAAGCGCGTCCACCGTGGCATCTCGTTGGGGTCGAAGTGAGCGAACTGCACGAAGTCGCACACGTGGCGCGCCACGTGCTCGATGGTGAAGTCCGCCAGCAGCTGCGGATCGGGGCACAGTCCACCCTCGTCCTGGTAGCCGGCCAGCAGGTCGTCGCGACAGGCGCTGGGAGCGGCCACGATGCCTGGCGGAGAGAACACCGCGAGTTCGACGGACTGGGCCAAGAGGGTTCCGAGATCGAATTCCGGAGGCGCTGAGCCGAGATCCTCCCCGAGCAAGCAGGTGATGGCGGGTTCACCGGTTGCGGCCGGGGAGAAGACGGCCACTCCGAGCCCGATCCAGCCGTGCACGATCCCAGCGGACGTGGTGAGGTCCGTGTTCAGCAAGCCGTCGAGCACGTGGACCGCTGGGGTGCTCAGGCCGGACAGGAAGTCGCGCCCCGCCTGGATACTGGTCGTCGGCGGTTGCGGCGCGGCCGGGTCGTCCTGAGCGTGGGTGACCTTGTCGTCGGTGCCGTTGGCGCCATTGGTGTCTTCGGTGTCGGTGAGGCCCTGCCACCACGTACGCAGCCGGCGGTGCGCGTCGGGTTCGACCTCCGGGATCAGCTCGGGTGCCGCCTGCCCTGCCCCGTGCAGCCGGGCCAGCAAGCGGCCGAGGTCGAAGTAGACCCGCGACCAGGGCTGCGGTATCGGGGTGGAGGTGGCCAGGACCTGGGACGCCAGGCTGGCGGACCCGGGCATGGGGTAGCGCCTCACCTGCGCGTCCCCGTCGCCGATGACGAACTCCGGACCACCCATGAGAACGGTTCGCAGGTGAGCCGGCAAACCATGAGGGACCGTGGAGAACCGGTGATCGGCCAGTGGGGCGCGTCGCTCCCACAATGCCGGCGCGTTGGGTGGTGCGCCATTGCTGTGAATGGTGGTCTGCCGAATCCGGGTCCCGAAACTGACGACCTGGTCGGCTATGACCTTGCCCCTCATGCCGAGTCCCGTTCGCTTGGTCGATGAATGCCCATGTGGTCGTTCGAAGCGCTGGAGTGGGTGCGAAGGTCGTTCCGGTGGTCAGGACGGTCAGCCTGGTCAGGGCGGTCGTCAGCGGCGCCAGGGGTTGTCGGGGGAGTGATCAGGCTGGGTCGTCCGCGTGGCGAGCGGCGCACGTGCTCATCCAGCACCCCGAAGCATTCGTTCATCGCTGCTGCCCCCATGGCCGGGCGGGACGAGCCGGCGCTGCGCACCGGGGTGGGCTCGATGACATGCACGTCGGGCCTGGCGTCGAGGGTGAGCCGGTGGCTGCGGTAGGGCTCGTTGAGGTTCGCCCCCGGAGGCAATGCCGGCGCGATCACCACGGGTCCTTCGGTGCAGGCACTGGCCATCAGGCTGGGTACGTCGACACTGCCCTGGGCGAGGCGGCCCAGGTAGCTCAGCGAGCACGGGTGCACCAGCAGGGCGTCCATCCAGTCGGCGAGCCGGACGTGGGTGGGCTCCACCATGAACTCGAATGAGTCGAGCTCCACCGGTGCGCCGGAGACGAGTCTCAAAGATGTTGCGGTGACGAACTTCTCGGCCGACTTCGACATGAGGTAGCGGGGCGAGACATCGGGGCGGGCCATCTTGAGCCAGTTGGCCCAGTACGGCGCGAAGGCGGCACTGGCGGCGCCGGTGACTACGATGAGGACGTTCATGACGCTCTCCTTCCAGCTGGTTCTGGCTCGGTTGATTGCGGTAGGCCGGCACCGACGCCGGCGCGGTCCGACTGCGGCGCAGTGGATCCGGGAGTAGGTGGGGTCGTCAGTTGCTCCTGCAGGTGCGGCCACAGCCGGGCCACGTCCTGCGCTGAGCCGAGGTCGTGCATGACGATGGCGATCTCGTCCGCTCCGGACCGGCTCAGCCGGCGCAGGTGGGTCGGCAGGGACTCCAGCGGGCTGAACAGGCCGAGGGCCAGTACCGCGTCCAGGTCCTGCGCGTCGGGCCCACGATCCCCGTTCGCCGACACCGTACTTACGGCGCATCCCTGGAGTTGCAACAGGTTCCGGTAGTGCGGCGCGCTCAGGTGGGCGCCGAAGGCACGGCTGACGCACGCTCGTAAGGTCTCTCCGAGAAGGTTTGGGCGCATGCTCGTGTGAATGGTGGAGACGACTCGAGGCCGTTGACGGCCGGCCGCTGCGGCACCCGCATCCAGGGCGGGAACGAGCACGTCGGCGAGGTAGCGGGAGCCCACCAGCCAGGTGAGAGCGCCGTCGGCGATCCGGCCGGCCAGCCGGGCCATTCCCGGACGCAGCACCCCGAGCCCGAGTTCCACGTTCTCGCGCACCCCGAGGCCGTGCAGGCAAGTGTCCAGGCGTTCGATGAAGGTGCGAGTGGTGCGCAGCGGATGCGGGTCGGCGGCCCCGAGCAGGTGTTGTTGGAGTTCAGGGAAACCCGGCGAGAAGTAGGCCCTGGTGGCCTGGCCGGTGAGTCGGGTGATCGCGTTGGCCTGGGTGGCTGCGTCGAAGACTGTGGTGGTCGGAATCAGCGTGACCCCCTGCCCCACGGTGGCGCGCTCGTTGCGTCCGCTGGCCAGGCCGACGCCGGCGCTGAGGGGGATGGTGCTGGCCTGGCCGAACCAGACGGGCACATCGAGGGTGGCGGCCAAGGCGACCCAGCCTGCCGTATACGACGGATCGGGGCTGGTGATCGGGCACGTGATGCTGAGTGTGGTCATCGCGAAATCCTGAGTGGGCCGGGTTCGCTGGGTTCGAATCCGGGCGGGTGGGTCCGGGGTGGGGGATGGTCGATCACGGAACGGCCTCGGTAGGCGGCGGCCTGGCGGCTCGGTTGGGGGCACTCCAGCGAGCGCCCCCAACCGGGCCCCTACTGAGGAGGGGGTCTCAGCAGGACAGGTGCCAGGTGAGGATGCCACCCGCGACCGAGCACGGAAGCGTGGTCGCGGGGGCGTCACCGGCGTTGGTGTCGGCGATCTCTTCGGCACCGGCGTAGGTCTCGACGCCGGCCAGCAGGTCCTTGTTCTCGATGTTCTCGCTCATGGCAAATCTCCTTGTGTGTGAAGTTGATCGAGTTCTCGATCGAGTGTGTTGTGAGAATGGATGGTGCTCTTCTGATGTGCCACCGAATCTGATGTGCCACCGAGTGGCGGGTCAGGCAGGTGATGCCTGGTTCGAGGTACGGATGCTCAGCAGCCGAAACGCGCGGTGAAGTAGCTGGCCACGAAGCCACAGGGGAGCGTGGTGGCCGGCGCGTCGGCGGCGTTGGTGTCGACGATCTCGTCGGAGACGGCGTAGGTCTCGATGCCGGCCAGCAGGTCCTTGTTCTCGGTGTTCTCGCTCATGATGAAATCTCCTTCTGATTGTCTTCTTCTGGGTGACGGCGGACGGGCGTCCGCCGGTTCGCACGCCGGGGCGTGCACCCGTCCCGAATGGGCCGGGAGTTCATGGGAGCAGCTCAGCAGCCGACCTGGATGGTCCACAGGCCGGGCGGCAGGTTGCCGATGCACGGCCATGAGGTGGCCGGCAGATCTGCGACTGTCGGGTTGGACAGTTCTTCGGCCGTGGCGTACGCCTCGAAGCCGGCGAGGATGTCGTTGTGCTGATTCATGACGGAAAGCCTTTCGGTACGTGGGGAAGTCGGTAAGGGTGAATGAGCCTGCGCTGCTGGATTGGGCTGGGTCGCTCAGGTCCGAAGATTGCGCCAGGGTGCCCGGGGGTCGACGCCGGCGGAACGAAGCAGTTCGGCGAAGTCATTGCCGGGACGCTCGGCCTCGCTGATCAGGTACCGGGCGACGAGGGAGGCGCGGTGCTGGCCGTAGCTGAGTCCGGCCCGCCGGGGATCGGGATCGTAGGGTTCCTGTGCCAGACCGATTCCGGCCGCCAAGGGGTGCGCGTACTGCGAGACGTGGGCTGGACGTGGTGGTGCCTGGGTGGTCACGGCATCGACGAGGGGCTCGATGTGGTGCTGTTCGGTTTCGTCCAGGTACACAGTCACCGCATCGGAGCGGGGGTAGTGCTCAGGCGCCGAGGCGACCTTCGCCTGCCAGCGGGATGCGTTGCCCCGCAGGTAGTTCACTGCCACGCGGAAGCTGGGGGTGGCTCCATCAAGGTCCTCGGCGGCCAGGTAGATCCGCCACAGGGGATGGTCCGGGGCGCTGACCGGGCGCTCGGTTCCGAAGACCATGAGGAAGCCGGGGGACATGGCCGGCCAGACGTCCGGGAGTTGCACCTGGTCGGTGAATTCGCCGTCGAGGTGAACCCGTAGACCGAGGACTGTGGCGCAGGAACGTCCTTGGATCTGGCAGGGATCCTGCGCGGGCAACGAGATGGTTCGAGTGCCGATGGCTCCGACGAGGGCCTCCTCGACCGCAGCATCGCGCCTGGCGTGGCTGATCGGTGTGGTGCGATCGCGCCGCACGTGCCGCCGCTCGTACAGCCGACGGCCGAGTTCGCTCTCCAGTTGTCGCCGGTCGGCGGCCTCGAACTCCTCGCCGTCGATGGCAGCCCTGAGGTGGTGGGTGTCGACCTCGATACCGAGCGCCAGGCGAGTGCCCAGGTCGTCAGACTCGGCGGAGTCGGTCATGGCCTGCTGGGTTATGGTCATCGTGACACCTCCGAGCTGATCGAGTGGAGTCCGAGTAGCTCCAGCACGCCGTCCGGGTTCAGGAGCGCGGCCCGGCCGACGCCGGCCGCGGCCCGGTGAATGGCCGGCAGGTTGCCGCTGAGCGCGGCGCCGGCGACGAACCGATCCAGCAGATGCCAACCGATGAAACCTGCTGTCCGGCTGGCGAAATCCTCGTCAGCGGGCATCCCCGCGGCCGCTCGCGCGTGGTGGTAGCCGCCCCAGAAGGCCTCGGTGATCGGCCGCAGCCGTGCCACCTTGGCGTGGCCGCGGGCGACCAGGTCGCGGGTCGAGTTCGTGGTCTGCGGCAGTTCAACGCCGTCCCCGCGTGCGGTGGGGATGTCCAGGACGGTGCGATACAGCCATTCGCCCAGGAAAGAGCCGGTGTCGCGCGCCGGATCGGCGGTGCCGAACTCCTCCCAGTCGACGATCCAGTGCTCGTCTTCGGCGACCAGGAGCTGATCCACCCGCAGATCGCCGTGCACCGGCGCACTCGGCACACCAGCGCTGCGTTCATGCAGGTCCGTCAGTGCCTGCACGACGGCTGTGTCGTGCTGCAACAGCGACCAGGCTCGTAGTTCACCGCCACTCAACTGGGTGAGGGCCTCGAGGGGGAAGCTCTCCAGGAGCCGCGGGTGCGGGGCGGGCAGGGTGCTGAGTGGGCCGGGGGTGAGATCCGGGTCGCCCAGGTGCAGCGCGGCGATACTGGCGCCGAGGCGGGTGGCCAGTCCGGGGTCGAACTGCTCGTCCACCATCAACTGTGCCCCGGAGCGGAGCCGGCTCAGACATTCGAAGACGAGCACACCCACCTCGGAATCGGCCACCAGGCAGCGGGGGGAGCGGGGTGCGCCCGGGACGCGCTCCGCGAACGCGTCGTAACTCGCGCTGTTGCGGGCGCGCCGCTCGGCGTCCGTGCTGATCAGCACCTTGACGAAGTACTGTCCTCGGTCTGTGGTGACGATGTGGTTCTGGTTGCGCCCGGGCAGGGAGATGTCTTCGCTACCCGGGTTCGGCACCAGGTCTCCGAAATCGTCACGTACGTGTTGCCAGAAGTCATTCACGCTGAGGCTCATCGGTTCACCTCCTTAATCATTGTCGTTGCTTGCAAACTGCTCTGATGTGGACTCTGCCAAACCAGTGGGTATCTACGGAGTGGAACTCAAAGTCTTGTTCAACAGTGAAATTCACGACGAGTCGATGGTGTTGATGTTCTTCACCGTTCCGTTGGGCTCGATGAATCAATAGTGCTTGTCGGGGAAGGAAATACCCAGTGTGAAAGCCAGTCTCATCGATGCTCCATTGCGCCTGAGCTGGGCATGACATCTCTCATGCCCAGCGGCTGCCTCATGGCACCGGCACCCACGATGATGTGGCGAGCTGCGTGCTCGGGCCGGCGGTGCTTGGCGGCTTGCCAGGCGAGGGAATTGCACAGGCGAGGGAATTGCACGGGGTGGATAGGACGGGCAGATGCCCGGAGCCGATGCCAGAACGTGTGACGTGAGCCACTACCGCACGGTGTGGCTGGCGCCGAGGGTGGCGGCGACCGCGAGAGCCTGCGGGCCGCGGTCGGCCTCAGCTCACCTGGCACAGCGTGGGCAGACAGCGAACGACCCCCGACGCAATGCGTCGGGGGTCGTTGTCGGCCGCTCTGCCCGGTGATGACACTGCCCGGTGATGACACTGCCTGGTAGTGACATAGCCCGGAAGCAGCACCGAGGTGAGACCGGACTGGCAAGCGGGCGGGAGTTGCTGCCTATCTGTGCAAGGCCCTATCGGTGCAAGGCCCAGACGGGCCGGTTCTGCTGGGGAGCCCCGCGGGGAGCGGTACTGCAATATGTAGGTGCCGGACTTCGCTACCGGCCTTGTCGTTCAGCGGGTGCCGAACGGGTGTCGACAACCCAGCCACCACCTGGAACTGGTCCCGATGCCGTTCGCTGACAGATGCCAGATGACTGACGCCAGCTGAACTGACGCGAGCCACCGGCCACCTGACGCCACATGATGAAGTCACGTGAACGGTACTGGAACCAGCCCCTGGTCCCCGGCGCCATCGCCGAGGGCAGATACGAACGAGGGGCCGCTACTATGAGCGCGGGATCATTCGTGCGAAAGGGGCATTGTGGCGGAAATCAGCATCATCGTTGCCGATGATGAAGTCACTATGCGGTCCGCTCTCAGCGAACTGCTCGATCTACGTCCTGGGCTGAGCGTGCTGGACAGCGCGGCGGACGGTGCTGAGGCGGTGCGCAAGGTCAAGACCTTCAAGCCGGACGTCGCTCTGCTCGACGCTGACATGCCGGTGATGGGTGGAGTGGAGGCGTGTGGGCAGATCGCCGCACTGGGCTCGAAGGTGATCATCCTGACGGCCAGCGTGGTTCCGTCCACCATGCGTGAGGCCATGGCGGCCGGCGCCAGTGGATATGTCACCAAGGGCACTGCGGTGGACATCCTCACCGACGTCATCACGCGGGTGGCGGCCGGCGAGTCGTACGTGGATCCACAACTGGCGGCGGCCTTCATGCGTGCGGAGCGAAGCCCGCTCAGCCCACGTGAGGTGGACGTGCTGCGACAGGTGCTGCCCGGTGCGCCGGTGGCGGAGATCGCCAAGCAGATGCATCTGGCCGAAGGCACCATCCGTAACTACCTCTCCTCGGCGATGGCCGCGGTCGGCGCCCGGAACAGGCACGAGGCCGCCCAGATCGCTGCCAAACGGGGCTGGCTGTGAGATCACCAACGGTGCGATTCCCGGCTGCCTGGCCCCGGGTGCGCCCTGGTCAGCCGGCCGCCGGCACCTGGACCGGGCCGCGCACGGCGACCCAGACCAGCCGCACCGCCGTGTACCCGAAGAGGAACACCGCGGCCCCGATCACCGGGAGTCCGAAGCCACCGGTGACGGCGACGGCCACGGCGAGCACCAGGATGGTGAAGAGCGTGTTGGCCAACGCAACCGGGAGTTCGCGGGCCATGGTGGGCGCGGGCCCCATCTGCATGATGTCGTGCGTGAAGTGCGACATGGGTAGGTCCTTTCGTGGGTCGGCTCGCGGGTGCGGCGGGTCCGGGCGAGGCCTGCCCCTGCGTGTTGCGAGCTGTGGTTCTGTGGCACTTCTCAGCCTGCCCGCGGAGGGCCGCCGTGTTTAGTGCCAAGCCTCATCAAGCCGAGATGACATACCTCCTGGAGGACTCCTCCGTACACGTGGAGGGTGATCCCGGACGCTCGACACCGGGGGAGTACTTGCGGTCCGGTGGGGCGTATCTCATGGCGATTTTGCTCGCCCTCACCTGGCCGTCGCTGATCCCGGCAATCGGGTACTACTGGTCGCAACGTAACGAACCGGCGGTGTGGATCGGGGTCCTCGCAATAGCCGTCACCATGGTGCCGATCACCTGGCTCGCGGTTCTGCTGGCCCGAGGCTCGCAGGTGCGCGACAGGCGGGTGCGTCTTGCGGCCCACCTGGCCTGGTGGCTGGGCAGCGGGCTCGCGCTCGCTGTCCAGATCGTCGGCTGGACGACCCACGTGGACGTGTACCGGAGCGTCACGATCTGCGTGGGGACCGCCGCCATGGGCGTCTACGTGGTGTCGTGGCGCTGGGGCCTCGTCGCTGCGGTCGTGGCGACTGTGCTGCCCCTCGCCGTGACCGGTCGCGTCGGGGAGATCTGGATCTTCGTGACGGCGAACGCGTCGAACTATCTCCTCGTGCGGCTGATCATGTGGGTGCACTCGCTGATTCACCGGATGGACCTGGCCCGGCGGACCATCGCCTCACTCAGCGTCCAGCAGGAGCGTCAGCGGTTCGCCCGCGACCTACACGACGTGATGGGCCGGAGTCTGTCCTCCATCGCGGTCAAGGCGGAGTTGGGGCTGGCCTCCGGCGACGAGATGTGCCGTCAGCAACTCCAGGAGGTCCGTTCCGTGGCGCAGGATTCGTTGGCACAGATGCGCCACCTGGTGAGCGGGTATCGCGCCATCGACCTGGACTCTGAACTCGATGACGCGTGCGCCATTCTGCGGGCTACCGGGGTGTATGTCGAGGTGGACAGTGACGGTGGTAACGCGCTCGGCGAGCATCGCGACCAGGTGGGTGGCTGGGTGGTGCGGGAGGCGGTCACGAACGTCCTGCGGCATGCGCCGCAAGCCACGGCTGTCGACATCACCGTGAGCGGCCCGACGATTGTGGTGTCCAATGACGGAGTCCAGTCGGGCCCCGGCGAGATCGCCGAGGGCAACGGGATCTGCGGCCTACGCGAACGGGTGGCCGCGATCGGCGGCCAGGTGTCGATCACCCGTCTCGATGACGCGTTTCGGGTGGAGGCAGTTTTCCCGGCGCAGCCGGTGCGGGGCGAATCGTCGACCGGGCGAGCGGCGCTCTCGGGCCGCTGACCTATCCGTCGGCAGGGTCACGGCTGCGTTCTAAGCCGATGGGATTCAGCCCCGGCACGCCGCCGACTAGAGCCCGGGTGAGCGCCACGCCTGCTACTCCGGTCAACAAGCCCATCCCTGTTCCCCATCCGGCCTCGTCCACCCGCGCCGTGCCGGCCCGGGCGTGACCCGGTACCGCGTCGGCAAGCGTACGAGCCATCCGCAGCAGGCCTGGGTGGCCTGTGGAGTGCCCCAGCGACCACGCCGCGGCGGCCGTGCCGATCGGGCCGTGGCACAGACATTGCGGGGCGTCGTCGGGCCACCGGACGTCGAGGAGGCGGCTGGCGTGCGCGCGAGCGGCGTCGGTTGGCGCATCGGTGACCCGGGAGAGTTCCTGGGCGACGGTGGTGTCGGCCAGGACGATGCCGGTAACCCCCCAGCACCAGGTAGGACTCGGTGCCGCGCCCCGTCCGGCTTCGGGGTTCTGTGCAGGTTCGCCAGGTGGTTTCGATCCGCCGCTCGGCGTCGATCGACGGTCTTGCTGCGACTCGCTATCCCCGGTGGTGACCTGGGCAGCACTGCGCGCCAGATAGCGCTGCAACGCGGCGACGATATCCGCGCGGGGTGACTCGGGCGCCCGCACGGCGCGGGCCAAGGCCCAGGCGTGACCGTGATAACCGTGCGCGAGACCGGATGCCGGGTTCACCTCGATCGCCTCGATCAGTCGCTCCGCGGCGCGAGCGATCACCGAGGACGCTCGTCGCTGAAGCCGCTCAGGCGCCCGGGCACGCCCATCGGCCGAGACCCAATCGGCTAGCAGCGCAACCCCCGAGCCGAGGCCGCCGACCACGTCCAGCCGATGAATCTCCAGGTCCGCCTGGTGTAATGCCTTGTCCAGCAATAGGTCCCGCTGTCGCCAGATCTGCGGATCCGAGCTGGCCGCGGCCAACTCCTGCAGCAACGCCACGCAAGACAGCGTCCCGAAGTACCCGCACAGCGGCTGGGCGCTGCCTTGCCCGGCAACGTTCACGATCCGGGCCGCCTCCGTGCGCAGGGCCGCCCGGCTGCGCGACGATCCGGGATCGAGCCGGTGCCGGGCCGCCATCAGCAGGGCGATCCCACCGCTGCCGGCCAGGGAGACGTCATCGCTCTGCCAGCCGGATTCGCGGCTGAAGTGCCCGCGCAGGCAACGGCCCCCGGCGGCGCGGCCGGCGCGTGCGTCCAGCCGGGCGAGGGTGCGCACGAGTGCTCGCTCCGGATCTGGTTCCGCGACTGCCCTCGCCAGGTCATCGGGCAGGGCGGGCGCGTCGGCAGCGATCTCGCTCAGGCAGCCGGCCACTGCGTGACAGGCTGCGGCCGGCGCGCGCAGGAGGATCGCCAGATTCTCTCCGCATACGTGCGCGGGCTGCGCCGTTTCCAGAACCACGGGGATATCGCCGGCCTCCACCGCCACCCGCTCAGCGCTCACATCTACTCCACCTGCCGGCTGGAGCAGGCCGAGTAGGTGGCTGCGTCTGGCTGGGTCGGCCAAGGCATCCGGCTGGGTCAGGGCTTCGATGAACCGCCCATAGCTCTGTGAAGGTCGCGCGATGCGCCGGACGACGAACTCGGCGTGCCCGACCGGCAGGGTGTGGCGGTGGCGGCGCAGGTGCTCCATAGCCTGCTCGAAGCCCTCGCGGACGGCTGTGGTGTCGACCGGTGCTCGGGTCCGGTCCGCCAGCAGTGGTCGATGGCGGGAGTGGGCGCGCTCGGCCGAGTCCGGGACGAGGGCCATCGCGTCGGTGCCCGGGTGGGCCTCCACATACCGCGAACCGACCACACCGCTGCGTATCCCAGCCAGCGAGATTCCGGCCAGCTCCGGCCCGGGCGGGCCGCACCCAGGCAGCAGCCCGGTCGAGGTGACCAGACCGTTGCCGGTGAACAACGTCTCGACATCGATGAATACCGGATGCTCGCCATGAGCCAGAACGTTCTCGGTGTGCAGGTCGGTCAGGCCGGCCACCGTGGCCAGCGCCACACCGGCCCCGAGGCGCCGATCGAAACGCCGCGCGCAGGCGGCAGTGACCGGAAGGTCGTCGCTCAGGTATTCGTGCCAGGTGTAGCCCTCACCGGCGACCACTCGGGGAGCCGCCAGGCGAAGCTCCGGCTCGACCAGGCCGAGAAAGTGCGCCCACCACTGATCCGGGCGAGCGTCGCGGGGCTTGTAGACCAGCCGTCCAGTTGCCGCCTGGAGTACCGTCACGTGGTCCCCGCCATGCGGGTCACCGACGAAGGCGGCCACGCCATGTAGCTCTCCGGCGGGCAAGCCCGTCTCGATCAGGTAAGCCCGGTCCGCGTCGTAGCGGGCGAGCAGGCGCACGATTCTCTGCGTCGTCTGATGCCGGGTGCGTGTGAAGAACGACCGCAACGACGGATAGCCCGCCAGTACCTCACTCCAGCCGCGCGGTGTGGCCAGGCGTGCGGCGAAAGAGTCGTAGCCGACGGCCGACGACGGGTCGGGCGGGGCGCCGAGTTCCTCGCGGTGACGGTGGAACTCGTGGATGAGGACCCGGCGGGCGTACCACCACCAGCGGGTGCGTAGACCCTCGTGCAAGTCGGTGCGGATCGCCTCGAGATCGTGGTGGCCCTGCCATCGCTGGGTGGCGACGACGAATCCGGAATCGAACTCCGCCAATTCTGGGCCAAAGAAATCCCCGCTCGGGATCCGGTCTCGAGCGGCGATGGCGCTATTCATCGACCCTGCCACGCGACGCACCTTCTGGGTAAGGGCCGCCGCCGTGACGAGTGTGGCCCTCGGAAATTGTGGAACTCTCCGTCGAGATGGTCGGGAGCCCTGTTCCCTACCAGCAAACCACCCACGATCCTAATGTCACGCCATCGGACATGGCCATCGTCTCCGCAGAACCGGCGGTGAGAAGCTCGTCATCGGACGGACCGGCGAGAAACTGGCTGGCGTTGTTCACGTCTGCTCCTTTGAAGAATTCGGGGTACAGCGGATACCCATATTCTTGTGCGGGCCTCGCCACCGGGCCTAGGCCTACATCTCAGGGGCCGGCATGACATTTGTCGTGACGTAGAGGGCAAACTCTCCCGAAGCACCGTGGACGACGCCGAATCCCGGCGTCGTCCACGATGATCGTTCGAAGTCCGCGCGAAGCGGCTACCTCACATGTGCATACCGCCGTTGACGCCCCAGACCTGACCGGTGATGTAGCCGGAGTCGTCGGAGGCCAGGAAGCGGATCACCCGGGAGATCTCCTCCGGCCGGCCGAGCCGGGCCATCGGGATATTGCCCTTGATCTTGTCCAGGACCTTCTCCGGCACGGCCTGCACCATCTCGGTGCCGATGTAGCCGGGAGTGACGGCGTTGAAGGTGATGCCCAGGCTGTCCTCGGTGAGCTTGCCCGCACGGGAGAGCTGGTACACGGCCTCCTTGGCCATCGTCTTGGTGAGCGCGAAGAGGCCCGACTTGGACGCGGCGTAGTTGGCCTGGCCCAGGTTGCCCATCTCGCCGATCACCGAGGAGACGTTGATGACCCGTCCGTTGCCCTGCTCGACCATGTGCGCGAGCGCGGCCTGGGAGAGGAAGAAGGCGCCGGAGAGGTTGACGGCGATGACCTTGTTCCAGTCGTCGTCGGTCATCTTGGCCACGGTGCGGTCGATGGTGATGCCGGCGTTGTTGACCAGGATGTCGAGCTTGCCGTGAGCGTCGATGACCTCCTGGACCACGCGGCGGCAGTCCTCGGCCTCGCCGATATTGCCCTGGTGGACGGAGAACTTGGCCCCCGGGTGCTTGGCGTCCATCTCGGTCTTGTACGCCTCGGCCCGTTCGACATTGCCGCCGAAGCCGGCCGCGACGATGGCCCCTGCCGCAGCGAGGTCCTCGCTGATGGCTGCGCCGATGCCCCGGGTGCCACCGGTGACGAGGGCGACGCGTCCGCTGAGATCGGTCATGAAGTACTCCTTGGTCTCGACAGTTCCTCATCAGTCCTCGACCGTGAGGTGACGTACACCACCTAACCAAAGAACCGGCCCGGATAGGGGCCTGCGCCCCGGTTGACCGGGCGAGTTGACTGAGTGCTCCCTCGGGCTCACGCCGGGTGAGCGTCCGGGGGGCTCAGCGGGCCAGGAGTAACTCGGTCACCGCATCCCGCAGGTGCGCGTCGATGCTCATCGCCTGCAGCGCGAGGGCGGCGTCCGGGCTCGAGAGCCGCTGCACCAGGTCCCAGATCGCCGTCTTGTCTGCGAAGGCGGTCTGGGCGTCGTCGATCACCGTGTAGATCCGATCCAGCGCGGGGGTGCCGGTCAGCGTGAGATCTCCCTCGAAGCGCACCCGCACGGGGGCGTCGCTCGGGCGCTCGCCCAGGTCCACCGAGACGCAGGCGGGGGCCGGGCCGGGCGTCACCTCGAGTGGGCGGCCGTCCACCGAGGCCGATGTCACCGAGCCTGCGCCGAACAGCACCACCCGCCAGCTGCGGGTCGTCCCGACGGTCGCTGCCTCGCCCTCGACCGCGCCGATCGTCAGCGTGCCCTGCCGGTACTCCAGGCAGGTAGACGCCCAGGCATCGTCATCGGCGTCCTCCAGCAGGGTGAACTCGCCGTCGGCGCCGGCCACCACCCACACCTCCACCGTGGTCGGAACACCGGTGTCACCCGAGACTGTCGACTCGGGGGCGGTCTCGGGTGTCAGCGGCAGCACGGCGCCCGGCCGGGCGAGCACCGGTATGGAGTCCAGGTCGCGGTGCAGGGCCAAGCGGCGTCCGCCCCGGTACACGGTGCCGGTGAACAGGTCCAGCCACTCCCCTTCCGGCAGCCAGGCCTCCACCCGGGCCAGTCCGGTGGAGGGCACGGCCGGGGTGACCACCGGCGCCACCAGCAACGAGGTGCCGAACATGAACTCGGTCGGGACGTTGTAGGCATCCTCGACCCAGGGGTGGGCGTAGTACATCGGGCGCACCAGCGGGACCCCGTCGGTGTGCGCCAACCGGGCCATGGTCGCCAGGTAGGGCAGCAGCCGGTGTCGCAGCCGCAGGTACCGGCCCATCACCTCCCGGGCCACCCGGTTGAACCGCCACGGCTCCTTGGAGTTGAAGATGTCGTGGGTGGAGTGCAGCCGCAGCAGCGGTGAGAACACGCCGAGCTGAACCCATCTGGTGGCGAGCTCGTCGTCCTTGCCGCCGAACATGTGGCCGCCGATGTCATGGCTCCACCAGCCGTAGCCGACATTGGATGCGGACGCGGTGAACTCCGGCTGGAAGGCCAGCGAGGCCCAGGTGACAACCGTGTCGCCGGAGAAGCCGACCGGATACCGGTGCGAGCCCACGCCTGCGTACCGGGAGAAGGTGATCGGACGAGCCCCCAACGGCCCGCGGGGGCGGGCCGAGTCCAGGAAGTGCAGGTGGTTCAGCAGCCATAGCGGATCCAGCCCGGCCACCCGGGAGTGCCGGCCCTGCTGCCAGTCGAGCCACCAGAAGTCCACCCCGTCGGCCTCCAACGGATGGTGCACCAGGTCGAGGTAGGCGCGCAGGAAGCGCGGGTCGGTGGGGTCGAAGGCGACCGGGAGCCGCTCGGCGGGATCGAGTCCCATCGCCTCGGCGACCTGCGGGTAGACCTCCTCGTGGGCGCGCACTCCGTCCGCCGGGTGAACATTGAGAGTCACCCGCATGCCCCGCTCGTGCAACGCCGCCAGCAAGGCCGGGGGATCGGGGATGAGTTCGCGATTCCAGGTGTAGCCGGTCCAGCCGGACCCGTACTCACTGGGGATGTCCACCAGGTGCCAGTCCATGTCCAGGACGGCCACCGAGAAGGGCACCCGTTCCCGGTCGAACCGGGCCAGCAACTCCAGGTACTCGTCGCTGGTGTATGCGTGGTAGCGGCTCCACCAGTTGCCCAGGGCCCAGCGCGGCAGCTGCGGCTGCGGCCCGGTCAGCCGGTACAGCGCTCCCAGGGCGTCGAGATAGTCACGGCCGTAGGCGAAGACGTACAGGTCCAGGCTGCCCGGCTCGCGGGCGGTGAACCAGCCGTCGTCGGTCAGCAGTACGGTGTGCGAGTCGTCGTAGCAGGCCACCCCGTGCATGGCCAGCACCCCGTCCTCGAGTTCGCAGCGCCCGTCGACCACATCGAGGGTGCGGGCGGTGCCACCGAGGTTGGCCTCACCCTGTGAGCCGAACCGCCACGTCGAGTGGTAACTGCTCACCCCACCCCGCACCTGCACGGACAGCCCGTGCGAGGAGAACGCCTCGCGGTCGTAGGTCAGGTGCAGCCGATCGGTGACGATCTCCAGCACCCGGTCGTTCTCGCGCCGGACGAAGTCGACCGGCTCGCCGCTGCGGTCGATGACGGCCTGCGAAGCGAGATCGGTGAAGCGACCCGACGGGCTCCACTCCAGCCGCACCAGCCCCGCATCGAGCACGGTGATCCGCCAGTTCTGGCCGGCCACGACGTTCGCCGGATCGGCCACCGGGCGGGTGGCGAGTCTGAGATGGCCGGGCAGCTCTGCGGAGTCGGTCACGGCAGGCCAGGCTAATGCGCGCGAGCCCGGGGTCGGTGGCTGACGACCACGTTCGGCGCGTCCCACGGACGCACCACAGGCGGTGACGGACATCTCGGCCAGAGGTCGCCCTCCGAGGTGATCGAGTGTCAGCGCCAGGCGTTAGCGTTGACGACGTGCAGAACGCAGATCTCCCCGCTTCCGACCTGTCCCGGCGCGCCCTGGCGCGGTGGGGTAGTGAACTGGCCGAACTGGGCGGTCGGGACGATCTTCTGCACCTGGATCTGAACTCCCCCTTGCTGCTCGACCTGGGCACCGCGCACCCCAGCGGTCTGGCTGCCTTCCTGGCCGGGCGCACCACCCGGTTGTCCACGATGTACCGGGCTGCCGCGTCGCTGGAGACCGCCCGGGCGCACGCCGGGGCGCTGGCCCTGGCCGCCCAGCGGCTGGCCTCGGTATACGGCTTGCCGGGCGCCCAGTTGGCCACCGGGCTGATCACCTGGGTGGATGCCCCGGGCGGCAATGTCGTGGCCCCGGTGCTGCTGCGCCCGCTCACCCTGGTGCCGCGCGGCGCCGGTGAGGGGCTCGACTTCGACCTCGAACCCGGTGAGGTGGCCCGGCTCAACCCGGCGCTGGTCGGGCTGTTGCGCGCGGCCGGCGTCGAGGTGGACGACGACCCCGTGGAGGATCCCGATCACGGCGTCGCGGCACGGCGGGTGCTCGACCGGTTGTCCAGTGGCCTCAGGGGGCTGGACGCGCGCCTGCACGACCGCCAGTTGGCCGGCACCTTCACCGACTACGGTCCCGGCCTGGTGGCCGATCTGCACGCCAATGCCGAACGGATCCTGGCTCATCGCACGGTGCAGGCATTGTTGCGACGGCCGTCGGCGGTCCCCGCGACCACCGGGCGTGATGCCCTCGCCGGTGCCGAGCAGCGCGGATCCGGTGGGCTCGCCTCGGCCACCGAGTCGGCGGGCCTGAGTTGGCAGCTCGAGTCCGAACGGGCACCCACCCTCACCCACTCAGGTGACCGGGCCGAGTTGCTCGACCCCGCGCAGCAGGCGGTGGTGACGGCCGTCGCCGCCGGGGGCGACCTGCGGGTCGAGACGCTGCCCGGCAGTGGGGTCACCTCCACCGCGGCCGCGCTGATCGAGGCGGCCGCCCTGTCGGGGCGTCGGGTTCTCGTGGTGGCTCCGGCACTGGCCGAACTGGTCGGCCTCACCGAGGCCCTGGACGAGGCGCCTCGGGTGGCCGGGCAGGTCAGCACGGTGCGCCAGGCTTGGGCACGGCATCGCGAACTGCACCGGGTGCACGAGACCTGGGGTCTGTCCCGCATGCAGGTGCTCACCCGGCTGGCATCGTTGGGCGTCGGTCCCGATGGAGCGCAGGTCGGGCTCAATGCCACCACGTTGAAGTCGCTGGCCGCCTCCCGGCAGGAGGCGGCGAGCCTGCTGTCCGCGGCCGGGCGGGCCCGCGGCTTCACCCCGATGGCCGTCGACAGCCCCTGGGCAGGTGCTGAGCTGCCTACCGACGAGGCCGCCGACAGTGCCCTGGCCCAGGTGCGTGAGCTGCTCGAGATCGACCTGCCCGCGGCCCGCTCGGTGATGGCCGAGACGGCCGAGGCGGTAGGCCTGCCGGCCGGGCTCAGTCTCACCGAGTGGGCGGCCCAAGTGGAGGTGCTCACGAGCGTCCGCCAGACCCTTGACCTGATGCTGCCCGAGGTCTACGAGCGCGCCAACGAGGAGATGGTGGTGGCCACCGCCACCAGTAACTGGCGAGCCAGCCATGCCGCGACGATGTCGATGCTCGACCGGCGCCGCTGGAAGCGCGAAGCGATGAGCCTGGTCCGTCCGGGTCAGGTTGCCGCCGATCTGCATGCGAGCCTGCTGCGGGCCCGGCTGGAAGGCGACCTGTGGGCCCGGCTGGGCGGCACCCGGCCGCCGAGCGTGCCGGCCACCCTGGACCAGGCGGTCGCCGCGTGCGAACGAGTGCGTGCGGCGGTGGCCCGGCTGCAGCCGGTGCTCGCCGGGGACGACGATCTCAGCGACCTGTCGGTGGACGAATTGAGCCGGCGCCTCACCCGGTTGTCCGCCGCCGGCGCCGACCTCACCGACCTGCCCGCCCGAGCTCGCGCCGTGCAGGGCCTGGACGAACGTGGGCTCACCCCCCTGGTGAACCACTGCCGACGCATCGCCCTGGCCCCCGAACAGGCCGGTGATGAACTCGAAATCGCTTGGCTTCGAGGCGTATTGGCGATGATGGGGCCCGCTGATCCGGCATCTGGGAGCAGCCAGGGCTCCACCCCGGCCACTCCGGCGATGCTGGGCGCCGCCTTCGTGGCGACCACCTGCCTGGGCCTTTCCCAGCTCGGCGCCGACGAGCGTTTCGACACCGTGCTGTTGCTCGACGCCCACCGGATCGGGCTGGCCGAGTCGGTGCTGGCGATCGCTCGGGGCGAGCAGACGGTAATCGTCGGCGACCCGGCCGGGTTGCCGCCCCTGGGCCTGGATCTGGGCGAGGGCGCGAGCGTGATCGGGGAACCGCGGGTATCGGTGTTGACAGCCACCCAGGGGCGCGTACCCACTCTGCGGCTCGACCGATCCCATGGCCAGCCCGCCGGACTGGCCGGCTTGCGGGCTCACCTGGGTGCGCCCCAGGCGGTGGCGCCAGTCTGGCTGGTGGGGGCCGTCGATCCGCCCGAGGTGTCCCTTACCCACGTACCCGGCTCCACCATGGCCACCGTCGGTGACGAGTCGCTGCCCACCCAGGAGGTGGAGGGTGTGGTGGCGCTTATCGCCGAGCATGCCCGTACTCGCCCGCAGGAGTCCCTTGCGGTGCTGACCGTCGGCCGAGGGATGGCACGAGAGATCTCCGAGGCACTGCGAGCCACCCTGCGACGTTCCCCCGAACTCGCCGAATGGGTGACCTCCGGTGCTCCCGAGACCTTCGCGGTCAGCGACCTGGCGCACTCGGACGACCTGGTCCGCGACCACATCGTGCTGGCTCTCGGCCTGGCCAAGGACTCCCACGGCCGGTTCAACCATGATTTCGGCACGCTGGACACCACGGCCGGCGCTCATGCCCTCACCCACGGCGTGGGCCGGGCCACCCGCCGGCTCAGTCTGGTCTCCTCGCTGTGGCCGGACGACCTGGACGCCGCCCTGATCGACACCGACGGGGGAGCCCGGGCACTACGGCTGTTGCAGGCCGCCCAGCGGGCCTCGCTCGAGGTCCCAGCGCCCGGACAAGTCCCTGAGGTGACTCGATCGAACGAGCCGGTACCCGTCTCGACAGGCGGCGCGGCCTCGCTCGGTGTTCGGCCCGGATCGGGGCCGTCCACGCCCGCGTACTCGGGGCCCGACGATGGACCGGGCGGCCCGGGCAGATCGCCAGAAGACGAGCAGACCTCGGGCCCGGCCGGCGAGGAGGTCGCGGGCGGTGCCCGGACCCCCGGCCCGCTCGCGCCCGAGACGGGCAGTCAACAGACCGGCAGTCAGCAGACGGGCAGCAGCGGGACCGGTGGGTCTTCGGGTGGTGCGGCCGCCGATGGCGGGCCTGCGCACGGCGCGTCGCACGACCCGGGGGTGCACGGCGATCTGGCAGTGCCTGGCGAGACGGGAGTGCACGGCGATCTGGGGGCGCACGAGGAGGAGATCGACCCGGTGCTGCTGTTGCTCGTGCGTGCTCTGCGCGCCCTCGGGGTGAACCCGGTGGTCGGTACCCGGCACGACCGCCAGCCCGACCTGGCGATCCCCGAACTGGGCTTGGCCGTGCTGTGGGACGGCTACGCCGAACACGGCCCCCGGCCGGACCTGAGCGCGGCATTGCGTCGCTTCGGCTGGCGGGTGGAACTGGTGCGCGCCACCGGGGTCGCGAGTCGCGCCGAGGCCACCGCCGCGGAACTCCTGGCGTGACGATGAGCCCATGGTCCACCTGCCCAACCTGAGATGGCGGCGGCTGCTCGGCCAGGAAGTGATCACCGAGCCGCTGCCGGTGATCAGCCGGCTGCGGAACACCCCGTACCGGGACCCGCGTCGCGGGGTATCCGAGGACGACACCCGCTCCGCGCTCGCTCTGGTCGCCGACATCGGTGAGGCGCTGATGCGCAGTGGCGCCGGCACCGAGGAGGTGAGCACTTCGATGCTCGCGGCCGGCGTGTCGCTCGGCCTGGACGAGGATTACCTCTGGTCGGACATCATGCTGGGCTCGATCTTCGTCTCCTACGGCCGGCCCGGCGAATGGCCCTTGACGACGCTTCGGGTAACCCGTCACCCCTACCGGGACTATGCGCGACTCTCGGCCACCCACGACATGGTGCTGCGATTGTGCGATGGCGAGCTCTCCATCGAGCAGACCCGGGCCGAACTGGCGCACATCGAGTCGGCACCACGCCCGTACAAGCGCTGGTGGGTGACAGTGGCCTTCGGCGTGCTCGCTTCGGCCGTGGTCCTCGTCCTCGGCGGCGGCCCGGTGGTCTCAGGTACCGCCTTCGTGGTCACCTGCCTGGTAGATCAGGTCGGACGGTGGGCTGGCCGCCGTGGGTGGCCGTCGTTCTTCGTGACCTTCACCGGCGCGTCCTTGGCAGCCACGTCCGCGGTCGCGCTTGCCGAGGCATCCCAGCGCTGGCCGATCGGCATCGACAGCCCGCAGAACTCCTCACTGGTGATCGCCGGCGGCATCATCGTGTTGCTGGCCGGGGTGGGCCTGGTCGCCGCCGGCCAGGACGGCATCAACGGCTATCCGGTGACCGCGATCGGCCGGCTCTTCGAGGTGATGCTGACCACGAGCGCCATCTTGGCCGGGGTCGGCAGTGTGCTGGCCATCGCCAGTTCCTTCTCCCTCGCCGGGACGATCTTCACCAACCCGCTGGCCGGTTTCGTCTCAGGGTTGCTGTGGTGGTCGCCGATGCTGGCCGCCGTGGGTGCGATCTGCTCGGCGATCGGCGGACGGTCCCCGGCCCGGCTGCTCTTCGTCACCGGGCTCACCGGGGCCTTCGGCTATGCGGTCTATCTGCTGAGCATCGCGGTGGGCCTGCCCAACGCGGTCGGTGCCGCCCTCGCCTGTGTCCTGATCGGTGCCTTCGGCCGGGTGTCCGCGCTGCGTCGGCGCGCCTCACCCTTGGCGGTGGTCATCCCGGCCACCACCATGCTGCTGCCAGGCATGTCGATCTTCCAGGGGCTGCAGTACCTCACGTCGGGTGATTCGGCCGCGGGCATCGTGACCTTGCTCTCGGCGGCTGCCACCGCGCTGGGCATCGGCGCGGGCTGTGTGGTGGGCGACCTGCTGGCGGCCCCGCTGGAAGCGGGCATGACCAACCTCGAAGAGATCCGCCAACGCACCCGGCAGGACATGTAAACCCCGGGGAGGCTCAGGCGGGCAGGCTCCAGTCGATCGGTTCGGCGCCAAGCTCCTCCAGCAGCCCGTTCGCCCGGCTGAACGGGCGTGACCCGAAGAAGCCGTTCGACGCCGACATCGGTGACGGGTGGGCGCTGGCCACCACGGGCACTTCCTCCCCCAACACCTGAGTCAAGCTCTGGGCGTCGCGACCCCACAGGATCGCCACCAGCGGTTCGTCGCGTGCCACCAGTGCGCGCACCGCACACTCGGTCACCTGCTCCCAGCCTCGTCCCCGGTGCGAACCGGGCTTGCCCGCAGCCACGGTGAGCACCCGATTGAGCAGCAGCACTCCCTGGTCGGTCCACGCGGACAGGTCTCCATGCTCGGGCGGGACGATCCCCAGATCAGCGGCCAGTTCCCGGTAGATATTGCCCAGGCTCCGCGGCAAGGGCCGTACCCCGCGTTCGACCGCGAACGACAGGCCGATCGGATGCCCCTGGGTGGGATACGGGTCCTGTCCGACGATGAGGATTCGCACTTCGTCCATGGGCTGGGCGAAGGCGCGCAAGATGTGGGGGCCGGCCGGGAGATACCGACGTCCGGCGGCGACCTCGGCCCGCAGCATCTCTCCGAGTTCGGCCACCACCGGCTCCACCGGCGCCAGGGCTGCTGCCCAGGTCGGGTGCACCAGATCGGTCAGCGGACGGGCATTCACCGGACACCGACCCCTCTGGCGGGCCCCTGCGGAGCGACTCGACAGCGTGCTGCGGCCAGACCGGGGCGACGCCACGACGATGAGAATGACATGCCTGTCATTCTGGCCTAGTCTCGGACCATGTCCATTGACGCTGCGCGGGTGCCGGCCGACGAGCATCGCGAGAACCACGATGAGGGCCTCAGCGAGCGCGATCTGGCGATCCTGGAGTTCGAGAAGCAGTGGTGGCGTCACGCGGGCTCGAAGGAGCAGGCGGTCCGCCAACTCTTCGGGTTGTCGTCCACTCGGTACTATCAGGTTCTCAATGTGCTGATCGACTCACCCGCCGCGCTGCGGGCCCAGCCGATGCTCGTCAAGCGGCTACGTAGGATGCGCTCGTCACGACAGCAGGCCCGTTCGGCGCGCAGGCTGGGCGGCGATCACTGAGTGACAGGTCTGACCACCGCGTCGCAGGTCTGAGGGAGAGATGACCAACCCGGAGCAACCGACCCCGTCCGAGTCGGACACGCCCAACCCGAGCGGGGTGGGCGCCGTCGGCCAAGCCACCGCCAAGACCGAGTACCAACTCGACGAGTTCGATGTCGATGTCGTTCCCGGGCAGCGACGCGGGGCACACCGGGCCGCGCCACCGGCTGCATTGGCGGCCCTGCCGTGGGTCCTGGTGGGTGTTTTCGTCGTCGCGTGCATCGTGGCTCTGATGACCTTCGCCGGCGGAGTCGGCAGCGAACCGGCGACCACCGTCACCGTCACCTCCACTCCCACCGAGTCGGCGACACCCACCACGGTGGCTCCCGACGTCGACCGCGGAGTGCTCCTGCTGGTGCTGAACGGCACCCGGTCCTCCAGCAAGCTCAGTGACGCCCGCAAGCAACTCACCGACGGCGGCTGGATCGTCGACAAGACCGGGAACAACGAGGACCGACGGATGGAGCAGACCCTCGTGGTGTACAAGGACGAGAGCCTGCAGCCCACCGCCCAGGAGCTCGTCGATTTCCTCGGCGGCGGTGAGATCGCCGAGGACCCGAGCCTGCCGGAGGACATGCGGGTGGTCATCGGCGCCAACTACGACAACTGAGCCGAGGGCGGCCCTGCCGGTGCGTGACGCGGCGGTCATCGGGTCAGGTCCGAACGGCCTGGCCGCGGCGGTCATCCTGGCCCGTGCCGGGCTGTCGGTGCAGGTGATCGAGGCCGAGACGACACTCGGCGGCGGCGCCCGCACCCTGGACCTTGGGCTGGCGCCCGGCGTCACCCACGACATCTGCTCGGCTGTCCACCCGATGGCGGTGGCCTCACCCTTCTTCCGGGCCTTCGACCTGCCGGGTCGGGGAGTGCGGCTCCTGCACCCGCAGATCGCCTACGCCCAGCCGCTGGATCGCGCCCGGGCCGCCCTGGCCTGGCGGGATCTGGACCGGACCGCAACGGCTCTCGGTCCGGATGCGGGGCTCTGGCGGCGCCTGCTGGGCCCCCTGGCCGCGCACCCGGACGACCTTGTGGACGCCGCACTGGGCGATCGAGACCGACTGCCCCGCAAGCTCGGTGCTGCGCTCGCCTTCGGGGCCCGGGTGGTCGCCCAGGGCGGGCCGTGGTGGTCGGTGCCCTTTCGGACCGATGCCGCGCCGGCCCTGCTGACCGGCGCCATCATGCATGCCATCACCCCGATGCCACGCCTGTCTGCCGCCGGCGCGGGTCTGTTACTGGCGGGTTTGGCCCATGCCGGGGGATGGCCCATCCCAGCCGGTGGCTCCCAGGCGATCACCGATGCCATGGTCGCCGACCTACGCGCCCATGGAGCCCAACTGGACGCCGGTCGGCCGGTGCGCTCCTTCACGGACCTGCCACCGGCGCGCAGCTATCTCTTCGACACCACTCCTCGAGCCCTGGCCGACATTCTCGGCGGGCTTCTGCCGGCCCGACAGGCTCGGGTGCTGCGCAGGTTCCGGTACGGCAACGCCGCGGCCAAGGTCGACTTCGTGCTCCGCGGCCCGGTGCCCTGGGCGAACCCGTCGGTGGGGCGGGCCGGCACCGTCCACGTCGGCGGCACCAGGGCCGAACTGGCCAGGGCAGAGGCACAGATCGCAGCCGGACGGCACGCCGACACCCCACCGGTGCTGCTCAGCGACCCTGCGGTCGTCGACCCGGATCGAGAGGTCGGCGGGCTACGGCCGCTGTGGACGTACGCGCACGTGCCCGCTTACTCCACGCGTGACCTGACCGGCGAGGTCATCGCCGCGGTGGAACGTTTCGCTCCTGGTTTTCGCGACGTCGTGGTGGCAGCCCGCTGCACGCCCGCCGCAGACTTGCACGAGCACAACGCCAACTACATCGGTGGCGACATCGCCGCCGGCGCGGTCACTCTGGGGCAGGTGATCGCTCGTCCGACGCTGCCGCCGGATCCCTACCGGGTGAGGGTTCCCGGGATCTATCTGTGTTCGGCCTCGACCGCCCCTGGCCCCGGGGTGCATGGCCTGTGCGGGGCCTACGCCGCCCGACGCGCGCTGCGTGAGCGATTCGGGATCCGCTCGCTGCCCTACCTGGGGGTGTGACCTCCGGCAGGCGGCGATATGACCCGGGGCCTGGGCGGTGGCGGCATGGGAAAGGCACCGTGACCTCGGTGGGCGGGGATGTGAGGTCCCTGGGTCAGCACCGGGACTGGGCCCAGTTCTGATGGGGCCGAGCCCGTACCACCTGCGCCGCAGCCACCCGAGCCTTGCGAGTCGTGGGTACCCGCAGCCGTCCTGAGAAGATGTCGTAGTCCGCGTCCTCGATCAGGTCGAGGATCTGCGCGTACAGCATCCGGGCCGCGTTGACGCAGCGTTGGCCGGCCGGATTCAGGTGGGGCACACCGTCCGCCGCCACCTGGTAGAGCCTTCTGTTCCGGTCGATCTGGAAGGCCATCAGGGCGCGCCAGCCGGGAGTCACCCGGCGTTCCCGCGGGTCGGTGTCGAAGCGGTCCAGATCCTCCTGCGGCAGGTAGATGCGGCCGCGATCGAGGTCCTCCTCGACATCGCGCAGGAAGTTCGTCAACTGGAAGGCCAGACCCAGGTGGCGGGCCGATTCGTGGGCGGCTCGGCGGGCGTCCACGTCCTCGCGAGTGGTGCCCGGCCGCAGCACAGGCAGCATCATCTCCCCGATGACTGCCGCTGAACCGTCCATGTAACCGCACAGGTCGTCCCACGTCTGGTACTCGGTGACGGTGAGGTCGGCCGTCATGGCGGCGAAGAAGCGCTCGAAGTACTCCCGTGGCAGTCCGAGTTCGCGCACGGTGTGATGGATTGCCTGCATCGTGGGGTTCGCGCTGGCCCCGGGCGTCGGGTTCGACCCGGTGGGCGGTGCGGCTTCACCGGTGAGGCCGGGGTCGTGCGGCGAGTCAGGCTCGTGCGGGAAGCCTGGGTCGTTGGGGTTCCCGGGCTCGTGGGGGAAGCCAGGCTCGTGGGGGGAGGGCTCGACTTCCAGGCCAGCCCCGGCGGAGCTGAAATCCAGCCCGGTGAAGAAGGAGTCCGCGAACCGGTGCAGCCGCATCTGGATGTGATCCGCGGAGGATCCCGGTGGGGCCAGGTCGACGATGTCGTCGGCCAGCCGGCACAGCGCGTAGATGGCGTATACGTGCCGACGTTGGGCCCGAGGGAGCAGGGCCGCGCCCCAGAAGTACGTCGTACCGTGGGCGCGGGTGAGTCGGGCACAGGCCCGGTAGCCCGCGGCCAGCTGCCGTCGAGCCGGGTTCGGCTGCTCGCTCATGCTCGTGCCTCCTGGTACCAGGCGAGGGTGCGGGCACGCTCCTCGGCGTGGTCGACGATTCGTTGGGGGTACCCGTGGTGGTAGCCGTCCGGGGCCTTCCACGGTTCGTGGACCGCCCGGCCGGGCAGGTGCCGCAGCTCGGGAATCCAGCGGCGCACATAGTCGCCGTCCGGGTCGAAGCGCACTCCCTGGGTGACCGGGTTGAAGACCCGGAAGTACGGGGCGGCGTCCGTGCCGGTGCCGGCCACCCACTGCCATCCCTGGTTGTTGGACGACACATCGCCGTCGAGCAGGTGGTCCAGGAAGTGCCGGGCCCCGAGCGTCCAGGGCGCGTGCAGATCCTTGACCAGGAAGGACGCGGTGAGCATCCGCAGCCGGTTGTGCATGAAGCCCTCCGCGAGCAGCTGACGCATGCCCGCATCGACCATCGGGAATCCCGTGCGGCCGGCTCGCCAGGCCGCCACCAGTTCCTCGTCACAGCCGGGAAGGTGGGAGTTATCCCCGGGCCCGCCCCCGATCGGACGCAGGTCCTGCCAGGCCGAGTCCGGGCGGTGATAGAGCACGTCGGCGTAGAACTCCCGCCAGCAGAGCTCGGCGACGAACCGCCGACCGGCGGGGGTGTGGGCTGCTCCGACCTGTGCCAGGTCAGCCAGCAGCGTACGGGGATGCAACTCGCCATACTTCAGCGGAATGGAGGCCCGACTGGTGCTGTCCAGGTCCGGGCGGTCCCGGTCGGTGTCGTAGCCCGCCAGGCCCGACTCCAGCCAGTTCCGCCAGTGCCGTAGCGCCGCGTTCTCCCCGGCTTCTCGCCCGCTGAGGGACGGCTCGTCCCGCTCTGCCGCTGTTGTGTCGTCGGGTGCCGCCGACGCATCGTCGTAGGTCGTCTTATCTGTCCCAGGGCCCTTGGGCAGGGGATCGCTCGGCAGTCCGTCCACCCAGGTCACTTCCGGTGCAGGACCTGCCGGGGCAGGCGCGCCGTGATCCAGCCACGCGCGGTGGAAGGGGGTGAAGACCGCGAACGGAGTTCCGGCCCGCGTGTGCAGGATCCCTGGCCCGATGGCGTAGGGACTACCCGTGGCCGTCAGGTGACGTGCCCTCGCGGCCAGCGCGGCGCGTACCCGATCGTCCCGGGCGCGACCGTACGGCGTGGTCTCGGCGCTGACGTGCACTCGGGTCGCCCCCACCTCCTCGGCCAGGGCGGGGATCACCTCCTGCGGGGTGCCGACCCGGATCACCAGAGCCCCACCGGTGCGCCTGTGCAGGTCCATCACCGACGCAAGGAGGCGAGCGGAACGCGCTTGCGGACGGCGCAGCAGCCTGGGATCGCAGACGAAGACTCCGAGCACCCCGCCACCCTCGGCGCTCGCCTCCGCGTGGGCCGCCAGGAGGGCCGGGTGATCGGTGAGCCGAAGGTCACGTCGGAACCACATGAGGGTCGTCACTGGCCGATGCACCTCCAGGGTGTGTGACCTGGCCCGCCAGTGCGGCCACGCGAGACCGGCCACGATGCTGGCGGTCGGCACTGGTCCCGCTCGCCACGTGGTGCTGACGGACTGGTCGCGACGGATGCTGCCGGTCTAAGCCGGGTCTGGTCGGACGGATACCCCGAGTCAACCATCGTGACGCAGGATGTGCAACCTTTGTATAAGGTTTAGCGACGCGTGCGGACTGGTATGGGTGTACTGGGTAATGTCCGGCAACGGCGACACGTTCGGACATCTCCGATCTGGCGAGTCGCGGCGCGGAGTCGGATGGAGGTGCCTGAACGGGACCGGGCGAGGTCGAAGTAGACCAAAGTGGAGTGAACCGGCCGAAGGACACCAGGCTGGGCGTGAACGCGGTCGGAATCACCCGCGGTCACGTGACTTACCGCAGAGGAGCGGCGCATGTACACGATCAAGCGCGCTGCCGAGTTGACGGGGATCCCCCAGGCCACCTTGCGCGCCTGGGAACGGCGGTATCGCATCGTGGCGCCCGGCCGCTCGACCGGCGGCTACCGGCTGTACGACGACGAGGCGATCCGTCGGCTGCGGATGATGCGGACCCTGGTGGCCACCGGGCTGTCTCCCGCGCGCGCGGCCGAGCAGTTGGCCAACCGCTCCTCCGGACGCAGGCAGGCCCCGCCGGACGAGCCGGGCACCAGGGCCTCATCGTCGGCTGTGGCGCACCCCGTGGGCGCGCCTCCCGACGGCGCAGACGCCACCGACCTTGCTGCGGGCCCGAGGCACCCAGGAGGTGTTCGCCCGGCGTCCCCGTCTGGGCCGTCGGTCTCGACGCCGACTTCGTCGCAGTCGGCTCCGCCAACCCCGTCTGGCCCCGGGTCGCAACCGCCCGCCTCGGCCGGGCTCGGCCCGAGCCGGGTCGGGGTCGCCCGCCACCAGCCATCCGCCCACCCGGGGGTCCTGGCCGATCAGGTCGGCACCGGCGCCGGCACCGGCACCGAGTCGGTCGCCGACGACCTCGACGGGCGCGCCTTCAACCGGCCCGGGCGTACCGTCGGCCGGAGCGTCCGCGGCACCTTCCCCGATCATGCCGGGCACCCGAACCGCCCCGGGAGAGGCGCAGGCGCCTTCGGTCGCACCGACACCGCTGACCGGCTGGGGGAGCGATTCGTCAGCGCCGCCATGTCGATGGACAATCGCGAACTCGTGTCCACCCTCGATTCGGCCTTCGTGCTCGGCGAGTTCGAGGACGTCGTGGATCTGTGGCTGATGCCCACGCTGGTGGAGATCGGCCGGCGGTGGGAGGCGGGTCACCTGTCCGTGGCTGCCGAGCATCTGGTGTCCGCTGCCGTGCTGAGGCGGTTGGCGACGTGCTTCGACACCAGTGGCAGCGACATGGGCGAGCCGGTGCTGCTGGTCGGGCTGGCGCCCGGGTCGCGGCACGAGATCGGTGTCCTGGCCTTCGCCGTGGCCTGCCGACGGCTGGGCGTGGCCACTGTCTACCTGGGTGCGGACGTGCCGGTCGAGGGTTGGCGAGAGGCGGTCCGAGCCACCGGGGTGCGTGCGGTGGTGCTCGGGATAGGGGCCTGCGACGACCCGCGCGAGATGGCTCGGGTGGTGGAGGCACTCACCTCCCACAGTGCCGAGTTGCGGGTCTTCGTGGGCGGTTCCAGACAAGGCGAGGCGCCGGTGCAGGCGGTGCGGTTGGGCCACCGGATCGGCCCCGCCGCCAGTTGGCTCTGCGACGAACTGGCCTACTCGTCCAGAAGCCCCAGCAGGTAGTTGCCGTAGCCGGACTTCGTCAGCGGCTCGGCCACAGTGCGCAGGGCGTCGTCGGTGAGGACTCCGGCTCGCCAGGCCGCCTCTTCGGGGCAACCGATCTGCAGACCCTGTCGGGCTTGCAGAGTGCGCACGAAGTTGCTTGCGTCGTTCAGCGAGTCGAAGGTGCCGGTGTCCAGCCAGGCCGTTCCCCGTGGCAGTTGCACGACCTCCAAGGTCCCCGCCCGCAGGTAGTGCCGCATCACATCGACGATCTCCAACTCGCCGCGCGCCGACGGGGTGAGTCCCTCGGCCACACCCACCACGTCCGCATCGAAGAAGTACAGCCCCGGGATGGCCAGGTGCGAGCGCGGGACGGCTGGTTTCTCCTCGATGGCCACCGGGCGACTCTGCTCGTCGAGTTCGACCACGCCGTAGGCGCGCGGATCCTTGACCCAGTAGCCGAAGATGGTCCCCCCTGAGGTGTCGGCGTGGCGGATCATCTCTTCTCTGAGTCCGGACCCGTGAAAGATGTTGTCTCCGAGGATGAGCGCTGCCTGCTCGCCGTCCAGGAAGTCGGCGGCGAGGGTGAACGCCTGGGCCAGGCCGGCGGGGGTGGGCTGCACCGTGTACCCGATCGAGATGCCGAACTGGGAGCCGTCCCCCAACAGCCGTCGGAACTGGTCCGCGTCGTGGGGGGTGGTGATCACCAGCACCTCCCGGACGCCGGCCTCGATGAGGGTGCAGAGCGGGTAGTAGATCATCGGCTTGTCGTAGACCGGGACGAGCTGCTTGCTCACGCCCTGGGTCACCGGGTGCAGACGGCTGCCGGTCCCCCCGGCCAGGATGATTCCTCGCATCCGCCAATCCTGGCATCGTCCCGGCACTCGGGGGCCGCTCAGGTGCGCCGGTCGTGGGCTGGTCTGCTCCGGGCTGCCGTAGCCTGACCCGGTGATGTCGATGCTGGTGACCGGTGGGGCAGGCTTCATCGGGTCGAACTTCGTGCGCTACGTGCTCGCCCACACCGATGCCCGGGTAACCGTGCTGGACGCCCTCACCTATGCGGGCAATCGGGCCTGCCTGGACGGGCTCGACCCCAAACGGCTCACCTTCGTGCACGGCAATATCTGTGACGCCGAACTGGTGGACTCGCTCGTGGCGGACACCGACGTGCTGGTGCACTTCGCGGCCGAGTCGCACAACGACAACTCCCTGCTCGGGCCGGCCCCCTTCGTGCAGACCAATCTGGTGGGCACGTTCACCCTCTTGGAGGCGGTCCGCAAGCACGGCACCCGGCTGCACCACATCTCCACCGACGAGGTCTACGGCGACCTCGAACTGGACGACCCGTCCCGGTTCACCGAGACCACGCCGTACAACCCGTCGAGTCCCTACTCCTCCACCAAGGCGGGCTCGGACCTGCTGGTGCGGGCGTGGGTCCGGTCCTTCGGCGTCGCCGCCACGATCAGCAACTGCTCCAACAACTACGGGCCGTACCAGCACGTGGAGAAGTTCATCCCGCGCCAGATCACCAACGTCCTGGACGGGGCCCGTCCCAAGGTGTACGGCGCGGGGGCCAACGTGCGGGACTGGATCCACGCCAACGACCATTCCAGTGCGGTGCTGCGCATCATCGAGTCCGGCAGGGTTGGGGAGACGTACCTGATCGGTGCCGACGGGGAGCAGTCCAACCTGGAGGTGGTCCGGCTCATCCTCACTCTCCTCGGCGAGCCGGCCGACGCCTACGACCAGGTCACCGACCGAGCCGGGCACGACCTTCGCTACGCCATCGACTCGACCAAACTGCGCACCGAACTGGGATGGCGTCCCCGGTACCAGGACTTCGCCGCAGGCATCGCCGACACGATCGACTGGTACCGCGAGCACCAGGACTGGTGGCGGCCGCAGAAGGCAGCCACCGAGGCCCGATACGCCAGGGCCGGCCAGTGAGCCACAGCACGCTAGTCAGTCACGACCAGCTAGTCAGTCGCGACCGGCTAGTCAGTCGCAACCGGGTCGACCGTTCGTCGGCCAGGTGGCGGCGTGGCGGGAGTCGAGGGTGAACGAGCTGGCGGTGCGCCGGACCGCGATCCCTGGTCTCCTGGTGCTCGATCTGGCCGTGCACGGCGACAGCCGGGGCTGGTTCAAGGAGAACTGGCAACGCGCCTCGATGGTGTCGCTCGGCCTGCCCGACTTCGGCCCCGTGCAGAACAACATGTCCTTCAACGCAGACGTAGGGGTCACCCGTGGGGTGCACGCCGAGCCCTGGGACAAGCTCGTCTCGGTGGCCACCGGTCGGATCTTCGGGGCCTGGGTCGATCTGCGTGCCGGGGAGACCTTCGGACGGGTGGTGACCGCTGAGATCGGGCCGGAGACAGCTGTTTTCGTGCCCTACGGGGTTGGGAACGCCTTCCAGACGCTGCAGGCCGGCACGGTGTACTCCTATCTGGTCAACGATCACTGGTCGGCCACCGCGCGCGAGTCCTACACCTTCGTCAACCTCGCTGACCCAGCCCTGGGCATCGCCTGGCCGGTCCCCCTGGAGCAGGCCGAACTGTCCCAGGCGGACCGGGGCCACCCGATGCTCGACGAGATCACCCCGATGCCTGCCCGACCGGGGCGAGCCTCGGGTGGCGGGCCGGCGGACGACACCGGCGAGGGTGTCCTGGTGCTCGGCGGTGCCGGCCAGCTGGGTCGCGCGCTCGCGGCCCGGTTGCCGTCGGCGCGGGTGCTCGACCGATCCGGGTGCGACCTGACCGACCCGGCATCGGTCGCCGACCTGGCCCTGGACGGGGTGCACACCGTGATCAACGCCGCCGCCTACACCGCGGTGGACGAGGCCGAGACCCCGTCCGGAAGGCTGGCGGCCTGGGCCGCCAATGTCACCGGGCCGGCCCGGCTTGCGGCCCGGTGCGCGGTCCACGACGTCCGCCTCGTGCACGTGTCCACCGATTACGTCTTCGACGGCACCCGACCCGAACACGAGGAGGACGAGCCGCCGAGCCCGCTGGGGGTGTACGGCCAGACCAAGGCGGCCGGGGACGCCGTGGTCGCGACCCTGCCACGGCACCTCGTGGTGCGCACCTCGTGGGTCGTGGGGGACGGTCGTAATTTCGTCACCACGATGGCCGACCTCGCCGCCCGGGGGGTGAACCCCCAGGTGGTGGACGACCAGTTCGGGCGCCTCACCTTCGCCGAGGACCTGGCCGCCGGGATCTGGCACCTGGTGCGGCGGGACGCCCCGTCGGGCACCTACAACCTCAGCAACACCGGGCCGGTGACCAGCTGGGCGGATATCGCGGCCGAGGTCTTCACCTTGCGAGGACGCTCCGCTGCCGACGTGGTCAGAGTCAGTGCAGCCGAGTTCGCCGTCGCCCAGGCCCGCAACGGGCGGCACCCGGCCCCGCGTCCCAGGCATTCGACCCTGACGCTGCACAAACTCGCCGACACCGGCTTCGAGCCCGCCCCGGCTCAGCGGCGGCTCCGCGAATACCTGAGCCGGGCCACCTGAGGGTCTCGACCGGTCTTCGGCTGGCGTTCATCGGTGTCGATCCGCGTAGGGTGGGGGCCGTGGGAGCCCGCTTCGTCACGTGGTGGTTCCCCGACCTGCCGCTGGCCCGAGTGGCCGTCTTGCGGGTGCTCATCTACCTCTTCGTCATCTGGGACGTCTTCTATCTCACCCAGGACGTGATCGGGCACGGCTACGCCCCCGACTTGGCGGCACCGTTGTGGCTGGGGCGGGCCTTGCAACTGCCCGACCCGTCCCCCCTGCTGGCCCAGATCCTGCGGGTGGTCATCGTCGTCAGTGCCCTGGTGGCCGCCAGCGGCAGACTGCCCCGTCTGGCCGGGGCGAGCGTGGCCGTCTCCTTCACCTGGTGGATGCTCGACTCGCAGGGCTTCGGCTATGTGTCACACGACCACCTGGCACTCGTGGTGGCCACCTGGGTGCTCCCGACCGTGGGGCCCGCGAGCTTCACAGACACGGCCACCAGTCAGCGCGCCGGGTGGGCCCTGCGGGTGGTGATGGTGGCCGTGGTGGCCACCTACTTCGGGTCCTTCTTCTCCAAATGGGTGCGCTCGGGCACGCCCTGGGCTTGGGCCAACAGCGCGGTCTTCGTCTGGGCCATCATGCGCCGCGGATCGATCTTCGTGCAGTGGACCTTGCAGGTGCCCTGGCTGCTGACCGCCGGGCAGTGGGTCCTGCTCACCGCCGAACTGCTCTCACCCCTGGTGCTGGGGCTGCACAGCCGCTGGCTGCTGGCAGCGGTGGTCTTCTTCTTCGGCTTCCACTTCATGACGTGGGTGGCCCTGGGCATCCACTTCCTGCCGACCGTTGTCTGTTGGTTCGCCTTCTTCCCGCTGGAACGGCTACCCGTCTGGCTCGCGAACCGGTGGGCGGCTCTTCGCGGTACCCAGGCCGGCGCGCCACCCGGCCGACCGGCCAAGCCCGAGAGCGTCTGAGCGGCTGTCACCGAGTTGCCGATCACCCCTGGACCACGAGGTCGGCGGGAGACGGCCGGCTACCACCACGCATCCGTCAGCCGCCGGTGGAGACCCCGAAGAGCGTGCCGATGGCCCAGGTGACCGCCATCGCGATGGCCCCGCCGATCAGCACTCGGGTCATCGCCGGACGAGCCGGTGCCCCACCCAGGCGCGCCGATACCCACCCGGTGAGCGCCAGGGCCACCAGAACGGTGACGAAGGTGACCGGAATCCTGGCCGAGCCGCCGGGAGTGAGCAGGATGGCCAGCATCGGCAGCAGGGCGCCGATGCTGAACGCGATGGCCGATGCGACCGCGGCAACCACCGGGTTGGTGAGTTCCTCGGCGTCGATCCCGAGTTCGGCGCGCAGGTGCGCCTTGAGCGGATCGGCCGCGGTGAGTTCGCTGGCCACCGCCTCGGCGGTCTTCTCGCTCAGGCCCATGTCCCGGTAGATCCCCTTGAGTTCCTCGAACTCCGCCGCGGGGGTCTCGGCCAGCTCGCGACTCTCCTTGTGAATGAGCGCCTTCTCGGTGTCACGTTGAGTCGACACCGAGACGTACTCGCCCAGGGCCATGGACACCGCACCGGCGAGCAGGCCGGCTATCCCAGCGCTGAAGATCGCATGGGTGTCGGTGGGATCGACCGCAGCCACACCGACCACCAGGCCGGCGGTCGAGACGATTCCGTCGTTGGCCCCCAGAACCCCGGCCCGCAGCCAGTTCAGCCGATCGCCCACATCGTGGTGTGGATCGGTGCCGTGAACGCTCCGCTCGCGTTCGAGGGCGTCGTCCGAGTTGTCGTTGCTGGTCATCCGGTCAGGGTGCCAGGGCCGTGGCGCCCGGCGCCGGTAAGGGTGACCTCGCCTGCCGGTCCGCCGGCACGACCTCATTCTTACTGTCAGGCCAGGCGACCACTTCACGCACCGTGGGCTCGCCCACGGCGCGTCCGTCGCGCAACTGCCGCTGCTCACGCATGAGGTAGACCTGCACGAAGGCGGGCTGGCTCGGGTGGAGCCCGGCGTGGGCGTCGACGATGCCCTGCAGCACCGAGGGGTCGGCACGGATCCTGGCGACCTGGGACTCGACCTCACTGCGGCCGACGCCCACCCCGTTCGGCGTGAGCCGGACCGGGATGCGCTCTCCGGTGGTGGTCAAGGCCTCTACATGAAAGCTCACGACGCTGCCGTTCGGATCCTTGGCAGCCCCGTACTGCGACAGTGAGCCCAACGGGAACCAGTCATTGGTGTCAACGACTTGAGCGACGCCGAGGATCGCCAGACCAGCGGTGGCGACGCTCACGCGCCAGAACCGGGAGATCGGAGCCAGGGTGCCGCCGGTCCCGGTCCCGGTCCCGGTGCTGTGTGCCTGCGCTCGGACGTCGCGCGTGGACCCCCGGTCGATCGAGGGGTCCGGGGCATCGGCGCGTCCGGAGGGCATGGCAGCGAGCCTACGCAACCTCGCCGCTGCGGCCCAGGACCGGACGCGATGCTGTGACCGACGATGACTGTGACCGACGATGACTGTGACCGAAACAGGGTTACCGACCGGTTGTGTGGGCCCTCACACCCGTTTCGATTGACATCCCAAACGCGTGCCTGGTTGAGTGGATGTTGTCCCGGATAGGCCTGGGCCTTCCGCGAAAACCCTCTACTTCCAAGGAGTTTAGATGTCGCAGTTCGTCGAGCTGGCCGCCAAGGTGCAGGAGCAGCAGATCGCCGCCGTCAAGCAGGGCCAGGAGGCGTTCCTCAAGTACATCGAGACCATTGCCGCCAACGCCCCGGAGACCCCCGACGTGGAGGTGCCGGAGCAGGTGCAGGAGGCGCTCAAGCCCGCGTACGACTTCTTCGGCACCCCCGAAGAGGTGCAGTCCTTCCTCGCCGAGGCCACCAAGACCTGGACGCGGCTGGGCCAGGACTTCCAGAACGCCGTCGTGGAGCAGTTCACCGTCACCAAGAGCTGACTACATCCTCGATCGGGTGACGCGGCCTGCTGAGACTGCGCGCCACCGCACGACACCAGGGGTTCGGTCCTTCGGGGCCGGCCCCTGGTGCTTTCTGGCCCACTGGTGCTGTCTGGCGCCCTGGTGCTGTCTGGCCCTCAGGTGCTGTCTGGTCCGCTGGAGGCCCAGGTCAGTCCTGCCAGGCGCAGGTTCACCGCACACCGACCCGAGCCGTGATCTCGGCTGAGGCCACCGGACGAGGCAGGGACCGCAGCGGGCATTTGCGGCGGGCCGAATGTGCCGTTGAGAGCCCGATCACAATAGGGTCGGTCCGTGAGTGGAAACCATTTCAACGTCCTGGTCCTAGGTGCCGGCCCCGGTGGGTACGTCGCCGCCATCCGCGCCGCTCAGCTCGGCCTGTCCACCGCCGTCGTGGAGGCCAAGTACTGGGGTGGCGTCTGCCTGAACGTCGGGTGCATCCCGTCCAAGGCACTGCTCAAGAACGCCGAACTCGCCCACGTCCTCAATCACGAGAAGTCCAAGTACGGCATCGAGGGTGACGCCACGATGGCCTTCGCGCCGACGCACAAGCGGTCGCGCGCGGTGAGCGCGGGCATCGTCAAGGGCGTCCACTTCTTGATGAAGAAGAACAAGATCACCGAGATCCACGGCTGGGGCACCCTCACCGGTCCGAAGGCGATCTCGGTCAAGGACGACAAGGGCAACACCACCGAGTACACGTGCGACAACCTCATCATCGCCACCGGTGCGGTGACCCGCCTGGTGCCCGGCACCTCGTTGTCGAAGAACGTCGTCACCTACGAGGAGCAGATCCTCGACTCGCAGTTGCCCGCGTCCATCATCATCGCCGGCTCCGGCGCGATCGGCGTGGAGTTCGCCTATGTGATGACGAACTTCGGGGTGGACGTGACCATCGTGGAGTTCCTCGATCGGATGGTGCCCACCGAGGACGCCGACATCTCGAAGGAACTGGCCAAGCAGTACAAGAAGCTCGGCGTCAAGGTGATGCTCTCGACCAAGGTCGAGAAGATCGAGGACACCGGCGACAAGGTCAAGGTCACCGTGAGCCCGGCCGGCGGCGGCGAGCAGCAGGTGATCGAGGCGGACAAGGTGCTACAGGCGATCGGCTTCGCCCCTCGCACCGAGGGCTACGGCTTGCAGAACACCGGAGTCAAGCTCACCGAGCGGGGCGCGATCGACATCGACGGCTTCGGCCGCACCAATGTCGAGGGGGTGTACGCGATCGGTGACGTGACCGGCAAGATGATGCTGGCGCACGTGGCGGAGTCGATGGGCATCGTGGCCGCGGAGACCATCGCCGGGGCCGAGACCATGCAGATCAACTTCGACATGGTGCCGCGCGCCACCTACTGCCACCCGCAGATCGGCTCGTTCGGCTACTCCGAGGCGCAGGCCAAGGAACGCGGTTACCAGGTGAAGACCGCCACCTTCCCGTTCTCCGCCAACGGCAAGGCGCAGGGCCTGGGCGAGGGGGTCGGATTCGTCAAGGTGGTCGCCGACGCCGAGCACAACGAATTCCTCGGCGCCCACATGATCGGCCCCGGCGTCACCGAACTGATGCCGGTGCTCACCCTCGCCCAGCAGTGGGATCTGACCGCGGACGAGGTGGCCCGCAACATCTTTGCGCACCCGACCCTGAGTGAGGCGGTCAAGGAGGCGGTGCACGGCATCGCCGGTCACATGATCAACTTCTAACTCTTCCTCGCCGCGCGGCACGCGCCCCACGATGACTCTCTCGTCGTGGGGCGTGCGTCTGTGCGGGCGGTGTCCGTGCGTGGGGCGCCGGGTCGAATGCCGCTACCGCGGAACCACGGGTGTTGGGCTGGGCGGCTGCCCGCGCTCGTTCATTCACAAACACCGGCCCGGTTCGCTACACACCCCGCCTTCGTCGGCCACACCACCCCGACCGTACCCGGCTGCCCGGGTTCCGATGCCAGACTTGCATGGAGCACGGGTGGTCAGACGGCCGGTCACCCCAATGCCGACCGCACCTGCGTCCCCAGGAAGGCGATCCATTCCGCGACGTCCGGCTCGTCGCGGGTGGGCAGCGCGACCACCTCGGTGGCGCCGATCTCACCGCATCGGCGGATGGCGGCCGCGATCTCGTCGGGGCCGCCTGCGGCGCAGCGCCCCGGCGCAGGTTCGGTGTCCCAGTAGGCCAGCTCCCGTTCGAGCCGCTCTTGGGCCCGGCTGCCGGTGGCGACGAACATCACGTGAACCAAGGGCATCGGCTGCTCGGCGCGAGGGCTGCTTCGCCACCCGGCCAGGGCGGCGTCCCGGCTGGCGCGCAACTGGTCATGGCTCATCCCGGTCGCCAGCAGGACGCCGGAACCCATCCGCCCGCACAGTTCGAGGGTGCGAGGCCCGGTGCCACCCATCATCAGGGGGCTGCCGGGGGCCGGTGGCCAGTCGAGCTGGACCTGCTCGAGCTGCACGTAGCGGCCCTGTGTGGTGACCCGCTCACCGTCCAGCAACCGGCGCATCGAGTCGGCGTACTCGGTCAGCAGGGTCATCGGTGAGGCGGCGCGGGCGCCGGCCTGCGACATCCAGCTCTGCACGCCGTGTCCGATCCCCGGGACGAACCGCCCAGGAAACAGCCGGTGCACGGTGGCGATCTCCATGGCGGCCAGGGCGACGTTGCGCAGGGGGGCCGGCATCAGGCCAAGGCCCACGGTGAGGGACTCGGTGGCTCCGAGCGCGGCCACCGCTGCGGCAATTCCGCTCTCCTTGAAGCAGTCCTCCCATACCCACAGCCCGTCGAGGTGGCCCTCGCAGGCGCGGGCCATCGCCAGCAGTTCCTCGGGAGGCAGAGACGGGATGAAGGCGGTGCCCAGGCGGACCCGGGGCGGCGTGCTCGGCTGATCGGACATCGATCCGCTACTCCCTGCACTTGAACGACTCTTCAACGACAACTCGGACATCGTTCATCCTTGCAGCAGGCAGTGACATGCGCCCAAGAAGGCATCCCGTGCCAGGCCGGCCTCCAAGGCCAAGGCCAGTCAGGCCAGTCAGGCCAGTCAGGCCAGCGGTCAGCGGTCAGCCATGGCGGAGGCGCTACTCCTGGGCCGAGGCCAAACGGGTCAGAGTTCGCTGCAAGAATCGCCGGACGGCCGCCAGTTCGGGGCCCGGGACGTCGTCGAAGAGGTAGCCGCGCACGGCAGCGGCGTGACCTGGCGCGGCCCGTTCGAGCTCGGCCCGTCCGTGCTCGGTGAGCAGCACGTAACCCACTCGGCCATCGGTGGGGCAGTCTCGCCGGGCGATCAGCCCGCGTTCACTCATCCGGCGAAGCTGGTGCGAGACCCGGCTGCGTTCCCAGTCCAGGCAGCGGGCCAGATCCGTGACCCGGAGTTGATCGTCCGTGGCCTCGCTCAACTGGACCAGAATCTCGTAATCCGCCAAGGACAGATCGCTGGACTCGGCCAACTGGCGCGAGAGTGCGGCGTTGAGCTCCGTCTGTACCCGCAGAAAGGCGCGCCACGCGCGCTGCTCGTCCTCGCTGAGCCAGGGCCCTGTCGTTGCCATGACCTCATCCTACCTTGATAGTTGACACGTCACATATAAAGGTCTAGCGTCGTTGACGTGTCAACCATGGTGCGGTGGCACGTCAACCACAGTCGAAGGAGCAGGGCATGACCGCAACGACCACCCCCAGCCTGACCGGCAACTACACCATCGACGCAGCGCACACCACGATCGGGTTCGTGGCCAGGCATGCGATGGTGACCAAGGTCCGCGGGGCCTTCAACGATTTCGAGGGAACCGCCGTGATCGCCCCCGACGTCACCGACTCCACTGTGTCCCTGACCATTCAGGTGGCCAGCGTGGACACTCGAAATGACCAGCGTGATGCGCACTTGGCGAGTGCGGACTTCTTCGACGCCGAGCAGTTCGGCACCATCTCGTTCGTCTCCACCAACGTGCGTCAGGACGGTGACGTCTTCGAGATCACCGGGGACCTGACGATCAAGGACGTCACCCGCCCGGTGACCGTCCCGTTCAGTTACGAGGGCTCGGCCACCGATCCGTTCGGCAACGAGCGGGTCGGCTTCGAGGGCTCGGTCGTGGTCAACCGCAAGGACTTCGGCCTTACCTGGAATGCCGCACTCGAGACCGGCGGCGTCCTGGTCAGCGACAAGGTCACCCTGGAGTTCGAGGTTTCCGCTATCAAGGCCTGAGTGGCCCACCGGCCGGTCGATGGGCCTGGACCGGTAGATGGGCCCGGATGTGTAGATGGGCCTGGATGTGCCGAACGCCGTGACCGGTAACCGGTCACGGCGTTCGTGTCTGCTCATTGCCCCGAGTCGTCGGCCCGGCATGCCGGGCGACGTCGGCTCAGCGAAGGTCGCGTGCCCCTTCTCGGGCGCGGCCCTCGGCCCTGCTGACCGCGAGTCGCGGCCGGCCGATGTGGCAGGGCTATGGGTTTGGAGGCTCAGTCGGTGTCGAGGCCGTGACAGATCACATCGTCACAGCCCTCTCCGTAGCTGTTGCAGACCACGCAGTGGAACCCTTCGCCAACGGTTTCGGTGGCGGGACGGTCCAGGACGGCGGTGCTCATTGCGACCTCTCTCAGTGCTGCTCGTGCTGTAACAGTGTCGGTAACAAAATCGTGCTCTAAGAGCACCCATCCATAGTCGACCATTCGGCGCCGAACTTGAACCCGGAAACGCGGCTCTGCCGAGAACTTTCACAATCGCTGACGGTTTTCGTCCCACGCCCGGTTGCTGGGTGTTTCGTACGGTTCTGGCGGGTCCCGCTGGGGCGTGATGGGACGATGCGCCCAGTTGTGTGCCTGTGGTTCCTGTGTCCCGTGGGTTGCTTGAGGATGGTGAGGTGGCCTCGGCGCGGGCCGCAGCGAGATGACGATGGTGTAACCGTTGGTGTCACACTCGCGCCCCCAGCGAGATGGTGATCGATCGCTCGTCGGGCGGCCGCAGGGTTCGGTGTTGCGGGTTCGTCATTCGTCCGTGACAGGTCCAACCCGCTACAAGCGACCATACATCGCATTTCGATAGGGCCATTCGTGTGGTGCCGGACACCGCGAGTCGCTCGATAGGACGAAATTCGACTCTAACGGTTGGGTGCTTCTGGGGGGCTTGGTTACCGTCTGTGTATCAGCGCGGTCTCCTGGCTCTGATCAGCGCAGTCAATTGGCTCTGAGGGGGGCTCAATGGCAACACGTCGAATCGGTGCTGCACTCGTTGCAGCGGTACTTGCGGTAGGGATGGCTGGTGCGCCGTCATTTGCCGTGAACGCGGACCACGGTCAGCAGGTCGTCTCCGACGATCCGGTTGGGTGGACTCCGCACATCATGGACGGCTCGGTCAAGTCGATCACCCAGTTGGGTGACACCATCTACGCCGTAGGCGATTTCACCACGGTGCGGCAGACCTGGAACTCAGCCGACATCACGCGCAACGGCATCTTCGCCTTCAGCGCTACGACAGGCGCGATCGATATGTCCTTCAACCCGGATATTCCGGGCACAGTGATGTCGATCGACAATGACGGTGCCAATCTCTATGTCGGCGGCGCCTTCTCCAGCGTCGGAGGAGACGGCAGGTTCCGCCGTCTGGTGCGGCTTTCTCCGTCTGGTTCGGTGGTGGGTTCACTGCCTCGGCCGGAGTCCCAGGTGACTGACGTCGTGGTGCGAGGTACCCGGCTGTTCATCGGCGGGAAGTTCACTTCCGTCGGCGGCCAGAGCCGAGGTGCGCTGGCTGCCATTGACCTGACCACCGAGCAGGTGATGCCCAGCGTAGACGTGCCCCTGACCGGGACCTACAACGGCGGCGTCACCGGGATCAAGCGTTTCGACATGACTCCCGACGGTGAGAAGCTCGTGGCGATCGGCAACTTCGTCGAGGCTGCTGGGCAGCCACGCGCGCAGATGGTCGTCATCGACACCCCCTCCAGTGGCAATGCCTCCGTGGCCTCGTGGGCCACCGATCGATTCGACAGCGCCCACAACCGGTGTGCCCGAGTCTTCGACACGTTCATGCGCGATGTCGATGTCGCTCCGGACGGCAGCTACGCGGTGGTCACCACCACGGGCGCCTTTGCCGGCGGAGTAGGCAGCGGGACGCTGTGTGACACGTCCTCTCGCTGGGAACTTGCCGGCGTTGGTTCCGGCCAGCAGCCCACCTGGGCGACGTACACGGGCGGCGACACCACCTACGGGGTGGCTGTCACCGGGGCGGCTGTGTATGTGGCGGGCCACCAGCGCTGGCAGGACAACCCCTATCAGGGCGATCGCCCCGGGCCCGGTTCGGTTGCCCGGGAAGGCATAGCCGCACTCGACCCCGTCAACGGAATGCCCCTGAACTGGAACCCGGGCAGGGTTCGAGGGGTGGGGGCGGAGGCGTTGTTCGCCACGCCCGCCGGTTTGTGGGTGGGCAGCGACACCGACTTCCTCGGCGGTGAACGGCACGGCCGGATGGCCTTCCTGCCGCTCGATGGAGGCACGACGATCCCGCAGTTCGACGCGGCCACCCTGCCCAATGATCTGCTCTTCACCGACTCGACCGATCCAAGCGTCCTGATGCGGCGGTCGGTGGATGCCTCGGCCAGCCCAACTTCGGCCGGCACCGAGGCCAATGCCGCCATCGACTGGACCAGCGTTCGAGGCGCCACCCGGCTGGGTACCACGCTGTACTACGGCGACGCCGACGGGAACTTCTACGCCCGCGACATCGATCCGGACTCGGCGGTAGTGGGGCCAGCTCGTGAGGTGGACCTGCACGACGACCCGGACGACGGCGTTCGCATTCCCTTCGCGATTGCCAACCTCACCGGTCTCGCCTTCGACACGGGTCTCCACCGCCTGTACTACACGGTGGCCGGCGACTCTCGGCTCTTCTACCGCTACTTCACTCCGGAGAGCGAGAAGGTCGGCTCGGTGACCTTTACCGCCGACGCCAACGGTGTCGACTTCTCACAGGCTCGTGGTCTGTTGCTGACTGACTCCAAGCTGGTCTACGGCTCCACCGACGGTTCCCTGCGGACGGTCTCCTTCGCCGCGGGCGCGGTGAGCGGAACTGCGAGTGTGGTGAGTTCGGATGGCACGTGGAGTTCGCGGGTGCTGTTCGCCGGAGCGGGTGTCCCGGCTCCGAACCAGCCGCCCACGGCATCGTTCACCTACACCTGTGACGGGGCGCGCGCCTGTTCCTTCGACGGCAGCGGGTCCAGCGACACCGACGGCACTGTGACCGACTGGCAGTGGAACTTCGGCGATGCTGGCACCGCCTCCGGCGCCACGGCCGCCCACACCTACGCCACCGACGGAGCCTTCACGGTGACGCTCACGGTGACTGACGACGAGGGCGCCACGGACTCGACCACCCAGCAGGTCAGCGTGGAGCAGGCAACGTCGCAGATCGATTTCGTAGCCGCTGAATCCGTCAGCGGCAACTCCGCCCAGTTGTCAGTGGCGATCCCGGCAGAGGTGCAGCCGGACGATGTCCTGGTCCTCACCCTGGCCCAGGCTCCAGGCACGGTCAGTGCTCCATCCGGCTGGCAGCAGGCGGGACAGCAGGTGTCCAACTCCGGTGATCTCACTACCACCACGTGGGTGCGGGTAGCACAGGCCGGAGATGCCGGAACCAACGCACAGGTGGACGCGAGCGGCTACGTCAAGATGACGCTCTCCCTGGCGGTCTACCGGGGGGTGGATCCGACCGCGCCCGTCGCCTCGTACACCTCGGCGTCCGAGACCACATCCACCCAGGATCACACCACCCCGGACGTCGCCTCGGTGCCCGACGGTGCGTGGGTGCTCTCCTTCTGGGCGGACCGCACCAGTTCGACCACGGACTGGGCGCCTCCGGCCGGTGAGAGCTCGCGGGCCGAGGCCGTCACCGTCGGGGGCGGCCGGGTGACCAGCCTGCTGACCGATGGCGGCGGCCCCACCGGGGGAACTCACGTCGGCGTCACGGCGAACGCCAACTCGGCGACCTGGAAGGCGGTCATGGTGACGATCGTCTTGCGGCCCGTCTAGGGTTGGCTCGCTCTCGGCTGCCGCCTGGGCGTCCTCGGTTCACCACCGGGATGCCCAGGCGGCAGCCCTTTTTCGGGTTCCAAGGCTGCCCACCTGCGTGTGGCACCACTCAGCGCACCACCTCTCAGCGCAGGACTGCTCCGTGTAGCACCGCTCAGCGCAGCACTGCTCAGCGCAGCACCGCTTAGCGCAGCACCGCTTAGCGGCGGCACCGCTTAGCGCAGCACCGCTCAGCGCAGCACCTCTTGGCGCAGTACTGCTCAGCGCCCATCCGGACCCTTGTCTGGCGCGGGTCAGCTCCGGGACGAGTTGCCGGCCACCCTCAGCCGGTCAGGTCCGCTTCGGGCACGTCCCAGGGCCACGGGCGTTCCAGCCGCTGCAGCAGTTCCTCCAAGGGTTCTGGACGGGAGAACAAGAAGCCCTGCATGTAATCCACGTCGAGTTCGCGCAGTAGCCGGGCCTGCTCAACCGTCTCCACTCCTTCGGCGACGGTGTCCAGCTGGTAGGCCCGAGCCACTCCCACCGCCGCGGCGAGCACCGCATCGCCCGACGGGGTGCCCACCCGCGAGCTCAGCCTGCGGTCGATCTTGAGTGTCTTGGCGGGTAGCCGGTGTAAGGCCCCCAGCGACGAGTAACCGGTCCCGAAGTCGTCCACGGCCAGGCCTACACCGTGACCGACCAGGCGGTGGATCCGCTTCAGTGTGAGTGAGGACTCGTCCACCAGATGCTGTTCGGTCATCTCGAGGCAGATTCGGGCACGCACCGCCTCGTCCAGGGTGGACAGGCTCTCGAAGAATGCCTCGGACTGTAGTTGCAGGGCGGAGAAGTTGACCGCGATCCAGCCTGGTCGGTCGAGTTCGGCCAAGCGTTGCAAGGCCTGTGCTGCACGGCGCAGCACCTGCCCCCCGAGCTCGTCGATCAGGCCGATCTCTTCGGCGAGTGGCACGAACTCGGCCGGCGGGACCCACGATCCGTCGCCCAACTGCCACCGGGCCAGCGCCTCCGCCCCTACTGGTTGCCAGGTGCGGGCATGGGCCACCGCCTGGAAGTGCGCGGTCACCTGTCCGGCCGACATGGCCTCGCGTAACGCCGCCTCCAGGCGCATCCGGCGCATCGCCTGGTCCCGGGTGGCGGAGTCGAAGAGTCGCCAGCACGCCCGTCCGGCGCGCTTGGCCTCGTACATCGCGGCGTCGGCGTCGCGCAGCACCTCGGTGGACGTGGTGCGCCCGACCGGTTCGACCACGCCGATGCTCGCCGAGAGTTGCCAACTGCGGCCACCCACGTCGAACGGCTCCCGGAAGGCCTCCAGGCAACGGGAGGCCACCTCCGGTGCTGTCCACGCTGCTCGGTGAGTGCCCTGGGTCGATGGTCCGGCCCCGGACTCGACGATGGCGACGAACTCATCGCCGCCGAACCGCCCGACCAGCCCGGTTGGCCCCACCGCCCGGGTCAACCGGCGGGCAGCCTCGCGAATCACCTGGTCGCCGGCCTCGTGGCCCAACCCGTCGTTGACGATCTTCAACCGGTCGAGATCGATGAAGCAGACGATGGGCCGCCCGCCCGGGCGGCTCAGCGCCCGGTCGAGGCGCTCGGTGAGCACCCGTCGGTTCGGCACCGTGGTGAGCGGGTCCACCCGGGCATCACGGCGCAGCTGGTGCTGCAGGCGATCGTGGTCGATCGCGGTCGCCGCCATCCGTCCGGCAAGGTGCAGGATGGACCACTCGTCGTCGCGGGGGTGGGCCGGGTCGGGACCGTAGACCTCGATGAGCCCCTGGGCTGGCGCGCCTCGCTCGTGTCGGATCGGCACGGACCACACGCAGGAGGACTCCGCGCCGAGCAGCTGTTTGGCCTGGCTCCACTGGGGCAGGTTCAGGTCAGCGGCGATCACCACCTCGGCACCGGCCAGCGCCAGGGCGCCGGGCAGTTCGGGTTGGCGGGACAAGGCCTTGGCCATGGCCTGGCCCAGATCCGGCTTGAGTTGGCAGGAGGTCAGGCAGGCCAAAGCCGAGCCGATGCTCGGACAGGTTCCGCCGGCGAGCAGTTCGGTGGGGACGTACGCGGCGGCTCGGCAGCCGGGCAGGCCGATCTCGAGGAAGTCCAGCACCTGGGCTATCGCGGCGTCCGCACCGGCCCCCGAGGCCATCTGGCGCAGCACGTCCCCTTGGGCCTCCAGCAGCCGGGAGGACCGGCGCCGGTCGCCGGGGTCGGCGACGCTGTAGACGATGAGTCCCACCCGCGGGTTGTCCAACTGGTTGTCGGCCACCACCTCGATGGACAGGCCGTTGGTCAAGCGCATCGCCAGCGCCTGGTGGTGCCCAGCCCGCTCGCTCACCGCGCTGAACGAGGCCATCACCTGGCCCACTTCGTCCGGATGGATGAGGCTTACGATGTTAGTCCCGATGAGATCGGCGGAGAGGCCGAATCGCTGCACGTCGAGCCGGATGTGGGCGATGGTTCCCGAGGAGTCGACTGCGACGACCCCCAGATACCCCGGCAACAGGTGGCCTTGGACAGCGCGCATCCGCTCAGGGCTGAGTGACCCGGCGGTATACGTCACATCGCCGTATCGACAGGGCCGACGACTGACTTGACCGATGGCTCCATCCGGCGTGTCCAGGCTACCGACGGCTTGCACTCGGAGCACCCGAGTGCTAATGATTGGTCTAGCACTCTCAGCCTGAGAGTGACAAAGGCAGATCATCATTGACCACTCCGGTGAGGGTGGCGTTCGGCGGGACGTGACCGCCGGGAGCCATCCGTCCGTCGCGGGCACCGAGTGGCCACCGACCGCCATCACGCGGAGGATTCAAGTACGCATGGCCAAGATCATCAGTTTCAACGAGGAGGCCCGGCGCGGTCTCGAGCGGGGTATGAACACCCTGGCCGACGCCGTCAAGGTCACTCTCGGCCCGAAGGGCCGCAACGTCGTCCTGGAGAAGAAGTGGGGCGCCCCCACCATCACCAACGACGGTGTCTCGATCGCCAAGGAGATCGAGCTCGAGGACCCCTACGAGAAGATCGGCGCCGAGCTCGTCAAGGAGGTCGCCAAGAAGACCGACGACGTGGCCGGCGACGGCACCACCACCGCCACCGTGCTGGCCCAGGCGATGGTCCGCGAGGGCCTGCGCAACGTGGCTGCCGGCACCAACCCGATGGCGCTCAAGCGGGGCATCGAGAAGGCCGTCGAGGCCGTCTCGGGCTCTCTGCTCGACTCCGCCAAGGAGGTCGAGACCCGCGAGCAGATCGCGGCGACCGCGGGCATCTCCGCGGCCGACCCCGCCATCGGCGACCTCATCGCCGAGGCGATGGACAAGGTCGGCAAGGAAGGCGTCATCACCGTCGAGGAGTCGAACACCTTCGGCCTGGAGCTTGAGCTCACCGAGGGTATGCGCTTCGACAAGGGCTACATCTCGCACTACTTCGTCACCGACGCGGAGCGGATGGAAGCCGAGCTGGAGGACCCGTACATCCTCTTCGTCGAGTCCAAGATCTCCTCGATCAAGGACCTGCTGCCGCTGCTGGAGAAGGTCACCCAGTCGGGCAAGCCGCTGGTCATCATCTCCGAGGACGTCGACGGCGAAGCGCTGGCGACCCTTGTGGTGAACAAGATCCGTGGCATCTTCAAGTCCGCGGCCGTCAAGGCACCGGGCTTCGGCGACCGCCGCAAGGCGATGCTGCAGGACATGGCCATCCTCACCGGCGGCCAGGTCATCTCCGAGACCGTCGGCCTCAAGCTGGAGAACGCCACCCTCGACCTGCTGGGCCAGGCCCGCAAGGTGGTCATCACCAAGGACGAGACCACCATCGTCGAGGGCGCTGGTGACGCCGAGCAGATCGCCGGCCGGGTCAACCAGATCCGCGCCGAGATCGAGAAGTCGGACTCCGACTACGACCGCGAGAAGCTGCAGGAGCGCCTGGCCAAGCTGGCCGGTGGCGTGGCCGTCATCAAGGCGGGTGCTGCCACCGAGGTCGAGCTCAAGGAGCGCAAGCACCGCATCGAGGACGCGGTGCGCAACGCCAAGGCCGCTGTGGAGGAGGGCATCGTCGCCGGTGGTGGCGTCGCGCTCATCCAGGCCGGCACCGGCGTCTTCGACGGCCTCGGCCTGGAGGGTGACGAGGCCACCGGGGCGAACATCGTCAAGGTCGCCATCGAGGCCCCGCTCAAGCAGATCGCCGTCAACGCCGGCCTCGAGGGTGGCGTCGTGGCGGAGAAGGTGCGTCACCTCGACGCCGGCCACGGCCTCAACGCCGCAACCGGTGAGTACGTGGACATGATCGCCGCCGGCATCATCGACCCGGCCAAGGTCACCCGGTCCGCGCTGCAGAACGCCGCCTCCATCGCGGCGCTCTTCCTCACCACCGAGGCCGTCATCGCCGACAAGCCTGAGAAGGCTGCCCCGGCCATGCCGGGTGGCGACGGTGGCATGGGCGGGATGGACTTCTGATCCTGCCAGGCTGACCAGCCAGCACTGCACGAGAGGGCGGCCCCGCTTCGGCGGGGCCGCCCTTGGTTTTGGTGTCTCGACGTGCCCTGGCTGAGTCAGGCCGAGTGCAGGTCGGGCTCGCAATGGTCTCGGCCGGGCGGGGGTGCGGGTCGGGTTCGGGTCGGGAGTGAGTGGCCTTCGGGCCGGCAGCGGGTGTCGGGCTGGTGCGGTGTCTGGCTGCAACGGTGCCTGGCCGCAACGGTGTCTGGCCGCACCGGTCCAGCTGGAACGAGGGCGTCAGGCCTGTGCGCGTGGCGTGCCCGGATGAGCCCCGGCGTGGCCGGATCGGGTACGGCGTCGTCCCACGTACGGAGCGAGCCGTCGCACCATCGAGGTGTAGCTCGGCGGGTTGGGCGTGGAGAACCCCCACCTCGGGTCGGTGAGCATCCGCGCTGCCACCAGGCCGATCGCCATCCCGGTCACCACCGTGAGTGCGGTGATGGCGTTGTCGAGGGAGGCCAGCAGCCGACCGTCGGTGAAGTCGACCAGGGCGCGGAAGGCGGCCGCTCCCGGAATCATGATGACTACGCCCGGCACGGACAACACGATCCGGGGCAGGCCGAGGCCGCGGCGGGCAGCAAAGGCCAGCAGGCCTACGACGAAGGTGCCCACCACGGCGGCATTCTGGGGCGCCAGGCCCGCGTCGAGCAGCAGCAGCCGGATCGGGTTGGCAACCATCGCGATCAGCCCGGCAGCCAGCGCCAGCCGGGGAGGAGAGTTGAAGACGACCGCGAACCCGAAGACGGCCAGGAAGCTCGCCAGCACCTGCAGCCCCATCAGCATCCAGCCGGGCAGGTCGGGGGGAGGCGCCGGCTGCGGATTCACCCCGGTCGCCCAGGCCACCACCCATAAGCCCATACCGGCGGCGAAGGTCAGCAGGGCCGCATAGGTGAGTCTGGTGATGCCACAGGTCAGATCCAGCCTGGCCAGGTCCAGGGCCGCGGTCATCAGCGGGAAGCCGGGCACCAGGAAGAGGATGGCGGAGACCAGGCCGGCGTCACTGCGCACCGGATCGATCGGTAGCACGGCCACCGTCAGGTACAACAGCACCATGTAGAGGGCCGCGGCCAGCACCGCGGAGAGGAAGGCCATCGCGAGTTGATTGAGCTGGCGGCGGTGCAGGGATCGGCGCAGCGACTGTCCCGCCGCGGCGGCCAGGAAAACCGCGCCGATCTCCAACCACCTGCCGTTGTTGAGGAAGGCGAAGGCGGCACACGCCAACCCGGCTCCCGCGGGAGCGGCCCAGGCAGGCCACTGCTTCGGACGGGACAGGATCCGGTCCAGACCCTCGTTCACCTCGCGCACCGTGACATGGCGAGGCAGGTGCAAGGCGTACGCCTGCAGCGCAGCGATCAGGTCGGCGTTCACCCCGGGGCTGGGGATCTCGGCGATCTGGGTGCGGCTGATCCCGCGCCGGGTCACCGTCAGGGTCAGGTGCGTCAGGCTGCACTCGGAGTGCACGGTGTCGATGTCGAGGGCCTCGGCCACCCGGCGCACCGTCTCGACCACTCGCCGGGCACCGGTGCCCGCGGCCAGCATGGTCGCCCCCACCCGCAGAATCACCTCGCACCTGCTGATCAGGTGGCGAGGTTCGAGGTCGTCCTCCCACGCATGTTCGTAGACAGGCCGATCGGGATTGTGTCGCTCAGCCATCACGCGTCCCGGTGACCGACTGTCCGCGGCGGCGGGAGCCGGACTCATATAGGTCAGCCGCTCCGCCGCACGCAAGGCGCCTTGCGAGTGACACCTCGAATGCGATGGTAGTCCCGATCCGTCCTGGTGATGAGCCCTTTCGGCTTGTCGTCCCACACACCCGGCTCGCGGTGGACGAGTGTGCGCATGGCCGCAGGTACGGTGAGCGTCATGGCGGTCAGCGAGGGGGTGTACTTCCCCCTGCTGGGCACCGACGTCACGATCCGCGTCGAGGCGATCGAGCCCGCACTCGCACACGCCATCGAGCAGGCGGCGGTGAACGAGATCGTGCGGGTGCAGGCCGTCTTCACGGTCTTCGACCCGGCCAGCGCCCTGAGCCGCTGGCGGCGCGGTGAGTTGGCCGACCCTCCCGACGAGGTCACCCGCCTGCTCGGGACGGCCGCGGATTGGCACCAGGCGTCCGGCGGGGCATTCCACCCTGCGGCCGGGACGCTGCGCGCGCGCTGGCTGCGGGCCGAAGGCGAGGCGGTCGTCCCGTCGGGCGAGGAACTCGCCGTCCTGGCCGATGACGTGCGCAGCCTGCCGTACCAGGTAGGCGCGGACGGCTCGGCGCGGCGCACCGGCGACACCAGCGGTGTGGACCTCAATGCGATCGCCAAGGGATACGCGGTCGACCGGGCCATCGACCTCGCGGTCGGCCTGGGCGCCGACGGCGTCATGGTCAACGCGGGCGGTGACCTGGCTCATCGGGGCGCGGGCGAGGTGATGGTCGGGATCGAGGATCCGCTGCATCCCAGCGACAACGCTGCGCCGCTGGAGACGGTGCGCCTACGCGGGCGGGCGATCGCGACCAGCGGCCTGGCCCGGCGCGGTTTCACGGTGGGCGCCACCAGATACGGGCAGGTGCTCGACCCGCGCACGGCCCGCCCGGTGGACCATTGCGCCTCGGCGAGCGTGCTGGCACCCACCGCCGAGGCGGCCGACGCGATGGCCACGGTCGCGGGAGTTCTCGAGCACGCCGAAGCGCTCGCCTTCGTCGATGCCCGCCCCGACTTCGCCTGCCTGCTGGTCACCCGGGACGGGAAAGTCCTGCGGTCGGCGCGCTGGCCGGCCTCGTAGCGGGTCTATCAGTCCTCGGTGCGTCAGTTCTCGGGTTGATCAGCGAGCAGGCGGGTGGGCCCGTCAGGGGATCGTCGACACCAGAGCAGCGATCCCGGCCACCAGACCCGCGACGGCGGCCAGCAGGTGCCTGCGCCGATGCCGGGACCGGTTGAGCACCTCGATCGCCAGACCGGTCAGACCCACGAGGATGAGGAAGATGGCGGTGGCATCGATCGCGACTCCGAAGGGCGCGCCGGTGGCGTAGCCGCGGTGAATGTCTCCGAGCACGGCCGTGAGCGGGGCCGCGTTCTTGGTCGCGGTGTACTCCCCGCTGCTCGTGTCGAAGGACACGTTGGCTGACATGCCCGGCCCGGCGTAGACGATCGTTCCCGTCGTGCCGTCCAGGCTGTGATCGGTGATCGTGCCGCCCACCTCGTCGCGTCCGCGGACGTAGTCGCTGATGACGAGGAAGTCCACCGAATCTCCGCTGATGGAGTCCGAGGGCAATGTGCCGGTCGCGGTGGTCGTCGTGGATTGCTGGCCGAAGGTCCAGTCGGGGTGGTTGAGCAACAGGCCGGTGATCCCGAAGAACAGGATGAGCAGCACCGACAGCATGGAGGTCCAGACGTGGGCCTTGCGGCTCCAGCGTTGCAGCCACGAGCGGCCATGGCGGCGCTTGCTCGGCGGTCGCGAGCGAGATTCGGTCTGCAGCATGCGCTCAGACGGTGTAGGCGATGGACGCCGCGGTCAGCTCGTTGCTGGCCTGGAGTTCCTGGTCGAACGCCTGGTCGGCGAAATCGTAGGTGCCCTGGACGATCTCGTAGGGTCCGTGTTCGCGGGAAGCCTCGATGAAGACCGAGTACGAGCCCGCCGCCACCCGGTTCCCGTCCGCGTCGGTGCCGTCCCAGTCGACGGTGTACGAGCCGGGTGCCTTGGTGCCGGACGAGGTGGCCCCGGTCCCGCCGGTGAGGCTGTACCACTGGGTCAGTTCGTTGATCCACCGGTCGTTGCCCTGCTTGCTCCACAAGGCCACGGTCTTGACCAGCTCACCCGAGGAGTTCTCCACCCACACGGCGATGTACGGGTTGCGCACCATGCCGCCCGAACTGGTCAGAGCAAAGGTGAACGCGATCTTGGCGGCCGCCGAGTCGGGCAGCGCGGTGCCGGATTCTCCGGTCGAGGACGATGTCGTCGAGTCGGTCGTGGAGTCCGTGGCGGAACCCGAGGACGCGCTCGTCGTGGAGTTGGTGTCTGAGGAGAGCGCCTGCTCATCGCTCGAACAGGCCGCCACGCCGGCCAGGGCGGCCATCGACATGCCGGACAGGAAGGCACGTCGGGAGACGCGAGAGTAGCGTGATTCGGACATTCGGCTCCTCCGGTCCGGTCGGGAGCAGGCTGGCTGCCGGGCGGTCGGGACGGTATTGAGAGTTTCTGAGAAGAACCTGAGTTTTCCGGGTGAGCGTGCGTGCCCCGCGGCGTGTCGGAGGTTCCGTGGCTCGGACGCCTCGGCGAGGTGGTCGTGATCAGGGCAGTTCGGATGAATCGAGCCGGCTGGAGATGGAGGGGTCCCCGTCCGGTGCATAAGGGTTTGCCAAAGTCGCTACATGTGACGACGTTGGCATGCCGTCGTTGGTGATTCGTGACGTCGCTCGGACATGAACTGACCAGGACATGGCAGCGATGTGGCGACTCCCGTGGGCCGTACTGCCCGAAAATAGCTGGATGAGGGTGGCGTGTCGGAGGGGAACACGCCACCCTTGACCTCGTCGGCTGCCGACAACCGCCATCGGCGAGCACCTGGGGGACATGTGAGCACCGCGGACGCGTCAACGCTCGCCACGGCGGCGATCTCGATGGCGCAGTGCCGGGAACTGGCCCGCGGGCTGCGGGCCGGTGACGCGGGGGCCTCGGCGGTGCGGCACCTGCGACCGCGCGGGGTCACTGGCCTGTTCTCGCTGCGCCCACCGGTAGCACTCCAGTTCTGGCTGGCCAGCCGGCGTGGCCTCCTGGTGCGCCTGGGGGAAGAGGGGCAGGCGCCGTGGGCGTTGCTCGAGCCGCCGCGATCGGCTCAGTACCGGATCCGCGGATATGGACGCGGCTATCGGGTGCTGGCCGCCGTCGGGCGGTGGTGGGATGTACTGCTCGGGATGGGGATTGCCCTCCTGTTGGTGTGTGTTTCAGGGGCGTCACTCCTGCTTGGGGTCCAGCCGCGCCCGTGGATGTTCGTGCCCCCGCTGATAGCGCTGGTCTGGGTGGTAGCGAGCTTCACGGCCGTGCTCATCACCCAGTCGCGCGCCGCCTGGCGCACCGTCGAGCACGCTGATGACACCGAAGACGTTGGCGCGGACCTGCTACGCGCCCAACACTGGATCGTCGACGCCGCCTGTTGTGCACCACCAGACCTCGGCGCTGTCCTGGAGGCGACGTTCGCGGCACAGTCCGAGGTCTCCAGGCGCCACGGGCTGGGTACGCGAGGCGGGCTTGCCGCCACGGTGCTGGTGGAGGCCGAGGGCGTAGGCGTCCTGGCCACCCGCGAGGCCCTGAGGGATCTGCCGGATGTGCTGTGCGAACGGCATTCCCGGCGGGGAACGGTCGTCCTCGTCGGAACACCAGGCCAGGACGCCGTCGCTAGCCGGCCGGTGACCGCTGCCGGGGCTGGGGTGATCCTCCTGGGGGCAGTGGCGATCCTGCTGCTCTTGCCACTGGTTCTCGTCCTCGGTGACTCCGGCTGCATCGGCGGCGACGAATCGTGCCTCGACACGGTGGTCCGGAACTATCCTGGCGTGCTGGCCTGGATCGTGGAGCAACTGACCTGGCAGAGCACCGTGGCACCACCGGTGATCCCCACGCCCGGCATCTTCGCCGCGCTTCTCCGGGTGCTCGGGGTGGTGCTCCTGGGGGTGCTCGCTGTCGCGGTCGCGCGGGTCTGGGGCTGGCAGCGGTTCGCGGCGGGGTCGGTGGAGCGCGCGGTGGGCGGCGGTGCGCACCTGCCGACGGTTGCGATCATCACCGCGTTGCCTGACGAGCGGTTGGCGATGCAGGTCCTGCTGGAGCGGGCCCGTGATCACGATCGGGATGGGCTGGTCGTCACCCGGGGCACCTTGCCGAGCGCGCACCGTATCCCGCATCAGGTGGTGCTCGTCGGCTTGCACGAGGGCAACAACGCCCATGCCGGCGCCCTGGCGGCGCAGGTGTGTGCGATCTACCCGTCGGTGTCGCAACTGCTGGTCAGCGGAATCGCCTGCGGCATTCCGAATCCAGCTTCGCCCGGCAAGCACGTGCGGCGGGGGGACATCGTGGCGGGGGTGTGGGGCGTGGTCGCCTACGACCACGTGGACGAGCACCCTGACGGGCGGGTGCTTCGGGCCCAGCCGCGGCCTCCGGGACGCCAGTTGGTGGAGGCCGAGCAGTGGCTGCAACGCGAGGAGGTGCAGGGCCGGCGCCCCTGGGAGGCCCTGCTGGACAGGGGGATTGGCTTGCTCCCGGGTTCAGCCCGTCCAGACGCCGACGTCCTGCGTGATGTGGACGGACTGCCCACGCAGCACCCGCAGGGGTCCGGGCATCGTCCGGGGCACCCCACCGTGCACCGGGGAATCATCGGCAGCGGGGACCGTGCCCTGCACGACGCGCACGTGCGGCAGGAACTGGCCACCACGTACGACCTGCTCGCCCTGGAGATGGAGGCGCAAGGCGTGGGTGCCGGGTCGGCCCTGGCCGGGGTGGACTACCTCGTGATCCGTGGCATCAGCGACTACGGCGACGACAGTGACACCCAAGACCGCACCGCCTGGCGTGCCAACGCCTGCCTCGTCGCCGCCGCCTACACAGTCAGCGTGTTGGCGGCCCTGGCGCCGCAGCGGCCCCGCCTCACGCCGTTGCCCGGTCCGCGCCGGGTCTGAGGGCCGGCCGGCTGCCCTGGATCTCGCGCACCGCCCGGGACAGCGTGTCGGGATCGCCCAACGCCCGGGCCAGCAGACTTCGCTGATAGGCCCGGGCGTTGCTGTCCCGGTTGCTCGGCAGCCCGGCCCGGACGAGTGTGGCGGCGATCCGTCGGCCGGCCCGGGGCGAGGCGAGCCACGGGCCGGCCTGCTCGAGCACCTCGGCGGCGATGGCGTGCAGTTCCTGGTCCGCGGGGACGTGGTGGGTCCGATCCACGATCTGGGTTGCGGTGGTCTCGACGGTGAACGGGTGCCTGCTCAGAGCGAGGTGTTTGTGTTCCAGCGGCCGTTCGACATGGGCGCGGTACCACTGCGGGCGGCTGCGCATTGCGGCAAGCACCGTCTCCACGTCGTCCTGCACCCGGTGGTGCGCTGCCGGTAGGGCGTACTCGAATCCGATGTCGGCGCGCCGTTGCGTCCACGCTGCGTAGGGCCAGGGCTGGGTGCCGGCCGGCGTCGGGGTGCCCACCCACTCGAGGATGAGCAGCGCGAGCCGACACAGCCACGGATCGTGGTCGAGGCCGCGTTCCAGCCAGACGGTCATTCTGGGACGTTGCAGGGCGCCCACCCGGGCCCGCCGCCGCCGATGCCCGTCCACCACGGCCCCGGGAATCCGGCTGACGATCCAGCCCGCCAGGTTGTCGATCGGGTAGCGGGCATGCCGCCGCGCATAATCGTTGACGGCTTCGACGTCGTCGAGGAACTGGTCGTGGCACCGCTCGGGCAGGCTGCCCAGGCGGGCACGGTGCCCATGAGCGGCTTCGACGGCGCCGGTATGCCGAGCGAAAACCAGCGCAAAGCACAGCGCGAGCAGCGCCTTGCCGGCCCAGTCCGCCGTCGCCGGGTCCCGGTCATCGGTCAGTTCCGCCAAGGGATGCTGCGCCGCGGCTCGGCAGAGCACTCGGATGTCGGTGAGATCGTGCATGGCGCCTCCCGGGGGTGGCACCAGGCTGAGCGATCGGTCGTGGCACGGGTTGCCAATTCGCCGCCAGATGACGGTCACTGTTGTTCTGGTGGTCACCACCAGAGGCCGAGCACGGTTCCGCGGGCCAGGCCACCTCGAGACAGGGAGACCTCGTGGACGGTGTCGGGCGCCAACGGCCCGGTCAGGTGCCCGGATGATCTCGGCGGCACCGTCTCGACGTCGGCCATGGGCGACCTGTGCGGGGATGTCGGTGGCAGCAGCACCGGGTTGACCGAGCGTGGCGTCGGTATGGAGTCCTCGAACCGGACGATCAGGGTTGCCCTCCGGCAGGCCAGCGGTACGGTGCGCAGGTGCGCCTGCACCGTCCCGAGCCGGCCGCTGATCATGACCAGGTGAGTCTCGCCCTCGCCGACGCTTGGCAGCCGCAGACGCACGGACTCCTCGGCACCGGCCGACGGCCGCCGACACCCGGCCGGTCCGACGGCCGACCACCAGTCCACCTCCGGCTCAGGCTGATCCGGCGGGTCCGGCGCCTGCCTCACCCCGAAGACGGCAGTGGCTCCGACCGGAAGCCGGGCGGTGATCGTCGTCGGCGTCGGCGCCTGCGAGATCCACCACTGGTCCACCCACGCGCACCCGCCGTCGCCCACCGAGAGAACCGACAACCATCGAAGAAGTCTGGGGCCGGTGTTGGGGGTAGCGGACACGACCTACTCTGTCGGACAGGCCGGCCCCCGAGGGCCGGGTACCCAGCCGATGCCGTAGTTCAGACCGAGCCGCAATGCTGTGAAGGTGGCGCCCACCTCGCCTGCCTCGTCGAGGGTGAGTTCGGGTGCGTGGTCCCAGGCCTGTTCGCTGTCGACGGACCGTTCCCGCTGCCCGTCCACCAGCCAGACCCGGGTCGGGGCTGCCCCACGGAACTTCACCCGGATCGTCAACTCGTCATAGCGCCGGATCGGAGCGGCGATGAGGTAGGGCTGCAAGGCGTGCGGCACCAGGATCTCCACGCCGAACTCGTGAGCCTGACCGCTGAGCAGAGGGCGGGGCAGTTCCAGCCGGCCGGCCCAACCGTGACCGCCGCCCGGATCGACCACCAGCCGGCCGCCGTAGATGAGGTTCACGCTCAGGGGCGTGTGCCCGGACCCGTGCGGCGATGGCGTGGAGTAGGCCATCTCGATCCCGGACAGCCCGTCCCGGGTAGCCACGATTCGGCGCGTCTCGAACATCCGCGCCGCGTCGTCGTCCACCAGGAGGGCCGAATGCAGCCGGCCCACGTACCAGCTGTCCAGGTCGTCGCTCGGGGACGTGGCAGGTGGGGCGTCACTGAGCAGCGCCTCGGCGAGATGGGTGAGGGCGGCCGGCAGCCGCCGGGTGATCGTCCGCTCGCTACGGTCGAGTTCCACCCCGACGGAGTTGAGCCGGTCCTTGAGGAATCGATGCTGGTGGTTCGGATCCAGGCCGAGGGCCGCCGTGGCGATGAGGCGGTTCTCGGTGGGGATCCGCTTGCTCGCCAGCAAGAGCGCGGTGGAGACCCCGTCGCGCAGACTCCCGGGGTCTTCCTCGCCCGAGGCGCCGCAGGCATCGAGTACGACCGCCGTGAGCCGAACCGGCAGCTCCGGGGAACGCAGGCCTTCACCCCGGCACAAGCGGTGCAGATCATCGGCGAGGGCGGAATGCCCCGGATGGGAACGGGCCATGGTGCGATAGCGTACTGGCGCGTCGCCTCCCGTTCTCGATAGATCGCCACATCACATCTGGTAATCGACCGGAGCCGGGTGGCGCTGCATCCGCGCCACCCGGCTTGGGTTCAGCCGAGCAGCTTGGCGACGAATTCCATGAGCATCGTCACGGCGTGAATGATCATGTCATCTCCTTTCCTAAGTACGGCCTTGGCGCCGTAAAGGAGATGAAACGGAAAAGGCTGTCACTCTTCTGGCAGTGCGTTGTCATCTGTCGTGATATTGGCACGACTTATCGAGGTGAAAGAGATCGCAAGCGCAAGCATGGTGGTGAAATCTATTGCAGCAGAATGAAGATCAGCGGTTGGACCGACGAGGATTCAGTACTGATAATGGCAGCCTGAGGTATTCAAGAAATTCTCTGGCCTCGTCGAAAATGCAACCTGGAGGGGCATGCAGAGGGTGCGGAGTTGCCAGCGGGCCTCAGAAACCTTCGGGCATCTGATACCGCCCGTGGCACACGGTTCAGCGCAGGCCTTCGGCTTCCAATCGCTCCAGGAGTTCGAGGGTTTCGGCTGCGGTCCACGTGGTGAGGTGGACCTGCCAGGCCGGTGTGCGTCGCAGGCGTTGCAGCAGCGGCGGGATGAGGCGGTCGAGGCTTTCGGAGATGGTCAGCCCGCCCTCACCGGTGCCGAACAGCGGGATGGCGATCGCGCCCGCGGGGCCGGTGGCCGCGGTGGCGGCGCGTCGCTGCGCGGGCGTCCCGGCCTCCGGCAGGTACTCGACGGCCATCCGGAAGATCTCGCCGACGGCGCGGGTCACTGCCACCTGGGAGACCTCGTAGCCGTTGCGGTCCACCTGGGGCTGGGCCACTGCCGCGTGCAGCAGGGCCTGAACGCCGTTGCCGCTCAATCGGCCAGCGCTGGTGGCGACGACTCGCCCGGCGGCGACCTGTCCACCGATCCCCGCGTTGGCGGACATCCAGGCGGCAAGTTCATCGGCGACGACATCGTGGGCGATGCCGCCGTCGGCGTCGATCAGTGCTGCCGCGCGCCGCAGGTGCCCGGACAACGTGCTGGAGAACATCCGCGCCGGCTGCAGGTAGGTGTTCTCCGAGGACACGATGACCAGGACGTCGGTGAGTTGCTCGGCCGGTCCCCAGTCGACGACGATCCGTGACGCGCCACCTTCTGGCAGCGGGAATGGCCCGAACCGCATGATGCGGGTGGCCGCGGAGCCGTCGCTCTCGACGATCCGGGACACGCGGATTCTTGACGACGCCAGGCCGGTTTCCGCAGCGCCGCCCGGTGGGGGTAACTCGAGCAGCGCCTCGGCCAGTTCGGCGATCAGTTGCAGTTCGTCGGTTCTGCGGAAGGTGTCCAGCTTCTTGCCGGCCTGGGCGGCGGCGCGTGCGCGCAGTTCTGTCGGCTCGCCACCCGGCGTGCGGGTGCTGATGCCGAACAAGGTGGTAAGCGTGACTCGAGCCTGCTGATCGGGAAGAGTGCCGATTGCCCGCTTGAGCATGGCCGCTACGCATCGAGCGTGGGTGGCTTCCTTCGGCTCGTGGTCACGCGCGAGCTCCAACAGCCCGGGGATGGGTAGGTCGCGGGTGTTGCGTATGCCGCGGCGCCGCAACGTGCTCAACTCAGCGGCCAGGCTCTCCACCGACATCGACTCGCCAGCCATGCCCGACCCCCCCCAATCAAGTGCCGATTCGCCCATTCTAGGGCGCCTCGGGTGGCCCCCGGCTCACCGCGCCTATCGACGAGGATGCCGACGTCCCGCGTTACCAGCCTCGTGGCCACGAGGCTCGATACGGCAGGAGCAGCAGCAATGACCCGGCCGACTGCGGCCTCAGGTGGCGGTGAGGCGTTGAGGGGCAGGTTCACGCTGAGTGGCCAGTCCGTGTTGCCATTCGTGTGATCTTGCCCCGGGAAAACGGCGCCTTGCAGGCGGAAACGTCCCTTCGGGACGCACGAACTCGTGGACAGGCACGGTTTCACGGTTCACTGAGCGTTGTGATCCTCATTGACCCGCCGACCTGGCCTGGCCAGGGTCGGATGTGGTCGCGTCTGGCCAGCGATACGTCGTTGAGCGAGTTGCATGCCTTCGCGGCCCACATGGGTCTTCCGCGACGATCCTTCATCGCCGATCACTATGAGGTCCCGGCCGAGCGCTACCGCGCCATGATCGACGCCGGCGCCGTGCCGACCTCGCCGCGGAACCTGCTGGCCGCCATCGTCACGGCCGGCCTGCGCAAGCCGCGGCGTCGTGGTGAGGAGGTGCTGAGCAGCCGGGAGGTGACCGACTTCTATCCCGGGGCCGGGCCCTGCCAGGTGGACGTGGTCTCCTCCGACCTGGACATCCCCGCCCAGTCGTCCCGGCCGGGGTGGTGGGTCGACATCCGCGGCAATCTCATCCGCGCCCAGGAGGGAGCCGACGGGCTCGAACTTCCACCGCTGACCGCCGGCCAGTCCGGTGGCGTGCCCCTGGGATACGTGCGGGTCAAGATCCTGGGCTCGCCGAGCCGGCAGTACCGGGGCCCGTTGCCGTGGAACTTCCAGCCCGCCCGACGCCCCGACCACCGGATGCCCGGGACCTGGGTGGGCATCAGCGACCTGGCACGGATCATGGGTGGCGAAGAGATCTGGGTGCTCATCGAACGCCTGCAGGCCCAGGCCGAGGCGGCCGAGTCGGACCTCGGCCCGGTGTCCTGACGACCGGCCGACCTGGTCAGGCTGGTTGGATGCCCTCGTGATTCTCATCGACCCGCCGGCCTGGCCTGCTCACGGGCGGTTGTGGTCACACCTGGCCAGTGACACCTCGGTCGTCGAACTGCACGACTTCGCGGCCGGACAGCAGATCCCGCGGCGGGCCTTCGAAAGCGACCATTACGACGTGCCTGCCGAACGCCATGACGATCTCGTCTCGGCGGGCGCGGTGCCCGTTTCCTCGCGCGATCTCCTGGCGGCTCTGGTGGCGGCCGGCCTGCGCCGCCCGCGTCGCCGAGGGGAGGAGGTGGTGAGCTCCCGGGTGAGTGTCGGGTACCTGCCCGGTGCGGGCCGTTGCCGGATCGATGCGATCGCCTCCCCGCACCCGGTGCCGGACGCGGCGTCCTTGAACGGGTGGTGGTTCCTCACCCGGGGCGAGCGCGTTCGCGCCGTGCCCTCGCCGGACGGCTGGCGGCTCCCCGGCCAGCCCGCCCGGCTCCTGGTCGGCACCCCGCTTGGCTACCTTCGGGTGCGCCTGCTGGACGAGCCGCCACCCGGGTATGCCGGTCCGTCGCCATGGATCTTCCACCCGGTCCGGCGACCGGCACATGAGATAGCCGGCCAGTGGCGTCCGCTCTCGGATCTCGAGCCAGCCTTGGCAGATGACGACATCTGGCCGCTCATCCAGCGGCTGGCCGCGTCCGGGTGAGCGTGCCGCACACCCGCCAACTGACGTGGATTCGATGCCGTTCGTAGCGACCCCGGTTCGCGTCGATTCCCGTTTGTCGAACCAGGTCTCGACGACTCGCGGCCAGGCCTACTGCAGCGGGATTCCGTAACCGGCCAGCCACTGCCTCGTTTCGAGCGTGTCCACTCGTTGAATGCCGTCGATATAGCGGCAGTTCTCGGTGTAACCGAAGCTGATGACGCCGACGACCTCGCCGTCCAGCAGAGTCGGCCCACCGGAGTCACCCGCGCACGATCCTCCGGTTCCCCGGGTGTCGTGGATGTTCCCGTTGAGCAGCAGCGTCTGTTCGGTGAGCTTCTGGCCCGGGGCCTGGGCGGAGCGCCGCAGCAGCGGGTAGCTGTACCGGGTGGGCCTGCTGTTCCCGTCCTCGCCCTTATCCACCCGGGTGCCGTACCCGACCTCGGTGAACAGGGTCTTGGTCAACTCGTTCTGGCGGAGTCCGTCCAGTCGTCCCACCGGTGCCACCGGTGCGGGCTCGACGTCGGCAACTGGCTCGGTGAGGACGAGTACGCCCACATCGCGGGGCGCCTTGCCGGCGAAGGTCTCGGGGTGTTCGGGATGGGTCGCCGGGACGGCCGCCAGGAAGCCGGCGTCGTGGAGTTCCTGCTCGGTGTACCCGGCGGCGGGGTCTTCGGGGGCGGGAACCGGAGCGGGTGGCCCCTCGGCCAGCACCGGGTCGAAGGTCACCAGGGTCATCCCCTGGGTGTCCTGCGTGCAGTGGCCCGCGGTGAGCAGCACCGTGGGGGTCACCAGGGTTGCCGAGCACCGGTAGGGGATGCCATCGCGCAGCGCGAGCACGAAGGCCACGTTCGGGTGCTCGTCTCCGTCGTCCTGCCCGCCGGTGATTGCCGTGGCCGGAGCCGCGGCGACGGTGGTGCCAAGCAGCAGGGCCGACGCGGTGAGAGCGAGCGTGGTCAGCCAGGTGCGCGGGCGGGGGTTGGTGCTGGCGGGCATGCACGGGCTCCAATCTGAGGTGGCCGGGGGTGAGTGCGACCACGTGAAAGGGAATCCGGGCCGCTGCACTCAACCAAACATGCGCCCGCACCCGGCGTCAGTGGGTTTGACCAGAACTACCCGATGAGGGTAATGCCGCGCTGAAACGTCCTGCATCGCACCGGCCGCGAAGTCAGGGGCAGTTGACCCATTCGTCCCGACCGTCGGCAAAGAACTGATGCTTCCACACCGGCAGCCGGGCCTTGACCTCGTCGACCAGGTCGCTGACCGCGTCGAATGCCTCGCGCCGATGCGCCGACGCCACCGCCGCGACCAGGGCCACCTCACCCACCTCGAGGCGACCGATCCGGTGCGACACCGCGACCGTCGTCACCGGGTAGCGGGCCGCGATGTCGGCAGCGACGTTGGCGAGTACCTGCTCCGCGGTGGGATGCGCGGTGTAGTCGATGGCGACCACCGACTGGCCGTGGTCGTGGTCGCGGATGACCCCGCTGAAGACGGCCACCGCCCCCGCGGCGGGATCGCTCACCAAGGCGGCTAGCGCGTGCGGGTCCACGGGGGTGGTGACGACGCTGGCCTGCACCACCAGGCCACTGGAGGTGGTGTGCGGTTCGCGGACGGTGTGCACCGGCTCAGCCTACCCGGGCCGCAATCGCAGCCCGCGGCCGAACGCTGCCCAGCGGCGGGTGGTGCTCAAGCCCGTGGTGCCCAGTGCCGGGTGGTGCTCAACGCCGTGTGGTGCCCAACGCCATGGGGGTGCCCAGCGCCGTGTGGTACCCAGTGCCGTGTGGTGCTCAACCCCGTGTGGTGCCCAGAATCGTCTGGTGCCCAGCGCCGTGTGCCCACGCCGGCTGATGTCGGGTCTTATGCCGGGCGACCGTGGGGAATGCCCGGTGAGCGTGTGATGCCCTGAGGGCGTGGGGAATGCGGCGTGGGGAATGCCCGGTGATCGTGGGGAGTTGATCCGCCGACCCAACCAGGTCCGGCTCGGTCACCCCCCGGCGAAGGGCGGCAGCACGTCCACGGTCTCCGCCCGGGTCACCGGAGTCTGCGGGTCGGCGCTGGCCACGCCGTCCACCAGGACACTCGACGCGGCAAGCACGGGGACGAGGTCGGGGTGGTCCGCGCAGGCGTGGGCCAGCAACTCTGCCAGGGTGCTGCAGTCGGCGATCGTCTCCTGCTCGACGCCGGCGGCCGCGGCCGCACCGCCGAAGTAGCGCACGGTCACCGAATGCGTCGTGGATTCGGCGGGCATGTCATCCTCCGATCGCGCTCATCGGCCGCTCCGGGGGGACGAAGCCGGCCTCGTCGATGCCGTGCCCGGCGGCCTTGGCCCAGGCGTCGCCGCGCCAGGCGTCGGCGAGTTGATCGTCGTCGGCACCGTCCCGCAGCAGGGCTCGCAGGTCGGTCTCCGCCCGGGCGAACAAACAGTTGCGGACCTGTCCGTCGGCCGTCAGCCGGGTGCGGTCGCAGTCGGCGCAGAACGGTCGGGTCACCGAGGCGATCACCCCGACCCGGCCTCGCAGCCGCCCCGCGGCGTCGCGGACCTCATAGGCCTGGGCCGGTGCCGCGCCCCGCCCGGGCAGCGCCGCAAGCCGGTAACGGTGGGACAGGGCGGCGAGGGTCTCGTCGGCGGGTACTACCTGGTCGCGCCGCCACTGCCCCTGCGCGTCCAGGGGCATCGCCTCGATGAAGCGGAGCTCGTGGCCGTTCGCCAGCGCCCAGTCCAGCAGGTCGACCGCCTCGTCGTCGTTGACCCCGCGCACCAGCACCGCGTTGACTTTCACCGGGGTCAGGCCCGCCTGGTGGGCGGCGGCGATCCCGGCGAGCACGTCGTCCAATCGTCGGCGCCGAGTGATGGACTCGAAGCGGTCCGGGTCGAGAGTGTCGAGTGAGACGTTGACTCGTCCCAGCCCGGCTGCCGCCAGGCTCTGTGCGCGGTGCGCCAGGCTCAGCCCGTTCGTGGTCACCGCGGTGCCCACTGGGCGCCCGATCTGCGTGGTCAGTTCGGCGGTGGCCGCCACAACGGTCTCCAGGCTGCGCCGCAGCAGCGGCTCGCCACCGGTGAAACGGACCTTGGTGATGCCGAGCTCGCGGACGGCGAGCCGGATCAGCCGGATCAACTCGTCGTCCGTCAGCAGCGCTGACTCCGGCATCCACGCGAGTCCCTCGGCCGGCATGCAGTAGCCGCAGCGCAGGGTGCAGCGGTCGGTCACGGAGACTCGCAGGTCGCGGGCCTGCCGGGCAAACCGGTCTACCAGCCCCGGGTGCTCCGGGCGTCCGGCGGGCGTGGGCTGCCGGACGGGGGGCAGCCCCAGGTCAACGCGCATCCCCCGATTGTAGGAACTCCAGGATTGATCCGAGACTTCGTGGGGCGCCGGCCGGGCCGGCCGGCCGTCAATGGAGCGCCTGGGTCGTCGGCGAACCAGCCAGGATCAGCTGGACAGGCCGTCCGAGGCGTCCTTGGCCTGGGCCCGAACGGCGAAGCCGCCACCGATCATCAGGACACCCCACAGGATGGCCAGCACGCCGAACCAGATGCTCAGGGAGACCGCCGCGGCACCCGGGTTGAAGAGGAACAGGCCTCCGGCGATCAGCCACAGGACGCCGGCAAGCACCAGCAACCACCGGGACCGCCCGGGGGAGGAGCTGAAAGCGGCCACGATCTCGAAGACGCCGCGGACGATGAGCCAGACCCCGACGACGATGGCGAGCGCCACCGCGCTGGTGAACGGGCGGAAGAGCGCGATCAGACCGGCCAGCACGCCGACGACGCCGGTGAAGATGAGGAAGCCTCGGGCTGAGCGGCCTTCGGGGCGGAAAGCCATCACCAGCGCCATCACGCCGTCGACGAGCGCGTAGGCCCCCCACAGGATGACCAGGGTCAGTGCGGTGGCGACGGGCCAGGCCAACGCCAGCACCCCGAACAGGGTGGCCAGGCCCCCGAGGATGAACAACGTGGTGGCCGACCGGCGCATGAGCTCGAGCATGTGACTTCCTTCCCTCGGGCGCTGAGACTACAAGAACGCCGGAGTCGTCCAAGCCCGGTGTGATCACATCGTTGTCACTCGGCCGTCGGGGTGCGTCGGCGACCCGGTTCTCCTGCTCGAGGCGCGCCCTGAGCCAGCCAGAGCCCCATCTCACGACCAGGGCACCGTTGTCACGGCCAGGGAACCGTTGTCAGCTGGCTTTGACCACCAGCACCGGGATCTGTGCCTCGAGCAGAACCCGCTGCACCGTGGACCCGAGGAACAGTTTGCCTACCCGGGTGCGGTGCCGGGAACCGATGACCAGGCGGGTGGCTCCGACGTCGTCGGCGAGGTCCAGGAGTGCCTCGGCAGTGTCGAAGCCCTCGGGGGCCGTGTGTAGAGCCCAGGTCAACCCCTCGAACTCAGCCAGGTGATCGGTCACCTCACGTTCCACTGCGGGGTCGTTGCTCTCGACCTCGTCGACGCCGCCGATGATGTGTAGGACGGCGAGGTCGTCGCTTCGCACCAGTGCTTCCTCAGCGGCGGCCCGCAGCGCGGCCAGGCCACGCGGAGTCTGGCTGTGGGCAACGGCGATTGTCATGGTCGTTCTCCTTGGTGTCGTGGATGTGTGCGTCGTGGTTGTGTGGTCGGTGTCAGCGTGGTTGGAGTGGGTGTCAGTGTGGATGTGGTGGTTTCAGTGTGGGTGTGCTGGCTGTCAGCGTGGGGATAGCGGGTGAGTGGCCGGCTCGATGGTCAGTGACCGAACCCGGCGGCCGTCTCGGACAGGCTCTTGCCCTTGGTCTCTGGAGCCCACAGCTGGGAGACGATGGCGCCGGAGGCGACCACTGCCGCCAGCACCAGCAGCACGGTGCCGATACCCCAGGCCTCGATACCGGTCGGCAACATGAACGTCCCGATGGCTGCGCCGAGCCTGCTGACCGCCGCGGCGAAACCGGTGCCCACTCCCCGAACTTCGGTCGGGAAGACCTCGCCCGGATACACACTCGTCAGGACCCCGTTGATCGCGTTGAGGAACGAGAAGATCAGGAACAGGCCGAGCACCAGGGGCGCGGGGGCTCCGGTCCACAGGCCCAGGACCAAGAAGATGATCAGCATGATCCACTGCGGCGGCACGGTCAGCACCCGGCGACCTGCCTTGTCGATGAGGGCCATGGTGAAGGCCACGCCCGCGACGGCGACCATTGACAGCCCGACACCGCCGGCCAGGCCACCCGCTAGGCCGTACTGCTGCAGTACTTCGTCGGCGAAGGTGGCGATGCCGAAGAAGGGCAGCACGTTGCAGAACCAGAACCAGGACACGAACACCGTGGCGCGGATGTAGTTCCGCGAGAACAACTCGGAGAACGTTCCCTTCTTGTGTACTTCTTCCCGCTCCATGTCGGTCATCTCGGCCTCGCCTTGGAGATACTTGTGGGCAATCCGGCGAGCCTCGTCCTTGCGGCCCTTGTTCCACAGCCATCTGGCGGATTCCGGCAGGCCGATGCGGCCGATCAGCAGTGCGATGGCAAGGAAGGTCGAAGAACCCAGAATCCAATGCCAGGGCACGGCGATCGATGGTCGGCTCAGGACGTACGCGGTCGTGTATCCGATCATGAATCCGGAGAACCAGGCCAGGTTTACGGTCGCCATGAGGCGGCCTCGAAGGTGGGCCGGTGCGAACTCCGACATCATCGGCCAGCCGACCGAGTATTCGGCGCCGATCGCGACTCCCATCAGGAACCGGATCAGCATGAGAGTCTCGGCAGAACCGGTGAAGAACTGCATGATCGAGGCGATGACGAACAGTGACATGTCGATCATGAAGAGGGGTTTTCTACCCCACTTGTCTGCCGCCCATCCGCCGAGCGGAGATCCGATGAGGATGCCTAGCAGAGCCATCGCCGCGACGAGCCCGATCTGCGTTGCGTTGAGCCCGAGTTCGGCCTCCAGTGCCGGGGTGACGGGGCCGATGACGCCCAGGATGTAGCCGTCCAGCAACATCCCACCGGTCAGCACGATGATGAGACGCCACATGAACCGCCGCTTGAATGCATCGGAGGTTTGCTCGTACACCGGGACAGCCGCTGACGACATAAGATCTCCCTTGATTCGCATGGATGTCGAGGTAACAATAAATCGGGCTGCCAGAGATGTGGGGCCACGGTCACGAGGGCGGCTGGTCGGAGGTTCGCGGAGGTTAGTGACCGAGCCCTATCCGGAGTGAGTCCAGAAGCGCTGCATGGATGTTGCGGCTGGACACGGCGTCGCCAACCCGGTAAAGCAGGAAGCCGTCGCCAGCGACCTCGGGTTGGAGGTCGCCTGCCAGGAGCGCCTCGTGGTCAAGGTTGCCGTGGTTCCGGGAATGATCTTTGAGGGCGAAGTACAGCTCATCGTTCGGGACGGTGCCGTGATCGATGACGATCGCGTCGGCTTCCAGCGCGGTGTGCCTGCTCGAGTATTCGTTTCGCAGCGTGACGGCGACTCGACGTCCTGGTGCCGGCGAGGTCTTCACCAGCCGTTCGTTGAGCACGGTCTGCACTCCGTAGGTGGAGAAGACTCGCAAGTATTCGGGAGAGTTCATCGCGCCGACATCGATACCGATCACCCTTTCCGGGGTCACGTACACCACGTCCCGTCCATTGGTAGCCAGGTGTTCCACGGCGTCCAGGGCGGGGTAGGTGCCGGAATCGTCGTACACGATGACCTGGCTCGCCCCCTTGAGCCCGTCATTCATGACGTCCCACGAGTCGTACACATCGGAGCCGACGACACCGTAATCGGTGTCGGGGACGCCCCCGGTGGCCACTATCACCAGATCGGGGTTCTGGGCCAGGATGTCGTCGGCTTCGGCGAGCGAGTCGAATCTGAACTCGACCCCGTGTTTGCAGGCTTGTTGATACCGCCAGTCGACGATGCCGATGAGGTCCCGGCGGCGTTTGGATCGGGTGGCGATTCTGACCTGGCCGCCGTAGGTCGAGTCGGCCTCCAGAACGGTGACCCGATGTCCCCGAACCGCGAATACGCGGGCTGCTTCCAGGCCGGCCGGCCCAGCGCCGACCACCATGACCCGCTTTCCCGTCCGGGGTGAGGCGGGTTCGACCTGTGGCAGCGTCAACTCACGTCCGGTCGCGGGGTTGTGGATACAGGTCGCGGCGCCGGAGACGTAGATGGCGTCCAGGCAGGCATTTGCGCCGACGCAGGGGCGAATGTCGTCGTCCCGTCCTTGCTGGATCTTGCTCACCAGATATGGATCCGCCAGTTGGGCGCGGGTCATGCCGACCAGATCGACGCATCCGTCCTCGATCGCGAATCGCGCCGTCCCGGCGTCGGTCATCCGGGTGGCGTGCAGCAACGGCACCGATAGATGCGAGCGGACCCGGCGGCAGATATCCAGGTGTGGGGCCGAGGGCGTGCCCATTCCGGGAATGTTGGCGGCCAGGGCGGCGTCGCTTTCGGTGGTCCCTACCACGAGGTTGATGAACTGGATGCCATGGTCGATGTAGTGCTTGGCGATCTCGATTCCGGCAGATTCGTTGATGCCACCTTCGATCTTCTCATCGAAGGTCATCTTCACGCCGAGGATGAAATTCTCGGGGACGGCGGCCCGGATGGCATCAATGACCTTGACGGAGAACCGCAACCGGTGCTCCAGGTCCCCGTTGTACTCGTCCCGGCGATGGTTGAGCCGGGGCAGGAGGAAGGCGTCGAGAAGGTGCCCACCATGCAGGAGTTCGATGCCGTCCAGTCCTGCGGCGGCGACCCTCTGCGCGGCGGCGGCATAGTCGGCGACCACGCGATCGATATCGAAATCCTCCATCTCTTTGGTGAAGGATCGATGCGCTGGCTCGCGGGAGCGGCTGGGAGCCAGGATGGGGAGCCATTCTCCGCGGAAGTTGCTTGCCCGCCACCCCAAGTGGGTCAACTGCATGATGATCTTGGCGCCCTCGTCGTGCACGGCGTCGCTGAGGTGGCGGAGCCAACCGACGACCTCGTCGCGGGCGGCGTCGATATTGCCGAAGACCGCGGGGGAGTCCTTTGACACCACCGCCGAGCCGCCGATGCCGACCAGGCCGACGCCACCGCGAGCTCGTTCCCGGTGGTAGGCGAGGTAGCGATCCTTCGGCATCCCGTCCTCGGTGTACGCGGGTTCGTGTGGGGTGAAGACGATGCGGTTGCGAAGCGTCAGCCCGGCGAGGCTGAAGGGCTGCAGGAGCGGGTCGTTTCTCATGTGCACTCCACGTTCTCGGGAGGGTTGCCGTAGTCCTGGACACGCGCGGCGGCACGGGAGGTCCGATGAGGTGAGCACCGAACTGGGTAGCCATGGGATCTGAGTAGGCGGTAATCGATTACCGATAGCCCCATTGTTGGTGCAGGGGAGACCGAAGTCAATAGGTAATCGGTGTCTGACGGAAGCCCCGTGGGGTCACCCCAGATCGGCCGGGTGCTCCTTGGTGGCGGCGATGCGCTTGTAGCAATAGAGGTTGCGGGTCACGGCCTGTTGCGCCTGCTCCACTTCCCCGGCTGAGAGCAGCGCGACGATGTCGAGGAGGTCCTGCGCGGTCTGCTGATCGGCGGCGAAGCCGGGGTCGCGTCCGACCAGCCGGGACTGGTCGCGCAGTCGGAGGTTGATCTCGGCGGCTCGAGGACCCAGGCCGTACTCCACCAGCAGTCGGTGGAACTCGCGGTCCAGACGGAAGAACTCCTCATAGGAGGGCTCGTTCATGGCCGCCACCGCGGTCAGTGCGAGCTCGTTCAGCCTCTCGAGCTGGGCCTGGATCTGGGCGTCGTCGGTGGAATCGCGTGAGTTCCGCGCCCGGGTGGCCAGGTCCTGGGCGGCGGCCTTGCTCAGTGCCAGCCGGACGCGAATGATCTCCTCAAGATCCTCGGCGCTGATTGGTCGAAGTCGAAACCCTCGGTTCTTGACCGCCTCGACGGTGCCCTCGGACACCAGCGACATCATCGCCTCGCGGACCGGGCTCAGTGACATGCCCAGTTCCTTGGCGAGCCCGGCCGCGGAGTAGGTGCGGCCCTCGTCGAGTTGTCCGGTCGTGATCGCCAGCCGGATCTCCTCCAGCGCCACCTCCCGCAGCGACGGTGGCTGGGTGGGTCGGCGTGCACGTGGGCCCTGGTGCGTCGCTTCCGTCACGACGCCGACCTCGTCATGACCACGGAGTCTAGGGCACCATCGGGGGCCCTTTCCTGGCCGCCAGTGAGACCGCGTCGATGGCCATGGGCGGCCGGAGGCGTTGACTTGTGTCGCATGGTCGGGCGGACGCCGTGGGGTCGCCCGGGTGTGTAGGCGTGCTGGTGTGGCGGGTCACGTATCGGTCGGTAGGGGTGTCCGTGGTGTCTCTTATGAGCGGTGGGGCGTGTAGCGAACGACCTCTAAGGAGACCCATTGTCAGTGGGCGTTGGTACGTTCGTTCTATGAACAAGCCCGAGGGATCGAGCACGGCATCGACCGGCGATGCCCACGCTGCCGCGCTCCCCTCGGACCAGCAGCCCACCGCAGCCGAGCCGACCGCAGCCGAGCCGACCGTGGCCGAGCCGACCGTGGCCGAGCCGACTGTGGCTGAGCCGACTGTGGCTGAGCCGACCGTGGCTGAGCAGGCCGTGGCTGAGCCGAAGGGTCCCGGTCCCGAGCAGGACTCGGGGCAGGAGTCGGGGCCGGTGGAGTCGTCGGGGTTGCAGGAGTCGTGGTGGGCGGTGCCGGGGTGTGAGCCGCCTGAACCGGTCCGGGTGTCGTTGGTTGAGTCGGGTCACCGGTTGGCGCAGGGTCTGACCGTCGTGGAGGAGGGGGTGGGGGTGGTCGCTGCTGCGGCCGCCGAGGTGGGGGGTTTGAGTGATGAGCAGGTTCGTGAGGGGCTGGTGGTGGTGGAGCGGCTGGCCCGGCGGGTGGAGGGCATCCGGTTGGCTCTGGTGCGGGCCAGTGTGGGGCGTGAGCCGGATGGTCCGGGCCGGGGGCGGGCGACCCGGGCGGTGTTGGGCGAGGAGTGTTTGCGGGATCGTGGTGCGGTGCGCGCGGACGTGCGGGCGGCGGAGTTGGTGGCCGAGCGGGGGGTGTTGCGGGGGTTGGGTGCCGCGCTGGCGGCGGGGGAGGTCTCGCCCGCGCATGTGGATGTGGCGCGCAGGGTGGTGGGTCGGTTGCCGGGGGAGATCGTGGATGCGCATCGGGAGCAGATCGATGCGGTGTTGACCGCGCACGCGCGGCGTTGGTCGCCGCGGGTGTGTGCGGGGTTGGCGGATCACCTGGTGGATGTGGTGGATCCCGATCGGGCTGATCGTC
>JBKECN010000091.1:0-37674 GCA_047974565.1 Actinomycetales bacterium
TGGACTCGCGCACGCCGTCGCCTTCCCACGATCCCGACCTTGACACTCGGAACCGTAACCAGGCCACGGCGTGTCGCACACCCCCCACCAACCACCACCCACACAACCGTCAGTAGGGCCCAAAACTGCCCGGGCCGTGATAGCGGGGTTTCACCCGGGGCAGGAACTCATCCAGTTCCCTGGCTGACTTCACCATTCACGGATCGCGGGTCTCATGGCGTCGACAAACCTCATCGTCGTGCGCGTTGCCTTAGCAGTTACGAAGCCAGCACCCTATGGTCTGCGCCAAGCGTGTCCAACCAGCCTGGTCAGGGTAGTTACGAGTCAGTAAGGGTTGACAATCTCAGCCATCGCGCTTAGCGTGCAGGCGATAGTTGAATGGCCTGGCCTGGCCTGGCCTGGGAGTTTAAAGCATGAGGTCCACCGTCGCCCTCTCGTATGTCAAAGCACTCGAAAAGTTCGCTTATATGCACCTACGTGGATCACGGCACTCATTCTACTTTCGCTATCTGCTGCGCCATCCTTCGCGAGCACCTTGCAGCGGGTATTACTACTCGGGGCAGAACTCGACGCGCGCGTTCCGGGGAACCGAGGCGAAGATCACGACGCGTCCCTTACGCCACCCTTGGCGCCGACCATGTGGTCCAGTGGAATGGCGTAACAGATTATGCACATTCAACGGCAAGCCCCTCTTACAGTTCTGCCAACCATAGTCCGAACTATTTCTTTCAGGCGAGTGGGGCATGAAGAGGATCGAGATTGGCAGCATCTGTGCTGGGCTACTCCTCATTGCCGGTTGCGGCCAAGCCACGCCGGCAGCGAGTTCGACTACCCCCGCATCGGCCGCCCAAACCTCCATCACTGATGCGAGTTTGCCGAGCGTAGAGCTGGAGCCGGGCGTTCGTGGGGTGTTCGATGCCGGCAGTGAAGAAATCAACACGATTACCGTTCTCGCGCCAGACGGTTCCGGTGGCGTGTGGACCTGGCTGGCATCTGCCTCCTCCGCACGATTGCTGCATGTGAAAGGCGACGGATCCAGTAGCCAGGTACCGCTGGAGGGAGAGGACGCCCGCGTTCCGACCGAGGCGCCAGGTCTGGCGGCGTGTCAGGACACGGTGTGGTTTGGCGTCAACCGATCGCTGCGCCGTATTGGCGCCGATGGACACACCACCGTGATCGACCTTCCCGCCACGACGGCGATTCCCGCGGTAGACGCCTATCGTCCTGAACAACTGCGAGGGCTCTCCGCCGTGAACGGTGTTGCCTGCACCGGTGGCACGGCGGTCGTCACCCTGAGCAACGCGGGACAGGCTTTCCTGGTTTCCCCCACGGGCGCGGCAATCACCATCGATCTACCCGAAGGTTATGAAGCGATTCGGCCCGCCGCCGACGCCTCAGGCAATATCGCCATCGGCCTGCAGGACGCTGCTTCAGGCTCGGGGCCACACCAGGTCATGATCCACTCGGCCTCCGGCGTGACCACTCAGGTCACCGTGGACGACAGCAGCCAACTGCTGAGCGATGGAGAAGTATTCGCGGCAGGAGCAACCAAGTTCACCGCCAGCCACAGCCTGACGCCCTATCCGGCGGCACCACCCGATGCCGAACCCGGAGCGGCCCTGCTCAGCAACGGACGTCGGGCATTCTCCTCACAGGCCGGCGTGCTCGTCGTGGATCAAAGCGGCAACGTCACCACCCGCCGACTGGGCAGCCTGTCAACGTGCGACCAGACCCACCAGCTCCCCGGCGTCACGGCCACTACTACCGCCACACCGACCGACTGCCCCCTGCACGCACGGCGACTGGTCGCCAGCGGTGACACGCTGTACCTGGTCAGCGGAGCCGCGTCCGGACCCACCCTGCTGGCCACCGACGTCTAGCCTGGCCCACGGCGCTCCGCATGGACGACGCAATCTCGTTGGAGCCCCGAGCGGTTGGCTCATAGGGTGAGCGCGTGCGCAGATTCTCCCAGGTGGACGTGTTCAGCCCGCAGCCCGGCCTCGGCAATCCGGTCGCTGTCGTTCATGACGCCGATGGCGTGGACGACGATGCGATGGCTGCCTTCGCCCGCTGGACGAATCTGTCCGAGACCACCTTCCTGCTGCAGCCGACGGTCTCCGACGCCGACTACAGGTTGCGGATCTTCACCCCGGCTGGAGAGTTGCCATTCGCGGGGCACCCCACCCTCGGCTCGGCGCACGCCTGGCTGGAGGCGGGCGGGTCACCCGCGACCGACGGCCACGTGGTGCAGGAGTGTGAGGCCGGGTTGATCGCCATTCGGCGCAGCCAGGATCGACTCGCCTTCCGGGCGCCACCGTTGAGGCGTTCCGGGCCCGTGGACGAGGCCCTGGTGACCCAGACCGTTGCCGACCTGGGGATCGGCTCCGAGCATGTTCTGGACGCCCAGTGGGTGGACAACGGACCGGGCTGGTTCGCGCTCCTGCTCGATTCGCCGCAGGCCGTGCTGGCCATCGACCCGTCGCGCTATGACGGCATCATGGGAGTGGTGGCTGCCTACCCTGACGATGCCGAATGTGCCTTCGAGGTGCGGGCTTTCGCCGGTGCTGAGGGCATCGCGGAGGATCCGGTGACCGGTAGCCTCAACGCCGGGCTGGCGCAGTGGCTGCTGAGCACCGGGCGGGCGCCGAGCAGTTACGTGGCGGCCCAGGGAACGGCGATGCACCGAGTGGGCAGGGTGCATGTGGACCAGATCGGTGAGGAGATCTGGGTGGGTGGGCACACGCTCACCGTCGTCACTGGTCAGGTTCGTCTGTAGGGCGTTCGGGTCGCTGCCGGCGGCGGACCTGCGGGAGGGCATCACGAGGCGAGAAAGACCGTGTCCGCATGCCACTCCAGGAACGCCTCCGCCGGCCGGTCAACCTCGCGGTCGGGTTGCTGCCGTCACCCCGACGTAGGCGCGCATGTGGCGATGGTGCCGTACTTCAGGCCCGGCTGGTAGGGCTGCCACCCACCTGCCGAGGGCCGCCTCTATCGCGTGCGCAGCTGCCGGGGTAAAGTCCGTCAGCGTGTGTGGCATAGCGATCGTCCATGATCTGCACCGTCCCCAGTTGCCCGCTCCTCAACTGCCCAGTCCGCATCTGCCCAGTTCCCAGTTGCCCAGTTCGCACCAGCGGGCCGGCGAGTTCGTCCCCACCATCGGTCAGTCTCGCGCAGGCGCTCCGGAGCACGGCGAGCCGGGTGCCGCGCTGGCCGACATCGGCACCGGCATGCTCGAGCGACTCCGGCACCGCGGCCCCGACGGCAGCGGCAGTCGACTGGTGGGTCGCACGTGGCTCGGTCACACCCGGCTGGCGATCGTCGACCTGGCCGGTGGCGCCCAGCCGCTCCCGGACGAGACCGGCGCCCGCTGGGTGGTCGCCAACGGCGAGATCTACAACCACCAGCGCCTGCGGGCCGCCCAGGCCGGGCAGCGTTGGCACTCCGGATCGGATTCGGAGGTCATCCTCTCGGTGTTGGCCCAGGGGGCCTCGGTGGGCATCCACCGGATGCGCGGGATGTTCGCCTTCGCCGTGGCCGGCGGCCCCGACGAACTGGTACTCGCCCGAGATCCGTTGGGGGTCAAGCCGTTGTACTGGGCGCAGCACGACGGGCTACTGCTGGCCGCGTCCGAGTTGTGCGCCTTCCCGGCGGCGACCAGGCCGCAGGTGCGCGAGTTCCCGCCCGGGCACTACTGGACACCTGAGGCGGGGCTGTGCAGATTCGCCGACCCGGTCACCGCCCCGCTGGGCCTGCTCGCCCCGGCCGGGGAGACCTTCGCCCGCAGGCAGCAGGCCACCCAAGCCGTTCGCGATGCCGTTGTCGAGGCGGTGCGCGAGCGGATGATGGCCGACGTCCCGGTGGGGGTGTTCCTCTCCGGGGGCCTGGATTCGAGCATCGTGGCGGCCGTGCTCGCCCGGGAGGCCGGCTATCGCGTGCACTCGTTCGCGGCGGGAACGGCCGGCAGCGCGGACCTGGCCGCCGCCCGCGAGGTAGCCGCCCGGCTGGGCCTGCTGCATCACGAGAGGATCTACGACGACGCGGACGTCGTCGCCGCCCTCCCCGCGGTGGTGCGAGCTACCGAGAGTTATGAGCCCTCCCTGATCCGCAGCGCCGTGCCGAACTATCTGCTGTCGGAACTGGCCGTGCGGCACGTCAAGGTGGTGCTCACCGGAGAAGGCGCGGACGAACTCTTCGCCGGGTATCACCACCTGCGTGCCCTGGACGCCCCCGCCCTGGCCGAGGCATTGGCCGCCGGCGTGGGCACGCTGCACAACCTCAATCTGCAGCGCTGCGACCGGGTGACCATGGCACACGGGCTGGAGGCGCGGGTGCCATTCCTTTCCCGGGACGTGCTGGCAGTAGCCGCTCGGATACCCGTGGAGTGGAAGTTGCTGGGCCTGGACGGTCAGCCCCAGGCCCAAGAGAAGGCCCTGCTGCGGGAGGCCTTCGCCGGGTGGTTGCCCGAGCACATCCTGTGGCGTCGCAAGGAACAGTTCGGCGATGGATCGGGAACAGCCGATGTGATGGCTCGTCAGGCAGAAGTGATTGTGCCGCAAGATGATTGGGAGCGATATCGGATCGAGGGTCTCCCACCCGCGCGCACCCGAGAGGAACTGGGATACCAGCGCATCTTCGCCGAGCACTTGGCTGGCATCCGAGGGGTGGACGTGCTCGGTCGGTTCGCCACCGCCTGACCGGCCCGCCAGCCGAGACGATGCTGTCGCTGCCGGAGCGACCTCGTGGACTGCGCAGCGCAGCATCATCGGTGAAACGCTTGACCACGACCCCTGGGCACGGGCGCCGGGGGCGCGTACGCTGAGGTTCACGCGGCTGAGAGACGGTACGCCGGGAGCCCCGGCCGCAGTCCTATCGTGTTGCGGCAGAGTCACTGCCCAGGATGCCCCGGAGCCCGCCATGCTCGCCGACAGTTCCCCGTCCCCGGCGCTTGTCCCGCCGCAAACCGACTCGCCGACCCTGACCTCGCAGTCGTCCCTGACCTCGCAGTCGTCCCCGACAACTCAGTTCGAGGCCTTCAAGGATCCCCGCAAGGCGACCTACCTCAATCCGGAGGGAGCCGATCGGCCGCTGCGCAACCCGGTGCCGGATTCGACGCTCAGGGCCGCTCGGGCCTATCGACTCTCCCGGATTCGGGAGCAACTCGACCGTCACGACGTGGCCGGCATCCTGCTGATGGATCCGGTGAACATCCGCTATGCGCTGGACAGCTCCAACATGCAGATCTGGACGATGCACAACGTGTCCCGGTATGCCCTGGTGCTGGCCGGGGGTCCGGCGGTGCTCTTCGAGTACGGCAGTTGCCTGCACTTGGCTGATGGCCTGGAGGGCGTCGACGAGGTCCGGGTCGCCACCCCGTTCGTGTACCACACCGCCGGCGACCAGGGGCCGGAGAAGGCCACGATCTTCGCGGCCGAGATCGCCGACCTGATGCGCACCCACGGTGGCGGCAACCTCCGTCTGGCGATCGACAAGATCGAGCCCCTCGGGCTGGATGCCCTTCGCGCCCAGGGATTGTCGATCGTGGAGGGCCAGGAGCTCACCGAGCAGGCCCGAGCGTTGAAGGGTGCTGACGAACTCGATCTGATGCGCTGGACGATCCGCGTCGCCGAGGCCGCGATGGCTCGGATCTATGAGGCGTCCGAACCCGGGGTCACCGAGCGGGAACTGTGGGCTCTCCTGCATCACGAGAACGCTCGCTCCGGCGGGGACTGGCTGGAGACCAAATTGCTCACCTCCGGCCCCCGCACCAACCCGTGGTACCAGGAATGCTCGGACCGGGTGGTCAACGCCGGGGAGCTCATCTCGTTCGACACCGACATGATCGGGCCCTTCGGCTATTGCGCGGACCTGTCGCGTTCCTGGGTGTGCGGGCACACTCCGATGAACGGGACCCAGCGCACCCTGTACAGCGCCGCCCGCGATCAGATCGAGCACAATCTCGCGGTGCTGCGTCCGGGGCTGAGTTTCTCCGAATTCAACGCCCGGTCGTGGCGGATACCCGTCGACTACGCCCCGTACCGGTACACCGTTGCCGTGCACGGGGTCGGGATGGCCGACGAATGGCCCTTCATTCCAACGCATCCCGACTTTGACCCGCGATATCGAGGACAGTTCGAGGTCGGTCACGTGGTGTGCGTGGAGAGTCTGATCGGCGCCGCGGAAACCGAGTGCGTCAAACTGGAGACCCAGGCGCTGATCACCGAGTCGGGCGCGCAGCGGCTGGACACCTTCCCCTGGGAGGACGAGCCGGCCGACCTGGTCCGCACCGGCTGAGTGTTCGTGTGCCGGCCCGGCATCGGCGGGGAAGCTGGCTCCGCGCCGACCTGTGGGCTGTGGCGCTGGCGTGTCCGTGGCGCTGCGTGGCCCCGCTCACCCGGCTGCCTGGTACTGCGACGCCCCGATTCCACCGTCTGGGCCTGATTTGTCGATCGAACCGGCCGGCGGGTGGCGACTGCGTAGTCTCGCAACCACGACCGTCCATCGTGGCAGGACGTGGACGCGGACCGGAGGGGAAACATGCTGTCCTCAGCACGCCTGCGCACGGTCGTGGTGGCGCTGTTGCCCGGCCTGGTGTTCGGTGCTCTGGTGACCACCGCGGCCGAGCCCGCCGGTGCCGCGTCCCGGCGGCCCGGTGCGACCACGCAGCCACTTCCGGCTCCCGCGCATACCCAGGCTCGCGCCGACTCGATGGGCCTGGCGGTCACCGTGGAATGGGCGCCGGTCGCCGGTGCGAGCCGGTATGCCGTCTATCGCGCGCCCGGGGAGTCCGACGCGGGGTCGCCGGGCTCGCTGCTGGCCACGGTGCCCGCGACCGGCATCACCTTCCGGGACGACGCGGCAACCGCAGGTCGCACGAGCACGTATCGAGTGGCTGCCCTGGACTCGGCAGGCGTGAGCGGCCAGCTCGGGCCGGGTGCGACGGTGACCACAACGGACGAGACCCTGTCCGCGCGCTCGCGGGCGCTGGCCTGGTTGCGCGCTCAGCAGGGGCCGGGTCAGGAGTTCACGGTGACGCTGGACCAGACCTACCCCGCAGGTCACCTCGGGCCGGTCGCGGGCACGGTCAGCGACCCTGCCAGGATTCCCCATCCGGTCCGTGAGGTGCCGTGGATCGGCTTCGACCAGCCCTACTCCCAGGATTACCAGGGCCCAGTGGCGGGCAGCTACGCGCACGTGGACGACCCGGCTGCCTTTCACGTCGAGACCTGGTCCAGGCCGCCGGTGGCGGGTGAGCCGGAGTATCTGCAGGGCAGCTATCCACTCGCCCCGGACGGTTCGTGGAACAGCGGGACGCAGGTGATGCACCCGGGAGTCAAGACCGCGTACCTGGTGCGCTCCGTCGATGGAACCCGGGTGGCCCGCTCCGGAACGGGCGCTCGGCAGATCTCGGGTGTCAGCGTCCACGTCGTCATCCGCACCGACCGCGACTACCTTGTCGGCTCGACCCCGTTGTCCGAGGACGGATCCTGGCAGCTGCCCTGGGTAGAGGTGCCATCGTCGGGCACCCTGATCGCCCGGCTGGTCAACGAGGACACCGGCCGCGTGGTCGGCTCCAGCGACTGGCCGGCGCCGTCTGCGGATGAGGGTTTGGTGCGTTCGTTCCGGGTGCCCTTCGACGACTCGGCCCGCGGCACGGGGGCCGATGGCACCGGCTACCCGGTGGAGCGCCGCAGCTGGGTGTATGACGACGCCCTCGCGGCGATCGCCTTCACCTCAGCCGGGGACTTCGAGCCTGCCGCCAGGGTGCTGTCCCGGTTATCGCAGATTCAGAACGCGGATGGGTCGCTGCCCTTCTCCTACGATCTGAGCCACGCTCTGCCCGCCGACGGATACGTGCGCAGCGGCACGGTGGCCTGGGCGGGCACGGCTGCCTTGGTGTACGAGCAGCGCACCGGCGACAGCAGCTACCGGCACCTGGCGGTGCGATCGGGGGAGTACCTGCTCGCACATCAGGTGAGCCGAGCGAACGGCTTCAGTAAGCGCGACCCTCGGTACGGCAGCGTCCTCGGCGGAAGCGGTAGCTATGACGAAAATGGGGGCTACACCGACGCCCCCGTCAGCTGGGCCGCTACCGAGCACAACATCGATGCCTACTTCCTGTTGCGGGATCTCGGATACGCCACCGGCGACGAACGGTTCAGCACCGCAGCGGAGCTGGTCAAGACCAGCCTGTTGGAACACCACTGGAACGCGGCCGAGGGCCGATTCAACCAAGGGGTAGGCGACACAGCCGAGTCACTCGACCTGGCGTCCTGGGGCGGGCTGTTCCTGCTGGCTGTCGGCGAACGCGACAAGGCCGCGCAGAGTGCGCACTGGATGACCAGGTTCGGGGTACGTGGCCAGAGCGTTGCCGAGTCGGGGTACGCCTCGCCTGGCCCGATCGACGGCTACCAGCCGTACCTGGCCGGCTACCCGAACCCGCCTCAGCTGGTGTGGGCGGAGGGCACCTGGGGAGCGATCCTGTTCTCGCTGCGCTCGGGGCAGGACGTCACCGCAGACCTGGAGTCCATGCATCGCCTGCAGGCCGCCGATCCCGATGGCGGGGTCGTTCAAGTGACTCGTTCCGCGCCGTCGGTGCCGTACGAGTTCCACGTGTGGCCGTCGGTGGCTGGCTCGGCCTGGCAGGCGATCGTCAGCACCGACCCCGGACTGCTGTGGCGGCGGGACGGGTGGATCGCGGACGCACCCTCCGGGGCGTAGCTCTTGGGACGGCGGTCCCGACGCCGGCTCGTCCCGGTACCCGCAGGCCGCCCGCCCGTACCGGCACCGACGCAACCCGGCCCAGTGAACGCTTTTGTGTCTGCCGGACACGTTTGTGTACACCAGCGCTCCTCACCGGCCGCCGAGCCGTTGGTCGTCCTGAAGCGCGTAGTAATCACCGTGACGAATATTCAATCGTCCGGAAACACCGCAGCCGGGCCGCCGGGCGTACAGTGCCCGACATGTCGAGCTCAGGCGTGATGGGGTCGAAGGGTGGCTCAGTGCCGCTCAAGGAGCAGGTCCTGCGGCGCAAGCCGATCGGAGGTACCCGTCCTGACGCTGAGGGTGAGCATCTGACCCGCAGTATGGGCACCTTCCAGCTCATGATGCTCGGGGTCGGGGCGACCATCGGCACCGGTATCTTCTTCGTCCTCGGCGAGGCGGTGCCCAAGGCCGGGCCGGCAGTGCTCGTCGCCTTCGTGGTGGCCGCGTTGGCGGCCGGCTTGTCGGCCTTGTGCTACGCGGAGATGGCAAGCGCGATCCCCGTGAGTGGTTCCACGTATTCCTACGCGTACCACGCCCTCGGTGAGGGGCCGGCAATGTTCATCTGCGGCTGCGTGCTGCTGGAGTACGGGGTGGCCACCGGTGCGGTGGCGGTCGGCTGGAGCGGTTACTTCAACGAACTGCTGCACGCCCTGACCGGACTGTCGATCCCCGAGGCGCTCACCGTGTCTCCGATCTCGGACGGGCAGGGCGGGGCCACCGGCATCGTCAACCTGCCGGCAGTGGTGCTGGTCGGTCTGTGCATGCTGTTGCTGCTGCGCGGGGCGAGTGAGTCGGCCACGGTGAACGCGATCATGGTGCTGATCAAGATCGGCGTCCTCATCCTGTTCATCGTCATCGGATTCAGCGCCTTCCAGGCCGACCACTTCGAGAACTTCTTCGGAAAGGGTTTCAACGGGATATCGGCGGCGGCCGCAACGATCTTCTTCTCCTTCATCGGCCTGGACGCGGTGGCCACGGCCGGGGAGGAAGTGCGCAATCCACAGAAGGCGCTGCCGCGGGCGATCATCGGTGCCCTCATCATCGTCTCGACCGTGTACATCCTGGTCGCAGCAGCGGGTCTTGCGGCCAAGCCGGTGAGCTTCTTCGGCACCGAGGCAATGGGCGAGGCGGGTCTGGCGCAGATCCTCAAGGACATCACCGGCAACGAGATCTGGAGCACGGTGTTAGCGGCCGGCGCGGTGATCTCGATCTTCTCGGTGACTCTGGTGACCTTGTACGGCCAGACCCGGATCCTGTTCGCCATTGGGCGGGACGGCCTGGTGCCGCATAAGTTCACCGAGGTGAGCCCCAAGACGATGGCTCCCACCTTCACCACCATCTTCGTCTCGGTCGTGGTGGCGCTCATCGCGGGATTCGTCCCGGACGTCTACCTGTGGGACACGGTGTCCATCGGCACCCTGGTCGCCTTCTCCGCGGTGGCGATCGGGGTGATGGTGATGCGCCGGACCCACCCCAACCTGGAGCGTCCCTTCCGGGTGCCGGGATATCCGGTGGTACCGATCCTTACCGTGCTGGTGTGCGCCTACATCCTGTCCGGGCTGGCTGCCATCACCTGGGTGATCTTCGCGGTCTGGCAGGTCATCGTGCTGCTCGGCTACCTGCTGTGGGGCCGACACCATGCCCGGCTCAATGACGTGCTCCCGGATGTGATCGACGGCGGGAGCCGGTCGTGAACTTCATCGTCGGATACAGCCCGCACACCGACGAGACGTGCGGCATTGAGCTCGGCTGTCTGCTCGCCAGATCGGCGGGACGCTCGGTCGAGGCGCTGACCGTGGTGCCGCGGGGCTGGCCGACGGCGGGGGCTGGAGATACCGACCGCGACTTCAAGCTGTGGGCGGCGCAGGAGGGCGCCCGCTGCGCGTCGGAGGCCGAACGCATCCTCGCCCAGCATCCGGACGTTCCCTCGTCGGCGCGCTGGGCCAGCGGACGCTCGGTGCCGCAGACGCTGCTGGAGCACGCCGAGCGGGTTGAGGCGTCCCTGGTGGTGCTCGGTAGTGGACGCTCCGGGCCCTACGGTGCGATCACGCTGACGTCCAAGACCGAGCGGGTGCTGCACTCCTCACCGGTTCCGGTGGCGGTGGCGCCACGCGGCTTTCGAGCACCCTCGCCCGCCCGGGTGGCCAGGGCCAGCATCGCCTTCCGTGGCGACGACCCGACCTGGACGCTGCTGGAGCGGGCCGCGGCGCTGTGCACCGCGATCGGGGTATCGCTGCGGGTGGTGACCTTCGCCGTCCGGGGCCGGGCGATGTACCCCACCCACGGGGTGACCGGGGCGGAGGAGATGGTGCTCAAGCAGTGGATCGCCCAGGCCGAGAAGGCCCAGGCCGAGGCGGTGGAGTACCTGTACTCCCAGGGGCTGGACAGTTCCCAGGTCAGTGCCGAGGTGGCGGTGGGCACCTCGTGGGGGGCGGCCTTCGACCAGTTGGACTGGGGCCCCGAGGACGTGCTCGTGGTCGGGTCGTCGGCCTCGTCCGGGGTGATCTCCCGGGTCTTCCTCGGCTCGTCGGCCTCGAAGATCGTGCGTAAGTCGCCGGTGCCCGTGCTGGTGGTGCCGTAGGCGTCGTGCTCGGGCGTAGGCGCCGGTCACCGCCGTCCCCAGGCTTGATACATAAGTTCGTCCGCGTCGGCGTTGACGCCTCGGGCGGCGAACCAGTCGCAGACATTGTCGATATCGCGTCGCAGCAGGTCGGGACCGGACGGGTTGGCGACGATGTCGACGACCTGCGGAAGGTCGATGACCACGACCCGGCCTTGCTGGACGAGCAGGTTGTACGCGGACAGGTCGCCGTGGGCGGCGCCCTCGGCTGCGAAGAAGAGCACGATATCGCGAGTCTGATGCCAAAGATGTTGCACCAGAGCAGGTTCGGGTCGTAGTTGGGCAAGGCGTGGGGCCGGTTCGCCATCCTGGTCGCCGATGAACTCCATACAGATCTCGGTGCCGTCGACCTGGATCGGGTACGGCACGGGCAGGCCTGCCTCGTAGTAGTGGCACAGCGCGCCCCATTCCGCGGACGCCCAGGCGTGGGCCGCCAGCTCGCGGCCGTAGGCGGACTTGCGCTCCAGGGCGCGGCTGTCCCGGCTGCGGCGGGTGCGGCGTCCTTCGGTGTACAGGGTGCTGCGGTGGAAGGTCCGGTGGTCGGTGTCCCGGTAGAACTTCACCGCCATCAGGCACGAGGTCGCCTCCCCCGGGCGGGCCAGGGCAGGGTCGACGGCGCGCTCGACCAAGTGAACGTCGGCCTCTTTGCCGGTCTTCATGATGCCGAGGTCGGTGTCGACCGCGGCGCGGTCGGTGACCAGCCACGGCGGTACCGGTGCCGGCCCCCGACAGCCCTTCTGCACGTCCCAGTAGGTGGACTGGCGGGAGTTCCCGTCGCGATCAGGGTCCGGGTCGTCGATGGGGTGGTAGTCGATGATGAAGAAGGGATCGATCCCGTCGTAGGGATCGGCGGATCCGGCCGGGGTCAGGGACGCGGTGTCGCGCCCGGTGTTGCTGGATGTCTTGCGGTGTGCCAACGCGGCTGCTCCTGAGTGAAGGGATGGGTGGATGACGTCACACCCGTTGCAGTCGTAGACATGTCACTCTCCCTTCGAGGGCCGGGCCAGGGTCGGCTCGGCGTCTGGAATGGCTGGCTCAGGTGGTGTAGGCCGAAGCAACCACCGGGCCTGCGCTTGCGGCATTGTCCACCGTGCCGTAGCAGCTTCTGGACGGCAACCCGGTTTAGGGATTTTGGATGACCCAGGATGTACACACAGTGACGTGGCCTGGGTGAACGCTGAAGTTCCTCACCGGTCCCGCGGTCGCAGTGGTGAACTTCGTTGAATGACCTCGACGGCTCACGCGGCCACAGTACGGTGGGCCGAAACCGGCCCCGGTCGGCTGCCGGCCACGTCGCATGGCTGAGGCAGGGGCCGACCGGCACAGTGGGGGAGGAACACCATGCAGGAGTCGAGCGCGTTCGGCGCGATCGAGCCAGAGGATGGCCAGGGCTCGCCATCGCAGTCGAAGGTCCCGACGGGGTCCGCGCTTGAGTCCGAGCAGGTGCCTGACTCCGAGCAGGTATCAACGGTCCTCGTCGAGGTGCTCCCCGACATTGCTGTGGTGTACGGCGACGTCCCAGCCGACGTCGAGCTCATCGAGTTCGGACTGATCCCGACCACCGATCGCGACCACCTCGCGCAGGCGATCGCTCGTGCGGGTATCGCGTCGTCAGTCGGTGGAAACCTCGCGCAGTTGTTGGAAGTCTCGCAGGGTCTCTACCGACTCGACGCGACGAGTCGAGCCCTGCTGAATCAGGGGGCGCGGCTGGCGCCGAAGGACGGCGCGAACCTCGGAACGCTGATCCTGCCGGATGGAGGCCTGCGTCAGGCCCGCCTCATCCCGGCCGCCGCGATGACAGTGCCGGAGTTCGCGGCGGCGATGGGGCCCGTCCTGGCCATGGTCGCGCTTCAGATGAGTCTCGATGAGGTCAACAGCCTGGTGCGGACCAATATCGCCTTGACCAGTCAGCTCCTGACCTCACTCCGGAACGAGCAATGGGCCGAACTCACCGGCCTCACGGACACCATCGGGAAGGCGGCCGGCCGAGCGCGGGACCTGGGTCAGGTTCCGCAATCACTGTGGGACACGGTCGCAAGCCGAGAGACGGCTCTGCGTGCCGCGCGAGATCAGTACCGGCAGAACGTCGCTGGGCATGTCGCCCAGCTGAAGCGCCTGGACTCGGACCCGAGCGGGCGGCGGCACTACGTCGAAACCAACGCCGAAGCGATCATCTTCGACGTCTACGCCTGCCGCGCGTGCATCCAGGCCTGGACCGAGTTCCAGATGCTGCACCACACCCGCGCTCGAGCGGCCGGAGCCACCGACCCGGGGGAGGCGCAGATCGCCGACGCCATCGCCCGGGAGACTCCGGCTGAGGTCGAGGCCGCGCTCGCGCAGATCCGCAGCGTTGTCGAGGCGCTCATGCAGGAACTGCGCATCATCGCCGAACTACCTGGTCGATCCGAACTACCGCTGACGCGAAAGCGCAAGGACGCCAAGGCCGCTCGCCGTACGTGCCGCCAGTTGCTGGAGGCGATCGAGCCGCTGGCCGAGGCGCTGCGCTCATCCTCGTCGCATCTGAAGGAACCCGAGATCGTCTGTGCTCCACAGGGTGTGGACCATCACGAACACTGGCGCATCCTGCGCTGGATGCTGGAGGACGGCGAGACGCTGCGCTGCCTCGCCTTCCCGTACCAACACGATGACGATGACGTGGTCACTGCGTTCGGGCACAGTGTCCTGGGGGGCATCGATGGCGAGAAGTGGGCCAACCGGGCCAGGCTCGACCCGGAGCGGGGTACGACGGTCGTCGCGATCACGGATCGGCGGATCATCACCGCCAAGCCGAACGCCCTGCGCCGGGAGGGTGAGATCGGCGACGTGATGCCGGTGGACCGGGTCCGGTACGTACGTGCGGCGACTCAGGCAGGCTCCGCCGGCCGATCCCGGGTGGACCTGATCACCGCAGACCGTAACCTGCAGTGGCTGTTCCACGCCGATACGGACACCCACGATGTGGATGCCTTCGCGGCCGTCCTGGCCGAGTCGATGAACCTTCCGGAAGCCGAGCGCGCTGCACTCGTCCGCAAGGCAGGAGCTCTGACCTTCGCCGAGGACGATGGCGTTTCGCCCGCGGAGCTGGCCGGCGAGTCGGAGTCCGGTGCGGCGGATTCGACACCCTCCATTCCCCGCCAGTCATCGCAGGTCCAGCCGGCCCAGTAGCGGCGTCTGCCTCCTGGCGGGTCCCTCGGTGCGCGTGTCTCGCCGGACTGGGCTGCGCCGAGCCGAGCCGACGCGCAGTGGCGCGGTCATCTCACGTTGCGCGTCGGCCGTGCGTCTTCGCATCGAAATGACGATGTCGAACGAGACGAGAGGCCGACATGAGCACCACACGGCACACGCAGATCGAGACGACCATGGGGGCCGTGACGCTGCTCGCCGACGGCGGCAACCTCATCGGTCTGTACTTCGACGGGCATCGAGGTCGGCCTCATCCGGCGGCGCTGGGTGCCTTCGTGAGGGCCGAGGCCGATCCTGTGCTCACGCGCGCCACCATCCAGCTGAAGGAGTACCTTTCCGGAACCCGACGAGGGTTCGACCTGCCGCTGGCAGCGGTCGGCGACGAGTTCTGCCAACGCGTCTGGGGTCTGCTTGGCCAGATCCCATATGGGCGCACCACGACGTACGGAGCCCTCGCTCAAGCGATGGGTGAGCGGTCCTGGGCCCAGCGGGTCGGGCAGGCCGTCGGGCGCAACCCGCTGTGCGTGGTGATTCCGTGCCACCGGGTGATCGGCGCCGACGGCGCGCTGACCGGCTACGCGGGAGGTCTGTCGCGAAAGCACTGGCTCCTGGCGCTGGAGGAGCCAGCCGGTTCCCGCCTGTTCTGAGTCGACGGTATTCGTCTGGCGTCGGCATCTCACGTTCGGTGGGGTTGGCGCGTCTACGGTGTGATGACGATGAACGAACCCTTCGAGCTGGCCGTGCAGCGGCACGGTGCCACCATCCTGCGTGTGTGCCGGGCCATCCTCGGGCCCGGCCCCGATGCCGACGACGCCTGGTCCGAGACCTTCCTGGCTGCGTTGCGGGCGTGGCCGCAGTTGCCTGCCGAGGTGAACGTCGAGGCCTGGCTGGTGCGGGTGGCCGGTCGTAAGGCGATCGACATCACGCGCGCCCGGGCCAGGCACGCGATCCCCACCGAGACCGTTCCCGACGAGCGATCGCCGTTGGGTAATCCCGGCGTCGACGACGACGGCGTGTGGCGGGCGGTCGGCGGTTTACCCGAACGGCAACGGCTTGCCGTGGCCTATCACTACCTCGGCGGTCTGCCACACGCCGAGACGGCCGAACTGATCGGCGGCACCGCGGAATCGGTGCGCCGCGCCACTGCCGACGGCATCAAGAGTTTGCGGCGGACCTATGAGGTCGACGCCCTGCGCAAAGGAGCTTCTCATGAATGACCTCTTTCCCATCGAGAGCGACCATCTGGCCAGCTTGAACAGCATCCTGGCGGGGCGCGCGAGCGACGAGCATCTTCTCGACATTGCGTATCGCACCGTGGAGACCCCCGTGGGCCGGTTGCTGCTCGCCTCCACCGAAAGAGGTTTGGTGCGTGTGGCTTATGAGCTCGAAGGGTTCGATGAGGTGCTGCAGTCCCTCGCGGTAAGGGTCAGCCCCCGCATTCTGCGTGCGCCAGCCCGGCTGGACGCGGTTGCCACGGAACTGGAGGAGTACTTCGCGGGCCGTCGACGCGATTTCGATGTCCCGGTGGACTTCGCCCTCTCCTCGGGGTTCCGGCAGGTCGTCCAGCGTCATCTGCCGCACATCGCGTACGGCCACACCCAGTCGTATCGCGAGGTCGCCGAACTCGTCGGCAACCCCAAGGCGGTACGGGCCGTCGGCACCGCGTGCGCGACGAATCCGCTTCCGGTGGTGGTGCCCTGCCATCGGGTGGTGCGCAGCGATGGGAGTCTCGGCGGCTATGTGGGTGGCGTTGATGCGAAGACGACGCTGCTCACCTTGGAGCGGGCGGCGTGAGCGTCTCTCCCGCCGAGGTGTATGAGCGGCGCATTGCCGCGGGGGACTGGTCGGCGATCACTGAGGAACTGAATGAACTGGGCGGGGCACTGCTGCCCGAGTTGCTCACTGCCGACGAGGCCGAAGAGATGCGCGGGTTCTACGACACCGACGAGGCATTCCGTTCCACGGTGACGATGAGCCGGCATCGGTTCGGGCAGGGTGAGTACCGATACTTCGCTAGGCCGTATCCCGAGACCATCGAGCATCTCAAGCAGGCGCTGTACCCGAGGCTGCTACCGATCGCTCGGGACTGGTGGGCCAAGCTCGGTCGTGACGCGATCTGGCCCGATTCCCTCGATGAATGGTTGGAGATGTGCCACCTCGCGGGGCAACGGAAATCGACCGCCATCCTGTTTCGGTATCGCGCCGGCGACTGGAACGCCCTGCATCGAGACCTCTACGGCGACTTGGTGTTTCCCCTCCAAGTGGTGATCAACCTCAATGCACCGGGAGTCGACCACGCCGGCGGCGAGTTCCTGCTTGTCGAACAACGACCCCGGGCGCAGTCTCGAGGTACGGCGTTCTCCCTGCCGCAGGGCCACGGTTTTGTGTTCACTACCCGAGACCGTCCCGTCCGGTCGGCGCGTGGCTGGTCGGCCGCCCCGGTGCGCCATGGTGTCTCGGCTGTTCGCTGGGGTGAGCGCCACACTCTTGCCCTGATCTTCCACGAAGCTGCCTGAGCGACTTCATGAGTCAGAACTCATACACACTCCTGGGTGGGGACGGTGCATCGTACGAGAGCTCGGTTCCAGGCACCTTCGGGGGACACCGGGTCGGTCGCATCTACGGACGGCTCGACTGCCCAGCCGCCTGCGGACGATCCGACGCGGCGGGTACGTGCGGCACCGGGTGTTCTTCGCCGACGAGGCCACCGCGATCAGCGCGGGCTTTCGGCCATGCGGGGTCTGCATGCCGCGGGAGTACAGACGCTGGAAGGCAAGCCGCGGGGGAGTTGGCGTGGCCCCCGACGAGCTACGAGGTCTGGGCGCGCATCCCGAGCGCGAAACCGAGCCCGGGGATGAGCGGGGAACTCTTCAACCAGCCACTGGGCACGGCGACCGCGAGGTCGCCGTGCCGATCGACCGCGGAGACAACGGCGGCGTTGCCCGCCCCGGTGCCGGCGCCTGCCGGAACGGGAGTCGGGATCCGGCTGGCAGTGAGCCATCCTCTCTGGCTCCCGGCCGGGACGGGCTCGGGGACGACCTCAGGACGCCACGGCTCAAGGGCACCCGGGCACCGGGCCGGGGGGCCCTTCGCAGGTGAGGGAGTAGCGGGCGTGTGAGGCGGTCGGGGGGTGCGGGCGGTGCGTCGGTGGGCGGGTAGGGGTCGAGGTCTTCCGAGGATGGAGGTTTCTAGGCCAGCCATCGGGAAGACCTCGAGGTGCCTGAGGCTACCCCTGGGGCGGGCTTGGCTTGCTCCGATCTGACTGTGTTCTGCGGGCTCGGCGAGCTTGGCCTGGTCGTCACGGGGTAGCGGCTCGAGCCGGATCGGGCGGTGCTCGCTTGCCGGGTCGTTGAGCCGGACCTGTGGTGCCGCGGTGTGGTTGTGAAGGCACACCACGTGACAGCGTGGTTCGGCGGTTGGCGCACGAACCGCAGGGCTGGCGGCCCACGATGCTGGAGGTCATGGTGCGGGGCTACCGCTGCACTGGCTGTGGGCACGTGTGGCGCCAGGACACCAGCCGGGTGGCCGAGCCACGGGCGAGGCTGTCGTGTCGCGGGCTGTGGTGGGCCGTGGAGGGCATCGTGGTCCGACGCCTGAGCGTCGCCCGGTTTGCCGAAGGGGCTCGGGGTCGCGTGGAACACCGCCAACGACGCCGTCCTGGCCGAGGGCAAGCGGGTGCTGATCGAGGACCCCGGCCGGTTCGACGGCGTCAGGATGGTCGGGGTCGATGAGCACGTCTGGAGGCACACCCGGCGAGGTGACACGTACGTCACCGTGATCATCGACCTCACCCCAGTGCGTGAGGGCACCCGCCCCGCCCGGCTGCTCGACATGGTCCAAGGCCCCGCTGCCTGGTGAAGTGTGCCTGGCCGGCCATGCGGGGTGAGTTTGCTTCGGCCATGAGGATTTCCACAGTCGTCATCTGGCCACCTCTCTCCGACGTTCCCTGCGCGAAGTCGGCCGATGTCGCTCCTCAGTGGGTCTACTGCCTCACGACCTGCTCCAAGACCCCGAGGCCGCGCAGAACCTGGGCGACGCTGCGAAAACTCGCGCCGGGGTCGCCGGTCTCGATCTTGCGGAGGGTGTCGCGCGTGATGCCCGCCCGCTCGGCGACTTGCTGGGCCGTCAGGCCCAGGACCATGCGCCAGCCTCGCACATGCTCGCCGAACTCGGCCATCTGCGCATCGATTCTGTAGCCAACTACACCGCCTCCTGTTAATGGCGACGATTGCTGGCATTAGAAGCAGGTACGGAGACGTAACGCTTCATTATTGCTCTGGCGGGATGCCCTGTCTGCCGGGTCGAGATCCCCGAGCTCACCATGGATCCACCAGAAGTGCTGTACATCCACCGAAGCCCGCTCCCCGAGAGGTTGGAAGGCCCAACATGCGGGTCGGGAGACTGCTCAGGCCGGGGCGCCGGCCCGGTGGTTGACCGCGGACGAGGCCTTTGGGGACATGTCAGGTTCGTGTTGGTGATCATCCGAGGGTGTGGAGGAGGTGCTCGCCCATCAGGGCGATGCCACCGATGATCATCGCGATGCCGGTGAAGCGTCCGACGGCGCTGGCGAGGGCAGGGCGCGTGCCTATGGCCTTGCGTGCGGTGATTCCGAGCGCGGTGTAGCGCTGGTCGCTGTGGCTGACCTGACCGCCTACGAGCAGTTCATGACCCAGCAACTGATGGACTGCCCGGGCTTGCGCGACTCCAGTCCTGCTTCGCCATGAAGACCCTCAAGTCCGACCACCCAAGTGGTCCAACTGGCTCAGGCGAGACCCGCGGATCCGGGTCGACCACGACGAACCCCACCACGATGTGTCTCGACCGCGACGGTCCGCAACAAGCCGAATCTTCGCGCACCACGGCGGGCCAAGGAACGAAGGCACCGGGTTGCTGACCTGCGGAAACGTGTGGTGCCCCTTGTGAGGCTCCTCTCGAACCCGCGGCCGGAGTTGGTGAGGGCAGCGACCCGCAAGTCCTGGCCAAAACGCCAGGTCTCAGGCGAGGCCACTCCGTCGCGCCGCGTGACGAAGTTCGATGACGCCCAACGTAATCACGTGGTCCACCTCTTTGAGCAGGGCTGGACGCTTCGCCATATCGCTACCACGATGGGTTGCCACAGCCAGACGGCACGTGAGGTCCTGCTTGCACAGGGCTGCGAGGTGGCGAGGCACGCTTCTGCCCTGAGCCCCGAGAAGGAAGCCGAGATCTGCCGGTTGCGATCCGAAGGCCTCACTTACCCGCAGATTGCTCAGCAGGTCGGCATCTCGCCCGGCATCGTCCGCCGCACCACCAAGCTGAGGAACGTGCAGAAAGGCACGCAATGGCCCGTCTTGGAATCTAGCTAGACTTAGCCTAACCTGCCGCACCAGCCGATCATGAGTGCCGTGACCCGATCCAGTTCGGAATCCAGGGTGTCTTCAATGTCCTGCTGTGAGAAGCCCTATGTCAAGCCGCCTCGTTCTGCTGGGCGAGGACGCGTTGCAGTGCGTTGTGGTTCGCGGGGTCGTAGGCGAGATCGTCTTGCCAGCAGTGCCAGATGACGTGGAGCCAGGCGCGGGCCAGGATGCGCACGGCGTGTGCGTGGTCGTGGCCGCGTGCTCGGGCTCGGTCGTAGAGGTCGGCGGCCCAGGGGTTGGCGTGTCGGGAGTCGTTGGCGAAGTCGGTGACGGCATCGCGGAGCTGCTTGTCGCAGGACCAGCGGAAGCCGACGGCGCGGAGTTTGCCGGACTGACGGGTCGAGGGTGCAGCACCGGCCAGGCAGGTCAGCGATTCGGGCGTGGGGAACCTCGCACGGCAGTCGCCGATCTCGCCCAGCAGCCGGGCGGCACGGACTCGTCCAGCGCGGGGCAGGCTGGTGAAGATGTGGGCGTCGGCGTGCGCGTCGAGTTGGCGGTCGATCTGGGCCGCGAGGGTCTTGATCTGCTTGAGCAGGGTTCCCAGCAGTGTCACGTAGCTGGCGGTGATGGCTGCCTGGCTGGTGGCGTGCTCGCCGGTGGTCCCGCGGGGCGCATCGAGGAGCCGCTGGTGCAACACGGCCGGGTCGACCTTCCCGGAATAGCCCTGCTTGGACAGCCAGTCGCCCAGGCGCTTGGGCGTGAGCCAGTCGGCACGGTCCTGGGTGTCGAAGCGGGTCAGGAACGCCAGGGAGATCTCCGAATCGACGTCGCGGAACAGGCCGATGGCGCCGGGGAAGACGTTGCGCAGGTGCGCACGCAGCTGGTTGGCCGCTGCGATGCGGTGCTTGACCAGGTCCTTGCGGGCTCGACAGGCACGGCGCAGCGCGATGGTGTCCTCGCGGTCGGGCACCAGCGGCCTGAGCCGAGCACGGTCGGTGCGCAGCGTGTCGGCCAGGACGTAGGCGTCGAACCGGTCGTCCTTGTTGCCGGCCGAGCCGTAGCGGCCGCGCAGGTTCTTGACCTGGTTCGGGGAGACCACGACCACGGTCAGGTCGGCGGCGAGCAGGGCGTCGATGACGGGTCCGTCGGGTCGCTCGATCGCGACCTCGCCGACACCGTGACGGCCCAAGAATCCGACCAGCTCACGCAGTCCCGCGGTGGTGTGCTCGACCGTCATGGTCGCGACCTCGCGGCCACGACCATCCACGATGCACACGGCGTGGTCGTCGCGGGCCCAGTCGATGCCAGCGGTCACATCGTTGGGAGCAACCTCGGGCAGTGTGTTCTTCGGAGTGGTGCTGGCAGACTTCACGTCAGCCTCCTCGCTGCTAGACCCAGTGGGGAGGCACCCATTTCTTCAGGTGTCGTTGGTGCCGGGACGTGTCTGCCGGTTCGCTCACTGATCGGCGCTCGCAGCCACGCGTGGCGTTGGCGCACAGCCCTATCGACGGTCCACACGTCCCGGGCGACCACCAGGCCCTGCGGATCTCACAGTGGACGTCCTTCGCGTCAAGCGAGCAGGGCAGTGACCTGGCGGCACCCGGGGTGCATCAAGGCCCTATCGGAGAGCCTCGACACGAGGATGGTGGCCCAGTGAGAAGAGACGCCTGCGTTGATCAGAACTTCCCCGAGCAGTCCTGCGCCCGCCGGTGGGCCAGCGTGGGCCGGGATATAGTGCACCAGCAGGTTGCGGAGGCGTCTGGCTGAGTCCGCGGTGATGTGAGTCGGCACGGTGTTAAGAATGGCATCGGTCCAATGTTGAGAGTTGGCCGTAAGCGGTTGAGTGCCATCGGCCCGGAGACTGCGAAGGCTCTCAAGTACTTGGTACAGTGCCAGGTACTTGATCTTGAACTGCGTATAGCAGGATCCGTTCGCGTGCCGACACCCAACCCCTACCTGCGCCAAGCGCAGAAGAGCGAGATGGACAATAAGGGTAGCATTCAGGTCTGGCGATGCCGGGCCATTAAAACAATTCGCATAAACTCGGACGCTCTTCCGCTCCTTTGGGCGATCGAGGTCTGCATCAAGGCGCAACCATCCGCAGCAGTCCCCGGAATTCCCAGTTGAGCGGCGACTGAATTCGTCGCCGTACGCTTTAGCCGTATCACTAAAGTACGTGGCGCCTTTGTAGAGCTGGGCGATCACCGAGTCGGGGGCGCCTGACAAAAAGTAGGCGGAGTGTGTGGTGGAGAATGGGACTCCCTTTATGTTCCAGATCGCGAGGTCGGTCTCGAATAGGCGTGCCAAGGGGAGCCAGGTGTTGCCGAGGAAGGCCCCGCACTGGGCCGGAACTAGCGACTGGCGAAAATGTGCCACCTGACCTTCAATTTCACGCTGAGTGTCCATGAACAGTTTCACTGTGTGCCGAGATTTCTCCACCATCGTCTCGGCGTCGGGGGGTAACGGAACAACACGATCGCCGAGTGTTTTCAGGGCACGTCTTCCCTCGAAGCAGAAGAGGGAGAGGAATGGGAGCAGGCTCAGTATTGAAACTGACTCGGTGCCCCTCCGGGGTTGTGAGAACAGTGAGTGGACAAATTCTGCGTCTGCCTGAATCGCTGCCCGCGCCAGCCGCTCGTCGTCGATCGTTATCATAGAGTTATTGTCTCAGCCGCGCGCAGAGACGCCAAGCCAATTGCTGTCGCAGGCCACCCAGCTTGAGTGAGCTACCCCTTAGCCAGTCCGCGAACCAGATCTCCCGGGTCGATTCCGAGGCCTCGCGCGACTTTCAGGATGTTGTGCAGGCTCAGGTTGCGCTGCCCACGCTCGACCTGACCGATGAAGGTCCAGTGCAGGTCGCAGCGATCTGCTAGCGCTTCCTGGCTGAGGCCCAGTTCAGCCCGCCGGACTCGCACGCGCGAGCCGAATTGAGCCGTTGCAGGCGAAAGTGGGGGTTTGGCGGCGGCGGGCACTGGCCAACCCCATCCGTCCCGAGCGCATAGGTCCAGAGACGTTGCATCCCAACTATATACGTCCTATGGTCGTTCTTCGGCGAGCACAGGGAGGTGGACCATGGGCGGCGACTGATCCCGCTAGGGCCCTCCTAGTAGGGCGCCGAGCCAAGTCGCGAGCATCTCACTCAGGCTCACGTACATCAGGGGCTGGTCAAGTCCAGCAGCAGCTTCATAGTGCATGATCTCGCTGGGGTCTTGGGGGTTCACCGGACCTGGCCCGGCCAGGTAGTCGCTCCCCTGACGTAGGAAGATGATCCACGAGCCCCACCGCTCACCCCATTCCGGGCCGAGCTCGCGGCCGATGTCGTGGATAGCGGGCTTGGTCAGCTCGACGGCGTGCGCCAACCCGGGAAATTGATGATTGCCGCGCCAGATAGACCGGTGGTAAGGGCGCTCCCGATCAGCGGTATACGGTGCCACACCGTCATGCCACCCCCACCACGCGCGGAGTTCATCATTGAGCACATACGGCGTGGGGCCCACGATGTCGTCCATCTGCTGATCACTCAAACCAGGAGCCAGCATCGAGGCCACCGGGGCACCCAGACGATGCCAATGCGACTCCAGACGCTCCAACTGGGCTTCGACGATGCTACGCACACTCATGGCTGACACACTCCAAACGTGACCGAAGTCGGGGTAGCGGTGCTCTTGGGGATCGGAACAAAAAGCAGCGGGTCGCCACCTGTGTTGTTGCTCTGTAGTGTCGACAGCCCAGTCCCCGGTTGTAGCTGGCAGGCAGTCGCAAAGTACTGGAACCTTGCTCCCTGGGCTCGGTTTTGGTTGCGGTCAAGGGGTCGGATGTGGGGAGTGACAGCAGCGCGCCGTCCACCTTGCTCGACAGTGAACAGTGGGAACTCGTCATCGTCGAGCCCATCTCCGTCAGGTCCAGCCATGGGGTTAGTCCGATACCAAGTTCGCGCAGGTTTCCCGGCTGCCGCACCACCCTCCCAGTTTTGGACGACCCACCGTGGGTTGAACAACGGGCCGGCCATGGAGGTGTACCAGCTTTTTGATGGCGCTATGGGGTCGTCTGGGAAGCCCGGTGTGAGCACCCACGATTGTGTTTCGGTGCTTGGCTGGTAGGTGTTGGTGGATGAGTTCCACACCATGCCCGTGGTGGCTTCGATGTCGTGATTTGTGGGTTCGGCGATGTCTTGCCCGGAGAAGAAGACAGGGGTGTCTTTACAGGTATCGCGAGCGTTCGGAACGAAGCCAATAACGTAAATGCATTGACGTGCCGCTGCTACCTTGTCAGCCGGGCTCGGTGCTGGAGAAGTTGACACGACCACGAGACGTGAGTCGTCGTACTGCTCCGCGAGAGACTTTGATCTCAGCGAGATGTCGACGTTGACGCCGCTGAATGTCTTTGGCACGGGCGGATAGCTTCTGGTGGACCCACTTGTGCCGGCGAGAAGGTGGGATACGAGCCATGCGATGACGATTTCGCCATTGGGAGTCTGTTCGATATCGCGCAGGTTGGGGCTAATCAACCCATGGCCAGTCGGGCAACTACTCGTATACCCAGGTGTCGAGTCCAACAACTCGCACACCTTTGAAAGACCGCCGTTCGCGTTGACCAGCGTGTACACCTGAGCAAGGTCGTATCCAGCGATGACTGGCCGAGGGTCCTGCGGAACGGGCTCGCCATTTCGAGGATCAGCGAACATCCTTGGGATCATGGGATCGCCTGTGTGGGGAACTGGAACCGGCGTCTCAGTGACAGCTTCCGGAAAGTAAGACAAGATCCGACACTCGTTCATCACCACAGCTGCGTCGGCGTAGCGGCACTGGTACTTATCATTCCTGTTGAGGTCATTCCACCAGCCCAGACACTCATGCGGGGCCACTGAACAGTTGGTCGCGGGCGTAGTTGTGGTTTTCCAAACCTCCAGTCGGCAGGATCCGTCCCAACACTGGGGCGTTCTCTTATCCTGCTTGATGATTTCCGCAGGTGGCGTGATAGTGGCCACCAAGTGCTCGTTGCCGTCCTGACCAACCATCATCTCGACAACGAGGATCTGGGTCGGTAACCCGAACGGGCACTCCGATGGCTGTGGGAAGGGTGGAAGCGTCGTGTCCGTTTCGTAAAAAGGAGCCGACCTCTCCGTCAAGACTGGACCGGATTGGCAGTAAGTCCGCGTTTCCAGTCGCCTGAGCAGATTAGTTCCGAAGTACGGTCTGTTCGGGTGGCCGAGCGGATACCACTTTGCCACCGTCAGGATCTGCCATTTCCGATCGTTGTTGTTTCTCGTGTACCCGATAACCTCAATGTGATCGAGGTAGTCGCCCTCCTTGCACGTCATGACCCGGCTTCCCGCAATCTTTGACGTGTCGGGCCACGTGCTGATGTACCAACCACCGAGCCCACTATGGGGGGCCCAGCAGAGCAAATCGACTGCACCACCGAGTTCATCTGAGCGCGACCAGAAATGCCATCCGTGCGAGCTACCCAGCGCACCGTAACGGACTGCCCGGCTTGAACCGGCTGGCTAGCCGTGATGGTTTCATCGGTGGTGTTGACCGCTACGAAACCGTAGTTGAGGAACTGTCGGGGATAGAATGAGTACTCCCAATCTGCCACATACCCAGGACTATCCCAACCCTCATTAACGTGCTCCACGTCAAGGTTAGGGTGGAACACCTCCTCGTCAGGAACTATCCCGGTGATCTCCAGCAGTGCTTCGTTAGAGTCCATTCCGAACAGCGTCATTACTCCCGCGCCAATTTCATAGCCCAACCCGAGCGCAGCAACTCCGCCGACGGTCCCCAGGGCCGCGGTACCCAGCGAGACGCCGCCGACCGTCGTCGGCACTGCGGCCGGAAGGATATCCACCGCCGGCGCAGCGCCAGCCAGTGTCCCAGTTGTGGTGGACGCCGCGACCGCCTCACTCGCCGCTGCGGCAGTTGCGCCGTGCTTCAAAACCCCCTCATACACACTTGAAGGATAGGGCGGAGCCACAGGAGGCACTTCCGGGGTATCCACGAAGGCCCAACTGCTCGACCGTGGCTTCTTCTTGATCCTTGCGGAAGCTGTATTCAAAAAGTGTGCCGAGCAAACCTGCTCCCACCAGCACGCCACCCAGCTCAGCGAGTGGCACTGCGTGCAGCCAGTTCCAGGGCCCAAGTTCGACTCCCACGACCCAGTTTCCGAGCCAAATCAAGATCAAGCCACATAGCGTCAGAGAAACAGCAACAAGGGCCGCCTTGATTCGACGGACTCTAACGCGCAAATTTATTGATCGAGAATGAGTCATAAGCTTCTTCAATTATACCAGAATAGCGGGTGGAGAAGAATTCAAAGTTTTTTCCACAGGGACTGTACTGGGAGTCCAAGCTCCCGTATGTTCCCTCTGTGAACCTAATCCCCATTATGGCAGCCCGTCAGCCGATCGCCATTTTCCGGGCACTTCGCACGCGGGACGGCGTGGCACGCCAGCACCACGGCGAGCCGCTTTTTGCGGTGCACTCGTTGCCAAGCTCTGGTGAGGATGTCGTTGAGGTGCGCTTCGCTGACGGCCTGTGGATGCTGTGCAGCCCGGACGACGTGCTGCCTGGCTTCACCCTAGATGGATACCCAGGTCACGTGTGGTTGGCACACCACTATGAGGATGCGCGAAACGGGTGGGTGGCACCAGTGGTCGAGCGGCGGGTACTGGAAGACCTACTGGCTGTCACTGGCGAGGAGCACACATGGTGCGCCTCGATGCTTCATCTGCCAAGTACGCCGCAACCTCTCCGCTCGACCGCTGGCCTATATAACTTGGGCCAGCTTGCGTTGAGATTCAAGGTGCCGATCTAGCGAGATGTGTCAATTATGCGAGGAAAAGCACCGTCGGGACGCTCAGACGCTGTCTGAACATCCCGACGGTGTCCACTCGGGTTGACTCGACCCACCTACAGAAAGGGGCGGAACACTACTCGACAGGCCTCGGCGTCGAAGTCCATCTCTTCACGGAGATCGCCTTTTCCCGCTCGAAAACCGCGTACCAGGTACTCAACATTGTATAGGGTGTTCCTTCTGAGCAACACTGGAGCGCAAGGTGGTCCATTGAAAGTCGTAAGAAAGAACTCCTCGTCTCCAGACCATAGTAGTCTGAACTGAACCGAGTCCTCCCATTCCCGATCGTCTCTCGTAGGTTCCGGGTCGCCCTCCCACACGTCAACATATATGGGGCCGCCGAAGATTCCCGTGAAGAAGAGCGCATGATTTTCGGGCGTAATGCCACCGTAACCAGACTCAATCCCCACAATTTCACCAAATGCAGCCTGAGGCGCGATACTGAAGAATCCATGCCAAATTGGTACTGGACCGGAGAACAGTTGAATTCCCATTCGTTGGCTCCTTAGCCGATTACTCCTGACCACCAAAGCGGCGAGCCGGTCGTCGAGTATACAACAAAGTTGCCATCGTCTTGGAAACTGGCCCACGCACCGGGGTGAGCATAAGTCCCGGCGTTCCAGAGAGGCTGGTTTGTCGCGGAGTATAGCACGAGATTCCCATCTGTCTGCATCACCAAGCGGGCGCCCTGCGAACTGGTCCTAGTATTCCATTGCGCGCCCCGCGCGTCATATATAACGACGTTCCCGTCTGTTTGCATGATGTTCGTATAGCCCCCAGATGGTGCCGTTAGGTGCTGACCTGAATTCAGAGTCTGGCCACTTGCAAGGGAGCTGGGTAACGGGTCGGACGTGATTTCAACCCAGAAAGCGTCACCGTCGATGACTCGGTTCTGGGCATAGAATATCCCCAAACGGGCACCCTGACTCTGATTAGCCCTAGAATCTATCATCCTCGACACGTAGCCAGTTCCGGCGGCCGCACCTTCTCTCGTGGATGCGTATGGGTATTCATCGCAATCCATGCCTGGTGGACGAATAAGTGATTTCGGACATGAAATACTGCGGTTTGACGCTTCCTTCGAACGGTCCTTGTGCAACGGAGCCCCACCAAGGGCTCGCGACCCAGGATGCCCGGCGATCTGGCGCTGCCCGTCCCAGTCGACCAATACCGCTGGGCCCGTCTTCGGGTCCGCGAGGCTCTGTCTAAACGTAGGGGTGTAGTCGGGATATACGCATCCCGGCGGAGGATTCAAGCTGAAGCTCTGGCTGTCGCAGCGTTGCTGTTGAGTTCCGCGAGTCCAGTGTGAGTAATCCACACCATTCGGAGCATAACGCAACCAAATAGCAAATCTCTCACCGACTGTTACATTTGTACTCAGCGTCCTCACGTCGTAGTCGATACCCTGCCAACCAGTAGTCGGTGTGAACCAGTTCGTGTCAGCAGCATTTTTAGGTGTTATGGAGCAGCCACCGAAACAGGCTGATTGCATCCGGATCCGAGAGGTTGCGATCGGTCCCCACGCATTTATCTTTCGAAAGTAGAGTGAAGTGGTCCACGACTGACTTCGTGGATTCAGGACGGCCATCTCGGCGTATTCGAAGGATACTTGCCCGATCTTTTTCGTCGGGATCCCGTCGATTAACTCCCACTCATCCCATCCCAATGAGGCGTGCCCACCAGTAGGCAAAGCGATTCATGTTGGCTGCACCGATCGTCGTGGGACATTCGGGAGGCAGTTTTGCGATGGTCGCGAGGGGCTCAGTGGTGGGTGGGGCACCCTCGCTTGGATCTGATTGGCACACCATATAATCGGTGCCTTGTTCTGCGAGGCTCTGTGTCTCCAATCTCCGTAGAACCTCAGAGCAGAGCTGTGTAGTTCCCAGCGGAGCTTTGGGAAGTGTTGCTTGTTCTTCCATAGCGATCACCGGTGCGGGGTCATCCGCTAGGGAATTGACGGTTGGCGTCGCTAAAGCCGGGACTGCCGATATCGGCGATAGTGCGAGTGTCGCCGATAGAACCGCAATAGCCACTGGTCTAAGGCCGTCTGGTTTCTTCATTGGAACCTTCTTCGTGGTCGCCTGGTGATGCATTCGGGCCGTGTCACGGTCGCACACCGTGACTCCAGCGCCAAAGTTACACGTCTGCGTTAGGCCAATCAGGCAGGCATTTCTGAACAATATTCGCGAAACTTGGGCGAGAAAGAGTCTCCACGAGCAGCCCGAGGGTTCGTTGGTGATGCCCCTGAAGTTTATGCGGGATCCCATACACGTGCGGTAAGTGCCTACGCCGTGCGGCCAGCCAAGGGTCCTTCATCCACAAGAATGATTGTCATGATTGGGTTTCCTGTCCGGACATTCACCCTGCCTCGTATCTCTCCAACCTCGCTCGCTCGCGTCCGCAGTTCGATATGAACAACAGCTGTGTTCGAGTCGGCATTGCCGGGCGTAACCCGATCGCCAATAACTCCTGGGTCTTGACACAGACCACCACGAACGGAAGGAACGCGAACCACTTCTTGAACGTCGGGCCCCCTCATCCTTCTCAGAGTGAGCGGTCACCAAGATGGCGTCGATATCCAGTCAGGACAAGCGCCCCACCGACGATGATGAGTTTGAGGTGATAGATGCGCCGGAGCAAAGTGGAGCGGTCTTTCATATCTGCTTACGATTATATCGCAGAGCATAAAATTTACGAATAGCTGGCCTTAGTGTAGCTACTAGCCCCGGTCTTTCATGAGGGTGGTCGTGGATGTATTGGGGCTGGGTGATCGAGTCGTCTGGTGTTCGTGGTGGCTTTGGGTATGACGCTGGGCCGGCTGGCGCTGCCGGGCTGCGGTTCTCCGGGTGGTGAATATCGTGGGCGGGCGGGGTGGGTCAGATGGGTTGTGGGATCGCGGCGATGTTCGCGAAGACCGCGACGACGGCGACCGCCCATGGCCACGATTGCGGGATCCGTAACCGGTGCCGACGGGCGCCCCGGGTGAGTCGGGCCGGGACGTGGAGGAACCGGTAGGGCAGCGCCTTCGGTTCACACGATGACAGCACCGCGGCGTCGCCGACACAGCACAGGAGTCGGGTCCAGGCGCTCAGGTCGGCGGCGATCATGGTCATCGCGAGCCAGGTTTGGTTGATGTCGAACTCTCGCGAGGGGAACCGCCCCAGGCCGGTGTCCTTGGCGTGTCGGATGCGGTCCTCGACGCGGGCGTGGGCGCGGTGTCGTGCTTCGAGGAACGCGAGCTGTCCGACCCTGGTGTTGGTGACGAAGGCCTGGTAGCGCCAGCCGTCGCGCTCCTCGAACAACGACAGCTGCGCCCCGGGATGGGGTCGTTCCCTGCGGACGATGACACGCAGGCGTGCGAGCCGCCGCCGGTCGCAGCCGCAGTGGTCGTTCCCTGCGGACGATGACACGCATCCCTTCGGGCCACTTCGCGAGCACCGACGCCTCGATGAGGCCGGTGAGTTCGGCGACGTCGCCGCCCTCACGGATCCCGCCGTCGGCGTCGATCGCTGGGGTCCAGATCGTCTTGGGCACCAGGTCGATGGCCTGGCGGAGTTTCTCGGTGATCGCGAACCCGACGGAGTAGTCGAGGCTACGACCCCGGATCCTGCCTTGCTCGGTGAGCCAGTCGAGCAGGCCGTGGGATGCGCCAGCGCCGTCGCTGCGGATCAACAGCTTGCGTCGGTGGGTGCCGGGAATCTGGGCGATCGCGTCGGTCAGCACCTCGATGTGGTCGGCAGTGGTATTCGAACCGGCGTTGCCTGCCCGGAGCTTGGCGGCGAGGAACTCCTCAGTGTTGTCGCACCACACCCCGAGCGGGTGGTAGCCGAAGGTCCGCTTGAACGTGGCGGCAGCGTTCTCCTTCTCGATGTGCGCGACCACGATCGTCGCGTCGATGTCGAGCACGATGACCTCACCGAGGTCTGTGCCGGCAACCCGGATGGCCGCAACGCCGCCGGGCAGCTGTGCCCACACGTGCCGCCGGACCCGGGCTCGCGCGAGAGAGATCTTCTTCAACCGACCAGCGGTAACCTCATCCAACGTGCGCCACACCGTGGGCGGCGACGCGACCGGACCCAGCACGCCGCCTTGGTGACGCAGCACGTCGATGTCACAGATCGCCTCACCGCCGTCGGCCAGCATCACCGCCACGTCAGCCAGCACCCGGCCGCGGTCATGACCAGGCACGAAGCTGCGTCGCGCCATGGCCTTGGACAGCTCACCGGTCAGGCCGGTCCGGTCGGCCAAGAGCCGAATGGCGACACTGCCAGCGTGGGCCACCACGCCGAAACCATCACCGGTCACCGACAAACCCCTCGACCACGAAGTACGCTTCACCTGCGGAGTGCCTTCCACTGGACCCTCTTGAACCGTCGCAAGTCCAAAAATCCCAGTCAGGACAGGCACTTCCGCGCTCTACACGCCGATCACGCAGCAGAGCCGTGAACCGGAAAACCGGCAGGAAACGAACAAACCTTCGACTTTTGGGGTCGAAGGTTTGAAAGAGACACTATTGGTGCCCCCGAGAGGATTCGAACCTCCGACACGCGGTTTAGGAAACCGCTGCTCTATCCCCTGAGCTACGGGAGCGTGGCCAGCGAGCGGCCGCGTCCCATTGTGGCGCATGTGTGGCCCAGCCTCACAACTCGATGGCTCTGCCGTCGAACATCCCGCGGCCGCGCTACCCGGGGCGGGCCCGTCACATCCCCGACACCACATCGTTGCAGGTCGTCTCTATGTCCGCTGTGAGACCCATGTCACGCTATGAGCCTCGGCTGCTACGTGCGGGCCCGAGCATCACCATCGTCCTGGGGCACCCGTGCCCGAGTTGGGGGAACCATGAATATCAAGCCTGGTCGTCGACGCTCGCTTGGCCTTGCCCACGGGCGCGGGTGGGTCGCCGGGTTGCGCACCTGCCTCGTGGCGGCGGCTCTCGTGGCGACTGTCCCCGGCACCGCGACCGCCATGTCCCTGCCGCCCGGCCAAGAGTTGTCCGCCGACACCGGCCTGGACTCCGACAACGGCCAGCACCTGCTGTACGTCGGCGACATCCGAGGCTCCCAGGGGCTGGCCATCCTGGGGGCGAGTTGTGACGCCATGACACTCGTCAACGTCGCCGACAGCACGACTGTGACCAGCACCCGCCTTGTCATGCAACTCGACGGGAACCTCGTCCTGTACGCCTCTGGCAATGGGGCGGACAGGGCCGTGTGGTCCACCGGCACCGTCGGGACCGGGCACCACGCAGTGATGCAGGACGACCGCAACCTCGTCGTCTATGACGCCGCGGGCACGGCGGTCTGGGCGAGTGGCACGGTGTGCGATGCGCAATGGAACTACAGCACCCTCCTTGGCGAGCCGGGGCCGCGCGCCCTGGAACCAGGCCACTTCATGCAAAGCGCCGATCGCCGGTTCCGCCTCATTCAGCAGACGGATGGCAATCTCGTGCTCTATTCGCCCACCGGCCCGGTATGGAGCACGGGCACCTACGGTCACGCCGACCTGAGCCTGGTGCTGGAGGACGACGGAGCGCTCCACGTGCTGGGGCTGGACGCCCGTCCGATGTGGGACGCCCGGACCGGAACAGCCTATGGCGATGGGTACCGTCTCGTCCTGCAGAACGATGGCAACCTGGTGCTCTACCGGGCCACGAACTACGGGCGCAACTTCGTACCGGTCTGGAGTAGCGGCACCGCGGGCGCGCGATAGCCTCGCCGTTCCTTACCTGCTGATGACGATTCGTCGCGGGGAGCGGGCTCGGGCCGCGCGTGGGTGTCACACCGGCTAGCGTCGCGTCCATGCGAGTTCTCGTCACCGGGGGTGCCGGTTTCATCGGGTCGCACATCGTCGAGCAGTTGGTGGCGGCGGGGCATGAAACCGTCGTGCTGGACTCCCTCGACCCGGGAGTGCATACGGGCTCGCGGTGGCCTACCGAGTTGCCCGACGTGGCCCGGGTCGTGGCCGACATCCGTGATCGAGATGCCCTGGACGACACCCTGAGCGGCATCGACGTCGTCTGTCACCAGGCGGCGAAGGTCGGGCTCGGTGTCGACGTCCAGGATCTGCCCGGGTACGCCGACGTCAACGTCACGGGTACCGCACACCTGCTCGCGGCGATGGCCCAGGCCGGCGTGCAAGCGCTGGTGTTCGCGTCGTCGATGGTCGTGTACGGCGAGGGCGGGTACGAGTGCCCCGAGCACGGCTCGGTGCGCCCCGGCCCCCGGATCGTCCAGGACCTGGATGCCGGGCGGTTCGAGCCGCCGTGCCCGACGTGCGGTGCCGCGCTCGACTGGCACTTGGTCGGTGAGGGTGTACCTAACGATCCCCGTAACGCCTACGCCGCCAGCAAGGTTGCGCAAGAACACTTCTCATCCTCCTGGGCACGTGCCACGGGTGGACGCGTCATCGCCCTGCGCTACCACAACGTGTACGGCCCGAGGATGCCGCGCGACACCCCATACGCCGGAGTCGCCTCGATCTTCCGATCCGCCCTGGCTGCGGGCCGCGCGCCCCAGGTCTTCGAGGACGGCGGCCAGCTACGCGACTTCGTCCACGTCCGGGACGTGGCCCGAGCCAACCGGCTTGCCATCGAACAGCTCTCGATGGTGCCTGCCGGGGGCCTGACCGCCTACAACGTGGCCAGCGGCACCCCGCGCAGCGTCGGCGACCTGGCCCGGGAGCTCTCGGCGGCTATGGACGGTCCGTCACCTGAGGTGACCGGCCAGTACCGGCTGGGCGACGTGCGCCATGTCGTCGCGGACCCCGCCGCAGCCGCCGCCCAACTGGGGTTCACGGCCGAGATTGACCTGGCTACCGGCATGGCGGAGTTCGCAGATCAACAGGTCTGACATTGCTGGATGGGCGTGCCCAACGGCCGTCCACGGCCGTGCGAGTGGACCACGAGTCGATCTCCAGCGCGCAGCCACGTCGCTTCACCCGCGGGGATCCCGCTTACTCGGACCGGCCGTAGCCGAAGATGTGGCAGGTGAGCACGTCTATCTCCCGACGGGGGTCTCCGAAGAAGGCCCCCAGGCGATGCGTGACGCGACGGAATGGGCGCTCGCGAGCCTGGCCGTCTTCCCTCCAGTTGGAGTTCGGCACAATGAGGAAGAGGTGCTGAACGTCGGGCGCGATGTGTGCCTTCCAGATGTCCTTGAGGTCATGGTTATTGGTCACAGTTCCGCCGCGCTCCACTTCGGCGATGACGCCCTCGTCGGGCGCGATCCGAAAGTAGAAGTCCGGTCGTGGTCGCGACACGATGCCATCCTCCTGCGTCAACAGCACCTCCTCGTCGAAGCCGAGTTGACCCTGGAGGATCGACGACACGATGCCTTGCACAGCCATACTGCTCGCGCCGTGGACGTCGGTGGCGAGGACTCGCCGTCCGAGCAGGCCGTTAGCGCTCCTGAGCGGCAGGCGAACGCTGGCACCGGCGACACGGACGTAGAGGAGCAGCGCGACGAGGAGGCCGATGCCGTCGAGGCACCGGCTCCTGCGGCCCGCTCGGGGCTCGACGCGTTCCTCACCTAGCGGGCCCGCTCGGGGTGAGAGCCGCCGCCGAGGCACTACGCAGATCACGCCTTACCACCACTGAAGGGGTCAACACACGGTGAGTAAGCAGCAGTCCAGCCAGCTGACCGGCGGCATCGACGTCGGCAACGGCTACGTCAAGGGCGTCGTGCGCGGCACCGCCGGAGGCCAGGATGTCCTCGACTCGATCGACCCGCCGTCGGCGGTCGTCAGCACCTCCCGCGCCACGCCGAAGGTGCCCGAGGCGGATTCCGACGCCGTGAAGATCGTCGTCGAGGACGACTTCTTCAACCACGTCGCCGCGTCGTTCACACTCCGCTGGTCGGGCACTCCGATCTGCGCATCTTCGGCCGCAGCGTGCTGAGCACCCCGGGCTCGAAGTTCACCCAGTTCGAGGTCGTCGGGTCCCGCTCGAAGGCGGACCAGGAGCTGAGCTCGGTCCTCGTGCTGGGCGTCTTCGCCGCGAAGGCCCTGCGCGACCATGTGCGCGAGCACGGCGCGCTGCCGGACCACGAACTGCGTGCCACGGTGCGCACTGGCCTGGCCCTGCCGATCGCCGAGTACGTGCAGCGCCGCAGCGCGTTCGCCGCGCACTTTGTGGGCCGCCTCGGCTCGGCGGACCCGAAGGTGCACCGGGGACGATCAAGAACTTGTCGACGCCGGTCACCGTGCGCCTGGAATTCGCCGACGTGACGGTGCTCCCCGAGGGCGCGTCCGCGCAGTTCGCGATCACCGACACGGGCGCTCCGCTGGCGCAGGCCCTGCTGGACGACCTGCGCGCCTCGGACGACTCGGTCGCGCAGTCGCTGTCGGCCGTCACCGCCGAGATGCTCGTCGGCGTGCGCAACACCGTCGACGTCGACGTCGACGAGGGCACCGTGAACCTCCCGGTCTTCACCGACGGGGGCGCCGGCGTTCAACTCCGAGGCGGCCAGCGCGCTGGACCAGGGCTACGGCCCGCTGACGAAGGGCTGGACCGCATGAGCACCAGCGGCGACAAGGACCTGCGGTTCAAGAACCGCAAGGCGCTGGCCGACTTCCTGCAGCAGGAGCCCAGCGTGCTCCTGCAGGGCCGGTACGACCGCGCCTCCGGCTACGTCGACGAGGAGGCCGAGTACCTGGCGGCCGAGATCGGCTCGCGCTTCGAGGGCGTCCTCGCCGAGGTCGGCGGCACGACCGAGGTCGTGTACGTCTACGGCGGCGGCTCCGGCCCGATCAAGGTGATCCTGCGCCCGGTCCTGCAGAAGGCCGCCGGCGGGATCCCGATCCTCTACCTCGACGCGGGCTACTCGCGTCACCTGAACCGCGAGGGGCTCTACCTCGCGGCCCGCACAGCGGAGCAGAAGGCTGCGCAGAAGAAGGGAGCCGCATGTTGAGCCCGAGGAAGGGGCACGCCCCGATCGAGGTCTCGCGCATCGACGAGGTCCTCACGCTGCGCATGGCGCGCGATGGAGTGGTCTACGAGCTGAGCGAGGACATCGGCCTGGACCGCTGGGAGGCCCGTCACTGGGGGGAGGGTGCGGAGGTGGCCGACCTCAATACCGGGGACAGCGCCCACCGGGCGATGACGGACTTCTTCCCCGAGGGCATCGACCAAGAGTTCCTCGACGAGCTCGAGCGCGGCTCGGTCCGCGAACCAAACAAGAGAAGCCCAACATCCTGTATCAAAGAGGGGCGCTCCTGCCATGAATGTGGTGTTCATGTCGTGTGGTACGGGAGTTGGGGTTGTCGGGGTCCGCAGGCGAGCAGGATGAGGGCGGCTTCGGCGGAGTGGAATCCTCGGGAGCGGGTGAACATGGTGCGGATCGTGGAGTTGAGTCCTTCGTGGCGGCCGTTGGATAGTCCGCGGTTGATCGCGGCGGTGATCCCGTCCAGGTGCTTGCTGATGGTGCGGCCGACGGTGACGAACTCGTCGATGCGGCACCGTGACGCCCAGGAACACCACCGCCGCAACAGGTCTAAGACTTTCGCGGGTTCCAGGTCGCCGGCGAACACGGCCCGTAGCGCTTCTTTGAGGGCGTGGGCGCGGGCCAGTTCCCCGCCGGCGCCGCGGATACGGGCCAGGGTGACGGCCTGGTTGTAGGTGAGGTCTTTCGGGTTCTTCAGCAGCGCCCATCGGGCGCCTTTGAGTTCCTTGGCGAGGTCCTGGTCGGGCAGGGTGCGTGCCTGGCGCCACTGCCGGCGACGGACCTCGTCCAGGGCCTTGGTGGCCAGCTGCACGACATGAAAACCGTCGAAGCACAGGGTGGCGTGCGGGGCGTGCTCACGCACCGCCTTGGCATACGCCGGGCCGAGGTCCATCGAGACCGCTGCAATCCGTTCCGCGCCGCCAGGGGGCAGGTCGGTGAAGAACCGGCCCAGCGCGTCGGCGTCCCGGCCCGCCGTACCCCACACCACCGTCGAGTCGTCGTGGTTGGTGACCAGGGTCAGATACTTGTGATGCTTGCGCCAGGAGATCTCGTCCACCCCGATCTCCACCAGGCCCTCCAAGCGGGTCTGGTCGATCAGCTCGGCGCTGACCCGCTGGCACATCGCCCCGACCGTGCGCCACGCCACCCGGGCAAACGACGCGACCGTGGTCTTGTCCGCGTGCACCGTCAACCACACCACCAGATCCTCGAAAACAGCTGTGAACCGGGCCTTATGACGCGCGAACGGCACGGCCTCGGTGACCACCCCATGCTCCGGGCAGACCAACCTGCGCCGCCGCATCCGCACCTCGCACCGCCGCCCGCCCAGGTCCAGATGCCGCCAGGTCGAGTCCACCGTCCGCTGGTCATAGGCCCGCCCAGCCACGTGGCCACACACCGGGCACGACGGCCGCCGACGCCGGTTCCGCCAGGCCAGCCACACCACCACCACCGAGGCCGGATCATCGTCCACCTCCACACTGGTGACCCGGACCTCTTCCACACCCAGCAGACGATTGAGTAACGTCGTAGCACGCACGGGTGGCCCTCCAAGTTCGAAGTATCAGCACTCCGAACCTACAGGCGCCACCCGTGCCCCATACCACACGCCCCACCCACCACATTCACGTCAGAAGAGCCCAAAGAAGAGGAAAGGGAACAAAGGTGTTATGATCGTGTCGACGCGTCGGTATCGGCAGTATAATCAGCATTATACTGGCTATTACTATGGCCAGTCCATCCACCGCCCAAACCAGCTCTCGAGCAGATACGAGAGCGCAGGTATTCGTCAATTCTGAAGGCTGGACTTCCCAGGAGGCAGAGGAACTCACCGAGGGCCTTGACAAGGTACAACTCGGGCCCTACTGACGGTTGTGTGGGTGGTGGTTGGTGGGGGGTGTGCGACACGCCGTGGCCTGGTTACGGTTCCGAGTGTCAAGGTCGGGATCGTGGGAAGGCGACGGCGTGCGCGAGTCCA
>JBKECN010000042.1:0-63906 GCA_047974565.1 Actinomycetales bacterium
TCCGGCAGCGTGGCCGTGCACAACGTCGACCCACCGGCCGCGAAGTCCACGGTCCCGGTGGCGGCACCGGGCAGCCCCGTCACCGACAGCATCGTCGTGCCACCCACCTCGACAGAGGCCGGATCTGCCATCGCGGTCATCGACGTGGCGGCCTGGTTGACCGTCTGGGTGACCTCGGTGGACGTGGAACCCACGAAGTTCGCGTCACCCAGGTACTGCGCGGTGAGGGTGTGTGCACCCGCGCTGTCGAAGGTGAAGCCAGCGCCGGCCATCCCCGCGTCCACCGGAGCCGAACCGAGTAGCGTCGCCCCGTCGAAGAAGCTCACTTGACCGGTGGGCGCACCCGAACCGGGGGCCGTCACACTGACGGTGGCGGTGAGGATCACCGACTGACCCAGGTCCGAAGGATTCGGATCCACGGACAGTCCCGTGGTGGTCGAGGCCTGGTTGACTGTGACGTCGAGGGCCGGGGTCGTCATGGCGGGATCGAAGGTGCCGTCTCCAGCGTAGTTCGCGGTCAGCGAGTACGCCCCCACACCAGAGAAGCTCGGGCTGAAGGACACCTCGGACGAGTCGGGACTCATGCCGGGGACCAGAAGGTTGGTTTCGCTGTACAGGTCGCCGTCCGAAAGCGTCACGTTCCCGGTCGGGGTCCCGTTGATCACATCTCCGGCCACCTGCACGGTCACCGGAAGAGACTCGCCGGTGACCACGGTGACTGACGGTGTAGCAGGAGCCAGGAATTCGATGCTCGTGACGAGGGCGGCCTGGGCCGGTGCCGGGATCACCGACATCCCCACCACCGCCGCCACCAGGGAGAGAAGCGGAATTTTCCGCAGCGATGGCCCGCTTCCGGCGCGGGCCGTGTGGGAGGGCATGCCAACTCCTTTGTTCAACGGAGAATCCCTGTCCAGCAATATCTTTCAAGGTTCATGACGGCGATACACACCGTTGCTGGCCATGTAGGAGGGGACTCGTTGAGAGATTAGGACTGTCCCAGGAGATGCCCCTCGCCCTCCCCGGCCATTCACCCAATCGCCGACTAAAGCCGATAATCACCCTTACGCTGGCGGCAGGTTTGGTCGCAGGATTCGCCCACACGGACGAAACGTCCACGACGGCAATTCAAGAATGATCGCGCTAGGTGGCCTTACCTAGGCAGCCTTCTCACCGAGTGAGACTCCGACGGGGCAGACTGCATGGTGGGCACGGCGTTCGGCAGGCGAAGCCGCTCCGGTCCGGTTCGGCCACCATAAATTGTCGCGCTCACAAAATCTGACGTTCATCCGGTCCGACTTGACATCGACTGGACCGCCAGCGGCGCGAGGAGTTGCGGGCTGGCACGGGCTCAACCACGTCAGGTGGCCATCTGCTCGGGCACGACGCGAGCACCTGTTCACTCACCGCACGCCCCGGCCGGCGATGCCCCGCAGGCTCCCTCGCGCCGCGATCTCAGAATCGTGGCGGAACGCGTGAGCCCGTTACAGCAGGCCCTGGGCCCGCAGTTCCACTTGCAGGTCGTGCGGGTTGGACGAAGCGTGCATGGCCTCGTCCAGGCTCACGACCCTGTCTCGGTAGAGCGAGACCAGGTGCTGGTCGAAGGTCTGCATCCCGTAGAAGCCGCCCTCCTTGATGAGGTCGGTGATCATATGCGTCTTCTCCGGATCGGCGATCGCGTCGGCGATCCGACCGGTGTTGACGCAGATCTCCATGACGACCACCCGGCCCTGACCGTCCGCACGCGGAACCAGGCGCTGACAGATGATGCCCTTGAGCGCCGCCGCCAGCGAGAGCCTGACCTGCTTCTGCTCGTGCGGCGGGAAGAAGTCGATGACACGTGTGATGGTCTCGGCGGCGTCCGTGGTGTGCAGGGTCGACATGACGAAGTGGCCCGTCTCGGAAGCGGACAGGGCCGCGCCCACAGTCTCGGCGTCACGCATCTCACCGACCAGCACCACGTCGGGGTCCTGCCGCATCGCCGCGCGCAGGGCGATCGCGAAGGACGAGGTGTCCAGCCCGACCTCGCGCTGGTTGATGATCGAGCCCTTGTCCTGGTGCAGCACCTCGATCGGGTCTTCGATCGTGACGATGTGCACTTCCTTGTTGGAGTTGATGTGGTCGACCATGCCCGACAGCGTCGTGGTCTTTCCCGAACCGGTGGGACCGGTGACCAGGACCAGACCACGAGGCTCGAGCGCCAGGGAGGCGATGACCTCCGGGACGCCGAGGTCGGTCAGCGGCACTGCCCCGACGGACACCCGCCGGAAGACCAGCCCGACCGAGCCCCTGGCCCGGTAGGCGTTGACCCGGAACCGTCCCACGCCCGGGAGGGAGAAGCCGAAGTCGGCCTCGTTCCGGGCGGCGAAGTCGTCGACCAGGTCGTCGCGGATCACCTCGCTGAGCATGAACTCGGTATCCGCGGGAGTCAGATCGTGCGAGCGGACTCTCCGGAGTCGGCCGTCGATGCGAATACGGGGTGAGGAGCCGACCTTGCAGTGCAGGTCGGACCCGGAGAGCTCAGACAGCGCGCGCAGGAACGGCAGCACGGACAACGGCGGTGGCTCATCGGGCTGGGCCTCGACCCGCTCAGCCTCGACCCGCTCAGCCTCGACCCGCTCAGCCTCAGCCCGCTCAGCCTCAGCCCGCTCAGCCTCGACCCGCTCAGCCTCGACCCGCTCAGCCTCGACCCGCTCAGCCTCAGCCCGCTCAGCCTCAGCCCGCTCAGCCTCGACCCGCTCAGCCTCAGCCCGCTCAGCCTCGACCCGCTCAGCCTCAGCCCGCTCAGCCTCGACCCGCTCAGCCTCGACCCGCTCAGCCTCAGCCCGCTCAGCCTCGACCCGCTCAGCCTCAGCCCGCTCAGCCTCGGGCGCGTCGCCGTCCGCGCGGTCCCCCGCGTCCGGAGTCGGCGTGGTCTCAACCGGTTCGGCATCCGGGGTGTCCTGAGAGCCCGCCTGGCGGGGAACAGTCGGCGGGGGCGGGCTGGGCACGGGCTTGCTGTGCATGACCCGAATCGGCTGGTAGGGCGGCACGGGGTTGAAGTTGGCGGTCACCTCAGTGGATTCGGCAGGTTCGCGCACGTCCTTGACTGAGGATGCGCGCCTGCTCGCACCTGATTCGTGGCTGTCCGTGGCGATGTCAGCCCAGGCACGCGGATGTGCGAGGATGTGTGCCGTTCTTGTGCTCTCACCGACGTCGAGAGCTTCAGCCAGAGGAGGCACCCATGAGCAAGCGGGCCCGCAAGCGCCGCAGCCGCAAGAAGAGCGGGGCAAACCACGGCAAGCGTCCCAACGCCTGAGTGGTCTGCTCGCGCGCGACGTCCCGGTCGATCTTCGACCGGGACTTTTTGCTTCCCCTGTGCAGGCCCGTTCTCCAGTTCGACAGAGGCCGGCATCAGCCCTGTTGGCGCGAACTCAGCCAGGGTGATTGCCGAACGGCGAATCGATCAGCCAGCCCGGGACCTCACACCTTGCGAACCGTCACCTGAGTGATCCGGGTGATCTGAGAGACGATCCGCACGCGCAGGGTCTCCGGTGCAGGTTCACAGGCGCAGGAACGTTGCACGAGCCGCTTGAGCGCGACCTCCATGTCCAGCTCGGACATACACGGTGCACAGCCCTGCAGATGACGTTCGATCTCGTCCGGGCTCATCGTCGTGGCCTCTTTGTCGAGGTAGGCGAAGAGTTCGTCGAGCACCGTGTCGCAGTCCACCTCACCGGCACCGCCCACGCTGCATGGTGAAGGCATCTCGCCCTCGTCGCCCTGCTGTGGCCGATCTACGTTTCCTGCGCTCATCGGGTCGCCTCCGCACCACTGACCTCGGCCTCATCGCGAACAGCAGGCACCAGGCCACGCTCGCGTGCATAGTCTTCGAGCATCGAGCGCAGGGCCCGTCTGCCTCGGTGCAGTCTGGACATGACCGTCCCGATCGGCGTGCCCATGATCTCCGCGATCTCCTTGTAGGCGAAGCCCTCGACGTCCGCGTAGTACACGGCCATCCGGAAGTCCTCGGGAAGGGCCTGCAGGGCCTCCTTGACGTCGGAGTCCGGCAGCCGGTCGAGAGCTTCGGTCTCGGCCGAGCGCAGCCCGGTGGAGGTGTGCGACTCGGCGCGCGCGAGTTGCCAGTCCTCGATGTCGTCCGCGGTCGACTGCAGCGGCTGGCGCTGCTTCTTGCGGTACGAGTTGATGTACGTGTTGGTCAGGATCCGGTACAGCCACGCCCTGAGGTTGGTGCCCGGCCGGTACTGGTGGAACGAGGCGAAGGCCTTGGTGAAGGTCTCCTGGACCAGGTCCTCGGCGTCGGCGGCATTGCGGGTCATCCGCAGCGCGGCCGAGTACAACTGGTCGAGGTGTTGCAAGGCGTCCGTCTCAAAACGGACGAGTCGCTCGCCGTCGCTCTCGTCCTGCGGTGCCCGGTCGCTGTCCGCGCCGATCTCCGGCGTACTCAGGTCGACTTCAGGGTCGGCGGAGTCAGAGCCGGCGTCGGCCACGACGCCCTCATCGTCCTGAGGGCGTCGAGGCTCTTGAGCCTCGGCCGCATCCATCATCTCGGCAGCCTGAGCCCCGGAGGCACCGTCAGCAGGTGTCTGGCGGGTGGCGGAATCGTCGTCGCCGCGGTTGTCGGTCATCGCGGCCAAGCCTAGGCCCTGCCCGCGCCGGACCTGGCCACCCTGGGCCCGGCAACCGGTGACTGGAAGTGGCGCCTCCACTCCCAGCGAGAGGTAAGGCGGGAATGTGCCGCGCGCGTCGGCCCGGCGGGAGCCGGTGGAACGCGACCGCCGAGAGCGCTGAGCGGGTCGGCCCTGCACGGATGTCATGAGGTCCCTTCGTGTGCCGCCGAAACTGGTGGCTCCGTTCCCGGGCGTGTTCCAAGCCGCCGATGTGCCGGCTGGACCCGGGTGGTGAGCTTCGCTGTGGGCAAACCCACCCCTGCGGGTGGATATTCCACGTCCGGGTCGCAGCGGCCGGACGTCGCCGCTGGCGCGGCGGTCCCGAGGTCGCGTTGGTCGGCGGGTCGCGCGCCGGGCCCTCACAGGCCGGGCAGGGTTTGGACTTCTCCGGTGGTGGCATCGACCTGGGTTCCGGCGATCTCCACCGGTTTCACCAGGTCGGGCCCGTTGTTGCGGGCGTTGCTCACCAGGCTCGAGACCGGCATCGCCTGGAATCGGCCAGGCGGCACCCCCTGGGTGAGCAGCGGCGCGATGTCCACCGGGTCGGTGACCGTCGGATCAAGCCACCGCTGCCACCGATCGGGGTCAAGCACCACGGGCATCCGGTCGTGAATGTGCGCCAGGCCGGGCTCGGCCTGGGTGGTCAGGACCGCGAAGGTGGTCAGCCAGGCCAGCGGATCGTCGTCCTCGCGGGACGGGTCTCGCCAGAACTCGTACACCGCGGCGAGCGCCACGCTCGCACCGTCCCTGCGGGTCATGTAGAAGGGCTGCTTGGGGCCCCGAGCTGGGGCGCCCTCAGCGGGCCGTTCCCATTCGTACCAACCCGCGGCCGGGGCGATGGCGCGCCTGGCCCGTGCCGCCCTGCGGTAGGCGGGCTTGTCGAAGAGGGTCTCCACCCGGGCGTTGATCAACGGCTTGGCGTTCGCCGACTTCGACCACGACGGCACCAGGCCCCAGGTGAGGATGCGGAGCTGACGCACCGGTTCACCCCCGGCCTCTCGCTCCTGCCGCGGTACCCGGGTGAGCACGACGGGAGCCGGTTTGGTCGGGGCGACGTTGTAGTCCGCCTCGAAGGAGGTGCCGGTGTGGTCGTCGGCCTCGAACTCCTCCACCAGCTCCTCGGGCCGGGCACTGGCTGCATAGCGACCGCACATGCCTCCACTGTGCCCTACCCGCGGGCTCTGTCCTGCGATGGCCTGATCTGGCCTCGGACCGGGGCATCTGGCGTGGCATTGGAAGATTTCGCCATCCCTGAGTCGCGCACCGGCCAGGAAATGCGCTACGAAAGACCCATGAGCCTCGTCCGTCTTGTCGCCCGCCCGCTGCTTGCCGCTTCGTTCATCCTCGATGGTGTCGACCACGTCCGGCACCCGGGCACCCGCACCCAGGCCGTGACCCCGATGGTCAACCAGCTGGCCAGCCGGACGAGCGTGCCGGACGACCCCGAGTTGCTGGTCCGGGTGAATGGCGCGGCGATGGCCGGCGCGGGCACGATGCTGGCCATCGGCAAGCTCCCGAGGCTGTCGTCGACCGTGCTGGCCGCCACCGTGCTGCCGGCCACCTTCGCCGACTACGACTTCTGGGCCGAGAGCGACGCGGACCGCAAGGCCTTCAAGCGCAAGCAGTTCCTCACCAAGCTCGGGCTCTTCGGGGGTGTCCTGCTGGCCGCGGTCGACACCCAGGGTCAGCCCGGCCTGGCGTGGCGGGGCGAGCGGGCGGTCAAGGACGCCAAGCGTGCCGCCGGGCTGGCCAAGAAGGACGCTCGGCGGGCAGCCGCCGACGCCAAGCGGGAGGCACGCCTGGCCCGGGCCCAGGTGAAGGCGGCCCTGGCTTCGTGAGCGCCTGGCGGGCCCCCACCGCGACCGGCTCGCTGGACGCGGTGGTCCGGCTCCCTGGTTCGAAGTCGCTCACCAATCGCTTTCTGGTTCTGTCCGCCCTCGCGGACGGCCCGTCCCGGCTGCGCGAGCCCCTGCGCTCGCGTGACACGCTCCTGATGGCCGAGGCGCTGCGCAGTCTTGGCGTGGGAGTGGAGGACGATCTCGAAGGCCGGGACTGGCTGGTACTGCCCCCCGACAGGCTGCAGGCCGGCGGCACCGTCGAATGCGGCCTGGCCGGCACGGTGATGCGTTTCGTGCCCGCAGTGGCCGCGCTCGCCGACGGGCCGGTGCGCTTCGACGGAGATGCCCAGGCCCGGCAACGCCCGATGCGGCCGGTGCTGCAGGGGCTTCGCGACCTGGGGATCGAGGTGACGAGCGAGTCTGGCGACGACCGGTTGCCGTTCACCGTCCATGGGACCGGTTCGGTTCGCGGTGGCGAGGTGCGGCTGGACGCGTCGGAATCGTCCCAGTTCGTCTCGGGACTGCTGCTGGCAGGTGCCAGGTTCGAGGAGGGGCTTCGGGTGGTCAACACCGGCAGCCCGGTACCCAGTGCCCCGCATGTGGACATGACTGTGGAGACCCTGCGCGAGCGTGCCGTGGTGGTGGACGACTCGGTCCCCGACGTGTGGGCGGTGGAGCCGGGCCCGATCAGTGCCCTGGACGTCCTGGTCGAGCCGGATCTGTCCAATGCCGCGCCTTTCCTGGCGGCCGCCCTGGTCTGCGGGGGTCGGGTGATGGTGCCGGACTGGCCGCAGCGGACGACTCAGGCCGGTGATCATCTACGAGACCTGCTCGATCAGATGGGCGCGGACGTGACCATGGCCGACGACGGGCTCACCGTCGCGGGCACCGGGGAGATCTACGGCGTCGATGTCGATCTGCACGACGCGGGCGAGTTGACCCCCGTGATGGCCGCGCTGTGTGCGCTGGCCGACTCGGCGTCTCGGCTGCGCGGCATCGCGCACCTGCGCGGGCACGAGACCGACCGGCTGGCTGCGCTGTGCACCGAGATCAACCGGCTCGGCGGGGATGCCACCGAGACCGAGGACGGCCTGATCATCCGCCCGCGTCCGCTGCACGCCGCCACGTTTGCCAGTTACGCCGACCATCGGATGGCCACGGCGGGCGCGGTGCTCGGGTTGCGGGTGCCGGGCGTCGACGTGCAAGACATCGGCACCACCGCCAAGACCCTGCCGGACTTCACTGGACTGTGGTCCCGGCTGCTCGGCAGTGGAACGGAGCGGTGAACTGATCCGTCGACGAGGTGGCCGCGAGTACGACGAGACGGATGTGCACTTGGGCGCGCGGGGCCGGGAGAGCCGGCGGGCTCGTACGAAGCAGCGGCCCGCCCATGAGGATGCCGAGCAGGCGCGGGTGCTCACCGTGGATCGTGGCCGGTACACCTGCCTGGTCGCGGGGGGTCCAGCGAGCGACAGCGAGCCCACCAGCACAGCGAGCGACAGCGAGCCCACCAGCACCGCGAGCGACGCAGAGCGAATCGTCACCGCGATGAAGGCGCGTGAGCTCGGGAGGGCCTCGATCGTGGTCGGCGACCGGGTGGCCCTGGTGGGCGACACCTCCGGGGCTCCGGGATCGCTGGCCCGGGTCGTTCGGGTCGAACCCCGCCATGGCACGCTGCGCCGCACCGCGGACGACGACGATCCGGTCGAGCGGATCATCGTGACCGGCGTGGAGCAGCTTGTCATCGTCACCGCGCTGGCCGAGCCGGAGCCGCGGCCTCGGATGGTGGACCGGTGCCTGGTGGCCGCCTATGACGCCGGGATCGAACCGCTGCTGTGCCTGACGAAGGCTGACTTGGCCGATCCTGGCCCGTTCCTGGAGCAGTTCGCGCCGCTCGGGGTGGACGCGGTGATCACCAGTCGCACCCGGGATCGGCGGCTGATCGGGGTCGAGGCCTTGCGGGATCGGCTGCTCGGCCGCGACAGCGTGCTCGTCGGGCATTCCGGGGTGGGCAAGTCGACCTTGGTGAACGCCCTTGTCCCCCAGGCGGATCGGGCGACCGGGTCGGTGAACGAGGTGACCGGTCGCGGGCGGCACACCTCCTCGTCGGCGGTGGCGCTGCGGCTTCGCGATGCGGACGGCGTCCCGGACGGCTGGGTCACCGACACCCCGGGGGTGCGTTCCTTCGGGCTGGCTCATGTGGATCCCGAGCGGATCCTGCACGCCTTCGCGGACCTGGAGCCGGGTGAGGCGCAGTGTCCTCGAGGCTGTACGCACGACGAACCCGATTGCGGTCTGGACGACTTCGTCGCCTCCGGAGGGGCGGGACCCGCCGGCCCGGCCCGGCTGGCTTCGCTGCGTCGCTTGCTGCGCTCCCGCCAGGGCAGCGACGACTAGGGCCGACTAGGGCGTGTCTCATAATCCCCGCCCTGCTGCGCAGGACCGTGACGGCGTCCGGCGGAGTCGTCCTCGACTCGACGTGCTCGCTGCTTCGATGTCAGCCCTCGCTCGTCCGCCCGCTCAGAAGACCAGGTCGCCGGTACCTGGCCCGCGCCCCTGAGCCAGTTCCCGCTCGACTCCGGCCTTGAACTGCGCGGACAGTTCCTGCCATCGACGGCCCTCGACTGCCCCGGCGAGCCGCCATAACACCACTCGCCCCACCCGCTGCCCGGAGTCGAGCAGTTGCCGGTACACCTCGACCGCGCCGCGAGCGCGCAGCTCATCCTGCGTGTGCACGCCGATGGTGTTCAGGGTGGACACCAGGTCGGGGTCGAGATTGACCAGGTCGGCCAGGGGCGTTGCCTGCGAGGTCCACGCCGTCCACCAGCCGGTGTCGAGGGTGGCGGCGGACAGCCGAGAACGCTGGGCACGGATATGTGCGATGAACTCGTCCGGCAGGTGCATCGCATGCTCCTGGACCAGGTGGGCCAGGCCCATCCACCACAGGTATCGGCCGTCGCTGCGCAACGCGTCGGGCAGGTCCTTCCCGCACGCCGGGCAGACCGGGCCGGCGCGGTTGGGATCTGGCTCGCCATTGCCCGGTCGGGTCGGCGTCTGCCCCTGCGGTGCCGCGGCCGTGGGTCGGGGCACTGGCCAGCCGTGACGCAGATGGTCCACGACGAGCGTCCGGTCGGGCGATGACCAGTCGTGCCCGAGCAGCCGACGCACCTCGTCCAGGGATGGCGGCGCCACGCCTGAGTCCATCGAACCGGCCGGTCCGGCGAGTGGTCCGACCAGACGCAACTCCACGGGGCCGGTCATCGGGGGTGTCCTCGGGTCATTCCACCTGCACCCCCACGTCCCAGCCGTGGTGGACCAGGTCGTGCGCGAAGTACTGGGTCAGGGTGGCGACGGTGAAGACCGAGCCGTTGCTGCGGCGCCCGGTCCGATCCCACTGCCCGTCGCCGACCGAGTCCAGCGTCGCCGCGAAGGTCGTTGCGCACAAGGCAATCTCGGCCGCCACCTGATCCAGGTCGGCAGCGTGGTACTGCTTGTCGCGGGCCGTGGCGTCCTGGTCCCAGTTCGCGAACTGCGGATCCGGTTCGGCCAGCAACAGGCGCACCCGCTCGTCGAAGACCGCACAGCAATCGCGCACGTGGCAGCCGTACTCCAGCGGCGACCAGACGGCTTCGGCGGGACGGTTCCGCGCGTCGGGTCGATCCAGCACGGCCTTCCACGCGGTCGCGTGGCGGCGCAGCAGCCTGGCCACGTCCTGCGGCGGGCAGTCGCGGGCGACGAAACCGCAGTCCGGACAGGGCCGCTCGAGCACCCAGGTCCAGTCCTTGTCGTCCGCAGGCGGGTCGTCCGCAGGGGGCTGGGTCGGCAGGGTACTCATCCGCCCAGTCTGCCCCAGGACGACGGGGGGCGGTGGGAGCAGCGAACGACCCGCGCCCCCGGGTTGGTCGACGATCCGCACCGGGATCGGCTGGCTGCCGTGGTCCGGCCGACCCGATGGTGCAACCCGTGGGCGTGGGGGGCCTACCCGCGCAGCACGCCCGCCAGATCGTCCAGGACCCCGGCGTCCTCGATCGTGGAGGGCACGATGGGCGTCTTGCCGTCGGCGATCTCGCGCATGGTCTTGCGCAGGATCTTGCCCGAGCGGGTCTTGGGTAGCCCGGCGACCACGTCCACCCGTGACAGCGAGGCCACCGCGCCGACCTCGGAGCGGACCAGCGCCTTGAGTTCTCCCGCGATCGTCTCCTCATCGCCCTCGGCGTCCTGCTTGAGAACGACGAAGGCCCGTGGCACCTGACCCTTGAGAGCGTCCTGCACGCCGATGACGGCGCACTCGGCGACCGCGGGGTGACCGGCCACGGCGGCTTCGATGGTGCCGGTCGAGAGCCGGTGGCCGGCGACATTGATGACGTCGTCGGTGCGGCCCAGCACGAACAGATAGCCGTCCTCGTCGAGGTAGCCCCCGTCGCCGGTGAGGTAGTAGCCATCGAACGTGGACAGATAACTGGACACGTACCGGGCGTCGTCGCCCCATAGCGTGGGCAGGGTGCCCGGGGGCAGCGGCAACTTGATCACCACCGCGCCCTCGGTGCCGCGCGGCACCTCGACGCCGGTGGCGTCCACCACCTGCACGTCGTACCCGCACACCGGAACCGACGGCGAGCCCGGCTTGATCTCCAGCGCCTGCAGGCCGACGGGGTTGGCGGCGATCGGCCACCCGGTCTCGGTCTGCCACCAGTTGTCCACCACGGGGATCCCGAGCATGTCCGAGGCCCAGTGGTACGTGTCGGGGTCCAGCCGTTCGCCGGCCAGGAAGAGAGTCCGCAGGCTGGAGATGTCGTACTTGCGGACGAACTCCCCGTGCGGATCGGACTTCTTGATCGCCCGGATCGCGGTGGGCGCGGTGAACAACACCGCCACGTCGTGGTCGTTGACAACGCGCCAGAAGGTGCCCGCGTCGGGGGTGCCGATCGGCTTGCCCTCGAAGAGCACGGTGGTCGATCCGTTCAGCAACGGCCCATACACGATGTAGGAGTGTCCGACGACCCAGCCGACGTCACTGGCGGAGAACATCGTCTCGCCCGGCTGCACGCCGTAGATGTTCTTCATCGACCAGGTCAGCGCCACGGCGTGGCCGCCGTTGTCACGGACGATGCCCTTCGGCTTGCCGGTGGTGCCGGAGGTGTACAGCACGTACAGCGGGTCGGTGGCCTGCACCGGGACGCACTCGGCGGGCTCGACCGCACCGGGGCGCATCAGCGTCGCCCAGTCGTGGTCGCGGCCCTCGACGAGCGTGGCGGTCGCCTGGGAGCGCTGGAAGACCACCACTGCGTCGGGCTTATGGGTGGCCTTGTCGATGGCGGCGTCCAGCAGTGGCTTGTACTCGATCACCCGGGTGGACTCGATCCCGCAGGAGGCGGAGACGATGACCTTGGGGGTGGCGTCGTCGATCCGGACGGCCAACTCGGCGGGCGCGAAACCCCCGAAGACCACCGAGTGGACGGCGCCGAGCCGGGCGCAGGCCAGCATGGCGATGAGCGCCTGCGGAATCATCGGCATGTAGATGACGACCCGGTCGCCCTTGGTCACCCCGAGGGTGCGCAGCACGCCGGCGAAGCGCGCGACCTCGTCGAGCAGTTCGGCGTAGGTGTAGGTGCGCGAGTCGTCGGTGACCGCCGAGTCATAGACCACGGCGGGCTGATCCGCCCGGCCCTCGATGACGTGCCGGTCGAGCGCGTTGTAGCAGGTGTTGAGCACCCCGTCGGGATACCACCGGTACATCGGGGGGTTGCTGTCGTCCAGGACGACGGTGGGGGCCTTGATCCAGGAGACGCCGGCGGCGGCATCTCCCCAAAAGCCGTCAGGGTCGTTCAGCGAACGGGCGTAGGCGAGGGCGTAGGCATCGTTGACCATGCCCCCGATCCTGCCGCACCGGACATCCCGCTGGCAGGATCGAATCGATCAGTGGGGGGTTCGCTGCGGTGAACGGCGATTACCCAGCCCGTTCCCGCACCGTTGCCGTCCGAGGCCAGGGCTGGGGAGGTCTTAGTCCAAACCGCGGCTGATCAACCGGTCGGCTGCGATGGTCAGCACCACTCTGGTGGGGTTGACCCGTGGTGTGCGGTAGCGCCGGGCGTAGAGTTCTTCGGCGAGTCGCACCGCGACCGGGTCGGTCAGGACGTCCGCCGGTCCCTCCACGGTCAGCCAGCGTCGGCCCTCCACCTGGCACACCGCGGCCCGTCCGCCTCGTGCCGCGTTTCGCGCCTTGACCGACGCTGCGTCGGTGATCACCCGCACAAGCCCGTCGTGCACGGTGAAACCCACCGGGACCACGTGCGGGCTGCCGTCCGCGCGCAGGGTCGTCAGGGTGGCCAGGTGACGTTCGGCGCAGAAGGCGGCCGCCGCCGCACTCAGTTCCATCGCAAGGGTGCCGTTACTCCACCGCGGACATCACCGCGACGACTCGGTCGAGGAAGGCGTCGACCACCGGCTCGCGGTAGCCCAGGTTGCCTCGCCGGCCGCGGAAGGCAGCCCGTCGCACTTCATCGACCGCCATCTCGTCACCTTGACTGAAATAGCCTTCGAGCCGATGGCACAGTGCGTCCACCTCGCGAACGTCGTAGGTGCGCTCCCAGCCCCGCACTCCGCGAGCGAATCGTTCGCCGTCCGGGCGGGCGAGCCTGCCGCGCAGGGTCTCGGCCAGCCCGGTCAGCTGCTGGATCAGCGCGTCCTCACCCCGGGTGGCCACCAGACGGGTGCGCTCCGAAGTCGCCAGGGCATCCTCGAGCCGGTCGAGCGCTGCGTCGACGTCGGCCACCTGATATCCACCGCGCTTGAGGGTGAAGGCGGCGGTGCGCACGTCGTCCGCAGTCATCGTGGCCGGGTCCTTGCCGCGCGGCAGCACCTGCGTGCTCGTCGGCCTGCCCTCCACGGACGAGCGTGAGGACGCCAGGTCGTAGGCGAGACGAGCACGTTCGAAGAACTCGTCGACCTCGGCCCGGTCATATCCCTTGGTCAACCGCGATGCCTTGGCGAACGTGCCCTGCTCCCCAGGTGGGGTGGTCGGCGGTGCCGCTGGGGCGGACGATCCGGCGCTGGGGTTCGTGGGCGCGGACGAAGGCTGGCTGCTCACGTCCGAGATTGTGCCACCCGCAGACCCGGCTCACGACGAGGCAAGCCGAGGGTGTCCAGACTCAGCCGACACACAGCCAGAACGGCAGGCAGCCCGAACCCATGGTCAGCTGGAGATCGCGGTCAGGTGGGACCGGGGTCAGCTGGGGGCCGGGGTCAGCCGGGGACCGCGGTCAGCCGGGGACCGCAGTCAGCCGGGACCACGGTCAGCCGGGGACCTGGGTCAGTCGCACACCGCGGTCAGGCCGAGTCGCCGAGACAAGCCGCAGCAGGGCAGAGGGCGCACCGGTCACGCTTGGGCAGCCAACTGGCCGCAGGCCCCGTCGATGTCTCGTCCGCGGGTGTCGCGCAGCGTGGCGGGGATCCCGCGGGCCCGCAGTCTGGCCAGGAACTCTCCCTCCACTCCCGGACGCGAGGCCGTCCACTTCGACCCGGGAGTGGGATTGAGCGGGATCGGGTTGACGTGCACCCAGCCCCGGCCCCGGGCGTTGAGCAGCCGGGCCAGTTCCTCGGCCCGCCACGCCTGGTCGTTGACGTCCCGGATGAGCGCGTACTCGATACTCACCCGGCGGCCGGTGACCTCGAAGTACCGTCGGGCGGCGTCCAGGGCCTCGGCCACGCTCCACCGGGTGTTTATCGGGACGAGCTCGTTGCGGAGTTCGTCGTCCGGGGCGTGCAGGCTCAGCGCGAGGGTGACCGCCAGCTGCTCGCGGGCGAACCGGTCGATCGCCGGGACGAGCCCGACCGTGCTCATGGTGAGTCCGCGCGCGGACATGCCCAGGCCGTCGGGTACCGGGTCGACCATCCGGCGGATGGCTCCGACGGCGGCCTGGTAGTTGGCCAAGGCCTCCCCCATGCCCATGAAGACGACGTTGCCGACTCGGGTGGGTCCAGCTCCCTGCTCGGCGGCCCGGGCGCGCAGCCAGGCATTGGCGGCGACCACCTGGGCGACGATCTCGGCAGCCGACATGTTGCGGGTCAGCCCCGCCTGACCCGTGGCGCAGAACGGGCAGTTCATCCCGCATCCGGCCTGGCTCGACACACACAGCGTGACCCGGTCCGGGTACCGCATGAGCACGCTCTCCACCTGCGCCCCGTCGTGCAGCCGCCACAAGGTCTTGACCGTGTCGCCGTCGTCCGCGGTCAACTCCCGCACCGGGGTCAGCAGATCGGGCAGCAACTCCCGCACCAACTCGGCCCGCCCGGCCGCCGGGAGATCGGTCATCTGCTCCGGATCGATGGTGGCGTGCTCGAACCAGTGCCGGGACAACTGCTGGGCCCGGAAGGCCGGCAGCCCCTTGCGCCGGACGGCGTCGGCCCGCTCTGCCGGAGACAGGTCTGCCAGGTGAATCGGCGGCTTGCCTCGGCGCGGCGCGACCATCGTCAACTGCCCGGGTACTGGTCGGCGCCCTGGTGCGGACCCGACCGGGGAAGGGCCGCCGCCCTCGGTCGCCGTCATGTCAGGCCGTCCCCTCTCCCTGGAGCCGCGTCGTGTCAAACGGGGTAGCGCCACCCGGGCCGGTGCCACCGGGGTCTGTCGAGCAGGTCGGGCAATCCTCGCACCGGGGGTACATCTCAGCCCAACCCGGCGGGGGCGAGGATGGCCAGCAGCAGGTACATCACCGGTGCCGTGGGCAACAGCGAGTCGATCCGGTCGAGCACTCCCCCGTGCCCGGGCAGGATGTCGCCCATGTCCTTGATGCCGAGATCGCGCTTCAGGAGGGACTCGGACAGGTCACCCAGGACTCCGGTGATGACCGCGCAGATGCCGACGATGACCCCGGCCCACCATGGGCCGTTGATGCCGAAGACGACGCAGACCACGCCCGTCAAGACGCCGAACAGCAGGGAACCGGCCAGCCCCTCCCAGGATTTCTTCGGGCTCACCGAGGGGGCCATCGGGTGCTTGCCCCAGAGCACGCCGAAGATGTAACCGCCGATGTCGGAGAAGACCGGGATGGCGATCATCGTGACGATCCGCCACTGGCCGTCCGGCTCGGCGAGCATGAGCACCGCGAAGCCGGCCAGGTAGGGCACATAGGCGGCCACGAACACCCCGGCCGCCGCGTCCCGGACCGTGGCCCCGCCGTGCGCGTCGAGCACCTTCCACGCCAGTACCGCCAGGCAGGTGAGCACGAAGGCGTAGAACATCGCCTGCGGTCCACCGACGAAGGCCGATACGGCCATCCCGACCGAGCCGATCTGCAGCGGGATCATCGGCACGTGCAACTGCCTGCTGCGCAGGGAGGTGACGAGCTCTCGGATGCCCTGGGCCACGGCGATCATGAGCAGCACAGCGAACAGTTCGCGACGCCAGAACAAGGTGATCAGGCACAGCGCGCCCAGGCCCACGCCCACCGCGATGGCGGCGGGAAGGTTGCGTCCGGCCTTGGGAGTCTTGGGCCCGCCGGGCGAGGTAACTGTGGAACTGGCCGTATCCTGAGCGCGCCTAGCCGCCGCCTGCGGGTCTGCCGGCTTGGCGCCGGTGGGCACCGGCATTGCCGGGCTGGGTGGCCGCTGCGCGGGATCGTTGTCGTCGGCCATGGTGAGGGAGGCGATCAGACCTCCATCAACTCCGATTCCTTGCCCTTGAGCAGCACGTCGATGGTGTCGACGTGCTTCTTGGTGAGCCCCTCGAGTTCCTTCTCGGCGCGCGAGCCGTCGTCCTCGCCGACTTCGCCGTCCTTGACCAACTTCTCCAGGTCGTCTTTGGCATGCCGGCGGATGTTGCGCACGGAGACCTTGGCCTCCTCGCCCTTATGCCGGGCGAGCTTGATGTACTCCTTGCGACGCTCCTCGGTCAGCGCCGGGAGCATCGCGCGGATCACCGTGCCGTTGTTGGAGGGGTTGACGCCGAGGTCGGAGTTCATCAACGTCTTCTCGATCTCCCGCATCGCACCCTTGTCATAGGGGGTGATCAGGACGGTGCGGGCCTCGGGGACCTGGAAGGACGCGAGTTGCTGCAAGGGGGTGGGAGCGCCGTAGTAGTCGACGATCAGTTTGGCGAACATCGCGGTGTTGGCCCGACCGGTCCGGATGCCAGCAAAGTCCTCCTTGGCCACCTCAAGGGCCTTGTCCATCTTCAGCTCGGCCTCGAAGAGGATCTCGTCGATCACTGTCCCTGCTCCTCACGTGTGCGGAAGTGGCGGCCGACCGATCCGGAGGCGATCAGGCGTGCACGCGCGTGCCGATCCTCTCACCCCGCACGGCCCGGATGACGTTGCCCTCGCCCTCCATCCCGAAGACGATCATCTCCACCGAGTTCTCCATGCATAGGCTGAAGGCCGTGGAGTCGACGACCTTGAGCCCCTTCTGCAATGCCTCGGCATAGGTGACCTCGTCCAGGCGAGTGGCGTCGGGATCCTTCTTGGGGTCGGCGGTGTACACCCCGTCGACGCCGTTCTTGGCCATCAGCACCGCGTCCGCCTTGACCTCCAGGGCGCGCTGCACAGCGACGGTGTCGGTGGAGAAGAAGGGCAGCCCGGCGCCGGCGCCGAAGATCACCACCCGTCCCTTCTCCAGGTGCCGGATCGCCCGTCGCGGGATGTACGGCTCGGCGACCTGGCCCATTGCGATCGCCGTCTGTACCCGGGTGTCGATCTCCTGCTGTTCGAGGAAGTCCTGCAGCGCCAGGCAGTTCATCACGGTGCCGAGCATGCCCATGTAGTCGGCCCGGCTGCGGTCCATGCCGCGTTGGGACAGTTCGGCTCCGCGGAAGAAGTTGCCACCCCCGACGACCACGGCGATCTGCGATCCGTTACGGATGGGCTCGGCGATCTGCCGGGCGATCCCGGCGACGATGTCCGGGTCGACCCCCAGGTATCCGCCGCCGAAGGTCTCGCCCGAGAGCTTCAGGACCACCCGTCGATAGGTGCTGCCCGGTTTGTCGGTGGACAGAGAGGTGCCCGCCTCCAGGTCAATGGTGGTCCGGGCATCCGGGTGGGCGGGAGTCATCGGCGAGGTCCTTTCCTGGCAAACGATGGCGGGCCCAGTCTGCCGCACCCCGAGCCGGATGTCCCGATCACCGGGAGATCCCTGCGCGGGAACTGTCGCGGGGCCCACAGCGATATTCACCCGACTGCGCGGGAGCGGGCGGTGCCGGCGGTGGTAACCCCGGGGGTGTGGCCCAGCGTGTCGGGACAACGTTCGACGGCCGGCTCCGAGGAGCCGGCCGTCGTACGCGCTGCGATCAGCTGCCCACGCGGAAGCGCAGGAACGACTCGACCGTGGTGCCGGCGTCTGCGACGACGGTGCCCACGGACTTCTTCGGCTCCTTGGCGAAAGCCTGGTCGAGCAGCACGTTGTCCTTGTAGAAGGCGTTCACTCGGCCCTCGACGATCTTGGCCATCGCCTGCTCGGGCTTGCCCTCCTCGACAGCCTTCTGCTCCGCGATCCGGCGCTCGGTCTCGACCGTCTCGGCCGGTACGTCGTCCCGGTTGAGGTACGCGGGGGTCATGGCCGCGATGTGCATCGCGACATCGCGAGCCACCTCGGGCGCGTCGGTGCCGGTGGCGACGAGGACGCCGATCTGCGGGGGCAGATCCGGGTTGGTCTTGTGCATGTAGGTGGCCAGGTGGGCCCCCTCCACGCGACCGACCCGACGGATCTCGATCTTCTCCCCGATCCGGGCGGCGGCGTCGGTGATGAGGTCGCCGACGGTCTTGTCGCCGGCAGGCGCGGCGAGCAGGGCGTCCACGTCCTGGGCGCCCGAGGCCACGGCCGCGTCGAGCACCTGGTTGCCCAGCTCGACGAAGCGCTCGTTCTTGGCGACGAAGTCGGTCTCACAGTTCACCTCGACCATGGTTCCGACCCCGTCGGAGACCGTGGCGGCGATGAGACCGTCGGTGGCGCTGCGCCCCTCACGCTTGCTGACGCTCTTGAGTCCCTTGATACGCAACAGTTCCTCGGCCTTGGCCGAGTCGCCGTCCGCCTCGTCGAGGGCCTTCTTGACGTCGAGCATGCCGGCGCCGGTCTTCTCCCGGAGCGCCTTGATGTCAGCGGCGGTGTAGTTCGCCATGTGTGCTTGTTTCCCTTGTGTCGATGTGTGTCAGGCTCGGTGGATTCAGGCGGAGGTGTCGGTGGAGCCGTCCTCGATGACCTCGGCCACAGCGGCCTGCGCGTCAGGGTTGACGTCCACGGCCTCGGCGGCGGCCTGCTCGACCGGCTCGGTGGTGGGCTCGCTGGGGGCCTCGGTCTCAGCCTCGGCCGGCTGAGCCGCCTGCTCGGTGGCCGCCCCTTCGAGCAGCTCACGCTCCCACTCGGCCAACGGCTCGTCGGCGCCGACCTGCTCGGCACCCTCGCGGCGTCCGTTGCGGGTCATCAGGCCTTCGGCGACGGCGTCGGCCACAACCCGGGTCAACAGGGTCACCGAGCGGATCGCGTCGTCGTTGCCGGGGATGCGGTAGTCGACCTCGTCCGGGTCGCAGTTCGTGTCCAGGATGGCCACGACGGGGATGCCGAGCTTGCGGGCCTCGTCGACGGCGAGGTGCTCCTTCTTGGTGTCGACGATCCACACCGCGGAGGGGACCTTGGCCATGTCCCGGATGCCGCCCAGGGTGCGCTCGAGCTTCTCCTTCTCCCGGCGCATCATCAGCAGTTCCTTCTTGGTGTGCCCGGAGCCGGCCACATCGTCGAAGTCGATCTGCTCGAGCTCCTTGAGCCGCTGGAGCCGCTTGTTGACGGTGGAGAAGTTGGTGAGCATGCCGCCGAGCCAACGCTGGTTGACGTAGGGCATCCCCACGCGGGAGGCCTGGTCCGCGATCGGCTCCTGGGCCTGCTTCTTCGTGCCCACGAACAGAATGGTGCCCCCGTGAGCGACCGTCTCCTTGACGAACTCGAAGGCGGTGTCGATGTACCCCAGCGACTGCTGCAGGTCGATGATGTAGATGCCATTGCGCTCGGTGAAGATGAAGCGCTTCATCTTCGGATTCCACCGGCGGGTCTGGTGCCCGAAGTGGACGCCGCTCTCCAGCAGCTGACGCATCGTGACGACGGCCATGCCGACGCACTCCTTCCGCACCGCGGCCCGGACGGGCGGCAGTGCATGCTCGGTTTTCGGTGCCCACCGTGGGCACCGCCTGGCGCTCTCACCCGACCCCACCGGAAGTCCCGGACCGCGGGGCCCGGCCGACAGCAGATCCTGAGCGGATCCGGCGCCGGTATGACCGTCATCGGACGGCCGACCGGTGTCGGTACGAGGGCGCGCGAATTCGACCGGCGGACCGGTCGTGCCTACAGGTTAGCGCACCGGGCGGGTGAGACCTTCCCGACCGGGTGCAGGGATCGGCAGCCGAGCCCTCGGGGTGTCAGTGTGGGCTGTCAGGCGTGGGCTGTCAGGTGTGGGCTGTCAGGCGTGGGCAGTCAGGTGTGGCGCCGGGGTTGTCAGACTCGCGTCGGGCCGCCTTTCGAGCTTCGAAGCCAGTCGGCCGGCGAGCCGCACCGGTTCGCTCGTGCCTCGCCCTCGCTCGAGCCTCGCCCAGGTGAGCGCCATAGGGTGCCCGGGACGAAGGGAGCCGGGTGGACCAGTTGGGCAGGACGGTGCGGGCCTGGGGCGATGAGCGCACTGTGCCCGGTGTGCAGCGGCGCGAGATCGGCCTGGCCGTCGGGGCAGCCGTCGGGCTCGGTGCCGCTGTGGCCGGAGCCGCGGTGATGTGTGCCGAACTCGCCCACCAGCGGGCAGCCTCACCGCTTCGTCCGACTGGGCCGGTGACCCTCGTCGTCCTGGGGTACCGCTCGCGCCCGGACGGGCGTGCACATCGTCTGCAGCGGTGGCGGGCCGAGCAGGCGGTCCGGGCCGCGCACATCCACCGGGCCGCGCGGATGATCATCACCGGTGGGCCGACCCGAGGTCCGGAGCACCCCAGTGAGGCCGACGTGATGGCCGACCTGATACGCGACCAGTACCGGCGGGCTGCGACTCGCGAGGGTCCCGCGAGCCCGCTTGACGGGTCGGGCAGGTCGAGCCCGTCCGCGCACCCACCTGAGCTGGTGCTCGAGCGCCTTGCCCGCAGCACCCGGGAGAATGTCGAGTTCACCCGTGAGTTGGTGGGCGACGATTTCGCCATCCTGGTCTCGGATCCCCTGCACGCCGGCCGGGCGCGTCGGCACTGGCTCCGTGCCCATCCCGGCGACGCGTCCCGGGTCGGAGTGGTGGACACGGTCCCCAGGTGGCGGAATCCGTTGATCAAGACCCGGACTGCGCTGACCGAACTGCAGCGTTGGCGGTGGTAGTGCTGATGCGGTGGCCGTGCCCGGTACCCAGCCGGGCGAGCGGCTGCCCTCGGCCTGCTGCCGCCTGTTCCGACCTCGCCATCGTCCGTCAGCCGGACAGCCGTCCCAGCCGCTCCAGCGCTTGGAGCAGGACCTCTTCGCGCTTGCAGAAGGCGAAGCGCACATAGCTGCGCAACGGGTCCGGATCGGCGCAGAACACCCGGGCCGGGATCGCCACCACCCCCACCCGTTCGGGCAGGTCCCAGCAGAAGTCCACCCCGTCGTCGGCACCCAGCGGTGCGGCATCAGCCAGCAGGAAATAGCCGGACTCGGCGTCGAGCACATCGAAGCCCACCTGAGCCAGGCCGTCTCGCAACAGGTCTCGACGTCTGGCCAGACTCTGAGCCTGCGCGGCGAAGGTGCTGTCCGGTTCGGCCAGACCGACTGCCACTCCCGGCTGCAGCGGGCCGGATCCGACGTAGGTGAGGAACTGCTTCACCGTGGTGACGGCGGTGACCAGGCGAGCCGGGCCGGTTACCCAGCCGACTTTCCACCCGGTCACCGAGAAGGTCTTGCCCGCCGAGCCGATGGTGAGGGTGCGCTCGGCCATCCCGGGCAGGGTGGCGATCGGGACGTGCTGGCGGCCGTCGAAGACGAGGTGCTCGTAGACCTCGTCGGCGACGATCAGCGCCCCATAGCGGGTGGCCAGTTCCGCCACCAGCATCAGTTCTTCGCGAGTGAGCACCCGTCCCGTCGGATTGTGCGGGGTGTTGAGCAGGACGAGTCGGGTGCGTTCGCTGAAGGCTGCGGCCAGGGCCGCGGGCTGTAGCGCGAAGGATGGGGGAAGCAGTGGCACGTGCCGGGCCACTGCGCCGGCGAGGGCGATCGTGGCGTCATAGGAGTCGTAGGTGGGATCGAGCACGACCACCTCGTCGCCGGGCTCGACCAGGGCCTGCACGCACGCGGCGATGGCTTCGGTGGCCCCGACGGTGACGAGGACCTCGGTATCGGGGTCGATGTCGAGGCCGTACCAGTGGCGCTGGTGGTCGGCGATCGCCTGCCGCAACGCGGGGATGCCCCGACCGGGAGGGTACTGATTGGCGCCGGAGCGGATCGCCTCGATCGCCGCATCGAGGACCACGCTCGGGCCTGCGTAGTCGGGGAAGCCTTGGCCGAGGTTGACCGAGCCGGTGCGGGTGGCCAGCGCGGACATCTCGGCGAAGATCGTCGTGCCGAACGTCTGCATCCTGGAGATCAACGGGTCGGCGGATGACTCAGGCTCGCGGGCGCGTGGCTCGAAGGTCATGAGGTCACCCTGCCACGCCCGGCTCGGCGGTCACTCGGCGCGCGGCCGGGCCACGACAAGCGCGGGCGACCTGGACGCGGACAACTCAGGCGCGGACCCCACAAACGCGGCCGATGTAGGGCCGGGGACGCAGGGGCGGGGACGCAGGGCGGGGGCGGGGACGCAGGGACGGGGACGAAGGGGACGGGACACAGGGACGGGGACGCGGGGCGTAGGTGGAGCGACGCGGGCGGGGTTGGGGGCATCAAGGCGTATGAGGCAGGCGTGATCGACACTCGGCACGCTCGCTGCGGGAGACCAGGTTTTCCACAGGGCGTTCGAGACGGGCCCGGCATCCACAGGCGGCCAACCAGGGTTCACGCCGGCTGGCGCCCACTCCAGGCTGGGACGATGCCAGCGTTCCAACGCATCCCCGCAGCCCCACCCCGCACTTGGCGGGCCTGGAGGGCCCGGACTGTGGCGCGGCGGCCAGTTCCCGGGCGGGCCCGTGGCCGACGGTGTCGCTTGTGGTGGGCTGCGACGCTGGTCGGGGTGGCTGCCCTGGTTCTCGTGCTTGTCGGCGCCTCGCCGGTCGCCGCAGTACTGCCCGGTTCAGCCTTGCCCGGTTCAGCCCCAGTGCCAGTCGGTTCGGCCCCCGTGCTGCCGGGTTCAGCCGCAGTAGTGCCCGGTTCAGCCGCGCCATTGCCCGGTGCGGCCCCAGTGCCTGCCGGTTCAACCGCAGTACCGCCCCGTTCAGCCGCAGTACTGTCCGGATCCACCGCAGTACTGTCCGGTACGGCGGCTCGGGTCGCCGGCTCCGCTCCGGGGGCCCAGTGCCGGCTCACGTGGCCGCTGTCGCCGCGGCCGGTCGTCGTGGCCGGCTATGTCGGGCCGGTGGCTCGATGGGCACCCGGGCATCGCGGCGTGGATCTTGGCGCCCGCCGGGGTGCGGTGGTGCTGGCCCCCGGCGACGGGACGGTGTCCTTCCGCGGGCGGGTGGTCGACCGAGACGTGCTGACCATCGAGCATCCCTGCGGGGTGCGCAGCTCGGTGGAGCCGGTCCGCAGCAGCCTGCTGCCTGGGCAGCGGGTGCGGGCCGGAGAGCCGATCGGGGTCGTCGATGCCGGTGGGCACTGCCGGCAGTGCCTGCATTGGGGTGTGCGGCGGGGCACGGTGTACGTGGACCCCTTCGACCTGATGCGGCGTCCGGCGCGGTTGCTCCCGCTGTACGGCGACCCGCATCGGCGCGACGACCCGACTCGGCCGTCAGCGCGGTCGACGAGGTCGGGCCCGTGGTGGGCACGCGCGTCGAGGTCGGCCCGAATCGGCCCGGGATCCCCCATCGGGCGGGCCGGCGGATCAAGAGCCGTCGCCGGCGACAGGCACGCCGATCGGCAGCTGCGCGCGAGCGGCGCCGCCCGGCCCACGTCCGGGCGAAGCGAGAAGGAGTCTGCGCCTCACCCGAGAGTGACGCTGAGCCAGAGTCCAGCGGCTGCCGCCGCGCACCCCGCGACGACATTGATGGCCAGGTACGTACTCAGCGCCCGAGCGGCGCGCGCGGAGAACAACGACACGCAGTCGACCGCGAACGTGCTGAACGTGGTGAAACCACCGCAGAATCCGACCCCCAGCAGAGCTGCCCCTGCTGGGCCGCCCACGGCTTGGAGCCCGGCCAGCCCGGTCACCACTCCCAACAAGAATGAGCCGGCCACGTTGACGATCGTGGTAGCCCACGGCACCCGTGCGGCGTCGCTGGGAGGCAGCCACGCTCGCACCGCCTCGGCGACCAGATACCGGCACCCCGCTCCCAGGGCACCACCCAGCATCACCAGGATGCCGGTGGCCAGGTAAGTGCTCACTCCTCGGGCGCCTGGCGTGGGGCACGGGCGTGTCCCACCGCGAATCCGGCGGCCGCCCCGACAACGCAGGCGCTCAGGCTGGCCAACAGGTAGAGCGCGGCCATGGCGGCCGAGCCGTCCTGGATCAGGGTCACCAGTTCGACAGTGAACGTGCTGAACGTGGTGAAACCGCCGAGTGCTCCGACCCCGGCGGCGAGTCGCAAGCGATCGTTCCCGCGGTGTTGCAGCGCCGCGGTCAGCCAGCCCAGCAGGAAGGAGCCGACGACATTGGCCAGGTAGGTGGGCCACGGGAAGGGATGGGCGATAGCGCTCAATGCTTGTGCCAGGAACCACCGCGCCAGCGAGCCGACGGCGCCACCGGCCATCACCAGACCCAGATCCGCCAACGCCACGTAAGGTCGGCCGAACGTCACCGGCGCCTGCGGGCGGGGCGCGGAGGGCGGGCGCGAGGGCACCGGGGTCAGGAGACTTCGGCGAGTTTGTTGCGCAACTGCAGCACGGCCTTGGTGTGCATCTGGCAGATACGCGACTCGGTGACCCCGAGCACCCTGCCGATCTCGGCCAGCGTCAGCCCCTCGTAGTAGTAGAGGGTCACCACGATCTTCTCCCGTTCCGGCAGCTGCTCGATCGCGCGTGCCAGCAGGAACTTCGTCTCCTCCCCTTCGAACGCGGTCTCCGGGTCGACCGCCTTGTGGTCGGTGAGGGTGTCGCCCAGCGACATGCCGTCGCCCTTGTCGCCCCCACTGCCACCGCCGCCGAGCAACTCGTCCAGGGCGATGACATTGACGTAGGACACCTGGCTGAAGATCGCGTGCAGGTCGCGCAGCGGAATCCCCATCCGAGTGGCGACCTCGGCCTCGCTGGGAGTGCGGTGGAGTTCGGCCTCCAGCGCCGCGTAGGTGCGTTCGACCTCGCGGGCCTTGGATCGCACCGACCGTGGGATCCAGTCCATCGAGCGGAGCTCGTCGATGATGGCGCCCCGGATTCGGGACATCGCGTAGGTCTCGAACTTGATTCCACGCTCGATGTCGAACTTCTCGATCGCGTCGATGAGTCCGAAGATTCCGTAGGAGATGAGGTCGGCCTGCTCCACGTTCGGTGGCAGCCCCACTCCCACCCGGCTCGCCACATAGCGCACCAGCGGGGAGTAGTTGAGGATGAGCTGCTCGCGGGCCTCGGAGCCACCGCTCTCCTTGTACGTGCTCCAGAGCAGGCGCACGCGCTCCTGTTCGGCTGCCTTGGCCTCCTCGGCGGCAAGGTCCGTTTCCGGGCCCGTGGTCATCCTCCCCCTTCCCTGTCGCGTGGCCACCCCTCACGCGCGCGGGTGCGCTGTGCGATAGGTGGCACGTAATCGATCGGTCGAGACATGAGTGTAGATCTGTGTGGTTGCGAGACTAGCGTGCCCCAGCACCTCCTGAACTGTCCTCAAATCAGCACCCCCCGACAGGAGATCTGTGGCTGCACTGTGTCGTAGCCCGTGCGGACCAACGTCGACCGTGCTGTCACTGGCCTCCAGGAGCTGGTGCACCAGGGTCCTGACCTGCCGCTGGTCCCATCGCCCCCCGCGGCGTCCCAGCAGCAGCGCGGGTGGGGATGAGGCGACCGCGAGCCGGGGCCGTCCCCGATGCAGCCAGTCGCGCACCGCCCGCGCCGCGGGCAGACCGAAGGGTACGGTCCGCTGCTTGTCACCCTTTCCGGTGACCCGAGCCACTTGGCGCTCCAGGTCGACGTCGTCGACATCCAGGCCGACCAACTCCCCCACCCGGATACCGGTGGCATAGAGAAGTTCAACCGCCGCCCGATCCCGGAGCCGGCCCGGATCGGAATCGTCGGCGCGGACCATGGCCAGGTCGAGCATCGCGGCGGACTGCGCAGGGGTGAGCACCGCCGGCAGGTGGCGTCCACGACGCGGCACGGTGAGCCGGTGGCCAGGGTCGTGCGACATCCGGCCGGTGCGGTGCGCCCAGGCCGTGAAGGCCCGGGCCGAGGAGGCACGGCGCGCGATGGTCGAACGGGACAGCCCGGCCTCGCTCATCGTCGCCAGCCATCCTCGAAGGACGGAGAGGTCGAGGTCGTCCAGGCCGGTCAGTCCTTCGGCGGCGGCAGCGACGAGGAGTTGCTGCACGTCGGCCAGGTAGGCCCGCACCGTGTGCCCCGAGCGTCCGCGCTCCAGGGCCAGGTGGGTGCCGAAGTCGTGCAGGGCCGCTTCCACGGCGGACGGCACCGGCGGGGCCGGCTCCGATGGCTGGGTGCTCACGGGGCACACCGTGTCGCGCCACACCCGGCAATACAAGCAACCACGCCCTGGGTTGGCACGCCTGCGTCCGCTCCGGACCCGCAACCACGTCCCGCACTCGCGAAGGCCGCATTCGCTCTGGGACTCTGGCGGGTAGGTGACTCACCCTGCCACCGCCACCCGGCCCGACCGCCTAGGCGTCGACCGCCGGGGGTGCCCTTCGCCTGCGGCTGCGCCGCAGTCGTGGACGGGGGCGATAGCGTGCCGCCGTGAGGCTCGTTCCGGAGTGGGCACGCGACTACCACCGCTCCTGGCTGGCAGGTGACATCGCTGCGGGGCTCACCCTGGCCGCAGTGGCCATCCCGGAGGTGATGGGCTACACCTCGATCGCCGGGACTCCGATCGCCACCGGTATCTACACGATCATCGTCCCGACGCTCGTCTTCGCCCTGCTCGGCTCCTCTCGGCTGCTGGTGGTGGGCGCGGACTCAGCGACCGCGGCCATCCTGGCGGCGGGCCTGACCGGGCTCGGCATCTCCGGCCTGGCCCCGGGCACCGACATCTGGCTGGCCTGGGCGGGGCTGGTGGCCCTGCTGTGCGCGGTGTTTCTGTTTCTTGCCCGGCTGCTGGGGCTCGGCTTCCTCGGGGACTTCCTCAGCGCCCCGGTGCTCATCGGCTTCCTCACCGGCGTCGGCATCCAGGTGCTGACCGGACAGATCCCGGACCTGCTGGGCGTCGCAGCGCCAGACGGCAACTGGCTCGTCCAGCAGTGGAAGACCATCACGGGTCTCCCGGCGGCGCACCCACCCACGCTCGCCTTCGCTGCGGCGACGCTGGCATGCATCGTCGGGTTCAAACGCTTCGTGCCCCGGGTTCCCGGGGCGGTGGTGGCCGTCGTGCTGAGCCTCGTGGTCTCGGCCGCTGTCGACGCCTCCTCGCACGGGGTCGCCGTCGTCGGCGAGGTCAGGGGCGGATTTCCGCCGGTGGGCCTGCCCAGCGGGCTGGCCTGGGCCGACGTGGGTCGAGCGGTGCCGATCGCCTTCGCGTGTGTGGTGCTCATCATCGCCCAGTCCTCGGCCACGTCCCGTAGTTTCGGCGCCCGGCACGGTCAGCGGGTCAACATCAATCGGGACCTGCTGGGGCTCGGTGGCGCCAACCTCGCGGCTGGGCTCACCGGCACCTTCGTCGTCAACGGGAGCCCGACCAAGACGGCGATCCTGGACGACCAGGGCGGGCGCACCCAGATGGCCAATATCGTGATGGCCCTGGTGGCCCTGGTATTCGTGGTCTTCGGGGCCGGACTGCTCACCGACATGCCGAAGTCGGTTCTGGCAGCCATCGTCGTCGTCATCGCCGCCGGGCTGATCGATGTGCGCGGCCTCCGACGGCTGCATCAGCGACGGTTCAGCGAGTTCGTCATCGCGGCGGCCACCGCCGTCGTGGTGATCGTGGTGGGGACCACAGCCGGGATCGCCTTCGCCGTCGTCCTGTCCATTCTGGAGATCATCCGACGCGCCTACCGTCCCTCCGACTTCGTCATCGGCAAGGGTCCTGGCGGGACCCGTGAGTACATCCCCGCCAAGCCCGGAGTCCAGAGCTCGCCCGGACTCATCGTCTTCCGGTTCGACGCCCAACTCTTCTTCGCCAACGCCAACCGCTTCCTCGACGATGTCATCGCGGTCGTCGATCACGCCCCGGATCCGGTCCGGCTGCTCGTCCTGGACTGCTCTTCGATCGACGACGTGGACTATTCCGCGAGCGCGGCCCTGAGTCAGTTGATCGATCACGTGCACCAGCGAGGCGCCCGCTTCGGCCTGGTTCGCGCCGACACCCAGCTCGTGTCGACCTTGCGCAACTACGGGGTCCTGGATCAGGTCTCGCCGGGCAATATCTTCACCGGACTCGGCTCGGTCTTCAGCGCCTTTGCGCGCCGCGGCGCCCAGCCGGAGTGAAGCTGCGCCAGCCTGAGTGAAGCTGCGCCAGCCGGAGTGAATCAGCGCCAGCCGGAGTGAAGCAGCGCCAGCCTGAGTGAACCGGCGCCCAACCGGAGTTGAGTCAGCCGCCGCGCAGGTCAGCCAGCCGTCCGTACCAAGTGCAGTGCCGACCACAACTCTGCCCGGGCTGCGAAGGTGTCGAGGTCCAGCCCGAGCAGCCTGCCGAGGTGGTCGATCCGGTTGCGCACCGTGTGCCGGTGCACGTGCAGTTCGCGTGCGGCGGGCTCCCAGGCGCAACAGTGCTCGGTCCACACCTGCACGGTGTGGATGAGGAGCTCGCGTTCGGTGACCGGCAGGTCGAGCAAGGGCGCGAGCATCCGGCGCGCCACCGCCGGCCCTCCACCCACCGCCAGGTAACCCATCAGCCCCTCATCGGCCAGGTCGTCGAAACGCAGCACACGGTCGCTGCCGGTCGCGCGCTCAAGGGCCCGCGCAGCCTGCTCGAGTCCATCGGACAGGTCTGCCCAGCCCACCGGCCCGGACACCCCGACCCCGCCGCCGATGGCCCCGTCCGGACGGGAACGTCCCGATCGGGTCGCCTGCGCACTGAGGGTGGGTCCGGCATCCGGGCGCACCAACTCACTCCGGTTGCTGGGTGGGGAAATGCTGGGTGGGGCATTGCTGGGTGGGGCATGGCTGGGTGGGGCATTGCCGGGCGGGGCACCGAGCAGCGCCAGCACGGGGCCGAGGTGATCGGCAGGCATGATCAGGTGCAGGCGCGCAGCTCGCTCGGCGTAGAAGAGGTCCGCAGGATGAGCGGCCGCGTATTGCTCCAACCTGGTGATCAACGCCTCTGTCGGTCTCTGCGCGGGCATGACCACCCGAAGCGGCTCGCTGGGCAACGGGCCCCAGAGTTCGGCGGCGGTGCGCCGGGCGACGCTGGACTCCCCGGAGAGCAACAGTTCGAGCAATCCCGTGCGCAACCGCCTTCGGGCCCCCTCCAGTCGCCGGGTCTGGTCGAGCGCGATGCTCGCCAGCGCGATCACGCTGTTCACCAGATCAGTTCCGGCGGAGTCGAGTTCGGCGAGGGTGCCGACCACCAGGGCCCCACGGAGGTGATCCCGGCCGCCCACCGTCTGGATGGTCAGGACGACGTCCCCCTCCACCACGCGGGCCGCTGCCCGCCGGCCACCGCCGAGCAGGCTGCGCACCGCCTCGGCGGCCGCCGGGAGAACGCCGGTCGGCATCGGCCGTGCGGTGGCGATGGGTATCGGTTCACCGGCTGGTCCGAAGAGCGCGACCCAGCACTGGAGTCTGCTTTCCAGTTCGGTGAGCACCGCCGCTAGGCCGTCCGGACGCAGGGCGGCTCGAGCCACCGCGCGATGGGCCTGGAGCGAGGAGCGCAGCCGCTGCTGGTTCTCCTGGGCGATCTGCTCCGCGACGTGGCGGATGATCTCGATGAACGGGGTGCGATCGGCGACCTCGATCAAGGCCAACCCGTGCCGCTCACACGCGACTCGCACGCTCTCGGGGATCTGCGCGAGCAGCACCCGGGTGGACATCGCCAGTGCGCGCACCTGCGCCGTGACAAGACGGGTCACGTACGCGTCCGGATCCACCCCGTCGCCGAGGAACTGGGCGCCGTCGGTGAGCAGCAGTTGGCCGGGCTCTAGCCAGGGCGTCGGGTCGGCCAGGTCGGAGGAGTGCGCCCAGGTGAGCGGTTCGGCGAGGTCGGCCGCGTCCCGGGGCGACTGGAGCAGGCGCAGGTGCAGCTGCTCTTGGGCGAGCAGGGACGTCAGCGTCGGCCTCACCGTGCCATTCTCCCCGGCGAGACGCGGATCTGTCCAAGGTGACGGCTTGAGATGGACGAAACGGCGAGTGCATTAGTGCGGCAAAGCGCGCACAGTGGATTGCGGCGGTGGCCTGGCCCTGCCGCGGTACCGCACAGCCGGACCGGGCTGAAGGGTCGGGTTCCTCGGTGCCAGCCCGCGCATCCGGCCTACTGGACCACCAACCGCCGTCCCCGCACCCGGCACCACAGCTTCGAAGGAGGCCCGGCCATGACATCCATGACGACCACCCACGCGACGATCTCAGCGGCACCGAGCCGGGTCGGCAACGACGAGATCCTCACCGCGGATCGGTCCTCGGTCTTTCATTCATGGTCGGCGCAGGCCGGGGTGGGCGCCGTGCCGATCGAGGGCGGCGAGGGCAGCCGAGTCTGGGACGCGGACGGCAACCGGTACCTCGACCTGTCCAGCCAACTGGTCTTCACCAACCTGGGGCATCAGCATCCGGCGGTGGTGCGCGCAGTGCAGGAGCAGGCCGCGCAGTTGGCGACAGTTGCCCCAGCCCACGCGAACCGGACGCGCGCCGAGGCCGCCCAGCTGATCACCGAGCGGGCACCCGAGGGCTTCAACAAGGTCTTCTTCACCAATGGCGGCGCCGACGCCAACGAGAACGCCATCCGAATGGCGCGGCTGTTCACCGGTCGCGACAAGGTGATCTCGCGGTACCGGTCGTACCACGGCAATACTGCTGCGGCGATCGCCGCCACCGGTGACTGGCGCCGGATCCCGAACGAGTTCGCCCGCGGGCACGTGCACGTCTTCGGGCCCTATCTGTATCGCAGCGAGTTCTGGGCGGACACCGAGGCTCAGGAGTGCGAGCGGGCTCTGCAGCACCTGGAGCGGACCGTGCAGTGCGAAGGTCCGCAGACGGTGGCGGCCATCCTGCTGGAGACCATTCCAGGCACGGCCGGCATCCTGGTCCCGCCGGCCGGGTATCTGCGCGGGGTTCGCGAAATCGCGGACCGGTACGGCATCATGCTGATCCTCGACGAGGTGATGAGCGGCTTCGCCCGTACCGGCCACTGGTTGGCGTTGGACGCCTTTGACGTGGTGCCGGACCTCATCACCATCGCCAAGGGGGTCAACTCGGGCTTCGTGCCGGTCGGCGGGGTGATCATCTCCGACCCCATCGCCCATCACTTCGACGACCGAGTCTTTCCGGGCGGCCTGACCTACTCCGGCCACCCGTTGGCCGCCGCCTCCGTGGTGGCGACCCTGTCGGCCATGCAGGACGAGGGCGTGGTGGAGAACGCCGCCAGGATCGGGCGCACCCGGCTCGGGCCGGGTCTGGAGCGGCTCTCCGACGTGCATCACGTGGTGGGTGAGGTGCGCGGCATGGGGGTCTTCTGGGCGGTGGAACTGGTCGCAGACCGGCAGACCCGGACGCCGGTCTCGGATGCGGACATGGCGCGCCTGAAGTCCGAACTCCTGGTCCGCGGCGTCCTGCCTTTCATCGCGGCCAACCGCCTGCACGTGGTGCCGCCGGCGGTGCTGACCGAGGAGGAGGCGGACGAGGCGGTGGCGACGATCTCCGCCGGGCTGACCACAGTGTTCGGCTGACCATCGTGTTCGGCTGACCACCATGTTCGGCCGACCGCAGTGTTCGGCCGACCGCCGTATTCGGCTGACGACGCGCGGCGACGGCCTGCCGGCGATCCGCGCCTGCTGAGGGCAGGCGCCTACGTGCCCGGCAGGCCAAACCCGTCAGGTGCCAAGGCGAGCCGCGTCGAGTCCTCCGTCGTCGCTGGAGGATCGTGCCGAGCAGAGCGTCGGGTCGGCCAGGCCGGCTCCAGGGCCGAGAAACAAACAGCGCCCCCGTGGCCCGACGCTGCGACGGGGATGAGTGGTCGCCCGAACGTCCGGACAGAATTCGGGTGGTGCGGGAATTCTCGCCCGCTGGATGTGTTGCAGCACCCGGACATACCCTATAGGGGTATCAACGGGAGGATAGTGATGGCTGGCAACAGCGACGCAGACACACCGAGAGGCGCCACATCCCATCTGGAGGCCCGCGCCGAGCACCACCGGCCTACGGGCCACGCGACCCCGCACAAGCCCGCCACGTCCGGGCACCACCCGACCCTCGGGCGGGGCGGATCGGAGCACGACCATCCCGACGGGCAGGGCGATCACGCGGGTCACGATGACGCGGCTCACCCAGAACACGCGAGCCACCGCGGGCACGCAGGTCACCCGGGGTCGCAGGACGCCCACACCACCGGTCACTCGGGCCACGACTCCCACGCGCACCACGACTCTCATGCAGACCACGACTCTCATGCAGAACACAGCGATCACGCAGGTCATGACGCTGACGCAGGCCACGGTGGCCATGGGGGCCACGGCGGCCATGCGGGTCACGTCGCTCAGTTCCAGCAGCTGTTCTGGATCAACCTGGTCTTGGCGATCCCGGTGGTTGCCTTCTCGCCGATGTTCGCGATGCTCCTGGGGTACTCGGTCCCGGGGTGGGGCTCGTGGATCTCCCCACTGCTCGGGACGGTCATGTACGTCTGGGGAGGACGCCCCTTCCTGACCGGCGCGTGGAGCGAGATCAAGAGTCGTCAGCCCGGGATGATGCTGCTCATCGCGCTGGGCATCACCGTTGCCTTCCTGGCCTCCTGGGCGGCCACCCTCGGGGTGGTACACGCGGAACTGGAGTTCTGGTGGGAGCTGGCGCTGCTCATCGTCATCATGCTGCTCGGGCACTGGATCGAGATGCGGTCCCTGGCGCAGACCACGTCCGCACTGGACTCCCTGGCGGCGCTCCTGCCCGACGAGGCGGAGCGGGTCGAGGGCGACGAGGTCGTCCGTGTCGATCCCGCCGAACTCAGGGTTGACGACATCGTCGTGGTGCGACCGGGCGGCAGCGTGCCTGCCGATGGCACGATCGTGGCCGGTCGTGCCGACATGGACGAGTCCATGATCACCGGCGAATCCCGTCCGGTGCCGCGCGGCGAGGGTGAGAACGTCACCGCCGGAACCGTGGCCACGGACTCGGGGGTGCGGGTGAAGATCACCGCCACCGGCGACGACACGACTCTGGCGGGCATCAACCGCCTGGTCGCCGAGGCGCAGAACTCCACCTCCCGCGCACAGCGGATCGCAGACCGGGCGGCGGCACTACTGTTCTGGTTCGCCTTGTCCGCCGCCCTCATCACCGCGGTGGTGTGGACGGCCATCGGTCAGCCCGACGCCGCGGTGGTGCGGACCATCACGGTGCTGGTCATCGCCTGCCCGCACGCCCTCGGCCTGGCGATTCCGCTGGTGGTCTCCATCGCCACCGAACGGGCCGCGCGCGGGGGCGTACTCGTCAAGGACCGGCTGGCGTTGGAGTCGATGCGGTTGGTGGACGCGGTCCTGTTCGACAAGACCGGGACCCTCACCAAGGGCGAGCCGACCGTCGTCGCCGTCGAACCTGCCGTCGACCCGGGGACCAACGCCGGATCCGGCGGGCCGGGTCAGCTCAGCGCGGACGAGGTGCTCGCCCTCGCCGCAGCCGCCGAGGCCGACAGCGAACATCCGCTGGCCAGGGCGATCGTCGCTGCCGCCGACGAGCGGGGTCTGCACACCGGCGCGGGAACGGGTTTCACCTCCTCCCCCGCCGTGGGGGTCACCGCCACGGTGGACGGCCACGAGATCAGGGTGGGCGGGGCGCGCCTGCTCGCCGAGACAGGGCAGCCGGAGATCGGCACCGCCGACACCTGGGCGCGCGAGGGCGCGATCATCCTGCACGTGCTTCGGGACGGGACCATGGTCGGCGGACTCAAACTGGCCGACGAGGTTCGCCCCGAGTCGCGCGAGGCGGTGGACGCGCTGCACGCCCTCGGCGTCGAGGTCGTGATGATCACCGGTGACGCTGCGGCAGTGGCCGAGCAGGTGGCGCGCGACCTCGGCATCGACCGGGTGTTCGCCGGGGTGCGACCCCAGGACAAGTCCGAGACGGTCTCCCGCCTCCAGCAGGAGGGCAAGAAGGTCGCCATGGTCGGAGACGGGGTCAACGACGCACCCGCCCTGGCCCAGGCCGATGTCGGGATCGCGATCGGAGCCGGCACCGACGTGGCAATCGCCTCGGCCGGGGTGATCCTGGCCAGCTCAGATCCGCGCTCGGTGCTGTCGGTGATCGAGTTGTCCCGCGCGGCCTACCGCAAGATGAAGCAGAACCTGTGGTGGGCGGCTGGCTACAACCTCATCTCGGTACCCCTGGCGGCCGGAGTGCTGGCGCCGGTGGGTTTCGTCATGCCGATGTCGGTGGGGGCGATCCTCATGTCGCTGTCCACCGTGGTGGTGGCGCTCAATGCCCAGCTGCTGCGGCGGATCGACCTGTCACCGCAGGCCAGCACCCGGGCCGTGCTCGATCGTCGATCGTGACGGCCGGTGGGGGTGCTCGGGTGGTGGCATGCCCGCAGGTGCCTGGCCGCCGCCACAACCCCGGTGGATGGAGTCCTGACCGTTCTAGAACATGATCATCCTGATCCCGTCATGCTCCGTCGCCGGGTTCGGGACGTCGCTATCCCCAGATCGACGACACCCCGCCGTCAACGGGCTGCTCGGCGCCCGATCAGGAGCGAGGAACACACTCGCTTCGCCGACTGCCCGACTCCGGCAACGGCGAGTCGGACGTCGATCGGTGCTGAGCACGAGCGAGAAACACTAGCTTCGGCGATTGCCTCACCCCCGCAACGGCGAGTCGGGCGTTGAGAGGCTGGGAGTCGGCCAGGGTCCGAGCAATTTATGTCGTCCTAACAACTTGTATGGAATCGGTGGCGGCGAATCGGCGTGAGAGGTAATTTGGCGGTCTTGGGACTCTTTGGGGAGGACCGATGACAGCCTGCGTCGAACTGCTGGAAACCACGGTGCGAGAACTCATTTCGCCGCCGCGGGATCGACCCGACCTGCGACGGCGAAGCCGGATGTCGCCCGATCGAGTTGGGCGTCACTGATTGTGACGAGCCACCGCTGCTGGTCCGAGTGCCCGGGCCGGGGAACACAACTGGCACCGCCGAGACCCTCCCGGGGGCCGTCGCGGTCCACCCCGCTCCGGCGCTGCCTGAACGCTCCACAGGTGGAGGAGATATGTGTCGAGGAGCCGGGTCCGGTGTTTGTCGTCCACCATGGCTGCCCCGGGTTGACCATGACCGTGCTGACCGCGCGGCGCGCGCCTGATCTGGTGGAACCGATGCAGCGCATCAGTGGCCGCCGGGTGAACCTGTCCACGCCGTTCGCGAACGCCTCGCCCCCCACGGGCGCTCGACCGTATCCGGTCATCCCGCAAGCGACGGGCTGAACCGCCGCCATGCGCAACCCTCACCATTCCCCAGCCCGGGCACGCTCGCGTCGGTTCTTCGCGGTAGCTGTGGCGTTCCTGCTCGTCACCGCCGGCACCGTGCTCACCGCTCCCAGTGCGCGCGCGGTGATGAACATCTCGGGCGTGGTGCACCACGACACCGATGGCTTGGACAACGGCATGATCGACGGCCCTGGAATCGGACAGCTTGGCCCGTACGGCCAGTTGTACGCGACCGCGGTCGGTGGCGGGGTGGTCGCCGCCTCCGCAACGGTGGCCGGCGACGGCAGCTACACCCTCTCCGGTCTCGCCGATGGCACCTATCAGATCTTCATCAGCCGCTATGACCAGACGCCCACCATCGGCTCGGCGCCTGGTTCCGGCGCTGTGATCCCCGCGGATTGGCAGTTCACCGCCGAAGGCACCACCGCGGTGGGAGACGGCACACCGAACGGCAGCGTCACGGTCTCCTCGGACAGCGTCCCGGTGAACTTCGGAGTGCGGCAGATCGACACAGACCGCGATGGCACCCCCGACACCGACTACCTGCCTCGGCCCCCGTGCTGGGATGTGGAGTATGCCGGGGACGGGGTCGGCGTGACCGCCGGGTACGACGCCACGTTCATCATGCACAGCGGCGCCTCTGGGACCGGCACGACTGCTGCCGACGCGTTCAAGCCGCGCAACACTACGAACATCTGGCGGATCGCGGGCAGCGTCGCGGACGTCGGGGATCTCACCGCGGGCCCAGGTCTGACCCTCGTCTACCACATCGGTTCCGGCTCGCATGGAGTCTCGGACGACACCGCCACGACGCTCGAGCAGGCGAAGAGCCAGGGCGCGTACGTGCAATACACCTTCACCACCGACACTGGCTTCGCGATGGCGTACGCGGACTGGGGTGGCTTCCTCAATCGGGTGAACCAAGAATCCTTCGACGTGGTGATGAGCATCTCCGAGGATGGACAGCACTTCTACGATGTGCACACCTTCAACGAGCCCGCCGACAGCGGCGACCCTATTCTCGGAAAGCGCAATGCCGATCTTGACCCATTCGCATTGGCACACAGCACGACTTATACCGTCCGCTACTATTTCTATAACGTAGACGCTCCGATCGATTTCGACGACCCCTTCCTAGCCTTCGACGCGTGCCCGTACGTCGGGATCAGCGGCAATCTGTACCTCGACGGCAACGGCAATACCGATGGCAGCGTCAATGGCACCGGAACCCCTTCGCCATCTGGAACCCAGATGTACGCGACGTTGGTGGACCAGGCCGGGAACGTGATCCGGAGCGTGGCCCTCGGCTCCGCTGGCAACTACTTTTTCGGGTTGCTGCCGGTAGGTACCTTCCGGGTGCAGATGGGCACCGAGGATCTGTCGGGAAGTGTCGGGCAGCCGGCGCCTTCGCCCTCGCTACCGGCGGGGTATGCCTTCACGGGAGAGCATTGCTGTAACAGCCCGGGAGACGACGGCACTGCTGACGGTAACCTCCTGGTCCCCCTGACCACCGGTTCCCTGCACGCCGACTTCGGTACCGACCGATCGCCGATAGTCGTGGATGTGAGCGCGAGCCGACAACTCAATCCCGGCGGGACGAACCAGGTTCAGGTCCCGGCGCTCAATGCCACCGACCCCGAGGGTGGGGCCCTGATCATGGTGATCCAGACCCTCCCCACAAACGCGACGCTGTACTACGACGGTGTCCCGGTCACGGCCGGTCAGCAGATCTCCAACTATGACTCATCTCTGCTGACGGTGGATCCGCAAGACGGCACACTGACCGCCTCCTTCACCTATTCCGCGATCGATTCAGCGGGCCTGGAATCACCGACGACCGCGACCGCGGAGGTCCTTTTCGGGACGGCCATGCTGACCTTGGTTAAGTCGGTATCCGGGCACACTGACGTCAACACCAACAGCGTGATCGATGTCGGTGACCGGGTCACCTATCAGTTCACGCTCATCAACGCTGGCTCGCTGGATATCTCGGGCATCACCCTCACCGACCCGAACGCGACCATCACCGGCGGTCCGATCGCCCTGACCGCCGGGACGAGCGACACCACCACGTTCACCGGGACGCACACCATCACCGCCGCCGACGTCGCCGCCGGCGGGGTGGAAACCACCGCCACCGCCTCCGGAACCGCGGACGGCACCACCGTCACCGACACCTCCGACGCCGGCACCGACCCCTCCGGCGCGGCCGTGGCCGATCCCGCCGGAACCGAAACCCCCAACCCCCTCGGCCTGCTGGGCAATGACCCGGCCAACCCCGGGGACGACCCGACCACCTTCACCATCACTCCCGACCCCAGGCTGGAACTGACCAAGTCCATCACCGGCTACACCGATGTCAACGCCAACAACCTCGTCGACGTCGGCGACCGCGTCACCTATGGATTCACCCTCACCAACACCGGGAACGTGACGGTCGCGGATATCACGCTCATCGATCCGATCGCGGGCGTCAGCGGTGGGCCGCTAACCCTGACCGCCGGTACCACCGACAGCACCACCTTCACCGGCGTGCACACCATCACCCCCGCCGACATCGTCGCCATGGGCGTGGAGAACACCGCTACCGCCACCGGAACCGGCGCGGGCACCACCGTCACGGACACCTCCGACGCCGGCACCGCACCCGACGGCACCCCCGTGACCGACCCCGCCGCCAGCGAAACCCCCAACCCCCTCGGCCTGTTGACCAACGACCCGGACAACCCCGGTGACGACCCCACCACCTTCAGCATCACCCACGTTCTGCGACTGGAGCTGATCAAGTCCGTCACCGGGTACACCGACGTCAACGGCGACCAGGAGCCGAACGAGGGCGATCTGGTGACCTATGCCTTCATCGTGAGGAATACCGGCAACGTTCCCCTCGCCGACATCACGGTCACCGATGACAACGCAATTGTGATCGGTGGTCCGATCTCACTGTTCCCCGGTGTGTCCGACAGCGGCACTTTCACGGCGACCCACCAGATCACGCTCGCGGATCTGCTCGCCGGCGCCGTCGAGAACACCGCGAGCACAACCGGCAACTACCTCGGCACCCCGACGACGGACCTGTCCGATACCGGCGTTGACGCCGACGGTGATCCCGTTGCCGACCCGGGCGCGGTGAATACCCGGGATCCGTTCCAACTGCTGCCCAACAGTGCAGATCCCGGGGACGACCCCAGCACCTTCGAGATCACCGCCGACCCGCGCATGGAACTGACCAAGTCGGTCACCGGCTACACCGATAGCAACGGCAACGGCGTGGTCGATGTGGGCGACGTGATCCACTACGGATTCAGCGTCTTCAACACCGGGAACGTGGAACTGACCCTGCTCACGGTCAACGACGCCAACGCGGTCGTCGCTGGCGGGCCTATGACGCTCGACCCGGGGGCTACCGACACCACGACCTTCACGGCCGCGCATGTCATCACCACGGCCGACATCGCGGCAGGTGGCGTGGAGAACGCCGCGAGCGCTACCGGCTTCCATAACGACCTGCAGGTCACCGACAGCTCAGATGCCGGCACCGATCCCGATGGTGCGACGATCACAGACCCCGAGAACACCGAGACCCCCAACCCGGGGGGCTTGTTGCCGAACGATCCCGGCGACCACGGGGACGACCCCAGCACGTTCACCATCGTCCCCGACGCACGCTTGGTGTTGATCAAGTCCGTCGCCGGGTATACCGACGTCAACGGCAACGGCTTGGTGGACGCCGGTGACCAGGTGTCGTATGAGTTCACACTGACCAATATCGGGAATGCGCCGATCACCGGCATCACGGTGAGCGACCCGGCCGCCACTGTCACCGGGGGGCCGATCGCCTTGGCGGCCGGCGATTCCGACGGCAGCAGTTTCGCCGCCGAACACACCATCACGACGGCCGAGGTGTCGGCGGGTGGATTCGAGAATGTCGCGACGGCGTCGGGTGATCACTCCGGAACCGCCGTCACGGACTCCTCCGACGCGGGCACCGACGCCGCAGGGAACCGGATAGCCGATCCCGGTGCGGTGGACACCCCGAGTCCGCTCGGCACCCACGAGAACACTCCGGCGACCGGCGACGACCCGACCACGTTCGCCATTGAGGCGAGGCCCGCGCTGACGTTCGAGAAATCGGTGACCGGGTACTCCGATCGGAATGGGAACGGTTATCCGGACGTCGGCGATGTGATCCAGTACTCGTTCCTGGTGGCCAACACCGGCAACGTGGACTTGGTGGACGTGCAAGTGCTGGATGCCAATGCGACGGTCACCGGAGGCCCAATCAGGCTGCCGGTCGGGAGTCGTGACCTGACCACCTTCACCGCCTCGCACCTGGTGACCCAGGCCGACATTGCGGCCGGCGGGGTCGAGAACATCGCGACCGCAACGGGAACCGATGGCGTGACGGTGATACGTGCCCGCTCTGACGCCGGCACGGACTCCGCCGGGCGCGCGGTGAGCGACCCCGCAGGGACCAATACGGGAAGCCCGCTGGGCCTCAACGGCAATTCCAGCGACCCTGGAGATGACCCCACGACCTTCCTGATCCCTCCCCCGCCGCCAACCCAATCGCCGACGCAATCGCCGACCGCATCACCTACCAGCCAGCCGTCGACCGGCGATCCGCTGGCGAGAACCGGATTCGAAGGTGGCTGGTTGCTGACCTGGGCCGCGATCTTCGTTCTAGCGGGTCTTGCGATGAGGCTGAACTCGCTTCGCCGGACGCGCTAGCCCGAGGCGCACCCGCAGGACACGGCAACCTGAGGACGTGGCCGGACAGGGCCACCCGAGAAGCCTCGCCAGACAGGGCCACCCGAGAAGCGTCGCCAGACAGGGCCACCCGAGAAGCGTCGCCGGACACGACAACCGAGGTGGCTGGTGTCGAACTACGTGCTCGGGGGCCAGGGGCGAGCGAGGCCGACCCTCGCGGTGCGACGCAGTCCGGGGGTGGTCGCGGGCGGGTCCGTTCTGAGGTTCGGCGGTGAATCACCCGGCCCCGTCCGCGCGTTTCCATCGGTGCTGGCCCGGTAGGCCACAGACCACCCGGCCGATGGCCTGCAGCTGCCCGAGTATCCGGCTCAGTTCCGGGTGCGGCAGGCCCACCGCAACACACAACTGGGCCTCGGTACGCCAACCCTTGGGAGGTAGAGCGTCCCAGACCTTGAGCTGGGCCTCGTCCAGGCCGTCGTGCGGCTGAGCACGCACGGGCGGAGCTGCGGGAAACAGCGCACCGATCGGGCGGATCAACTCCAGCACCTCGTCGGACTCGGTCACCAGGCAGGCGCCGTCCCGGATCAGCCGATGGCACCCCGCCGAGGCCGCCGACGTCACCGGACCCGGCACGGCGGCGCAGGGTCGCCCGATGGCCTGGGCGTGGTTGGCCGTGTTCAGTGCCCCTGAGCGCCAGGCCGCCTCGACCACCACGGTGGCCCGAGTCATCGCGGCGATCAGCCGGTTCCGCTCGAGGAAGCGCCACCGGGTGGGCGATGAACCCGGTGGTGACTCGGAGATGATGAGGCCATCCTCGGCGATCCGCGCCAGCAACGGCCCGTGGGCTGCCGGATACACCTGGCCGGCACCACAGGCCAGGACAGCGACAGTGGGTGCGTCCACAGCGATCGCGCCTCGATGCGCCGCCGCATCCACGCCGAAGGCTGCCCCGGAAACCACCCGGACCCCGGATCTGCTGATGCCGGCAGCCAGATCGGTGGCAGCGGCCACGCCGTACCCGGTGGCGGCCCGCGATCCCACCAGTGCCACGCTGTCAGCCAGCAGGTCAGCTGGATCGACCGTGCCGATCGACCACAGGCACACCGGCTCGGCCGCACCCAGATCGCTGAGCCCCGCCGGCCACTGGGGGTCCTGCGGGATGAGCACGCGACCGCCGGCGTTCTCGATGGCCTTGAGGTCTCGCCGTGGGTCGCACATCGGCAGTCTCAGAGCCCAGCGCCGGGACCCTGCCAAGAGGTCGGCACCGAGGTCTGCCCGCACCTGCTCGGGCGGCTCGGCCATGGCCAGTGCGACGGCCAGCGACTCGCGAGCACCGAGTGCCTGCCGCAGCTTCCCAGCCACCCGGTCGTTGGAGTCGGCCAGTCGCGACCAGACCACCCTTGCGACCAGTTCGTCGTTGACCCACCCCCGCTGAGCGATGGTCAGGGTTGGGCGTTCATCGACGGTGGGCCCTGGGAGCGAGACCGAACTCGGATGCTCCAGGGCGGTGGCCGCCAGATCGGGGGCGGTCCCCCTTGCGCGGGTCATGCCAGGACCGCCAGTTGCGGCTCGCGCAGTTGCGTTGCCTCGTCCACGTCGTGTCGATCTGGTCGGTCTCGGCGGGCCAGGTCGGCCAGTGTCCAGGCCACCCGCAGCACCCGGTCATAACCGCGCAGACTGATTCGCCCGGTGTCAAGCATCCGATCCAGAGCGGTGGTTGCGCCTGCGGCGGGGCGCCACTGCCCTCTCAGGTCGGGACCGGATAAGTCCGCGTTGAGCAGGTGTGGGCCGTCGCGGTATCGCTCCCGCTGGGCCGCCCGGGCGGAATGCACCCGAGCCCGGACTGTGGCGCTGCTCTCCGGCGCGGGCTCGGCTGCGCTCAGGCGGGCCGCTGGCACGTCGACGCGCACGTCCACCCGGTCCAGGATGGGGCCGGACAGCTTGGCCAGGTAGGTGCGCCGCTCCATCGGGCGACAACTGCACAGGTGGCCTTTGCCGATGAACTGCCCGCACGGGCATGGGTTTGCGGCCAACACCAGTTGGAACTTCGCCGGGTAGATAACTGATCCGAATGCCCTTGCCACGCAGACCTTCCCATCTTCGAGCGGTTGGCGCAGCGCCTCGAGGACGCCACGATTGAATTCGGGTGCTTCGTCGAGGAAGAGGACACCGCGGTGTGCCCGGCTCATCGCCCCAGGCAATGGAATACCTGGCCCGCCTCCGACGATCGAGGCGACGCTTGCGCTGTGATGCGGCGCCTCGAACGGCGGGTGCCGGACGAGCCCCTCACGGGCGTCGAGCACCCCGGCGACCGAGTGGACCGCACTGACCTCGACAGCCACGTCGCCCTCCAGGGGTGGCAGCAGGCCGGGCAACCGAGCGGCGAGCATGGACTTGCCTGCTCCCGGCGGGCCGGTCATCAGGAGGTGGTGGCCGCCGGCGGCGGCGACCTCCAGTGCCCGGCGGGCCCATGCCTGCCCGATCACATCGACCAGGTCGAGGTAGGCCACCGGACCATGGCCGGCACCTGCCGGGTCTGTGGATACCAGTGGCACCGGGTCCGCCGGCGGCAGCGAGCACTGCCCACCATGAAAGCGGATCACGTCACCCAGATCCGCAGCTGCCACGATCCGTACCCCGTCGACCAGCCGCGCCTCCTCGGCGTTCGCTGTCGGCACCACGACCGTGTCGAAACCACCCCGCTGCGCAGCGGTCACGATCGGCAGAATCCCCGGCACCGGTCGCAACCTGGCATCCAGCCCCAACTCCCCCACATGCACGACCCGTTCGGCCACCCCCTCGGCCAACACCCCCCGCGCCACCAGCACACACACCGCGATCGCCACATCGAACGTCGGTCCCCGCTTCGGCAACGCCGCCGGCGTCAGATTCACCGTCACCTTGCGCTGATTCAGATCCACCCCCACACACGAGGCAGCCGCCACCACCCGGCTGCGCGCCTCCCGAATCGAGGAATCCACCGTTCCCACCAACTGAAACTGCGGCAACCCATTGAACAGATGCGCCTCCACTTCCACCGGCTGCCCGGTCAAGCCGACCAGGGCGACCGCCCGCGTGCGCCCGGTCCCCATCTACGCCACTCCCTCAAGATGACGCACCTGGGTGCGACCACCCCGCGGGGCGTACACCGCCACCACATCCACCCGCACCAACGGCACCGACTGCGGCCACTCCTGCAACCACGTAGCCACCAAGTACCGCAACCGCCGGGCCTTCCGCTCGGTCACCGCCTCGACCGGCGACCCGAACTCCAAGGTCCGCCGCGTCTTAACCTCCACCGCCGCGAGCGTGTCCCCCCGACGCGCCACCAGATCCAACTCCCCACGCGCACACCGCCAGTTGCGCGCCAGCACCTCAAACCCCTTCGCCGCCAACAGATGTGCGGCGACATCCTCGCCGTAGCGGCCCAACTCCTGACGTGAATCCATGTCCCCACCCTGCGCCGACCCACGCTTAGCCGCCACGCACCCGATCAGCCTGTGGACAAACACGCCGCTGATCGAATACCTGTGGAAATCGAGGGCTGCGCCAGCGGGGGCCGTTCCGCGCTTCCCCTGAGGCCGCCACATCCCCCACGCCTCTCCACGATGCGCACCTGGGGGATGTCTTCCGCCTGGTCGAGCAGGAGCGCCGCTGCCCCAACGGCCTCACCCTCCGGGCAGCCTCGCCCGCGCGGAGCCTCATCACGCCGAGCGGCCCAGCCCGTCCGGCGGCGCGCACGCGGCCAGTTTCGACCGTTTGGCCCAGCTGACCGTGACGGAACCGGCCAGTGGAGCACCCACTCGTTCGTGCATGCCGACCTGATTGAACTTGCCTGGTATCCGCCGGCAGCGGTGCCGCACCCACGGTGCCGATCTCCGGAGTAGGCCGGTGCGGTCGGCAGATCCGACGCAGGACCCCTTGGCCCATGATCCCTGGCACACGTGAAAACGCCGAGTTGCGTGAGGAGCATGCAGGACATCCCGGCCGCCACGCCGCAACCAGCCTCGCCTGAATCGAGGTCCGCGTGAGGCCCCAAGCACACCCTCTGCAGAAGGACATGCGTTCCACGGTGCAGGGCGGCACGACCGTGCGTAGTGGGAACCGAATCAGCGACGGTATGCATGTCCGTCTGCAGGCCGACGCACTGAAGCGCGCGTGGGATGCCGATCACAGGCAACGACCCGGGTCCAGACGCGGGTGTCCCGGGCCAGGAGCGCTCAGCGCGGCTCCACTCCGTCTGCGCCCGCCACGTACCCCTGGAACGTCGGCGTCTACCCGATGGCTGCGGGAATCTCCCGGGCGAGATCAGTCGGGCGCCACCACCTGGGGCGCGAGCCCGAGCACCATCAACGCCGCCGCGACATGGGTCGGGTTCTCCTCGATCTTCACCGCGCTGAGCTCGTTGGCACGCGAGACGCGACGCTCGACGGTGTTGCGGTGGGCGTAGAGCGCTGCCGCGGTCTGCGTCGTGTTGAAGCCGCTCTGCACATAGGCCAACAGGGCCTCGCGCAGTACCTCCTCGGCATCCACCAGCGGCCCGAGGGTCTTGACCACGAACCGGCGGGCACTCGCCCTGTCTTTGGTGAGGGCGTCGACCAACTCGACCGCGTCATAGGGCGTGAACCGACGATCGGAACCGAGCCGCACGATCACCGACTGCGCCGACAGGGCGTCCTGGTGGCTCCCGCTGAAACCCTCCAGACCGGACCCGGTGCGCCCCAGCGCGATGCTCACGGATCCGAAACCGGCTGCGGCACGTTCGAGTTGGTGCACATCCGGGATGCCCGCTCCGGACAGCCACAACCACCGCGACGTAGTGCTCCCCCGCGCCACCAGCGAGCAGCGCGGCTCCACCAGCGAGCGCAGCGCGGCCGCCGCATCGTCCAGTTCGTTGCCTTCCGGTTTCGCCGACCACAGGACCAGCCCGAGATGCTGGCGGGACAGTCGATAGTTCAACCGGCCCTCGGCCAGGTCCTGGGCGACGGGTGCGCCGCTGGCGATGAGCTGGATCATCGCGACCGCCTCGGCCTGGGCGCTGCCCGTCGTGGCGGCCAGGTTGGCCTCGCGCAACGCCTCGATCGAGTCGAGCGTGTACTGCATGAGGGAGTGCGCCGAGACGTCGATCACCTCCACGAGCACGTCCGGCGCCAAGCCCAGCGACACGCACTCCTGGACCCATCGCCGCCACGCGACAGCCAGCGCGGCCCGCCACCCTTGTGCGAAGTCCGGCCGGATCCCGCGCGCGGCAAGGTCTTTGACGTACTCCGTCGTCCTGGGCCCCACGTACGGCGCCACCCGCTGCCCGGGGTGCTGGATGTGCGCGGTCAGCCACTGCACGAGTTCGGACCGGTTGAGGTGGCGATCTTCCTCCATCAGCGAGGCGTCCGACAGCAGCGCCGACTCGTTCTGCGCGCTGCGCGCCGGCTCCAGGAACGAGTCGGTGAACGCCTCCGCATCGACCAGCAGACGCTGGCACACCGTGCGGATCGCATCGGCCGCCGCCGGGCTCGGCTCGGCCCAGAGCTCCTCCATGACGCAAGTCTGCCCGACGGGTCGTCACTCACGACCCGTCGAACCCGCTCATCTCTGGGCTGCCCGCTGGGCGTGCTCGGCGACGTAGCCGGTGATCGTGGCGACCAGCGCCTCGGGGAGGTGATGGCCCATCCCCTCGATGACCACATGGCGCGCGGACGCGATGGCCGCAGCCGTCGCCGCGCCGCCGGTCTCGGCAACCATGAGGTCCCGGTCCCCGTTGATCACCAATGTCGCAGCGGTGATCTTGCGCAGGTCAGCGGTCCGGTCCCCGCTGCGCTGGATCGCCTGGATCTGACGCGCCACGCCATCGGCCTGCTCGCCGGCGCACCGATCCCACCCGCGGGCCGCGATGGCCGCCTCCTCGCCCCTGTCGATGGGGTACCCCTTGCCCGCGACGTGTGAGGTCATCCGCAGATGCGCTCGAACGGCCTGGCTCCGGCTACGCGGCGGCGAGGACAGCAGCAGGAACATCGTCGACAACGCCGGCTGACCGACCGTGCCCGCGCCCGTGGTGGAGTAGATCGAGGTCAGCGACAACACCCGCGATGGATGGGTGGCGGCCGCCGTCTGGGCGATCATCCCGCCCATGGATCGGCCCACCAGGTGCACCTGGTCGACGCCGAGATGATCCAGCAGGCCCACCACGTCGCGAGCCATGTCCCCCAGCGAGTAGCCGTCCGCCCGCGGCTTGGCCAGGAACTGCCGCCACGTCGCCGGGGGTGGGGAGGAGATGAACATCGACTGGCCGACATCCCGGTTGTCCAGGTACACGACCCGGAAACCATGTCCGACGAGGGCGTCGACGAACGAGTCGCCCCAGAAGGTCAGGTCCTCACCCAGCCCGGCGATCAGGACAATGACGGGGTCCCCCTCACGTCCCGCCTCCCGGTAACAGATCCGGGTGCCAGATGAGACGTCAGCGAACCGATCGACGCTGTGCGCGCTGGACAGGGGCTGCGTCCGGACGGGCTGCTCTGGGGGGTACAGCTTGGAGATCGACTGCTCAGACATGGGCGGGACGCTTCCCTTCGGTCTTGACCGACGATCCCCCGGCCCGGGTGAACGTCAGGTGTTCGTCGGCGACCGGGCCGCGCAAGGCGCGAGCGTCCTCCTGGTACGACATCGCCATCCGCCAGGGGCGGGTCGAGCCCTGCTTCGGCAGCACCTTCGCGCCGCGCTTGGCGTAGCCGGACTGCAGGTCCATCACCGGCCGGCTCTGCAGGCCGGGCTCGGCGACGGGCACCGCCTTGGCGTAGCCCTCAGCGTCCATGTGCCGGACGAGGTCGACGAAGTACCGGCACATGAGGCTGATCTTGAGGGTCCAGGACGAGGTGGTGTAGCCGATGGCCATCGCCCAGTTCGGGATCCCGCTGAGCAGCATCCCGCGGTAGGCATACGACTCGGTGATGTCGATGTCCTTACCGTCGACGACGATCGGCATGCCGTCGAAGAGCCGCATGTTCAGGCCGGTGGCCGTGACGATGATGTCCGCGTCCAGGTGCTCACCGGACTCCAGGGCGATGCCAGACTCGGTGAATCGGACGATCTTGTCGGTGATAACGGAAGCGCCGCCGTCCTTGATGGCGTCGAAGAAGTCGCCGTCCGGGGCCAGGCAGAGCCGCTGGTCCCACGGGTTGTAGGGCGGGTTGAAGTGCTTGTCCACGTCGAACCCGTCGGGGAGCCGCTTGAGGTTCTCGCGTCGGATCATCGCCCGGCCCGCCTTGGGGAAGGCGCGCAGCCACTTGATCGTCGCCCGCTCGACCCAGATGTTCTTCCACCTGGTCACGGCGTATCCGCGCTCGGCGCCCAGGAACTTGGTCAGTGTGGTGGCCATCCGGTCGACTCGGGGCATGGACATGATGTACGTCGGGGTGCGCTGCAGCATCGTGACGTGCTGGGCGGCGTCCGTCCCCTTGAGCATGGCCGGCACCATGGTGACGGCGGTGGCGCCGCTGCCGATGATGACGACCTTCTTGCCGGCGTAGTCCAGGTCCTCGGGCCAGTGCTGCGGGTGGACGACGACACCCTTGAAGTCGTCTCGACCAGCGAACTCTGGTGAGAAACCCTGGTCGTAGCGGTAGTAGCCGGTTGCGGCGAAAACCCAACCGGTGCGGATGGTCTTGGTGGTCGTCTGCCCGGTCTCGCGGTCACTCACCTCGACCGTGAGGGTCCACATCGACTCGTCCGAGGACCATTCGGAGCGGACCACCCGATGCCCGAAGCGGACCAGTTCGGTGAGGTCGTTCTCCTCAACGGTCTCGCGCAGGTAGTCCAGGATCAGCGGCGCGTCGGCGATCGCGTGCTCATGCCGCCACGGCTTGAAGGCGTAGCCGAAGGTGTGCAGATCCGAGTCCGACCGGATGCCCGGGTAGCGGAACAGGTCCCAGGTGCCCCCGATGGCGTCGCGGCCCTCCAGGATGAGCATCGACTTGTGCGGCAGTTCCCGCCGGAAGGTAGCCGCGGCACCGATGCCCGAGATACCGGCGCCGATGATGACGATGTCGAATTCCTCGACGTTGTTGGTCACCTGTGTCGTCATGGTCGTCAACTCCCTTGTTGCGGTTCAGATTTGGTGTGGTTCTTGGGATCAAGATGCCTCGCATCTCGAATGACTCAAGGTTCGCCGAGGGCGGGCGTTCGCGACTACGCCAGCACGCACCGTGTCACGGTGACCCTGGTGCACGATGCCCCACGACCCGATCACCACGGGTAGGGGTACGTCTCGAGGTGGCGTGCGGCGGCGATGACCCGACCACCACGACAACACCTCGTGCATGCCCAGAGCGCAAGCCGCCGGGCTCACCCGAAGGCAAGCCCGGCCGGCCCTTGGCTCACTGGCGTGCTGAGTCGTACTGCGAGAAGGAGTTGGTCACCTGCGCGCTGTCGTCCAGCAGGAAGTTCGGGTCGGCCATGGCGCCGTCACGGGCGACGAAACCCGTGCCGGGCGGGCAGGTCGACCAGCCGAGCAGGCGCTGGATGTCCTCGTCGAACGACTTGACCACCTCGGTGGGGTAGGTGAGGAAGGCGTTCTCCTCCTGCCGCAGGTATCCCAGGTCCAAGCCGATGGTCAGGCCGATCCGGTTGGCGTCGGAGCTGTTGGTGCCGCCCCCGTGGAATGTGCCGCCGACCCAGATCAGCGCCGATCCGGCGTCCATCACGGTGGGAATGGCCTCGTCGAGTCGCGGACCGCGGTCGTCACCCCACAGGTGACTGCCGGGCACGACCATGGTGCCGCCGTTCTGCGCGGTGAAGTCGGTGACCGCGACCATGATCTGCACTCGCGCCTGGCGGTAGCCCTCGGGGTGGCGCCACTGCCACACCGAGTCGTCGCGGTGCAGCGGCTGAGCGCCCTCCCCCGGGTGGATGTCGATGATGGAGCTGACGCCCACCCCGTAGGTGGGTGCCATCGCGATCGCGTCCTCGCCGACCCAGATCGGGACTTCCTGGTTGAGGAAGTGCTGGGCGACGCCGGCGTAGAGGGGGTGCCGGACGGTGGTGGCGGCGTGCGGGGTGTGCGCGAAGATGCCGTAGAGCCGCTTGGTGCGGCTCCCGGAGAAGTCGTCCTGACCATACGGGACGGCGGCCAGGGCCTCATTGATCTGGGTGCGCAACTCCGCGACCGTGGCGGTGTCGAAGAAGCCGCGGATGATGACGCCTCCGTCCCGCTCGATGACGGCGACGACCTCCTCGACGGAGGCGGTCGGCTCGAGAGTGGTCAGGGTTGCCGTGCTGGTTGACGTGGTCTGAGTGGTCATGGGAGTGCCTTTCGTGAGTGGATTCCTGGTGTGTTCGATGGGTCGGATCATTGGATGGACGCCCCGCCGGAATGGGCCGGCGTCAGAGAGATGGACGGGACTTTCTGGTCCGCTCGGGAGGGGCGACCCGCTGGATTGCCGCGGCGCCGCCTGCGCCACAGGCGGTTGGCTGCGTCAGCCACCCGGTCGACGAGCCAGATCGCACGGAGGGAGAAGCGGTCCATCAGGACGATCGGCGCGAAGGTGTTCTTGGCGGCCCACACCGCACCGAGATCCTCGGGCATCCGGCCGTCGACGATCGTGTCCGCGATGAGCGAGCCGATGTAGGGCGCCTGGCACAGGCCGTGGCCGTTACAGCCGATCGAGTAGTAGACGTTGTCCCCCACCCGGCCGGCGGTCGACAGCCAGGAGGCGGTGATCGCGATCCACCCTCCCCAGGCCCGGTCCACGCGCAGGTCGGCCAGGGACGGGAACAGCTCGGCCACGGACCGGGCCAGGTCCTTGACCAGTGCCGGATCCGGCGTCTTGCCCGCAGGGAGTGGATGGTCGGGCCCGCGTTCGGCCCGGCGCACCCCGAAGACCAGGGTGTTCCGTTCGGTGAGGCGGTAGTGGGTCATCACCTGATGCTGAGTGATGATGCCCGAGCGGCTGGTCCACCCCAGTTCGGCCAGCCGCTCCGGCGGGATCGGTTCGCTTTCCGCCTCCATGACGTACAGCGGGATGGAGAGTCCCTTCGGGGTGATGCTCAGTTCACCCGAGTAGGCGTTGGTGGCGATCACGACGGTGTTCGCTCGTACGGTCCCCCGGCGGTCGAGATCTCGACGCGGGACCCGATCTGGCGGAGGTCGGTGACCTTGGTGCGCTCGAACACCCGGGTGCCGGAGGCGAGCAGGGCACGGCGCACGCCGAAGCTCAGCTTGCCGGGGTTGAGCATGCCGCCGACCGACTCCCGCATGCCGCCGACGAAGCTGCGCGGAATGCCCAGGTCCTGGCTCGTTCCCAGGTCTCCGTGGCCGCCGAAGCGCCGCAGCAACGCTGCGAACTGCTTGACCCGCAGCATCTGACCGGGTGACACGGCTCCCCAGACCAGTCCGTTCGGCACGTAGTCGCACTCGATGTCGTGGGTCGCGATCAGGTCTTCGACGTAGCGTCCGGCGTTCTCGGCGAGCCGCACCACGCCCCGCATCTTGCGGTACGTCAGGAGCGTCAGCAGGCGCAGGTCGCCGCCGGGGGCACCGGCGATCTGGCCACCGTTGCGCGAACTGGACCCGTACCCGCAGAACTGGGCCTCCAGCAGCACGACGTCGCGCCCGCGCTCGGCCAACCTCAGGGCCGTCGCCATGCCGCCCATGCCGCCACCGATGACGGCCACGTCGCAGTCGAGGTCTGACTCGACCGGGGATTGGAGGTCGGCGGGCGGGTCGACCCAGCCGGAGAAACTCAGGTATTGGACGTTGTCAGTCTTCATGAGTGGGCCGCCAAACGGTTGTGTGAGACTTCTGAAGTGAGATGGGAGTTATGCCGATCGAGTGCTCGATAGGCGTAGAAGTAGACGAAACCCTGGGCACCCCACGTCAGCAGCGCAAGCGTGTAGAAGACCGTCCGGTCGGCGTCATCGAAAGGAAGGGGAAAGAAGTCGTAGGTGAGCGCGATAAACGTCCCCGCAGCGGTCACCACCGCCGTCCATCCGGCCAAGGCTCGGGCGCCGGCAGCCCACAGCCGCGTGACGACGTAGGCCAGGAAGATCGTGGTGAGCAGATTCATCACGAGGAAGAAGGTCGCCACGGGGACGTGGAGCTGGTCGTCGTGGAAGGGTGCCAGCAGATACGCCACCAGCGCGGCGCCCGCAAAGATGACCACATCCACGGCGGGCCTCGGCTTGAAGCCATGCGTCACCGCCATCAGCCCCAGGACGAGGATCAACGTGATCCCCAGGGAGCGCGAGAACGCGTCGAGGAGATACGCGACGTTGAGGAATGGCTGCGGATTGCTACCGGAGAAGAGCGAGCCAACCAGGAAGTTCGTGGCGGACACCCCCACCACGAGCCACTCCAGGCCGAGCAGATAATTGCCATACCTTCGGATGAATCTCCAGCCGAAGAAGAACCCAACGAAGATCAACCAGAGGTCGGCCAAGAGGAACAACAGGGCCAGCATGTCACATTCCTTCCCTCAGGCGGATTCACACTCGGTGGCGTTCGATGGCCGCTTGATCAGTGCGTCATCGGTAGCCCGACGCCCTTGCACGGAATGATCAATGAGTGATCGATGAGAAAAGGATGCTAAGAAGGAATGGAATGTTCAAGGTGCACCGCGCACCACGTTGGCCGACGGCTGGGGCACGATTCCCTGGTGTGCGCTGGGGCGGTTCGTCCAACTGCCCCCGATCGAAGACAGTGCTCGCAATCGGCCGGGCGGCGGGCAGACTCCGGCCCGATCAGGGCGCTACCCGCCCCGCCCCACGGCCCTGTTTCTGTGCCTGTGCCTGTGCCTGTGAGTCAGCGGACCAGTTCGAGCAGGCGCTGCGCATGGCCGTCGAGCACGGCGCTGACCTGCTCGGCGACGTCGGGCCCGGCGTCGGCCGGGGTCCCCGACTGGAGCACAGAGGCGACCGTACGCCGCAGCGTGCCTGAACTCGCCTCGTCCGGGCCCGCGCCGACGCCGTGCGTGCGCGTGACGAAGTAGCCGACGAGAACGAGTTCGAGCGCGTCGGCCTGCTCCTGCAGCGACCAGTCCACGCGAACCAGGTTGCGCTCGCGCCAGACCGGAAGCAGGGCCTTGATCAGCGCGGGGGCGCCGTTCTCCACGGCGATGGCCCGGGCCCGGGGGTCGTCGAGCAGCGCACCGAGCACATCGCCGTCCATGGTCTGGACGGCACGGACCAGCGGACGCCTCAGCCAGGCTTCGGCGATGGCCGGGCACAGCTCATCCGCCACCGCGAGTTCAGGGGCGACCCGCACTCGCTCGGCCAGGCCCGCCAGCGTCTCGGCGAGGTTGCTGACGATCAGTTCCAGGAACAGGTCTTCCTTGGTGCGCCAGTAGAGGTACGTGGTCCCCTTGCCGACCTTCGCCCGCTGCGCGACCGCCGCCATCGTCACCCCCTTGAACCCTTGCTTGAGGATCAACTCCTCGGCAGCGGTCAGCACCTTGCCGGCCTTGCCAGATCGCGCAGTCTCGGGCGTCACGGTCATCGGTGGGCTGACTCCTTCAGGCGGGCAGCGCGGCGAGGTCGCCATTGCGCAGACGGAACCGCTTGGACCTGGATATCAGGGCCATCAGCGGCGGGATCTTCATCATGGTGCGTCGCAGGCCGATGGTGCGGGTCTGTCGACGCTGCTCCTTCGGGGAGGTCTGGGTGAACAGTGAGCGCATGGGATACGCGGCCTTCTGGAAATCGGCGATAGCGGGCCGCAGTTGCCGCTCCCACGCTGTCAGGGCACCTTCGAGGTCGTCCGGGTTCCTGGCCAGCATGAGCCCGAGTGCCTCGGCACCCGCGAGACCGGAGGTGGCCCCCATGCCCGAGTACAGGGTGGGGCACCACGCGGCGTCCCCGACCAGGACCACCCGGCCCCGGTGCCATTGGTCGACCCTGGCCTGTTCGGTGGAGTCGAACAGGAACTCGTCGGTCTGTTCCAGGTGCTCGATCGCGGCCGCCATGAGGTCACCCAGCGGCTCGGGGCCGTAGACCTCCCTCAGCCGCTGCACCACGCCCACCTCCTGGACCCGCGCACGCTCGGCACCGGCGTCGTCGCTCTGGTAGGAGAACAACACGGTGGGGGCGTGATCGGCAAAAGGAAACACCCAGAACGAGCGTCCCGGTTCGGACAGGATCGCGCCGTCCTGTTGCCGCAGCCCAGGCAGGGGGCCGGGCAACTCGAATGCGCAGATCATGAAACCCAGTGGGCGAAGGTACTTCTCGTGGGGGCCCCACACCAGTTGGCGGACCGTGGAACGGATTCCGTCAGCACCCACCACGAGATCGAAGCGTTCCGTAGTCGACTCACCGGTCTGCGTGTTCAACAAGGTCACCGATGCACCGATGTCGTCCTGCTCGATGGAGGTGGGGGTGGTCGAGAACCGAGTGACCAGCCCTGTGGGCAACGCCTCGAAAGCGGCCCGCTCGACATCCCCGCGCAGCATCATCCATGGACCGTTGGGCAGGTCTTGCAGGCCGAGCCCCGGCCTGCGGTTGCCCGTCCGGTCCACCAGGTAGGTGTGCGCACGAGCGGGGGTCCGATTGTGCATCCCGTCCAGCCCCAAGCGCTCTGCGGCGATCCGGCCGCACCCGAACATCGCGATGAAGTATCCGCCGCGACGCCGCTGCGCCGACCGCTCCACGATCACCGGATCCCAGCCCGCCTTCTTGACCGCCGTGGCCGCGGACAGCCCGGCGATCCCTGCGCCAACGATCAGCGCCTTGCGCGAGTCCTTCTTAATCTCCGTCATGGAACAACTCTAGAACCAACTGACCAGATCAGTCAATCAGTCAGTTCGGCACTGGAACCGTCCTGGCACCACTGCGGTTCAGTCAGTTCGATCCTGGAACGTTCCTGGCACTGCGGCCATGGCCCTGGCATTCCACCGCGACCGCTCAGCACACACTCGCTCCCTCGCCAGCCCGCAGAGTCCTCCAGGTGTCTGCGGGAGAGCCGGTGTCTGCGGGAGAGCCGGTGTCTGCCGATAGAGCCGGTGTCTGCCGAGAGAGCCGGTGTCCGCGGGTAGAGCCGGTGGGGCGGGTCAGCCGGTGGCCGCCGGCTTGGCGTCCCGGGCGAACCTGCGCGCCTTCACCTGTTCCGCGGTGAACTTGTTGCGCAGAGCCGCCCAACGCGTACGGCGGTCTCCCCCCACGACATGGTCACGCCCGGCGAAGAGCGCATCGACCCCGAGTCTGGCGACCAGTCCCGGGTCGTTCTTCCAGGAGTTGTCGCCGAACTTCGTGCTCTGCATGCCCGCCCGGTCGTGAAACTCGGTCGCCGTCGCACCCGGCAGCAGCGCGGTCACCGATACCTGGTGCTCGCGCATCTCTGCTCGCAGGCCCTGGGCAAAGCTGTACATGAAGGCGCGGGTCGGGCCGTAGATGGACTCATACGGCGTCGGGGTCGTTGCGGACACCGAGGTGGTGATCAGGATCCGACCTGATCGCTGTTCGGCCATCCTGCGGGCGACGTGCTTGGCGAGGATGACCTGGCTGGTCACGTTCAGCGCGAGCATACGCAGCTCGTCGTCGATGTCGGTGTCGATGAAGGCACCGCCAAGACTCGCCCCCGCGTTGAGCACGGCCACGTCCAGCGGACGGTGCAACTGCTCGATGTCGCCCCACAGGGCGTCGACCTGACCGCGGTCGGTGAGGTCGACCCGCAGCGGGGTGACCGCGACGCCCGACAGCCGGGAGGGCAGGTCGAGGATCCGTTCGCTCGAGCCGACGCCGACCACGTCATATCCTCTGGCGGCCAACTGCTCTGCGATGCGCAGTCCGATGCCGGAGGAGGCTCCGGTGACGAGGGCGGTGCGGGTCATCAAGTGCTCCTGTCTGCGGGGGTGGGGTGGACGGCCTCATCGGCCTCCGCTCGGTCGCTCGCCCGCCAGGTCGCCAGGAGTCGCAGTGACTCGGCGGAGGCAGCGTCCGCCGCGGAGTAGACGAAGAGGGTTTGCGTCGAGTCGTCCGGGACGGTGAACGCCTCCCAGTCGATCGTGAGTCTGCCGACGACCGGGTGCGCGAAGCGCTTGGTTCCGGAGGTACGTCCTTGCGGGTTCGGGCGCGCCCACCACGCGGCGAACTCGCGGCTTGCCGTCACCAGCTCTCCGACAAGCGCGGCGATGGCCGGGTCCTTGGGGCGGGCGCTCGCTTCGAGCTGGAGCACGCCTACGAGCTCGGCGGCGACCGTTTCCCAGTCGAGGTAGAGGTCGCGCACGTGCGAGTCGGTGAAGATCCATCTCAGGAGGTTGCGTTGATCGGGCGCGCGGGAAGGAAAGTCCGCAAGGAGAGCCCAGGCAAGCTCGTTACCGGCCAGCACCTCCATGCGGGGGCCGAGCAGGAACGCCGGCTGATTCTCCAAGCCGTCGATCATGCGTCGAACTCCCGGCCGGACGACTGGATCGGACCCGTCCCAGGCCCGACCCTGCGCCGGACGCGCCAGGTTGAACAGGTACTCCCGCTCGGCCTCGTCCAGACGCAATGTGCGGGCCACGGCCGCCAGCACCGACTCCGATGGCCTCACCTGCCGCCCCTGCTCCAGCCGGACGTACCAGTCGACACTCACCCCGGACAGCACCGCGACCTCTTCGCGGCGCAACCCAGGGACCCGGCGAGGGCCGGCGTCGGCGATCCCCACCGTCTGCGGGCTCACGGCGGCCCGCTTGGCGGTGAGGAACTCGCTGAGCGTCTGTTTCTTGGCGGGCATGACTGCATTCTTCGCCACCCGCGCGGTCGGCGGGAGGGAGAAGTAGTCCTATGAGCGGACGGCCCTGCCGGGCGGGCGCCCGCCGGAACGACCCCTGGCGTTGACCACCACGGACCGAGCAGGCTACGGGACACGCCCTGACCCGGCTGTTCCCCGACCGCCCCGGCTGTTCCTCGACGTCGAAGGCCGCCCGGTTATCCGGGCGGCCTTCGATGAGGATGATGACGCAGAATCAGCGTCCGCCGCGCGGCCGGAAGTCGCCGATGCGTCCGCGTGCCTCGCCGGTGGGAATCGGCTTGGGAGGCGCGGCCTCGGTGGGCGTGGTGCTCCGGTTGGCGCCGCGGCGCGGGAGTTCCTTGCTCTGGGGCGCGATGGTGGGCTCTGTGTGGTTCTGGCGGGCGTACCGCGCCGGCAGCGGCTTGGGGCCGTTCGGATCGAGGGTGCGCACTTCGCGGGGGCTCGGTACGTGCGAGGCGGGATCACTCGCCTTGGACAGCGCCGCGGCCCGCTCCGCATCAGCCTTGCGTGCGGCCTCGTCGGCGGCGGCTCGCTGCGCGGCGGCACGCTCGGCGGCGGCCTTCTCCTGAGCCAGTTCGGCGGCTGCTCGCTCGGCTGCCGCCGTCTCCGCAGCAGCACGCTCGGCGGCGGCCTGTTCGGCAGCGACCTTCTCCGCTGCAACCCGCTCGGCCTCGGCCTGGCGTGCCGCCGCCGCCTGCCTCTCAGCCTCAGCCTTCTCCGCAGCCACTTTCTCCGCAGCGGCCCGCTCAGCCGCAGCGGCCTGCGCAGCAGTCCGCTCGACCGCTTCACGCTCGGCTGCTGCCTTCTGCCTCGCCTGCTCTGCGCCTGCCGTGTCGGCCGCATCGGTACGGGCCGGCGCCTGGTGGGCTGCCGCCGCGCCCTGGCCGCGGTTTCGCAGCACAACGAATGCCACGACAGCGATGACGGCCACGACGCCGACGATGATCAGGGCCTCTCCCACGTCTTCTCCTCGGTTGTCCCCAAGCAAGCCTTGCCTCGGTCGGTCTCGGTGCGCGAGCAGCCGAGGGGCGATGCCACCTCACCATTGTGACGCACAGGCCGCAATAGGCGCCCGGCAATCCACACACCACAAACGAGAACACTCCGTGTCCCGACCGTTGAGAGCCTCATCGGCATCCGGCGGCGAGAACTTCACCCGTTCAGCGCACGAAAGCCCGGCCAATCCGGACCCGGACCCCCGGACCGATGGACCGGACGCGTCACGCCGACGAGCCACCCCCGGTTGCGGCTGGGGGTGTCTCGTCATCCCCGCCGCGCCCCTGCCGTGGGTGGCCTGCTAGGAGCCGAATGGGCCAGCCTTCGGCAACTCCAGGTCCGACTTGGCCAACTCCTCGACGTTGACGTCCTTGAACGTCACCACCCGGACGGACTTGACGAACCGCGCCGGACGGTAGACATCCCACACCCAGGCATCGGTCAGGGTGATCTCGAAGTACACCTCAGCGTCGGCGCCCCGAGGGACCACGTCCACGCCATTCGCCAGATAGAACCGACGCTCGGTCTCCACCACGTAGCTGAACAGATGCACCACGTCGCGATACTCGCGGTATAGCGCCAACTCCATCTCGGTCTCGTAGTTGTCGAGATCCTCAGCGCTCATGACAGTCCCTCCGTGTCGTGCCTTGTCCATCCCCGCGTCGGCGCCAACCGCGCGCCGACGTTCGCCTGACTGACCTAGACCGCCAGACTGGCCTACATCGCCTGACCGACCTACATCGCATGCTGAGCAGTCTCGCCGACCCGGGACGCCCCTGAGACCTCACACTCCGACCGCCCGGGCTCGACCTGCGCCCACTCGCCCGCTGGGGCCCCGTCCGAGATGCCCGGCTGAACCGCCGCAGGCTCTGCATCGTCCCCGTCCGGATGGACGTCCCAAGTGCCGGGCAACCGCCACGAGCGGCGATGCAGTCGAGAAGGCCCGTGCCGGCGCAGCGCCTCGAGGTGCTCTGCGGCGCTGTATCCCTTGTTGCTGGCCCAACCGAAGACGGCGAACTCTGGATGCTCGTCGGCCAGGGCCACCATCACCGCGTCCCTGCTGGTCTTAGCCAGGACCGACGCGGCAGCTACCGCGGAGCACCTCAGGTCCGCCTTGACCATCGTCTGAACCGCGGGGGCCGGCCCCTGCAACTCAGGCAGCGGCGGTGGAGTCCGTCCCGTGAGCTCATCGTCCTCGAAGAGCGCCGGCGCGGGTGGGGTGAGCCAGTCGTGATTGCCGTCCAGCACCACGAGCCCGGGCAGCACCGGCAGACTGCTCAACGCCCTGGTACCGGCCAGCCGTAGCGCGGCGATGATCCCGTAGCGGTCGACCTCGGCAGCGGTTGAACTGGCCACCGCGAAGGCCGGTGCCCACCGGCGGACCCGCGGAGCCAGCGCCTCCCGGGCGTGCGGGGTGAGGAGTTTGGAGTCCCGCAGGCCTGGTGGAGCTGAGCGGGTGGACGCATCGACGACGACCACCCCGACCGTCACCGGACCAGCCAGGGCACCACGACCCACTTCGTCCATTCCACCGACCAGGGTGTGTCCGGAACGGAGCAGGGAACGCTCCACCCGAAGGGTCGGCCGGGTGGATGCCGGACGGGTCGAGACGGCGCGGAAGTTTCGCGTCATGGCAGGTGCATCACCAGATCGAAAGTGGGCAGGGGCGTTATATCAGTTCTACCTCAGGCGAACTCTATGTCGCGCGGGACTCCCCAGGTGTTGGTGGTCTCGTGCCAGGAGCCAGCGGCGTGGCCCGGACCTGAGGCGCCCACAACGGCATGCCGAAGTCGGCACTACGACGACCTTGGCATACCCGTTCCGCCCACGCCTCAGCATCACGACCCCTTTAGCCTCAGGGGGAACGCCGGCCCCGCGGACACCACGGACAACCAACCCGAGGCATCGTCAGCCTCTCAGGCACCAAGGGCCGCTCAACTCACGGCCACGCCGGCCTCGACCAATACGGGCATGCGGCTCGGCGGCTCGGTCCATTGAACACAAATGCGTCTGTGAGACGCAGAAGTGTTCACTGGGATCCTTCCTCCGCTTGCAACGGCACACTCGGGCAGGCGACGCCTGCTCACGGAGTCGGAACGTCCGCAAAGACCCTCTCGTGGTTGGACAGTGTGGTGAAGCGGCTGAAGGGCCAGAACAGCAGCACCGCGCGACCCACGATGAACTCCTCCTTCAGGGCCCCCTTGTTGAGGTCCTGGTGGTAGCGCGAGTCGGCACTCTCGTCCCGGTTGTCCCCCATCACCCAGACGCTGTCGTCCGGGACGACGACGTCGAACTGCATGGCGCTGGGCTCGGTGCCGGTGTCGAGATAGTCCTCATCCAGTCCGACGCCGTTGACCGTGATTCGACCATCTGCATCGCAACACACGACATGGTCACCGGGAAGTCCGATGATCCGTTTGATGAGGTGCTTGCCGGAGTCATGGGGAAAGACACCAATGAAGGTGAGCACGTTCACGACGGTCTGCTGAGCGGCCGAGCGCGTGGGAGCCACCTGCCCTCCCAGCCAGTCTCCCGGATCTTTGAAGACGATGATGTCGCCCCGATCGAGAGCGAACGGCCCCGGTTCCAACAGCGAGACCAGCACCCGGTCGTTGACCTCGAGAGTGCTTTCCATCGACCCGGAGGGGATGAAGTAGGCCTGCACGAGGAAGGTCTTGATCAGCAGGCTCAGCACGATCGCCGTCACCAGCACGATCGCGGTCTCCCGCAGGAAGGCCACCAAGCCACTGCGCCGACGCGGACGCTGCTGAGGAACCTCCTCAGGCAGTTCGGCCGCTGGCTGATCGTCGCGGACGGGTTCGCTCACACGCGTGACCCTCTCATGAATGGCTGACCCGACCGGCCGATTGAAGCCGATCGCCACGTTACCTGCACACGCACTCGGACCCCAGCGAGCCTGAGCGGCACCCATGGCGAAACACGGTGTGGGTCCACCGCGTATCCCGCCGTTGCCGCAGAACCTGACATCGTCAGCCGGTGCGAGGGCGGGAGCCCGCCAGGCGAGACAGGCCCGCCGATCATGATCCCACCCCGGCAGGTCGGCCGAAGGGCGAAGCCGTCAGCGGGTCTCGCGCTTCTCCTTGATCTTGGCGGCCTTGCCGCGCAGGTTGCGCAGGTAGTACAGCTTGGCGCGACGCACGTCACCGCGGGTGACGACCTCGATCTTGTCGATGATCGGGGAGTGCACGGGGAAGGTGCGCTCGACACCCACCTGGAAGCTGACCTTGCGAACGGTGAAGGTCTCGCGCACGCCACCCCCCTGGCGGCTGATCACCACGCCCTGGAAGACCTGGATACGGGACCGGTTACCTTCGACGACCTTGACGTGCACCTTCACGGTGTCGCCAGGGCGAAAATCCGGGATGTCGGAACGGAGCGAGGCAGAGTCGAGCTGATCCAGGATGTGCATGATGTCCTCCCGCGGTGCCACAGGTCACACGCGCGCGCTGGGCCGGGCTGAGCCGACCGGTCCGTCAGTGGTTGCTGTGCCGGAGTCTGACGACGCCCCCCTGCGGCAGGGGTCGCACCCGGCAACAGGCACAGCCATCAAGTCTGCCACAGTCGGCTCGGCCAGGGAAAATCGCTGGACCTGCCGGGCCGTCCGAGCCTGGACGATCCGGGTCGCGTCGGCCCCGAGCCTGCACCTGGCGTGGCCAGGCCCCGCCCGGGACGCGATCATCACCAGGGCGCCCGCCAGGCGGCAGGACACCTGGGCCTTGGCCTAGGTCGCACGCACGGGGGCTAGCGAGCTGGAGCGCGAGATCCGATCCGGCGCGCGAGCATCACTGCACCCTCAGGGACGAACCCACCAGCGGGCCGGTACCCCGCGCGCCGGTACATGCGCAGGTTGGCGGTGCTGCGGGCGCCGGTGAACAGTTCGTATCTGGTGGCCTCGGACGGGGCCAGCCCCTCCACCGCACCCAGTAACCAGCGCCCGAGCCCGCGTCCGCGTAGGTCGGGCGCCACCATCAACCGCCCGACGTGCCACGTGCCGTCGTCCGCGCGGAACTGGCCGCGTCCCGAGGCGATCAGGCGTCCACCGACCCGGACTACCAAGGTGACCCATTCGGTGAGCCCGGTCCGCACGTCATCGAGGGACTCCGCCAGTGCCGGGATCACCACGTCCGGATTCTGCTGCTGCTCGTCCAGCCAACAGGCCCGCTGCAGGACAAACAGTTCCCCGGCGTCCGCGGGGACAGCCAATCGGACCTGAAGTTGTGGGTCCGTCCAGACTCCCGGCATCGGGCCTTTGCGGCTGTCGGTGACCGAGGTGCCGGCGTCCTGCGAGTGGGCGTCGGGCGGGCCTGCCCCGAGTGAGACCTCGCGTGAGCGTGACACCGGGCTATCCGAGGTGCTGTCCCCGACCACGGTCAAGTCGCTGGAGTCGGGTTCAGCGTCCGCCGCTTCTGCCCCGCGGTGCGGGCCAGCGCCGGTCGACGGATCGGACTGGGTCGTCGGCACCTCATGGCGGGGTGCGTTCTGCACAGCCTCGGCCTGGCTGGCGGGGCCGACGACATCAAGCACGAGCGCCGGGTCAGGCAGGTCGAGGGTTCCGGTCAGGTCGGCGGGGCTGAGCAGATCCGGACGGCGGGCCAGCGTGCGACGCAGCCGCTGATCGTGCCGCCAGGCTGCGATCGCTGCATGGTCACCCGACAGCAGCACGCCCGGCACCTCGAGCCCTCGCCAGTCTGCGGGTTTGGTGTAGAGGGGGTACTCGAGCAGGCCGCCGGTGTGCGACTCCTCCACCAGGCTGTCGGCGTTGCCCAGCACGCCCGGCAGCAGCCGCACCACGGCTTCGAGGATGACCAGGGCGGCTGCCTCCCCACCGCACAGCACATAGTCCCCGATGCTCACCGGGGTGACCTCGAAGTCGGCCTCGGCCCACTGCAGGACCCGTTCGTCGATGCCCTCGTACCGGCCGCAGGCGATCACCAGCCACGGTTCGGCGGCCAGGGCGTAGGCGAACTCCTGGGTCAACGGCCGGCCGGAGGGTGCGGGCACGAGCAACCGTGGCCGGGCCCCGGTCTCCTGCCCCTGGCTGTGGATCGCGGCCAGGGTCTGCGCCCAGGGTTCGGGAGTCATCACCATCCCGGCCCCGCCCCCGAACGGGGTGTCGTCCACGGTTCGGTGCCGATCGGTGGTGACCGCCCGCAGGTCGTGCACGTGCAGATCAAGAAGCCCGGTGCGGATCGCCTTGCCGATCAGCGACAGACGCAGCGGCTCAAGGTACTCGGGGAAGATGCTCACCACGTCGGCGCGCATTCAGTGCGTCCCCTGCGAGTCGGCCTCGGCCGCGTCAGCTGGCCAGATGTCGTCCAGCAGGCCACCCGGTGGGGTCAGGACGACGAATCCGCCGTCCACGTCAACCACCGGCACGATCGCGGCGACGAAGGGCACCAGCGACTGCCGTCCCGCCCCGTCCAAGGCCCCGACGACGAGCAGATCTTGCGCGGCTCCGTGGTCCACCCGCTCGATCCGACCGATCACCGTGCCGTCCTGCAGGCGGGCCTGGAGGCCGATGAGTTGGTGGTCGAACCAGGCATCCGGCTCGCCGGTCTCCTCGGCATCATCGACCTCGGCTACCAGAAGGCGCGAGGTGAGTTCTGCGGCACTGTCGCGGTCGTGCACCCCGACCAGACCGAGCAGCAGCCGACCGCCGGAATGCCGCACAGACTCCACCTCAACCTGCCGGTTGCCGGCCTGCAAGACGACGCCGACACGGAAACGGCGGGTGGGATCGTCCGTCAACGGGTGCACGCTCACTTCTCCGCGCACTCCGTGCGGACGGCCCACCCGCCCGATAACCAACTCAACCAACGGCTTCACCACTCAGGGTTCGGGTGCTGGCCCCGCACCTGCCAGGTGGGCGTCCAGTCACCAGAGTCAGTGACGGTCGACGTCGACGACGTCGATGCGCACCGATCCGGACGTGGCCACCGAACCGAGCACAGTCCGCAGAGCCTTGGCAGTACGACCCTGCCGGCCGATCACCCGGCCCAGGTCCTCCGGGTGGACCCGCACCTGGAGGAGCGAGCCCCGCCGCTGAGGCTTTTCGGTGACGACGACGTCGTCGGGATGATCGACGATCCCCCGAACCAAGTGCTCCAGCGCATCGGCGAGCACGATCAGGACTCGCCGGCCTCGGACGACCCTTCGGCCGGCGCCTCGGCAGAGGCGTCCTTCTTGCGGGCCGTGGTGGCCGGAGCCAGACCCGGGCCGTCCTCTTCCTTCACAGCCGCCTCGAAGATGGCCTGCTTGTCGGTCTTGGCCTGGGCGACCTTGAGGGTGCCCTCGGCGCCGGGCAGGCCCTTGAACTTCTGCCAGTCGCCAGTGACCTTGAGCAGGGCGAGCACCTGCTCGCTGGGCTGGGCGCCGACCCCGAGCCAGTACTGCACGCGCTCGGAGTTGATGTCGATGAGCGAGGGCTCCTCGGTGGGGTGGTACTTGCCGATCTCCTCAATCGCCCGACCGTCCCGCTTGGTGCGGGAGTCAGCGACGACGACACGGTAGAACGGGGTGCGGATCTTGCCCATCCGCTTGAGACGGATCTTGACGGCCACGGGTGTGGTTACTCCTCTGGGTTCTGGGGCCGAGTCGGCGGGGCCACGGTGGGGACACGCGACCACTCCCCGACTCGTACATGGACTCGACGGCAGGGGTAGAGGGGCCCGGCCGACGGGTTCAGCGCTCCATTGTGCCAGATGGCCCGCGATGCGGTGGCCTCGGCTGAGCGACCCGGTTTGGGACGTTGGTGGCAGGCCGTCGGCTCGCCTCGCGCAGACCCCGGGGCCCAGCTGGCAAACGTCACCCGGGTCACGGTTGGCCGCCTGGGGTCACATCTAACGCTGCCCGAGTCGGCACAACGTCACCTGGGTTACGTTTGGCCGCCGGGCCTGCGGCCCAGAGGCTGCCCGAGTCGGCCCAACGTCACCCAGGTCACGTTTGGGCAGCCCGGCCTGAGCCCAGATGCTGCCCGAGTGGCACAACGTCACCCGAGTCACCTCTGGCAGCCCGGCCAACGGCCCAGATGCAGCCCCAGCCGGCACAACGTCACCCGACCCACAGGCAGCGAGCCCGACAAACGTCACCCGGGTAACGGTTGGCCACCCCAGGTCACATCTAGCGCTGCCCGACCGAGCACAACGTCACCACGGTCACGTTTGGCAGCCAGGCCCTCGACCCAGATGCAGCCCGAGTCGGCACAACGTCACCCAGG